>NZ_JAVDUV010000002.1:0-604906 GCF_031456545.1 Agromyces sp. 3263
CGGACACATTCCGAACCCGGAAGCTAAGACTCGCAGCGCCGATGGTACTGCAGGGGCGACCCTGTGGGAGAGTAGGACACCGCCGGACATTCATTGAGGAGTGGCCACCCGAAGACGGGTGGCCATTTCTCGTTAACGGGCCGATGCGACGTCGGTCGCAGTACGGTTGAGTCCGATGAGGACTCCACACACGACGGGACAATCGTGAGCGATTCGACGCACGACTCGGGTGAGCACGACCGCCCCAAACGCAACGATCGGGGTGGCGACCGGGCGCAAGGAAGCGCCAGAGGCTCCTCATCGAGCAGGAGCGGCCAGGGCGCCGGGCGCGACGCATCACGGGGTGGTGGCGAGAAGCGTCCCTATTCGGGTGGCGGGGAGAAGCGTCCGTATTCGGGCGGGGAGAAGCGTCCGTATTCGGGTGGGGAGAAGCGTCCGTACTCGGGTGGTGGGGAGAAGCGTCCGTATTCGGGTGGTGGGGAGAAGCGTCCGTATTCGGGTGGCGGGGAGAAGCGTCCGTATTCGGGTGGCGGGGAGAAGCGTCCGTACTCGGGTGGCGGGGAGAAGCGTCCGTACTCGGGTGGCGGGGAGAAGCGTCCGTACTCGGGTGGTGGGGAGAAGCGTCCGTACTCGGGTGGTGGGGAGAAGCGTCCGTACTCGGGTGGTGGGGAGAAGCGTCCCTATTCGGGTGGGGAGAAGCGTCCGTACTCGGGTGGCGGGGAGAAGCGTCCGTACTCGGGTGGCGAGAAGCGTCCCTATTCGGGTGGGGAGAAGCGTCCGTACTCGGGTGGTGGCGAGAAGCGTCCGTACTCGGGTGCCGGCAATCGCTCCGACGATCGACGCGGACCTCGGTCGGATGCCCGCGGACCGAAGTACGAGGAGCCGCGCGAGAACTTCGGCGCCGCGAACCTCGCGGTGCGTCCGCGTCATGACGACCCAGAGATCCCCGACCGCATCGAGGCGCGCGACCTCGATCGTGGCGCCCGCGCCGAACTGAAGACGCTCAGCAAGGAGAACGCCGACTGGGTGGCGCGGCACCTCGTCGCGGCATCCGAGTACCTCGACGAGGACCCCGAGCTCGCGCACCAGCACGCGATGTCCGCCGCTCGCCGCGCCGGGCGCATCGCCGTCGTCCGTGAGACCCTGGCGATCACGGCGTACGCGACCGGCGACTTCCAGCTCGCGCTCCGCGAACTGCGCACGTTCCGCCGGATCTCGGGCAGCAACGACCAGCTGCCCCTGATGGTCGACAGTGAACGCGGTGTCGGACGACCCGACCGCGCGCTCGAGGTCGGTCGCGCCGTCGACCGGAATGAACTGCCGGCGGCGGTGCAGGTCGGGCTCGCGATCGCGATGTCGGGTGCCCGCCTGGACCTGGAACAGCCCGAGCTCGCGCTTGCGGAGCTCGAGATCCCCCAGCTCGATCCCGACCGCGCCTTCTCGTACAGCCCAGCGCTGTTCGCGGCCTATGCCGAGGTGCTCGAGGAGCTCGGGCGTGACTCGGAAGCTGCGGACTGGCGTTCCCGTGCGAACCGGGCGGAGGAAGCGCTCAACGGCCCCGCGGCGGAATCCGAGCTCGTCGAGATCTTCGAGGTCGAACTCGAGGACGGTGTGGAGCACGACGAGGCGGCGGCACCCAGCACATCGGTGATGGCCGACGTCGTGTCGACTGGTCCGGTCGCCACCGAGTCGGCGAACCCGGCGCCTGTCGTGCACGACGGGCTTGCCGGCGACCCCGGTGACGTGCTCGAGGACGAGGTCGCCGCCGTGCTCGCAGAGGGCGAGGCGCTCGAGCGGGATGACCCCACCGATGCGAACGAGGACGCGCCCGATGGGCCTGTTCCGCACGAGGACTGAGCCGACGACCCCGCTCGAGGGGATCGACGCGGTGTTCGCCGACCTGGACGGCGTGGTCTATGCGGGCTCCGGTGCGATCCCGCACGCGGTGGAGAGCCTCAATCGCGCCAAGGCGCAGCGTTCGGTGGGCTACATCACGAACAACGCGTCGCGCAGCGATGCATCCGTCGCCGGCCACTTGGCCGAGCTCGGCCTCGCGGTCGTGCCCCACGATGTCGTCACGTCGCCGCAGGCCGCCATGCGGCTGCTCGAGGAGCGTGTCGACCCCGGCGCGCTGGTCTTCGTGGTCGGCGGTGAGGGCATCGTGGTCGAGCTCGAGAAGCGCGGCTTCCGCGTGACGCGCTCCGCCGATGACGCGCCCGACGCGGTCGTGCAGGGTTTCGCTCCCGAGGTGGGATGGCGCGAATTGGCCGAGGCATCGTTCGCACTCAACGCCCACGGCGGTCCGGATGCCGCGACCCCGGGCATCCCATGGATCGCGACGAACATGGACTGGACGATCCCCGTCGCTCGCGGCATCGCACCCGGGAACGGGACCCTCGTCTCCGCGGTGCACACCGCGGTCGGCCGGTTCCCGGTCGTCGCCGGCAAGCCGGAGACGCCGATCTTCGATGAGGCGAAGCGTCGATTCGGCGCCGACCGCCCGCTCGTCGTGGGCGACCGCCTCGACACCGACATCCTCGGTGCGAACCGGGCCGGAATGGCGAGCGCCGTGGTGCTGACGGGCATCGACCGCGCGAAGCAGGTGCTGGCCGCGGATGCCGCGAGCCGGCCGGACTTCATCCTGCGCGACCTGCGCGGGCTGCACGAGCCGTACCCGGTCGTCGAGCCGGTACGTGGTGGTGGGGTGCGCGTGAACGAGGCGCGCGTGCGCATCGACGGCCGCAAGGTCGTCATCGTCTCGCCCGGCGACGGCGGGCTCGACCTGCTCCGCGCCGCCTGCGCGGCGATCTGGCAGTCGGGTACCGCGATCCACGCCCTGGATGTGCCTCCGAGCCTCTACGCGTGATTCGTGCCACCGCGGCGTCGGCCGGTCGGGGTAGCGTTGGTGCGATGAGCACCGACGACCTCCGAGAGCCAGACGACGTCGATGGCGTCGAAGCGGCGGCTGCCGCATCCGCAGACGCGTCGGGTGCCGTGTCGGGCTCGGGTGAGGCGTCGGACGACGCGGCGGCGGACATCCACGACATCGAGTCGGTTCCGCTGGCCGAGCGGGCGCCCCGCTACCAGGAGCTCGCAGATCGCCTTCGCTCCGAGCTCGAGCGATCCGACCCGTCGCGCGACCCGAACTGACGATGCCCGAACAGCGACTGGATGCGGCGCTGGCCGCGCGCGGGCTCGCTCGGTCGCGCACGCAGGCCGCGACGCTGATCGCCGCGGGCGTCGTGACGGTCGACGGCCGGCCGGCCCTGAAGCCGTCGCTGAAGGTGCCGGAGTCGGCGGAGCTGGCCGTCGCGGCATCCGACCACTACGTCAGCCGAGGCGCGCACAAGCTCATCGCCGCGCTCGACGGGTTCGCCGTCGACCCCGCCGGACGCGTGGCGCTCGATGCCGGCGCGTCGACCGGAGGATTCACGCAGGTGCTCCTCGAGCGCGGCGCGCGTACGGTACTCGCGGTCGATGTGGGCCACGGCCAGCTCGCGCCCGAGCTGCACGGCGCACCCGGGATGGTCCTCGTCGAGGGATGCAACGTGCGCGACCTCGATCGCGCGGCACTCGCCAGGGCGACGGGAGTCGACGAGCCGCCGTCGCTCGTGACCGCCGACCTCTCGTTCATCTCGCTGACCACCGTGATGCCGGCGCTCCGGGCGACCGGGGCCGACGACGCCGATTTCGTGCTGCTCGTGAAACCGCAGTTCGAGGTCGGCCGCGGGGGCGTGCGCGAGGGCGTGGTGCGCGATGCCGCGCTCCGGGCCGAGGCGCTGGCGAACGTGCTCTGGGCCGCGTTCGACCTCGGCCTGGGAACCGCGGGAGTCCTGTCCTCCCCAATCGTCGGAAGCCACGGGAACCATGAGTATCTCGCGCACCTCAGCGCAGCGCGTGGGGTGAATCCGACAGAATGGATGCGTCGGGTGGACGAAGTGACAGGAGGCGCGATCGCGTGAACGACGCACGGCACTTCCTCGTTGTCTCCCACACCGGCCGTCAGTCCGCACTCGAAGCGACCGGCGAGGTGTGCACGCAGTTGCTCGCTGCCGGCGCGGTGCCAGTGATCGCCGCCGAGCATTGGGACGATGTGCACGCGTTCGTTCCCGCGCTCAATGGCGAGGTCAGGCGGTTCGAGGAGACCGACCCGGCTCGCATCGAGCTCGTGATCGTGCTGGGCGGCGACGGGACGATCCTTCGGGCGGCCGAGCTCATGCGCGACCATCCCGTCGCCCTGCTCGGCGTGAACCTCGGGCATGTCGGCTTCCTCGCCGAGAGCGAGCGCGACGACCTCGGGTACACGATCGCCCGGGCACTCGCGCGCGACTACACCGTCGAGGAGCGCATGACGCTGTCGGTGCGCGCCAAGCTCGGCGATGAGGTCGTGTACGAGAGCTGGGCCCTCAACGAGGCCACCGTCGAGAAGGCCGAACGCGAGCGGATGCTCGAGGTGGTGGTCGAGGTCGACCGCCGGCCCCTGTCATCCTTCGGGTGCGACGGCATCGTGATGGCGACGCCGACCGGGTCGACGGCCTACTCGTTCTCCGCCGGCGGACCTGTCGTGTGGCCGAGCCTCGAAGCCCTGCTCATGGTTCCGCTCAGCGCGCACGCCCTCTTCGCGCGCCCGCTCGTCGTGGGCGCCGACTCCTCGCTCGCGGTCGAGATCCTGCAGCGCACCCAGGCGTCCGCCGTCATCTGGTGCGACGGCCGTCGCACCTTCGACCTGCCGCCGGGCGCGAGGGTCATCGTGCGCAAGTCACCGACGCCGGTCCGACTGGCGCGCCTCCACGAGGCGCCGTTCACCGATCGACTCGTGAACAAGTTCCAGCTGCCCGTCACCGGCTGGCGAGGCCCGGTCGGGCGTGATTGAGGTCGTCGATGATTGAGGAGCTCGGAATTCGCGACCTCGGCGTCATCGCCGAGGCGACGCTTCCGTTGGGGCGCGGGTTCACCGCCGTCACGGGCGAGACCGGCGCCGGCAAGACCATGGTCGTCACCGCGCTCGGGCTGCTGCTCGGCGCGCGTGCCGACGCCGGCGCCGTGCGAAGCGGTGCCAAGCAGGCATGGGTCGAGGGCCGGTGGCTGGTGCCCGACGAGGGTGCGATCGCCGATCGCGTGGCCGAGACCGGGGGCGACGTCGAGGGCGGCGAGCTGCTCCTGGGCCGGTCCGTCTCGGCCGAGGGACGCAGCCGGGCGATCGTGGGCGGACGCAGCGCGCCCGTCGGGGTGCTGAGCGAGCTCGGCGAGGAGCTCGTGGTCGTGCACGGCCAGGCCGACCAGCAGCGCCTGCGATCGGTGCTCGCCCAGCGCGAGGCGCTCGACCGGTTCGCCGGCGCCCCGTTGCAGGAGGCGGTGTCCCGGTATCGCGAGGCGTTCACGGCGTGGCGGGCCGACTCGGCGGAGCTCGAGCTGCTGCGCACCGCGCACGACACCCGGGTTCGCGAGGCAGAGGAGCTGCGCGAGGCGCTCGACGAGGTGGAGGCGGCCGATCCGCAGCCGGGAGAAGACGTGGAGCTCGCCGAGCGCGCCGACCGGTTGTCGAACCTCGAGGAGCTGCGCGCGGCGGCGGCGCAGGCCAAGGCGCTGATATCGGCCGAAGACCTCGGCGACGGCGCCCCCGACGCCATCGCGCTCGTGGACAGCGCCAGGCGGCACCTCGACCGTGTCATCGACCACGATGCCGCGCTCTCCCCGGTCGCCGAGGCGCTGCAGAGCGCCGGGTTCCTGCTCGCAGATGCCGCGACCGAACTGTCGGGCTACCTCACGGGCCTCGATGCCGATGGTGGACGAGAGCTCGAGGTGGTGCAGGAGCGGCGCGCGCTGCTCACGTCCCTCGTGCGACGGCACGGCACCAGCCTCGACGACGTGCTCGAGTTCCGCCGCGGCGGCGGGCTCCGGCTCATCGAGCTCGACGGCGACGACGAGCGCATCGAAGGGCTCGAGGCGTCGGTCGAGCGGTTGACGATCGAAGTCGACCGGCTCGCGGCCCGGCTCTCCGAACTGCGCACGGAGGCCGCTGCGCGCCTCGCCGAGGCGGTCACTAGCGAGCTCGGGGCGTTGGCGATGCCCGACGCCCGACTCTCCGTCGTCGTGGACCCGCACCACGAACCAGCGGCGCATGGACGGGACCAGGTCTCGATCCTGCTGCAGCCGCACCCCGGCACTGAGCCGCGGCCCGTCGCTCGTGGGGCTTCGGGCGGCGAGCTCTCCCGGGTGATGCTCGCCATCGAGGTCGTCATCGCCGGCAGCGACCCCGTGCCCACGTTCGTGTTCGACGAGGTCGACGCCGGCGTCGGTGGCGCCGCCGCGATCGAGATCGGCCGTCGACTCGCCCGCCTCGCCGAACAGTCGCAGGTCATCGTCGTGACCCATCTCGCCCAGGTCGCGGCGTTCGCGACGAATCACCTGAGCGTCGTGAAGGGCACCGACGGGCAGGTCACCTCGTCGAGCGTCCGCCAGCTCGAGGGTGCCGAGCGCGAGGCCGAGATGGCGCGGTTGCTGTCGGGGCTCAGCGACTCGGCGAGCGGCCTGGCGCACGCGCGTGAGCTGTTGGAGATCGCGGCGGATCGCGCGGCGTGACGGTCTCGGCCAGGGCGTCCGAGTCGCGGCATCCGACCGGTGCCGAGGGAATGGGGGAGCGCGTGCGGCATGTCGAGCCGAACGGTCAGGAACGTGGGTTAGGCTATAAGCCCGTGGTGGATGAACGCGGCAGAGCTCTTTCGAGCACAGACAATTCGAACGACACGACCAAGCACATCTTCGTGACCGGTGGTGTCGTTTCTTCGTTGGGCAAGGGACTCACGGCGGCGAGTCTCGGCAATCTCCTGACAGCCAGGGGCCTCAGAGTCGTCATGCAGAAGCTCGATCCATATCTGAACGTGGATCCGGGCACCATGAACCCGTTCCAGCACGGCGAGGTCTTCGTGACCGACGACGGCGCGGAGACCGACCTCGACATCGGTCACTACGAACGGTTCCTCGACATCAATCTCAGCCAAGCGGCGAACGTCACCACCGGGCAGATCTACTCGACCGTGATCGCCAAGGAGCGTCGCGGCGAATACCTCGGCGACACCGTGCAGGTCATCCCGCACATCACCGACGAGATCAAGCGCCGCATGCGCCTGCAGGCCTCCGAGACGCCCAAGCCCGACGTGATCATCACCGAGATCGGCGGCACGGTCGGCGACATCGAGTCGCAGCCGTTCATCGAGTCGGCGCGCCAGGTGCGACACGAGCTCGGCCGCAAGAACGTGTTCTTCGTGCACGTCTCGCTCGTGCCGTTCATGGGCGCGTCGGGGGAGCAGAAGACGAAGCCCACGCAGCACTCCGTCGCGGCCCTTCGCTCCATCGGCATCCAGCCCGACGCGCTCGTGCTGCGCAGCGATCGCCCCGTCACCGAGTCGAACAAGCGCAAGATCGCGCTCATGTGCGACGTCGACGAGGCGGCCGTCGTGAACGCCGTCGACGTGCCGTCCATCTACGACATCCCCACGATGCTGCACGACCAGGGCCTCGACGCCTACATCATCGAGTCGCTCGGCCTCGATGGCAAGGCCGCCGACGTCGACTGGTCGGGCTGGCGCGAACTGCTCGACGTGGTGCACGACCCCAAGCACGAGGTCACCATCGGCCTGGTGGGCAAGTACATCGACCTGCCCGACGCCTACCTCTCGGTGACGGAGGCGCTCCGCGCAGGCGGGTTCGCGAACGACACGAAGGTCCACATCGAGTGGATCCCGTCCGACGAGTGCCGCACGCCCGAGGGCGCGCAGAAGCACCTCGCCGGGCTCGACGGCATCTGCGTGCCCGGCGGGTTCGGCGTGCGCGGCATCGAGGGCAAGCTCGGCGCGCTCCACTTCGCCCGCGAGAACGGCATCCCGGTGCTCGGGCTGTGCCTCGGGCTGCAGTGCATGGTCATCGAGTACTCCCGCAACGTCGTGGGCCTCGACGGCGCGTCGTCGAGCGAGTTCGATCCCGACACCCGGTTCCCGGTCATCGCGACCATGGAGGAGCAGGTCGAGATCATCGCGGGCGGCGACCTCGGCGGCACCATGCGCCTGGGCCTCTACCCGGCGAAGCTCGCCGACGGCTCGATCGCTGCTGAGCTGTACGGCTCGACCGAGGTCAGCGAGCGCCACCGGCACCGCTACGAGGTCAACAACGGCTACCGCGATCGCATCGCCGACGCCGGCCTCGTGTTCTCGGGCATGTCGCCCGATCGGCACCTCGTCGAGTTCGTCGAGCTTCCCCGGGACGTGCACCCGTTCTACGTCGGCACGCAGGCGCATCCCGAGCTGCGCAGCCGCCCGAACGACGCGCACCCCCTCTTCCGCGGCCTCGTCGCGGCGGCCCTCGAGCGCCAGCAGGCGAGCCTGCTCTTCGACGTCGCGAATGGCTGAACCGCTCCACGACGAACCCGCCGACCTGCCCGTGCGCGAGAGCGAGCAGGTGTTCGGCGGGCGCGTCTGGGACCTCCGCCGCGACACCGTCGAGTACGGCGGGAAGCCGATCGTGCGCGAGTACGTCGACCACCCCGGTGCCGTCGCCGTGCTCGCGCTCGATGACGCCGATCGCGTGTTCCTGATCCGGCAGTACCGGCATCCGGTGCGCACGCGGGAGTGGGAGATCCCCGCGGGGCTCCTCGATGTCACCGGGGAGGACCCGCTCGTCGCCGCACAGCGGGAGCTCGCCGAGGAGGGCGACCTCGTGGCATCCGACTGGGCCGTGCTCGCCGACTTCTTCACCTCGCCCGGCGGCAGCGACGAGGCGATCCGCATCTACCTCGCCCGCGGGCTGGAGGACGCGTCCGAGGCATTCGACCGCGAGGACGAGGAGGCCGATATGGAGACGAGGTGGGTGCCGCTCGACGAGTGCGTCGACGCCGTGCTCGCGCGCCGCGTGGGCAATCCGTCGCTCACGATCGGGGTCCTCGCCGCGCACGCGTCGCGCGCGCGCGACTGGAGCACCCTCGGCGAGGCGGATGCAGCGTGGCCGACGCGATCGACGCCGCGGGGCGAGCCGGCACCGCGATGACGGATGCCGCGTGGGCCGACGGGTACCTCCGTCACCTCACGGTCGAACGCGGCGCGTCCCGCAACACCGTGGTGTCGTATCGTCGCGACCTCGCCATCTACGCCGACTGGCTGGCGTACCGCGGGCTCCACGGGC
Source organism: Agromyces sp. 3263 (assembly GCF_031456545.1). Lineage (NCBI taxonomy): Bacteria > Bacillati > Actinomycetota > Actinomycetes > Micrococcales > Microbacteriaceae > Agromyces > Agromyces sp. 3263. The sequence goes on from NZ_JAVDUV010000002.1 coordinate 9,175, forward strand.
CGGGCACGGTGCGCGAACAGGACCTGGCCGACTTCGTGCGGTTCCTCGGCGCGCAGCGACAGCCGCCGCTCGCGACCTCGTCGATCGCGCGGATCCTCTCGGCCGTGCGCGGGCTGCACCGATTCCTCGCCGACGAGGGCGTGATCGCCGACGACGTGTCGCGGGAGCTGCGTCCCCCGAAGCTGCCCATGCGGCTGCCGAAGGCGATCCCGGTCGAGGACGTCGAGGCCCTCATCGCCGCGGTCGGCGGTGAGGAGCTGCACGAGCTCCGCGACACCGCGCTGCTCGAACTGCTCTACGCGACCGGCGCCCGGGTGTCGGAGGCGGTCTCGCTCAACGTCGACGACCTCGTCGACGGCGACGTGGTGCGGCTGCTCGGCAAGGGCGGCAAGCAGCGCATCGTGCCGCTCGGCTCCTATGCGCGGCGGGCGGTCGACGCCTACCTGGTGCGGGCGCGGCCGGCGCTGTCCGCCCGCGGCACCGCGACGCCGGCGCTGCTCCTCGGCCTGCGCGGTCGACGGATGTCGCGACAGGCGGCGTGGGACGTGATCCACCGGGCGGCCGAACGAGCCGGCATCGCGGCATCCGTCTCACCGCACACCCTGCGGCACTCGTTCGCGACGCACCTGCTCGAAGGCGGCGCCGACGTGCGGGTGGTGCAGGAGCTGCTCGGCCACTCGTCGGTCGCGACGACCCAGATCTACACCCTCGTCACAGCCGATACACTCCGGGAGATGTACACGGCCGCCCACCCTCGTGCTCGCTAGAATCGACCAGACGCCCGCACGGCCGCAGGCAAGAAGGACCCAGGAGAGAGACCACGTGACGCACCAGACGCAGGACCCGGCGGACGGCATCGCTTCGCTGGAGCCCGAGGTCGGTCCCACCGGTCGCCCCCTGCGCGACTTCCCCGAGCCCAAGCCGCTGCGTTCGCACGGCCCGGCACGCATCATCGCGCTCTGCAACCAGAAGGGCGGCGTCGGCAAGACGACGACGACCATCAACCTCGGCGCGACGCTCGCCGAGTACGGACGCCGAGTGCTCGCGGTCGACTTCGACCCGCAGGGCGCCCTCTCGGCCGGCCTCGGCGTGCAGACGCACGACGTGCCGACGATCTACGACCTGCTGCTCTCGCGGAGCGTCGAGCCGGCCGACGCCATCCAGCACACCATGCTCGAGAACCTCGACGTGATCCCCGCGAACATCGACCTGTCGGCCGCCGAGGTGCACCTCGTCACCGAGGTCGCCCGTGAGCAGATCCTCGCGAGCGTGCTGCGGCGCGTGGCATCTGACTACGACGTCATCCTCATCGACTGCCAGCCGTCGCTGGGCCTGCTGACCGTGAACGCGCTCACCGCGAGCCACGGGGTCGTCATTCCGCTCGAGTGCGAGTACTTCGCGCTGCGCGGCGTCGCGCTGCTCATCGAGACGATCGACAAGGTGCGCGACCGACTGAATCCGGCGATCGAGCTCGACGGCATCCTCGCCACCATGTACGACGCGCGCACGCTCCACTCGCGCGAGGTGCTCGAGCGCGTGGTCGACGCGTTCGGCGAGAAGGTGCTCGAGACGGTCATCACGCGCACGGTGAAGTTCCCCGACGCGACGGTCGCCGCGACGCCGATCACCGAGTTCGCCCCCGAGCACCAGGCGTCGAAGTCGTACCGGCAGCTCGCGAGGGAGCTGGTCTTCCGTGGCGCGGTCGCCTGAAGCCCTGCCGGTACCTGGAGCGGGCGCCGACGGCGCGGCGGGCCCTGACGCCGGCGTGCCGTCCGAGGCATCCGATGCCGGGTTCCGGGTGGCGCTCACGAACTTCGAGGGTCCATTCGACCTGCTGCTCTCGCTGATCTCGAAGCACGAGCTCGACATCACGGAGGTGTCGCTCTCCGCGGTGACCGACGAGTTCATCTCGTATCTGCGCGGCGTCGACTCCGAGGAGGAGCTCGACCGGGCGTCGGAGTTCCTCGTGGTGGCGGCGACACTGCTCGACCTGAAGGTCGCCGGACTCCTGCCGCAGGGCGAGCTCGTCGATGCCGAGGACGTGGCGCTGCTCGAGGCGCGCGACCTGCTCTTCGCCCGCCTGCTGCAGTACCGCGCCTTCAAGGAGGCGTCGCGCTGGTTCGCCTCGCACCTCGAGGCGGAATCCCGGCGTCACGCGCGAGTGGTCAGGCTCGAGGACCGCTTCCGGCAGCGCGAGCCAGAGCTGCGCTGGACCCTCAGCGCCGAGGACTTCGCGGCGATCGCGACCCTGGCGCTGACGCCGCGTGCGATCCCCGCGGTCGGCCTCGACCACCTGCACGCACCGCTGGTGTCGATCCGCGAGCAGGCCGCGCACGTCGTCGCGGTGCTGCGTCGCGGCGAGCCGGTGACCTTCCGGGAGCTCATCGCCGGCATCGCCCAGCCGGGCGTCGTGGTGGCCCGGTTCCTCGCCGTGCTCGAGCTGTACCGGCACGCCGCGATCGGCTTCGACCAGGTGGAGCCGCTCGGCGAGCTCACGCTGCGGTGGGCGGCCGAGTCGTGGGACGACGAGAATCTCGACAGCCTTGGAGCCGACTATGACGAATGACCCGGATGCCGCGACCGTGACGGATGCCGCGACGGAACCGGACGCGGCCGATGTCGAGGCGACGCCCGACGACACGGCCCAGGGACCCGAGCTCTCGATCGTCACGCCGCTCGACGTGCCCGGACAACCGCACCTCGACCTCGATCGCGCGCTCGAGGCCATCCTCTTCATCGCCGACGAGCCCCTCTCGATCGTGACGCTGGCCGCCGCGGTCGCGCGTCCCGTGGCCGAGGTGCGCGCGTCGATCGCACGCCTGCTGGCGGACTACGACGGCGGCGCGCCGTCGGGGGAGCCGCGCACCGACGTGGCCGACGAGCGGCCGGCCGGCCGGGGCATCCGTCGCGGCTTCGAGCTGCGGGAGGTCGGCGGCGGCTGGCGGTTCTACGTGCGTGGCGACTACGACGCGCTCGTGGCCGACTTCGTGATCACCCAGTCGTCGACTCGGCTGTCGCAGGCCGCCCTCGAGACCCTGTCGGTGATCGCCTACAAGCAGCCGATCTCACGCTCGTCAATCGCCTCGATCCGCGCGGTCAACGTCGACTCCGTCGTGCGCACGCTCCTCGGCCGCGGCCTCATCACCGAGGTCGCGACGGATGCCGAGACGGGCGCCATCCTCTACGGGACGACCGATGCGCTCCTCACCAACCTCGGCATCAACTCGCTCGACGAGCTGCCGCACATCTCGCCGTTGCTCGACGACGGCCAGGAGGGATTCGATCGTGACTGACCAGGACGACCAGGGCGCCGGCCTCGCCGAGGGAGTGCGCCTGCAGAAGGTGCTGGCCGCGGCCGGAGTCGCGAGCCGGCGGGTCTCGGAGCAGCTCATCGTCGAGGGCCGCGTCGAGGTGAACGGCCGGGTCGTGACCGAACTCGGCCGCCGCATCGACCCGGCGACCGATCTCGTGGCGGTCGACGGCGTCGCGGTGCAGCTCGACCCGGCGAAGCGGTACTACATGCTCAACAAGCCGCGCGGGGTGGTCTCCTCGATGCGCGACGAACAGGGGCGCCCCGACCTCACCCGGTTCACCGAGGGGCTCGAGGAGCGCGTGTTCAACGTGGGCCGCCTCGACGCGGAGACCAGCGGCCTGCTGCTGCTGACGAACGACGGGGATCTCGCGCACGTGCTCGCACACCCCTCGTTCGGCGTCGAGAAGACCTACATCGCGAAGGTGCGCGGCCGCGTCACGCCGCAGGTGGTGCAGCAGCTCAAGCACGGCGTCGAGCTCGAGGACGGCATGATCAAGGCCGACCGGGCCAAGATCATCCAGCAACAGGGCGACGACCGCCACTCGATGGTGGAGCTCACCCTGCACTCGGGCCGGAACCGCATCGTCCGGCGCATGCTCGACGCCGTGGGGCATCCGGTGGTCGAACTGGTGCGGCGCAGCTTCGGTCCGCTGAACCTGGGCACCCTCCGCTCGGGCGCCATGCGCGAGTTGACTAAGGTGGAACTCGGCCAATTGCTCACGATCTCCCGCGCCGCGGATGCCGCCCGGGATGCCGGCACCGCATCGAACGAAGGGGACTCGTGACCGAATCACGCCTCATCGGCCCGGTGCGGGTCGTGGGTGCCGGCCTGCTCGGTACGAGCGTGGGCCTCGGCCTGCGCAGCCGCGGCCTCGACGTGATCCTCGCGGACGCCTCCCCGACGCACGTGGCCATCGCGGTCGACCTCGGCGCCGGCCGCCCGGCCCGGCCCGACGACGCACCGCAACTCGTCGTGGTGGCGGTGCCGCCCGACGTCACGGCCGCCGTCGTGGCCGCGGAGCTCGGCGCGTTCCCCGAGGCGATCGTCACCGATGTCGCCAGCGTCAAGGGCGGCATCCTCGACGACCTCGTCGCCCGTGGCGCCGACGTCTCGCGCTACATCGGCTCGCACCCGCTCGCCGGTCGTGAGCGCGGGGGGCCGCTGGCCGCCCGAGCCGATCTCTTCGCCGGACGGCCCTGGGTCGTGGCCGCGCACGACGAGATCACCTACCGGCGTGCGAGCGCGATCGACGATCTGATCCTCGACCTCGGCGCGACGCTGGTCGAGATGACCCCCGAGCAGCACGACCGCGGCGTCGCGCTCATCTCCCACGTGCCCCAGGTGATCTCGAGCATCATGGCGCGGCGGTTCATCGACGCGCCGAACGCCGCCCTCGGCCTCGCCGGTCAGGGCGTCCGCGACGTCACCCGCATCGCCGCGAGCGACCCCGACCTCTGGGTGCAGATCCTCGGCGCCAACGCCGCACCGGTGCGCGACGTGCTCGTCGCCTATCGCGACGACCTCGACCGGTTCATCGACGCCCTCGCCGATCCCGCTGCGCCGGGCGCCCGGCGTCGCGTGGCCGAGGAACTCACCGGCGGCAACACCGGCGTCGAGCGCCTCCCCGGCAAGCACGGCACCGACAAGCGCTTCACGACGGTGATCGTCATGGTCGACGACCGGCCAGGCGAACTCGCGCGACTGCTCGCCGAGGTCGGCGAGATCGGCGTCAACCTCGAAGACCTCCGGCTCGAGCACTCGCCCGGCCGCCAGGTCGGACTCGCCGAGATCGCGGTGCTGCCCGAAGCCGCAGACCGACTCACCACCGAGCTGGCCGCACGCGGCTGGCGGATCGCAGGATGACCGTGCCACACCCGCCCATCGTTCCCGTCGTCGTCGCCGTCGACGGCCCAGCCGGCAGCGGCAAGTCCAGCGTCTCCAAGGAGGTCGCGAGCCGGCTCGGCTTCGGCTTCCTCGACACCGGTGCCGCGTATCGGGCGCTGGCCTGGCATGCCGAGGCATCCGGGGTGGACACCGACGACGCGGCATCCGTCGTCTCGTGCCTGCCGAGCTTCGCCTACCGCATCGGCACCGACCCCGCCGGCTATGCCGTGCACGTGGGCGAGATCGACGTGACCAACGCCATCCGCGACCCCGCGATCTCGGCGGTCGTCAGCCGCGTCGCGCGGGTGCCCGAGGTGCGTGCGCACCTCATCGAGCTGTTCCGCGCCATCATGGTCGCCGAGCCCCGACCGGGGATCGTCGTCGAGGGGCGCGACATCACGACGGTCGTCGCGCCGGATGCCCCCGTGCGGATCCTGTTGACCGCTGCGGAAGACGTTAGAATAGCGAGGCGCTCCGCGGAGCTCGTCGGCGACCAGGCGCTCGCTGCGGGTGAACAGCTCCACCGGCGCGACGAGGCGGACTCCAAGGTCGTGGACTTCATGACCGCCGCCGAGGGCGTCACGACCGTGGACTCGACGGCGCTCGACTTCGAGCAGACCGTCGATGCGGTCATCGGCGTCATCCGGGCTGCACGGCCCGAGGCGGTGCAGGAGCACCGCGACGTGCCGTAGTGAGCGCAGCAGACCCAGAGGAGAGACCATGACCGACCAGCGAGACGAGTACGACGACGAGTCCGTCGCCGCCGACGACCTCGCCGAGCGGCTCGCCGACGTCGATGACGACCTCGCCGAGCAGCGTGCGGCGGCCCTCCGGTCGGGGCTCTCCGACTACGAGCTCGACGAGGACGACCTCGAGGTCCTCGAGATCTCGGAGGAGGGCGAGGAAGGCATCCGCTACCTTCCCGCACTGCCGGTCATCGCCATCGTCGGACGACCGAACGTCGGCAAGTCCGCGCTCGTCAACCGCATCCTCGGCCGACGCGAAGCCGTGGTGGAGGACACGCCCGGCGTGACGCGCGACCGCGTCTCCTACAAGGGCGAGTACCTCGACCGCCGCTTCACCCTCGTGGACACGGGTGGCTGGGAGCCCGACGCGAAGGGCATCGACGCCTCCGTCGCGGCCCAGGCCGAGGTCGCGATCGACCTCTCCGACGTCGTGCTGTTCATCGTCGACGCGACCGTGGGCGCCACCTCGACCGACGAGCACGTCGTACGGCTGCTCCGCAAGACGAAGAAGCCCGTGTTCCTCGTCGCGAACAAGGTCGACGACGCCCGCCAGGAGCCTGAGGCCGCCGCGCTGTGGAACCTCGGGCTGGGGGAGCCCCACCCGGTGTCCGCACTGCACGGCCGTGGTGTCGCTGACATGCTCGAAGAGGTCTTCAAGGTCCTCCCGCAGGTCTCCGCCGTCGCCAAGGACGAGTTCGGCGGCCCGCGCCGCGTCGCCATCCTCGGGCGCCCGAATGTCGGCAAGTCGAGCCTGCTGAACAAGGCCGCCGGCGAGGAGCGGGTCGTCGTGAACGAGCTCGCCGGCACCACCCGCGATCCGGTCGACGAGCAGATCGAGCTGGGCGGCAAGATCTGGCGCTTCGTCGACACCGCGGGCATCCGCCGTCGCGTGCACCTGCAGCAGGGCGCCGACTTCTACGCGTCCCTGCGCACGCAGGCCGCGCTCGAGAAGGCCGAGGTCGCGGTCGTGCTGCTCGACGTCTCGCAGCCGATCTCCGAGCAGGACGTGCGGATCATCGACCTGGTGCTCGAGTCGGGCCGGGCACTCGTGCTCGCCTACAACAAGTGGGACCTCCTCGACGACGACCGCCGCCGGTACCTCGAGCGCGAGATCGAGCAGGACCTGCACCACGTCGCATGGGCCCCGCGGGTGAACATCTCCGCGAGGACCGGCCGCCACCTCGAGAAGCTCGTGCCCGCCCTCGAGGTCGCGCTCGAGTCGTGGGACACGCGCATCGCCACCGGCAAGTTCAACGCGTTCCTGACCGAGCTCACGCAGGAGCACCCCCACCCGGTGCGCGGCGGCAAGCAGCCCCGCATCCTGTTCGGCACGCAGGCCGCGAGCCGTCCGCCGACATTCGTGCTGTTCACGACCGGATTCCTCGACCCGGGCTATCGCCGGTTCATCCAGCGTCGCCTCCGTGAGATCTACGGCTTCGAGGGCTCGCCCATCGTGATCAACATGCGCGTCCGCGAGAAGCGGCAGCGCTAGGCGGGGTCGGGCGACATGGCCCGTCGCGGCCGGGCCGCCGATCTCGGCTTCCGCCTGCTCTCGGCGTTCCATCGCGGCGTGCTTGCGGTGTTCGGGTGGCGTGTGGCTGCCCGCATCGCCGGCATGCCGATCGTGGAGCTGCACACGATCGGTCGTCGGAGCGGCGCGCCCCGCACCGTCGTGCTCTCGGCGCCCGTCGACGAGCCGGAGCGTCTCGTGCTCGTCGCTTCGCGCGGCGGCGATGACCATCACCCCGGCTGGTACCTCAATCTCGTCGCCCACCCCGAGGTGGAGGTGACGCGGCGCGGGGTCAGGACCGCCATGGTGGCCCGGACGGCGACGCCCGAGGAGCGGGCGGAGCTCTGGCCCCGCATCGTCGCCGCATACGCCGGGTACGCGGAGTACCAGCGCCGGACAAGCAGGGAGATCCCCCTCGTCATCTGCACGACCCGGAGCTGACCCGCGGGGCGGCGCGGCCGTTCGCCTCGGCCGCGCGCCTCGTGGTTAGCATTGCGTCATGGGGTACGACGCAGACCTCGACGCCGGCACGGCCGTGACGACGGCGTTGCGCGCGATCGGTGGTCGGATGCCGCAGCTCGAGTCCGCCGCCCTCGCCGACGAGCCCGACGGCGTGCACCAGCTCCGCACGCACGTGCGCCGGGTCCGCAGCGTCCTCGCGGCGTTCACGCCGGTGTTCGACGCTGCACCGGTCGTCTCACTCCGCCGACGGTACAGCGAGCTGGGGGCCGAGCTCGGGGTCGTCAGGGACATCGAGGTGCGTGTGCAGGTCGCCGAGCGCGCGCTCGAGGAGGCCGCGGACGAAGCCGCGGGCGTCGATGCGGCGCAGCGCGACGTGGCCCGCGCCCGCCTGCTCGATGCCGAGCGCGCGGACTACGCGTTGGCGCACGCGCGCTTCGTGGACCGCCAGGCGCTGCCTCGAGCGGGCGCGCGTCGGGCCGAGCTCGACGCCTTCCTCGCGTCACCTCCGCTGGCGCCGCCGGCGACCGAGCTCGCACTCGACGTGCTGCGCCGTCTCATCGACGATGAGGCCCGTCGCACGCTCCGTCGCGCCGACCGGGTGCGGGACGGGGGAGACGATGAGGCCCTGCACGAGGTGCGCAAGGCGGGCCGCCGGCTGCGCTACGCCGCCGAGGCGCTCACCGACGACCCGGTCGCGCTGTTCGGGACCCATGTGCGGGCGCTCGCGGAGGTCGGCGACGACCTGCATGACGTGCTGGGCGACCACCGCGATGAGGTGCTGTTCGCCGTGCATGCCCGACGCACTGGGGCGCACGTGGCGCACGAGGGCGGCGCATCGCTCGTGTTCGAGCAGCTGGCGGCGGCGGCGGATGCGCGCGCGGCCGACCACCTGCGGAAGCTGCCGGACGTCGTCGACCGGCTCCGCGACCTCGTTGCGGAGTGATCGCCTCCGCGACCTGATCATGGAGTGACGGGCGGCGCCCGGTCGTCAGAGCCGGAGCTGCATGATCGCGCGGTCGGCCGTGGGCCGTGCGACCTCCTCGAACCCGGCGCCCTCGAACATCGTGACCGTGCCATGGAACAGGTCGGCCGCGGGGGTCTTGCCACGGGCCGACGGGTCGATCGCGTAGCCCTCGAGGATACGCGCCCCGTGCTCGCGGGCGTAGCTCACCGCCGCCTCGGTCAGGGCGCCGGCGACGCCCTTGCGCCGATGGGCGCGGGGCACCACGAAGCAGGTCACCGCCCAGACCTCGGGGTCGCCGAAGTCGGGGTGCTGGGTGCCGTCAGTGATGATGCGACTCCGCTGCAGGCGGATGAGATCGACTCTCGGCTCGACCGCGCACCAGCCCACCGGGGTCTCGCCGTCATATGCCAGCAGCCCCGGCCCGGCGTCGGGGGTGGCCAGCTGGGCGGCCAATCGATCGTGCAGCGCCTCGTCGCCGATGCCTCGCCAGTCGCTGCCGGGGATCTTGTACCACTGGCACCAGCAGTGCGCCGGATCGCCCTTCGTGCCGAACACGGCCTCGACGTCGGCGAACGGCGCGTCCTGCGCGGGGATGATGCGCAGTGCGGCGCTGGGGGTGTCGACGGTGACGCGGGCATCCATGACGACCACGGTATCGGCGAGGGGCGACATCCGGCATCGACCCGCATGGGCCGGTTCGTGAAGATAGGTAATGATGTAGTATCATCACGATATGGCCACCGCGATCACCGTGCTCGACCGACTGCTCGAGATCGGCGAGTTGTTCCAGAAGGACATGGCGCGCGCATTCAGCGGAACGCCGCTCACGCCCGCGCGCACCCGAGTGCTCTGGGACCTCGCGCACTCGGGTCCGTCCACCCAGCACGCGCTCGCGGCGAGGCTCGAGGTGAGCCCCCGCAACATCACCGGGCTCGTCGACGCGCTCGAAGCGGGCGGGTACGTGACCAGGTCGCCCCACCCGACCGATCGCCGGGCGATCATCGTCTCGCTCGCGGCATCCGCCGAGCAGCTGATGCGCGAGATGCAGCGCGAGCACGCCGAGCTCACGGCCGACCTCCTCGGCGCGGTCGCACCCGCCGACCGACCGGCCCTCGAGCGCGGCATCGACGCGATCGCGGCACGGCTGCGCGAACTGGTCGCCGCCGAGGAAGCCCGTCAGGCCGACCGGATGGAGGCCCCGGCATGACCGTCGTGGCGACCCGCCGCCCCGCGGCATCCGTGTGGCAGCGCATCGGCAGCCTCCTGCAGCGCGCCCTGCTCGTCGAGCTGAAGATCTACGCGAACATCGGGCGGTTCATCGCTCGCCGCCGAGCCGTTCCGCAGGGCGCCGCCGGGTTCGGCTATCACAAGCCCGTCTTTACGGTGCTCATGATCTTCATCGTGCTCTCGGCCGTCGAGATCCCGATCATCGACCTCATCGTGCACCGCTGGCCCGCGGTCCGTGTCACGTTCCTCGTCCTCGGCATCTGGGGTGTCACCTGGATGTTCGGCCTGCTCTGCGCGTACCTGATGCGGCCGCACCTGGTCGGCCCCGACGGCATCCGCGTGCGACAGGGCCTCGAGACCGACCTCCACCTGAGCTGGGACGACATCGCCTCGGTCGCGCGCGTCACGCGCGTCGACGAGCCGAAATCGCCGCGGATCGAAGCGACGGATGACGCGCGCGTGCTCGTCTTCCGCATGCAGGACGAGACCGACATCGAGATCGAGCTCGAGCGCCCGACCGTCGTGCGCCTTCCCGGGCTCCCGCCCAAGGGCGGCGACCAGGTGATCACCGGGCTGCGCCTCTGGGTCGACGACCCCGGCGCGTTCATGGACGCGGTGCGCAGGCATCTCTGACGACGGATGCCGCGGGCGTCACGCGCGGGCAGGCTCGGCGTCGCGCTCGGGCTCGGCCGTGGGCTGGTCGGTCAGGTCGTCCGGCGCCTGCACCACCCCGGCGTCGGCTCCGGCCGGGACGCGCTCGCCGTCCTCCTCGTCCAGGTCGTCGACGTCGCCGAGCACGTCGGATGTCGCGTCCGGCGGCGTAGCGGACGACTGGTTCGCCGTCAGGGCCGCCGCTCGAGTGCGCGCGTGGGTCGCGAGGGCGAGGAGGATACCCAGGACGCCCGCGGCGATGAGCAACCCGCCGATCGTGGCCCTCGACTGCAGGCCGAGCAATTCGGCAGGGTCCGAGCCGCCCTGGTTGTAGAAGTCCGCCTGGCCGGCATTGCCGCTCAGGACCATCCAGGTGCCCGCGCCCGCGACGACGACGGCGGCGACCCAGAGGCCGATGAGCGGAAGGTTGGGCGCGGGGCGGCGGTTCGTGGTGGGCAAGGGTCCTCCTCGTTCGGCGGCGGCTCGCGGCATCCGCGGCCCCGCTCGTCTGCATGTGCGACCGTGATCGGTCCCCACGAAGCTAGGAGGCGCACCTCTGCGTTGGCTATGTCCGCGCCGTGCATCAGCCCTGCGGGCCCAGGGCTGGGCAGCGGCATCGGCCCGCCCCGTGTGCACGAGCACTCCTTCGAATGCCGCTATGATGGTCAAGTTGTCTTCCGCGAATGCGGTCGGCATCGGGCTGTGGCGCAGCTTGGTAGCGCACTTGACTGGGGGTCAAGGGGTCGCAGGTTCAAATCCTGTCAGCCCGACCAGAACGTCCCGGAAACCTAAGGGTTTCCGGGACTTCTGACGTTAAGGGATGTGATCCTCCCATCGAGAACCCCTCAAGGGTCGTGCCGGTCGAAGCATGGCCCGATGAGTCGGTCGTTCCCGGTGACGCGCGAATGCGCCGTGTCAAGGGAGTGGGCGGAACATTGCGCGCGTCACCACGTCCGCGGAAGATGAGTGCCTGTCACCTGAACCCGAGGGAGAGGGCCGCAATGGCAGCGCCGACCCCAGGTCACACGTACCGGAATACCCGAACCGGTCGAACGTACATCGTCAACACGGTCATGGCCGGAGGCGTCCAATTGCTCGATACCGACACCGGTATGCTGCACTGGCTGACCATCCCCGCGTTCCGGCGGGATTACCGAACCGCACCCGACGAGGAATCGCAGGGGGACGTCGCGCCCCACGTCTCCGACGTGAAAGCCGCTGAACGACACCCGCCGAGTGGATCCAGCATGGCTCGGGCGCGGGCGCGCTGGAGATCGGCGTCCGGCTGACTGGTAGGGACCGCCGACGGTACGCGCCCCGAACCCGAACGTGAGCCTCGCGACGGCGTCCGTGAGTGCACGCCCCGAACCGCGGTCAGACTCCGGTCTCGGCCGGGAGGCGTCCGGATGCGACGGCTCGGCGCAGCAACTCGAAGTCGGCCTCGGTGACATCGGCGTACGCGGCCGACCATGCCGCCGTCGCCTCGGCGAATTCTTCGGATCGGCCGAGATAGCCCACGATCGCAGCCGAGGCGGGGGACTGCCCGTGCGCCCGAGCCAGGAGTGCGGCACACAGCGCCCCGTACGAGCGGAACTGCTCGGTGTCGAGCGTGTCCGGCTCGATCGACCCCTTCATGTCGCGGAACTGCCGCCAGTAGTAGTCCACCCGGCGACGGTCCGCGGAGTCACCGGCCCAGCCGCGCATCCATCCGACGAAGAGGTCGGAGTTCGCCTGCAGGATCCGCTGGGCGGCGACGACGCGGTGGCCCTCGATGAAGTCGGTCACGTCGGGGCGACCGGGGATGATCGACCGACGGCCCCCGTACGTCGTCAAGACGGACGGCGGAGCCTCCTTGGCCTGGAGGAACAGCATGTCGCCGGTGGGGCCCTCGACTGCGAGCAGGTAGCAGCGGGTGCCGACGCTGCCGACACCGACGACCCGCAGGGCGAAGTCGACCACCCGGTACTGCTCCAGCAGGAACGCGATGTCCTCGCGCAGGGTCGCGCGGTATTGGGTGAAGAGATCGGTGACCTCGCCCAAGGTCGCGTGATCGACGTGGCGCAGGATGGGAGGTTGATCGACGATGCGGAGGCCGCCGTCGACCGAAATCGTCGTCAGGCGCTGCAGGAGCCGCTCGGACGTGCGTGCGCGGGCCTTCTTCGCCGCTTTGCGGACCGTCCGCTCGCCCTTCTCCCCGAGGTGACGCGCGACCGAGGACGTGTCGACCCGGGTGTAGTAGCGCTCTCGCGTGGAGAGGCGGCAATAGCCCCGCAACATCTCGCGATACGCGTCAGCCGCGTCGAAGGCCGCGTCGCGGCATGCATCCTCACTCAAGCCGATGTCACGCCCGCTGAGGTACACGCTCGCGGTGAGCCGGCGCACGTCCCACTCCCACGGCGCGACGCCGCCCTCGTCGAAGTCGTTGAGGTCGAAGACGAGCGCGCGTTCGGGCGAGGCGAAGAAGCCGAAGTTCGAGATGTGGGCGTCGCCGCAGGCGACGACCTCGAGGTCGGTGGTGGGTGCACCGCGCAGGTCGGCCGCCATGACCGCCGCCGTGCCCCGGTAGAACGAGAACGGCGACTGCAGCATCCGTCCCACCCGCACCGGCACGAGATCCTTCAGTCTCGACGCGTGCTGTTCCTCGAGGATGCCGAGGGGATCCCGGTCGACAGGGAGGACCAGCTCGGCCAGGCCCCGCCGCGGCAGACGCTTGCGCACCCGGCGCCCGGCTTCATTCGCGGATGACCGTCGCTCGACGTTACCCATGTGCGCAGGCTACCGCGGACGGCGAGCGACCGCGGGGCTTATTCCGAGCTGTACGGGTTCCGACCAGGCAGCCGATGGAGACCGGGCGACTCGCGTTCGAGCTCAGGCTGCCGCTCGGGCGCGGCGATCTGCGCGCCCCAACCTCAGGCGGCCTGTTGTGCGTCGCTCTCGCGCTTGATCGCCGAGATCTCGAACTCGAGCGTGATCTTCTCCGAGACGAGCCAGCCGCCTGAGTCGAGCGGCATGTTCCACTCCAGGCCGTACTCCCGGCGGTCGATGCGCCGCGTGCCCTCGAATCCGGCACGCAGTGCGCCGAAGGCGTCAGTCTCCACGCCGGTGAACTCGATCGGAATGGTGATCGGTTTCGTGACGTCGCGAATCGTCAGGTCGCCCGAGACGACGAGGGCGTTGTCACCCACCTCCTCGATCCTGCTGCTCTTGAAGACGACGTCGGGCCACTTCTCGACGTTGAAGAAGTCGGCGCTGCGCAAGTGTTCGTCGCGTTGCGCGTTGCGGGTGTCCACACTGGCAACCTTGAGCACGATCTCGGCGGTCGACTTGGTCGTGTCGTCGAAATCGACGTGCAGGCTGCCGGTGACGTCGTTGAAGGCACCGCGGACATTCGCCACCATGGCGTGTTTGGCCGAGAAGCCGATGCGAGTGTGGGCGGGGTCCAGGTCCCAGTCGCCGCTGAGGTCTGGTCGATTGTCGTTCATGATCTCCCCTGAGTCGTTGCACGGACCCGAACAGTCTGTCATCCGCGGGCTGATCGAATGCTCCACCTGGCTCTCATCCACTGCCGGCGATCGCGAAGAGCCCCACGATGCCGATGACGTAGAGCACCAGCACGACCAACGAGTCGACGCCCATTCCGAGCACGCGTCGCGTCGGGCGGAAGATGAGGCCGACCACGTAGACCAGCGTGAGGAGCGCTCCGAGCGCGGTGAGGTAGATGTCGGCCGCTCCGGCGTCGGGGAGCACCGCCCTGCCGGTGATCAGCGTGGCGACCAGGAAGAGCACGGGGAGGAAGGCGTTGCCGCCGAAGATGTCGCTGACGGCGAGGTCGTCGTCTCCCTGCTTCACCGCCTGAAGCCCCGTGGAGATCTCGGGAAGCGACGTCGCAAGCGCCAGGAACGTGGCACCGAAGAGCAGGCCCGACATGCCGAGGACGTCGGCCGCGGCATCCCCGCTGCGTTCCAGCGCGACGCCGGCTCCCAGCGTGGCCAGCGCCGCGATCGTGAAGACCAGCCATGCCTTCGCCGTGCTCATCGACGCGTGGGGCGGCTCGGGCCGGCGGCGTCGGCGGCGCGGTCCGGGCGTCGAGGTCGGCGCCGCTCCGGTCGCCTGCCAGGGCAGGGCCACGGAGGCACGCCGCACGAGGACGAGGGCGGCGACCCAGAGCACCGCGATCAGCACCACATCGGCGGTGAGGCGCCCGAAGAGCGCATCGGCCGGCAGTTGCGTGCCCGCCATCACGACCGTGAGGATGGCCACCACCATCACGGCCTCGACGACCAGCACCAGGGAGGCGGCGCGATATGTCAACGGGCGGGCGCCCGGAGCCCGCCTGCCGAAGACGTCGAGGATGACCAGCACGACCGTCTGGAGGGCGATGCCTCCGAGGATGTTGCCGACCGCCACCGAGATGTTCCCGGATATCGCCGCGCTGACCGTGATCGCGATCTCGGGCAGGTTCGTCGCGATCGCCAGCACGACCAGCCCGCCGAGGGCGCTGCCGATGCCCAGCCGCGCGTCCAGCACATCCGTCGTGCGCGACAACTGGACGCCGGCGACCCACACCACCACCGCGGCGGCGACGAAGATCACGGCCAACAGCCAGAGGGGCAATCCGTCCATAACGCCAGTGAACACGGAAACGGCGCGGACGGGGCGGGGATCAGTCGCCGGTCGTCATCTCCGTGACGAGTTGCGGCAGCAACCCGCCCAGCCGACCGATCGTCTCCTGCGCTGAGGTCACGTCGAACGTCTCGGTGAGATCCCGGATGTCGCGATAGGCGACATGCGTGCCTCGGCTGTCCGACCAGGCGAGGATCCGCAGCGGCAGGTCGATTCCCACGCGCGCGTCCGCCAGCATCAAGGCGGTGCCGACGCCCGGATCGCCGAAGATCACGACGGTCTCATCTGGCAGCTCCAGGCCGGCGTTCCGGGCGGCCGCGGCGTGGTCGATGACGGCGAACACGTGGATGCCACGGCGCGCAAGCGCCGCCAGCAGGGCGTCCACCACCTGCGCGACGGATCGACCGGTCGTCGTCTCCACGAGGTTCGCCATCGGGGTCTCCTTCGCCGGCAGCGGCCTCGTCACCGGTCTCCGAGCAGGCTACGTCAGAACGGGTTCTCCCGGCAGTACCGCGCGTGGGTCGCGCGATCCAGCCGACGGCGCTCGACCGAGTCGATGCCCGTCGCTGCTCCTGGAGCAGCAGGCCCGTCGACCAGGACGTCGCGCGGCGGTGCGAAGCTCAGCGGGGAGACGACGACGATCGCCGCCGCCAGCAGCGCGATCACGGTCAGGACGGCGCAGCACCGCGACATGACCAGGCCGGTGCGCTCGCCCAGCCGGCGTCGCGCGAGCGCGAGCACGGCGAGTCCGGCCAGCCCGCCGACGGTGTTCGTGATGAGGTCGGTGACGTCGGAACTCCCGACGGCCAGCACGTACTGGAGCACCTCCATCGCGAGGCTCGCACCCGCGACGATGGCCGTCGTCCGCCACCAGGACCAGGCCGGCGCGAGGAGGCCGAGGTACAGGCCGAAGGGGACGAAGAGCAGGATGTTCACGACCACTTCGGAGGGCGAGCTGGCCCCGTCACACGTGCTCGGCGCGAAGGGGACGAGCTTGAGCTGGCGCAGGTCGCCCGTTCCGACGAATGGGAGCTCGAGCTTCCAGATCACGATCCACGTGAGCAGCACCAGGTACACGGCGAACAGGGCTGGCAGGCTGCGACTGCGCGATCGTGCCGCCTCACTCCCACCGTCCGTCGGCGACGACCTGGGCAGCTCGTCGACGCTCATCGGATCGGGCCCGCCGTCGCGACCGGGAGGGCCGCCGTCACGCGCATCCCTCCCTCGGGACGACCGACGATGGTCAGCCGTCCGTCGTGCGCGGTGACGATGCTCGCCACGATCGCGAGGCCGAGACCGACACCGGCATGGTCGCCCCTGAGGCGTTCGGTGCCCCGCTGGAACGGCTCGGTCAGCGTGGAGACGACGTGCGGTGCGAGGTGCTCGCCGGTGTTCTCGACCGTCAACGTCACGGAGCGCGCATCGATGGCGGTGCTCACGTGCACCGTGCCGTGGTCGGGCAGGTTGTGCACGATGGCGTTGTGCACGAGGTTCGTGGTCATCTGCAGCAGCAGCGCGTGCGAGCCGAACGTGGGCGCGATCTCGCCGGTGGTCTCGAGGCCGACGCCGCGCTGCTCGGCGAGGGGCAGGAGTGTCTCGATGGCCTCGTCGGCCAGGAGGGACAGGTCGACCTCCTCCCGGGTGAATGACCGCTGGTCGGCGCGGCTGAGCAGGAGCAGCGCCTCGGTGAGGGCGATCGCGCGGTCGTTGACGATGCGCAGGCGCTCGATGAGTGCGCCGTGGTCGCGGTCGGGGTCGTTGCGCGCGACCTCGAGCAGCGTCTGCGTGATGGCGAGCGGGGTCCGCAGCTCGTGCGAGGCGTTGGCGGCGAACCTCCGCTGCTCCGCGACCTGCGCCTCGAGGCGGGCGAGCATGGCGTCGAAGCTGTCCGCGAGCTCGCGGAATTCGTCGTTCCGTCCCTCGAGCTCGATGCGGTAGGAGAGTGACCCGTTCGCGGCCCGCCGGGTGGCATCCGTGATCCGTGCCAATGGCACGAGCATGCGCCCGGCGAGGAACCAGCCGCCGACGAGGCCGAACGCCAGCAGGAAGAGGAGGACCCACGCGACGACCGGACCGAACGCGCGGACGAGATCGTCGCGACCGGGCACGAACCCGTCGATCGTCTCGCTCGCGCGAGCGGGCACGTAGCGGAGGAGGAACAGCCACACGGCCGCGAGCAGCAGGAAGCTCGCGACCATCAGGAAGCCCGCGTAGCTGAGCGTGAGCTTGAGGCGGACGCTCATTCCCGGCGGCCTAGCCACGCGCGCCGCCTTCGGCTGAGCCGGATGCCTCGGCTTCGACGCGATACCCGACGCCGGGCACGGTGACGATGACCCACGGCTCGCCGAGCCGCTTGCGCAGGGCCGAGACCGTGATGCGCACGGCGTTGGTGAACGGGTCGGCGTTCGCATCCCACGCGCGCTCGAGCAGCTCCTCGGCGCTGACCACCCCGCCGTCGGCGGCGACGAGGACCTCGAGCACCGCGAACTGCTTCCTCGTCAGCGCGACGTAGCGTCCGTCACGGAACACCTCGCGGCGGAACGGATCCAGGCGCAGCCCGGCGATCTCGTGCACCGGCGGTCGGTTGTGGGCCCGCCTGCGGTCGAGCGCGCGGAGCCTGAGCACGAGTTCCCGCAGTTCGAACGGCTTGGTGAGGTAGTCATCGGCACCGAGCCCGAACCCTGAGGCCTTGTCGTCGAGCCGATCGGCGGCGGTGAGCATCAGGATCGGCATCCCGTTGCCCGAGGCGACGATGCTCGCCGCCACCTCGTCGCCGGACGGACCCGGGATGTCGCGGTCGAGCACGGCGAGGTCGTAGGAATTGACGCTCAACAGCTCGAGCGCGGCGTCCCCGTCGCCGGCGATGTCCGCCGCGATCGCCTCCAGGCGCAGCCCATCGCGGATGGCCTCCGCCATGAACGGCTCGTCCTCGACCACCAACACGCGCATGCTGGCAATGCTAGGAGCCGACGCATATCGTCGGCGTATCCGAATGCGGATACGCCCGGGCAACGCGCGGTCGCGTTGGCTGGCAACATGAGTCGAACCACCCCGTCCCGGTCCCCGAGCCGACGCCGCGCCCGGCGCATGTTCGCCGCGATCGTCGTCGCCCTCCTCCTCGTCATCGCCGCCGCGACGGTGCTCGGAACGCTCATTGCGCCGGCCTCTTCGTCGTCGGCCTCGTCATTCGGTGAGGGTGCGCGCGGTGACGCGGGTGCGGCGCCGGTCATGCCCGACGGCGCGACCATCGGCGACCTCAGCGAGGCCGACGGCATGATGCCCGACGGCGTGACGGTGTTCGACGACGAGTACCCCGGCGTCGGCGATCTCGACCCCGAGCTGCTCGCTGCGCTGCGCGACGCGGCGACGGATGCCGCAACGGACGGCATCGGCTTCGTGGTGAACAGCGGCTGGCGGTCCGCGGGGTACCAGGAGCAGCTGCAGCGCGATGCGGTCGCCACGTACGGCTCGGAAGCGGAGGCAGCCAGATGGGTCGCCTCGGCGGCCACGTCGGCCCATGTCTCGGGAGACGCCGTCGACATCGGCGACGCCGACGCCGACGCGTGGCTGGCGGCGAACGGCGCCCGCTACGGCCTGTGCCCGATCTACGACAACGAGCCCTGGCATTTCGAACTGCGTCCCGAGGCGCTCGCGCAGGGCTGCCCCACCACGTATGCCGACCCCACGGATGATCCGAGGATGCAGCAGTGACGGTCAGCGGCGCCACGGCGTGAGCCGCGGCCACCAGCCCGGGACGTTGCGCCGGTAGGCGGCGTACTGCTCGCCGTAGGTCTCGGTGAGGGTCGGCTCCTCGTAGCCCTTCACGAACGCCACCACCGCGGCGAGCACGATGACGGCGTAGACGAGCAGCGACCAGCTGCCGAACAGCAGCGCCTGGCCGAGGACGATCGCGAGCACCGACAGGTACATCGGATTGCGCACGTATCGGTAGACCCCGGTCACGACGAGCGTCGCAGTCGGAGCGACCGGAGCGGGCGTTCCGCGGTGCAGGGCGAACAGCGCGAAGGCGTGCAGGAGGAAGCCCACCCCGACGCCGATCGCGATCCAGGCGATCGGCAGCACGACCCAGGCGGCTGTGCCCCAGTCGTACCAACGCCAACCGGAGATGAGCCACGGGATGATACCGGCGACGATTCCGGGCGCGAGGAGGAGGAAGACGATCGTGCCGATCCACGCGCGCACGGGCGAAGCTGCCTGGGCCACGGGCGTCAGGCTAGTCCGGTCCGCCGGGGAGGGAAGCACCGGATGCTGGTCCGCGCTCTGACAGTGCATACCGCAGCAGCACCATGTCGCCGACTCGACGGCTCTCAGCGAGGGGTGCGCGGCGGTCGGCATTCCACGGGAACGTGCCGTCGCCGATCAAGCGCGGGGCTCGCCGGTCGCCGACGAAGAACGGGGCGATCGCCAATTGGAGCTCATCGACGAGGTCGGACGCCAGGAACTGGGTGAACACGGTTCCGCCGCCTTCGACGAGGAGCGTCCGCACACCCCGGTCGTGCAGCTCGCCGACGAGATCGACCGCGGTGAGCTCGTCGGCCAATCCCACGATGGTCGCACGATCACCGAGCCGTTCCCGGATGTCGCGCGTCGCGGACCTGGGGCAGTAGACCAGCTTCTCCGTGTCTCCGAAGGTGAAGAACCTCGACTGCGGATCGAGGTCGCCGGTCGCCGTGACGGTCACCTTCCAGGGCGACGGGGGACGGCCTTCGGCCTCGCGCCGACTCCGACGCTCCTCGCTGCGCACGAGCAACCTCGGATTGTCGGCCCGGACGGTGCGTGCTCCGACGAGGATGGCGTCGCAGTGCGCGCGCACCTCGTCGACCCGGTCGAAGTCCGCTTCGTTCGAGAGCGCCAGACGCGGCGGGGAAGCCGTATCGAGGTATCCGTCGATGGACATGGCTGCGCTGAGGATCACGTACGGACGGTCGATCACGATTCCTCCTTCCGGCCCGTGCCGGTGAGAACGACCGTACGCTCGGGTGCGGTCGTTTGCGCGCTTCGAGCGGCGGATGTCGCGGCGACGACGAGCGCCGGGGTGACGGCGATCATCGCCAGGATGCCGAACAGGGTGGCGGCGGCGACACCCGCGGAGGCGCCGAGGCCGGCGAGGGCGAACGTCCAGCCGGCGATCCCCTCGCGCGGACCCCAGCCACCGAGGTTCAACGGGATGGATCCCGCGAGCAGCACGACGAGCGCGAGGGCGGCGAGGCGCATCGGCGGCACGCTCGCTCCCACCGCAGCGACCGCGACGCCGAACGTGACGACGTGGCAGGCGACCACCACGATCGACGCGACGACGACCTGCAGGAGCGCGCGGGCGGATCCCACACCGGCCGAGAGCTCCTCGAGCTCGCGTCGCAGCGTCGCGCGCGCCCGGGCGCTCGTCGCGGTCATGGCGAGCGTGGCGAGTGCGATCACGGTGACGACGAGGCCGGTCGTTGCAAGCAGGTAGCCCTGGAACTCAGCGCCGAAGCACGCGATGACGACCACCGCGAGCGCGACCTGCACGACCTGCCCGACGGTGCGCTCGATGACGACGGCCCGAGCGCCCTGCCCGACGTCGCCGGCGTCACGTCCCTGCGTGAGGGCACGCTGCACATCGCCCACCACGCCACCGGGAAGCACCGTGTTCAGCAGCTGCGACCGGTAGTACATGCCGATGGCGCGTCGGTAGGGCAGCCCCACCCCGAGTCGCTTCGCGATGATGCTCCAGCGCCAGGCTGCGGCAGCGGTCGCCGTAGCGGAGAGCGCGAGCGCGGCGACGATGACGCGCAGGTCGACGCTGAGCAGCCCGTGCACGAACGGCCCCGTGCCGACCTGGGCGACCACCGCCATGAGCACGCCGACCCCCACGAGCACACGCACCGCGAGTCGGAGCCGTCGCGACCCCCAGGCCGCGCGTGCCCGTGACCCGATCCTCGTCGAGGACGACGCGATCCTGATCGGGGACATCAGGGCCACGCCAGGAGATCGGCGTGCGCGACCTCGGCTGACAGCGCACCGCGTCGCGATTGCGACGAACGAAGGGCGCGGTACGCCGCGCCGTCCGCTCGGAGGTCGGCCTGCTCCTCGAGGGCGGCATCGCACCATCCGGAGAACCACTCGTCGAGCAGCGGTCGATCGTGGTCGCCGAGCCGCCAAGGGGTGGCGGCGGTCCGAACCTTCCAGCCGGCTGCGAGGAACCGGCGTCGCGCGAGCGCGACGCCAGTGGGCCCGACGAGGCGGCGCGCCCCCGCACGACGTCGCTGGTGCGCGTTGAACGCGGCCTCGAACGCGTCGTCGCGAGGATCCCCGGGGTCGAGGCGGACCTGCCCGGTCACGCTGAGGCTCAGCAGCACGGGGCGTCCGACGGCGACGCATGCGTCGGTGACGGCGCCGACCTCCCTCGACGTCAGCACGTCGAGCAACGCCGAAGCGGTCACCAGCGCCGCGCCGTCGAGGTGCTCGGACCCGAGGTGCGCGAGTTCGCCGCTCCGCGTGCGGATCGCGACCGGTCGTCCTTCACGATCGGTCGCGCCTGCGCGCGCCGCTCGCGCGATGAGGGTCGCGTTCCAGTCGTGCAGGACCCAGGTCTGCGGGCCGGGCAGCTTCGGCGCGAGCCATCGCATCATCGAGCCGGTCCCGCTTCCCAGGTCGTGGATCACGATCGGTCCCGGCTCGAGCAGTGCGGCTGCTTCGAGCGCGAGGTCGCGGGACCGGGCGCGTGCGTCCTCGGGTTCGCGGAGCGCGAGCCAATCGCTGCTCACCTCGATGACCTCGCTCATCCGGCGCGCCGCCGCTCGGACTCGACGACGCCCGCGCCGGGGCGGGTTCGTCGCAGGACCGTTGCGGCGATCCGAGCGGATTCGGCCCAGGTTCGCCTCATGGTACGGGAGCGCACCGCCTCGGCCTTCAACACTGCACGCCGAGGAGGCTCCGCCCACCACTGCCGGAGCACCGCACGCAACGCCACCGGGTCGTCGGGGGGGATCAGGACGGCGGCCGTGCTCCCGGCGATCGCCTCCGGCACCCCGCCGACGCGAGCCGCCACGACCGGGATGCCGCGAGCGACCGCCTCCGCGGCCACCATGCCGTAGCTCTCGGCGCGCGACGGCACGATGACGAGGTCGGCCGCCCGATACGCCTCGGCGAGCCGGCGACCCGTGAGCACCCCCGGCAGCTCGATGCGCTCCGTGAGCCCAGCCGATCGGATGGCCGCAGCGGTCCGGGTCGCGAACTCCGGGTCGGTGTCCAGTGAGCCCACGATCGAGCAGCTCCATCCGGGCAGGTCGTCCATGCCCGCCAGCGCGTTGACCAGCACGTCCTGCCCCTTGTGGAATGCGACCGCGCCGACGCAGAGCAGGTGGCCCCCGGATGCGGATCCGGTCGCCGTCGGTGCGGGGTCGGTGCCCGGACGGGCGACGACGATGCGATCGGGTTCGGCGAGCGCGCGGGCGACGAGTTCGGAGCGGGTCCACTCGCTGGTCGCGATGACCCGCCGGGCGGCGTTCAGCGCCACGCGCTCCCGTTCGGCCGTCGACGCCCGGTCCTGGATCCGGGGCAGGGCGCTTGCGACCATATGCGCCAGCACGACCATCCGAAGCCGCGTCGACTGCGCCTCGAGCACTCGCGCGGCCGCGACCGCGAGCAATCCGTCGATCAGCACGACGTCGTCGCGGCGGAGCGCGGACAACGCGCTCGCGACCTCCAGACCGCCGTCTGCTCCGACACGCACCATTCGGACATCGACGCCCTGCGCCCGGAGGGCCTCGCCGATGCGCCGGTCGTAGACATTGCCGCCGCTGACGCGCTCGTCATCCTCGATGCCCTCGGGCACCAGGAACTGCACGGCTGCGTCTGGCATTCGTCTCACAACGTCCGCTCGTACGTCGCCCAGGCGATATGGGACTCGTGCAGCGTCACCTCGATGGACGACAGCCGCCCATCGGCAGACCCGAGTCGTCCGTCGGCGATGCGCTCGGCGAGTCGGTCGGCGATCACCTGGCAGAGTCGTTCGGTCGTGGTGTTCATGCCGGCGAACTCGGCCTCGTCGTCGAGGTTGCGATAGGTCAGGGAGCCCGTGATCTCGCTGAGCGCCTCGGCCGCGCGTCCGATGTCGACGACCACGCCGTCCGCGTCGAGGTCGCTCGCGCGGAAGGACGCGTCGACGACGAAGGTGGCGCCGTGCAGGCGCTGCGCCGGCCCGAACGTGGCTCCCGAGAAGCTGTGGGCGACCATCATGTGGTCCCGAACGGTCAGGGTGAAGGTCATTCGGCATCCGTCCAATCGATCGTGTGGCAGAGCTCCGCGCCCTGCCCCGTCGCGAGCCCCTCCATCACGGCCGGAAGGTCGGTCCACGGGGAGTCGCCCGTGAGCAGCGCGTCGAACGCAGGATCCCGCAGGAGGTCGAGCGCGAGCGTCAGCCGGTCGCGCGTCGTGCGCGTGCCGCGGCGAGGACGGGCGACGGCACCAACCTGGCTCGACCGGATGGACAGGCGGCGCGAGTGGAAGTCGGCACCCAGTGCGAGCGTGACCGGCCGGTCGCCGTACCAGCTGGCCTCGATCACCTCCCCATCCGTCACGACGGATGCGAGCGCGAGCTGCAGCCCGGCTTCCGACCCGCTCGTGTTGACGACGAGATCGCGGTCGCCCGGCGCGTCGCCCGGTTCGGCGAATCGCACGCCGAGCCGGTCGGCGACGGTGCGACGCGACGGGTCGACGTCGACGAGCACCACGTCGAGACCCGGGATGCCGCGGGCCAGCCGCGCGATGCTGCATCCGATCATGCCCGCGCCCACGATCGTCACCCGATCCCCGATCAGGGGGGCGGCATCCCACAGCACGTTCACGGCGGTCTCGACCGCGCCGGCGAGCACCGCACGACGGGTGGGAACGCCGTGGGGAAGGGGGACCACGGCCTCAGCGGGAACGACGAAGGCGGACTGGTGCGGGAACAGCGTGAAGACGGTGCGGCCGCGCAACTCGTCGGGTCCCTGCTCGACGACGCCGACGTTGAGGTAGCCGTACTTGACCGGGCCGGGGAAGTCGCCCTCCTGGAACGGCGCGCGCATTCGCTCGTGCTCGCTGGGCGGCACCCGACCGAGGAAGACCGAGGTCTCCGTGCCCCGGCTGATGCCCGTGCGGCTCGTGCGGACGAGCACGTCGCCCTCGCCGACCGGGCCGATCGACGCTCGTCGCATGACCCCGACGCCGGGCCGGTCGATCCAGAACGCCACGGCCTCGAGCAACGGTACGCCTCCTTCGGTGAACCTTCCGGGGATGCCAGACGTGTACATGAATGAATATGCTCCGTGAGATGCTCCCTGACAAGGACACGTGATGGCGATCAAGGAGGTTCACCTCGCACCGATCGGGTTGGCCGGACTCGGCGGTGCGGGCGTGCTGGTGATCTGGGCCGCCGAGGGGCTGCCGCCGATCGGCTGGATGGCCGCGCTCGCATATCTCGTGGTGAGCAACGCCCTCCTGCTCGGAGCACTGCGCCGCGCGCGCACCTCCCGTCTCGGCTGGGCGAATGCCGTCACGGCGATGAGATCGACGCTGGTCGCGATCATCACCGGGCTGGTCGCGGCATCCTTCGTCGCTCCCATCCCGGTGCCGCTCCTGGTGGGACTGGTCGTCTCGGCCCTGGTCCTCGACGCGGTGGACGGGTGGGTCGCCCGACGGACCGGGACCATGACGGAGTTGGGCGCGCGCTTCGACATGGAGGTGGACGCGTTCCTCCTGCTCGTGCTGAGTGCGTACGTGGCACCGATCCTCGGCCTCTGGGTGCTCGCGATCGGCCTGATGCGCTACGTCTTCGTCGCCGCGGGATGGGTGCTTCCGAGGCTTCGCCTGCGGCTCCCGTATCGCTATTGGCGCAAGGTGGTGACGGCCGCGCAGGGAATCGCCCTCACCCTTGCGGCATCCGGCCTGGTCCCCGAGCTCGGGGGCGTGGTCGTCGCCCTCGCACTGGTCCTGCTGCTCGAGTCGTTCGGTCGCGACGTGGTGTGGCTGGCGCTCCGAACCCGGGCTCCACGCGTCGAGGTGGGCGCGACGTGACCGACGCGCCCGGTCGATCGCGGGAGCCGACCAGACGTCATTCGGCCCGCCGGCTGCGGAGCACGACCGGCGTGGCGATGCCGAGGATCACGACGCCGATGGCATCGATGACGACCGTCTGCGGTACGAGGGTGAAGTCCCACGACTCGGTGATGCCGAAGAGGCCGACGGTCAGGGCGAGCAGGAGCGCCGCGAGGCTCGCGATGACGAAGAGCAGGCTGAGGACGGTGACCAGACCCAGGAGCCGCCCGTGCAGCACGAGCATCCCGATCGCCAGCACGACGCCGGCGATCCCGTTCAGGACGAAGAACACGCCGAGGATGCCGCCGACGCCGTCGAAGACGAGGAACAGGTGGATCCCGCCGATCGCGGCGAGGACGATCGCGCTGAGGATCCGAAGGACCCGCGGGACGGGCCGGTTGCTTGCAGTCATGTTCATCCTCGCTTCCGATCGAGGCCTCCGGCGGAGCCCCTGACCATGACACGAGACAGCGGGGGCAGGGGTTCACTCGCGTGGATGCCCCGAGCGCGCGATCGGGTCTCGCTCGTGGTCGCGATCCTGCTCCTCGTCGTGACGCCGCTCGTGCCGCGAGCGCTCGCGGATGCTGCTCCGTCGGCGCTCATGGGGCTCCCTGCGGAGTCGATCCTCGTGCTGTTCCTGCTCCTCCTCATTCCCTGGCCCCCGGCGCGCATCATCGCCGCAGCCGGCTTCGCGGTCACGGTCGTCGCCGCGCTCGTGCTCGCCGGCGTCGATGCCGGCTACCGATCCGTGCTCGACATCCCGTTCGATCCGCTCGACTGGCAGCAGCTGAGCGACGCGTTCGGGGTCGTCCAGGGTTCGATCGGCGCCGCCCCGGCGCACGCGCTCATCGCACTGCTCATCGTCGTCGCCCTCGGGCTCATCGTCGCCCTGTCGTGGGCCGCGCTCCGCGTGGGACACGCGATCCGTCCGGATCGCGGGCACGGCGCGGCCGTGATCTCCGCGCTCGCCGCAGCGTGGCTCATCGCCGCCCTGGTGGGCTCGCAGCCGGTCGCCGGGCAGCCGACCGCGGCCGCCGCCTCCTTCCGGGCCATCACCGCCTCGGCCGCACGCGCCGCGGCGGGGCTCGCCGCCCTGGCCGACCTTCCGGAGCAGATCGCGACCGATCCCTACCGGGATGTCGCGGGCCCCGACCTGCTGACCGCGCTGAAGGGCAAGGACGTCGTCTTCGCCTTCATCGAGAGCTACGGCGAGGTGGCGGTGCAGGAATCGGGCTTCTCGGGAGGCGTGGACCAGGCGCTCCGTGACGGCGAGGCGCAGCTGCGCGCTGACGGCTACACGTCCCGGAGCGCCTTCCTCACCTCCCCGACGTTCGGGGGCCTCAGCTGGCTTGCGCACTCCACCTTCCAGACGGGGCTGTGGATCGACCGGCAACCGCTCTACAGCGCGGTCATCCGGAGCGACCGACTGACGCTGAGCCGGGCATTCGGGAGAGCGGGCTGGCGCACCGTCAGCGTCGTGCCCTCGAACACCGAGCCGTGGTCCTTCGGCACCTCGTTCTACCACTTCGACACCCTGCTGGACGCGAACAACGTCGGCTATCGGGGGCCGTCGTTCGGGTACGCGCGGATCCCCGACCAGTACACGTGGAAGTACTTCGCCGACCACGAGCTCACCGGGGACCACCAGCCGGTCATGGCGGAGATCGACCTCGTCTCGTCGCACACGCCGTGGGCGCCGCTCCCTCGGCTCGTGCCCTGGTCGAAGGTCGGCGACGGCTCGGTGTTCGGTCCGCAGCCGGCTCAAGGGGAGTCGGCGACCAGCGTCTGGCAGGACCCGAGGAGGGTGCAGCGGGCGTACGCCCAGTCGATCGAGTACTCGCTCGACGCGATGTTCGCGTTCCTGCACGAGGCCGACGACCCGGACCTCGTGCTCGTCGTGCTCGGCGACCACCAGCCCGCGACGATCGTGAGCGGCCAGGGCGCCGGCCATGACGTGCCGATCAGCATCATCTCGAAGGACCCGACGGTCTTCGAGGCGATCGGGGGATGGCACTGGCACGACGGGATGCTGCCGGCGCCCGACGGGCCCGTCTGGCCGATGAGCGCCTTCCGGGATCGGTTCCTCGACGCGTTCAGCGCCGGCGGCCCACCACGAAGTAGCTCAGCGGACCGATGAAGTTCACCGCGATGAGCACGGCCCAGAGTGCCTTGGGCCCGCGGATCAGTGCGGCGGGCCTGCGGGCGAGATCCGTCCAGGCGGTGGCCGCGAGCGCGAGCTGCACGGATGCGGCGATGAGCATCCCGGTCTGGCGTCTGGGGGAGAGATCGCTCCATCGTTGCGCCGGCATGTCCGACTCCCTTCTCGAGGCCCTCGACATCGAGTGTCTCGTCGTCACCCTAGTCCCGCGCTGCGACGGCGGATACGCCCCGCGGACGATTGCGGTGCAGCCGTTCACCGAGCCGCGACCGACTGCCGCGGTCCTTCCGTGAATCGCGACGCACCGGCGAGGAACCGCATGGTGCACCCGGCGAGCAGTGCGCCTGCGCCGCCGACCACGAGGTCGCCGATCGAGTCCGAGTAGCCCACGTAGATCGTCTCGTCCACATAGGTGTGCCCGAACCACTCCGCGACCTCCCACAGCACGCCGAGCGACAGGCCGAGTGCGGTCGTGAGGAGCACGGCGGAGGCGAACGGATGCCGCAGCGCCGCGGCATCCGCGATCACCCCGGTTCGCACGAGCAGGAGGTACAGCAGCGCCGCGGTGAGGCCGTTGGTGACGAAGTGCGTGGGGATGTCCCACCAGCGCGTCGTCAGGTAGACCTCGAGCACGCTGCTCCACGCGGACACGAGCACCGCCACACCGAAGGCGAGGTCCACGCTCGGACGGACGCCGAGCAGGCGGGGGAAGAGCGACGCGAAGACGGCGAGCGACACCGTCAGCGCGGCGAGCGGGCCCCAGCCGATGCCCGCCACGACGATGCTGACGGCACCGAGGATCCTGAGCGCGTCGGCGGCGAGCTCGGCGCCGTGCGGCCGGCGGAGGAAGGTCGTGATCACGCTGCCTCCGCCCGGACGGCTGCGGCCGGCCGGATCACGGCCTGCACCGGTTCGTGGTCGGATGCCGCGGCGCCGTCGAATCGCACGGCGTTGATGCCCGTGCGCTCGACGACGACGCCCGGGCCGACGAGGATGAGGTCGATGCGCTTGCCGCCCTGACGCAGACGCCGGTAGTTCGAGAACGTTCCCCACTGCGGGGTCAGCCGCTCGGTCGCGGCCTCCCAGGTGTCGCGCAGCACGCCGGTCTCGGTGAGGCGCCGGTGGACGGCGGAGTCGACGTCGGCGTTGACGTCGCCGGTCAGCACGATCGTGGCCTCGGGGTCGGCGGCGCTCGCCGCGGTCGCCCGAGCGACGAGATACCGTGCCGATTCGAGGCGCGAGCGGGTTGACAGGTGGTCGAGGTGCGTGTTGGACGCGAGCACCCTGGCCCCCGTCGCCCGATCGGTGAACTCGGCCGTGACGACGACGCGACGGACGAGGTTGCCCCACGAACGGGAACCGGCGACCTCGGGCGTGGACGACAGCGCGAACTGCCGCCACTGCCTGAGCTCGAGCCGGTCGTCGTCGTAGAAGATCGGGCAGCGCTCGCCGCGACCCGACGGGTTGCGCCCGAACCCGATCCACCGGTATCGGGACCCGAGCGCATCACCCACGTCGTCGACCTGGTCGGCGAGCGCCTCCTGGACGCCGAGGATGGTGGGCTGCTCCGCAGCGAGGATGCGGCGGACGAGCGGCCTTCGGGTGCTCCACCGATCGGGGCTGCCTGGGAGGACGTGGGGGAGACGCCGACGGATGTTGTACGTCATCACGTGCAGCTCGGGGGCCGGCACCGGTCCGATGAGCGCGGCATCCGTCATCCGAGCAGCCTACGGCGGGACGCGGGACCGGGGCAGGGGTTGCGCACGACGAAGGGCCGACCGCGCGTCCCCCGACGCCGGTCGGCCCTGCTCACCGGAATTCCGGCTAGCCGAGCAGCTTGGCCTTCGCGGCCGCGAACTCCTCGTCGCTCAGGATGCCCTGGGCCTTCAGGTCGGCGAGCTGCTGGAGCTGGGCGATGACGTCCGAGCCTCCGGCTGCCGGAGCCGCCGGTGGCGGAGCGGCCGCGGCGGCGGCGGCCTGCTGCTGCGCGACCGCCTCGGCAGCGGCCTGCTGCATGGCGGCCTGCTGCTGCTGCGCCTCGTACTGCTGCGCCTCGTACTGCTGGTCGGCCTTCGCCTGCTGATTGCGCTGCATGCTGCCGCTCACGGCGGTCGCCGTGCCGGCGACCACCGCGGTGCGGGCAGCCATGCCCACCAGTCCGGGTCGGCCCATCCTTCTCATCATCGGCATCGGTCTCGTCCTTCCGTGCTCAGTTCTCGGTGAGCGCGCCGGCGGCGCGCACTTCCTCGACCACGGCGTTCACGACCGGAGCCGGGATGCGCACGGAGTCGACGACGAACCCGTCGGCCTCGAACAGCTTCGAGGCCAGGTGCTTCGCCCAGGTGAGCTCGACCACGAGGAGGAGCGCCGAGGTGCCGAGCGGAAGCCGCCCGCTCAGCTCCTCGAGGTCCTCGTGCGACGCGATGCCCGAGGCGGCGAGGTCGATCTCGCCGATCTCGATGCCCGCCTCGTCGAGCTCGATCCACTCGATCTCCCCGGTCTCGGCCCGGGTGACGTAGACGAGATCGAGCAGGCGCACGGTCCCGGCATCAGCCAGGTCGAGGATCGCGTCGAGGACGCCGGCCTTCGGACGGTCGCCCTCGAACGCGGCGAGCACCAGCTCGACGGGCCCGAATTCCAGATCGGTCATGATTCGCCTTCCCCGCTGCCGGCCCTACGCGCCCTGCAGCGCCTTGGCCTTGAGCGCGTCGAACTCCGCCTGCGTGATGGCACCGGAGTCGAGGAGCTGCTTGCCCTTCTCGATCTCGGCCGCCGTCGACGACGAGGAGGATCCCGCCACCGTGCGGATGTAGTCCGCGTTGGCGGCCTGGGCCTCAGCGGCGCGCGCTGCGTTGCGCTCGGCCATCCCGCGGCCGCGCGCGATCAGGTAGATGAACGCGGCGAGGAACGGCAGGAAGACGAGGAACAGGACCCACAGCGCCTTGCCCCAGCCGTTCAGCGTGTTGTCCCGGAAGATGTCGACGAACACGGTGATGAAGATCCAGATGCACGCGATGATCACGTAGAACCAGAAGAGCCACACCAGGAAGTCCCAGAAGCTGTTCATACCAACGGCCTTTCGTTCCGCTTGACCGGTCTCGCCGGTATCCCTTCGGACGCTAGGCGGCGGGGTTCGCCCTCGCATCACGCAGATCGGATGATCCTCACCGCTTCACCCCGTCGTGGTGCCGAATCATCTCATCTGCATGATGCGTGGGATCGCCGCAGGGCGTGCACTGGTGCGTAGCTTCGACCGACGGGGAAGGGGGCCGCCGTGGACTACACGGACCGCCTGCGCAGGCTCGCGATCAACGACGAGCGGCTCGCGGAGGAGGGCCTCGACGACCTGGGCGTCGGCGTCGTCGGACTCGACGCGAAGTCGCTGGCGCTCGCCCGCATCGCCGCCCTCGTCGCGGTCGGCGGAGCGGAGCCGTCGTTCGGGTCGCAGGCGGACTCGGCGGTGAGCGCTGGGGCGACACCGGGCGAGATCGTCGATGTGCTGGTGGGCATCATCCCCGTCGTCGGGCTGCCCCGCGTGGTGGCGGCGGCGCCGAAGGTCGCGATGGCGCTGGGCCACGACATCGACGACGCGTTCGACGACGCCGGCGTCACTCGCGACTAGGCGCCGAGCAGGCCCAGCCCCATGGCGCGCTCCACCGCTTCGCTGCGCGCCGAGACGCCGAGCTTGCGGTAGATGGAGCCGACCTCGGAGCTCACGGTGTTGCGTGAGATGAACAGGCGCTCGCCGATCTCCCGGATGGACAGGTGCGTCTGCAGGTACGGCAGCAGCCTGAGCTCGGCGGGCGTGAGCGGCGGGCCGCCGATCGGGCCCGGCTGCTCGTTCGATGTCACGGTCTCGCGAAGTCGGGCGGCCTCGTCGACGAGGGTCCCCAGCGCCGGACGATGCAGGAGGATGTCGTCGATCTCCCGCAGGAGGTGCGCGGAGGTGGCGCGATCGGCGAGCGCCCAGAACACCCTGGCCAGCTCGAGTCGAACGCGCACCGAGATGTGCGGCACGGCGGACGTGCACGTGGGCCTCGCCCGCATCGCCCTCGTGAGCTGTCGGTGCGCGGCCGGAAGGTCACCTCGGTGCACCTCGAAGCGGGCGGCCTCGACGAACGTGAGCACGGCGGTGGCGTAGTCGTGCATGTGCCGGCGCTCGATCGCGGCGAGGGCGGTCTGCACATGGCCGTCGGCGTCGCTCCACCGGCCCGAGTCCATGGCGATCTTCGCAAGCTCGGACTCGCTGACGATGAGCACGTCGTTGTTGCCTCGTGCCGCCGCGGTCGCCGAGCACTCCGCGAAGGCGGTGGCCGCGAGCTCGGTGGAGCCGAGCAGCAGGTGCGCCTGGCCGAGGAGTGCCAGCGCCTGGTCTCGCCACGGACTCCACGACGGCTCCGCGTCGAGGGCGAACCGGGCGTCCGCGAGCGCCTGTTCCGGCCCCGCCGGGCACATCATCGCCCGCAGCATCGCGCGCGCGGACTCGAACGAGGCGGATCCGTCGTCGGGCACGCCGTCGTAGGACGCGTGCTCGAGCACCGACGCCCAGCGGTCCGCTTCGTTGACCTGCCCGGTGAGCGCCGCGAGCCAGCCGGCCAGCACGGCGAGCGGGGGGTACGCCTCGATGGCCGGGTCGCCGAGGGCGGCGAACCAGCGCTGCACCGTCGTCAGCTGTCCGGCCTGGTAGGTGTCGAGCGTCACGCTCGACACGAGGTGGGTCGCCCGAGGACGCTCGGTGGCGTGGTCGAGCAGGTGCTCGATCGCCATGGCGGGGGAGCCGTGGTCCTCGAACCAGGAGGCAGCTGCGAGGTGCAGGGGAGCGACCTCGTCGGGTTCCACCCGGCGCAGCTCCCCGAGCAGGAACTCGCGGAAGAGCGCGTGGTAGCGGTACCACTCGCGCCGGCGATCCAGGGGGACGAGGAACACGTTGGCGGCCTCGAGCTCGCGCAGCATCTCCTGGGAGTCGGCGCGGTCGAGCACCGCGTCGCAGAGCTGCGCGGAGAAGGTGTCGAGCGTCGCCGTGCGGCGGAGGAACTGCTGTTGCGGCTCGGTGAGCTTGGCCATGGACTCGCGATAGAGGTAGTCGGCGACGTAGCGGTCGTCGCCGGAGACGGCGACCGACTGGGCGCCGGTGTCGTGCGCGATGACTGCGGCGAGGTACAGCCCGACCGGCCACCCCTCGGTGCGCTCGGCGATCATCGCCGCGTCGTCGGGACTCAACGGCACGTCGGCGTCGGCGAAGATCGCCGCCGCGCCGACCGCGTCGAGGGCGAGCTCGGACGTGGTGAGCTCGAACGTCTGCCCGGAGGCCCGGAGTCGGGCCAGGTGCGGCTGCTCCCCGCGGCTGGCGACGATC
This sequence comes from Agromyces sp. 3263, assembly GCF_031456545.1. Taxonomy (NCBI): domain Bacteria; kingdom Bacillati; phylum Actinomycetota; class Actinomycetes; order Micrococcales; family Microbacteriaceae; genus Agromyces; species Agromyces sp. 3263. The sequence continues at coordinate 42,150 of NZ_JAVDUV010000002.1, forward strand.
ACCTGCGAGTCACGCGGGACCGCCGCGAGGACGATGCCGAGCACGTCGTGGCACGCGGGGGAGCGCACCACATGGAGGTCGTCGATCATGAGGACGAACGGCGCGGGCGCGGTGCGCAGGGCGGATGCCAGGAGCGGAGCGGCGCGTCCGAGTGCCGACCCCCCGTGCCCCCGCACCTCGTCGGCGAGGGATTCGCGCCCCGGGGAGATGCGGGCGAACGCCGAGGCGAGCAGCGTCAGCAGGGCGGCGGGGTCGTCGTCGAACCGGTCGAGCGACACCCAGGCCACGGGGCGGTGCTCGAGGCGAGCCCACTCCGCGAGGAGGGTCGACTTCCCGTATCCGGCCGGAGCCGTGACTGCGACCACCCGACGACGCGCGGCTCGGGCTTCGGCGATGAGCGGGGCGCGGCTGACGGAGCCACGGGCTGGGGGCTCCGGGACTGACAACTTGGCGTCGAGCAGGAGGCGATCCAGCTCGACCTCCGACGCGAGGGACGACGGAGCTTCCTCGAACACGTTCGAAGCCTATTCATCACACAGAGGATTGCTCAAGAGCCGAAGGTCCCGGCGTGTCGGAACAGCAGGCGAACATTCCCCGCACGGGATGTGTCATCCGTGGCACCCCGGGGAGTAGGTTGGCGACACGGCCGCCAGGGCGGCCGCGGCATCCGACACCGTAGGAGACTTCGATGACCTTCTTGAGCAGCGTCTGGGACGTGTTCTGGTTCTACTTCATGATCTTCGCGTACATCGCGTACCTCTTCGTGCTGGTGTACATCCTCATCGACATCTTCCGCGACCACACGCTGAACGGCTGGCTCAAGGCGCTCTGGGTCCTCCTCCTGGTGTTCGTGCCCTGGCTGACCGCCATCGTGTACCTCATCGTGCGCGGCAAGTCGATGTCCGAGCGCACGGAGGCGCGGCGCAACCCGAACATCGTCGAGTACTCCGACGCCGAGGTGCGTTCCGTGTCGTTCGCCAGCCCCACCGACGAGATCGCGAAGGCGCAGGCGTTGCGGGACCAGGGCGTCATCAGCGACGGCGAGTTCGAGGCACTCAAGGCGAAGGCGCTGGGCAACAAGTTCTGACGCCGAGGCGCGCGCACCGACGCGCGACGATCCGGCGGGCCGGTGCGACGCCCGCCGGACCGGCGTGATCAGACCGTGCCCACGGCCGCCAGGATGGCCGACACCGCGGCGTCCGGGTGCGAGACCATCGACACGTGCGACGCCCCGTCGACCTCGCTCACCGTCGACCCGGCGCGCTCGGCCATGCGGCGCAGCACGGCGACCGGGATGACGCGGTCGTCGGTGCCGATGACCGCCCAACTCGGGATCGTCTTCCACGCGGGCGCACCCGACGGCGTGACGTTCGCCACGAGCGACGCGGGGCGCTGACTGGCGACGATCGTCCACCGGTCGGCCTCGGGGAGGTCCTGTGCGAACGAGCCGTGCACGACGTCGGCCTTCAGGAAGACCTCCGCCGCGCCTTCGGGCGCCCCCGGATATCCGGCGATGTCGAAGACCGTGGTCGGGTCGGCGACGGCGAGCGCCGAACCCGAACCGTCGAGGATCTGCAGCACCGTCTCGCCCTCGTCGGGCATGAACGCGTTGACGTAGACGAGCGCGCGGACGTCGCCCGCGGCGGCACCGGCGTTGGTGATCACGGCTCCGCCGTAGGAGTGGCCGACGAGCACGACGGGCCCGCTCGTTCGCTGCGCCAGGAACGAGGCGACGTACTCGGCGTCACCCGTGAGTCCCCGCAGGAGGTTCGGCGGGACGAGCACCGTGTATCCCTGCGCCTGCAGCGCCCTCGTCACCGCGTCCCAGCTCGAACCGTCGGCCCACGCCCCGTGCACCAGCACGATCGTCGGCTTCGTCGTCGCATCCGTCATCGTTCGCCCTCCTTCGCCTGGGCGACGATCCGACCGCCGCCGCCACGGCGCAGACTACGCCGAGACGCCGGTGGTACACCAGAGCCGGGCCTGCGCCGGGATCGGTGGCACGCTGCCGCGGAACCCCGTAGCCTCGGCTCATGGCGCGCTCACCGTCGACCGAGCCGGCCGAACCGGCCGGCTTCGACGTGCGGGAGTACGCGAGGAGCGCCCACGGCAGCCTGCGCGACGACCTCGACCTCGAGGCGATCGCCTCAGCGTCGCACGACCGCGACGTCGTGGCGGTGCTGGGCGACCTGCGCGCGCTCGAGGGGGCGACGATGGCGCACCTCCGGAACGTCCTCGTGACGCCGACGCACAAGGACGCGCGGGTCACGGCGTTCCTCGTCACCTGGGCGTTCGAGAAGTTCTGGATCGCCGACGCGCTCGCGGCGGTCATCGAGGCGTGCGGGGGAAGCGCGGGCGTCGCCGGCGGTCCGGATTCCACGCTGCCACCCGGTATCCGACGGGGCCCGGGTCCTGTACGCCGCGCCGTCGCCGGCTTCACGCAGGGCTCGGGCGTCGTCGGCGCGCACCTGACCGTGGGACTCGTCGACGACTGGATCGGCGAGGCGCTGTACGCACGCGTGCTCGCCCGTGACCCGTCGCTCGCCGTCGCCATCGCGCGGGTCGCGGCGATCAGGGAGCGGCACACGCGCTTCTTCGAAGCGGAGTCCGGCCGGCGCCTCCCGGCGTCGCGGAAGGCGGCACGGCTCGCGCGACGCGAGCTCCGCATCACGCCCTGGCCGCTCGGCGCCGCCGCGCTCGCACCCGGGCGACGGCGCGCGCTGGCCAGGTTCGCGTGGCCGGGCCCCGAGGGCCGCGCCGCGCTCGGGACGCTCGAGCGCCGCATCGCCGGCATCCCGGGGATCGGCACGGCCGCGGCATCCGTCGTCTCGAGGCGACTCGAGCCGGACACGCCCAACCGACGAGACCACTGACCAGACGGAGGCGAGCACATGGGGTTCGACATCGACCGCTACACGGCGACCTCGGTGAGCGTGCACTGGGACGACCTCGACTTCGAGGACTTCCGGCGCCACCCGCTGCCGCCCGAGTCGCTGCGCACCCTGCGCTACATGGCCGACGTCGAGTACCACACCGTCTGCTACACGAGGGACCTGCTCACCACGCCCTCGCATCGGGAGAGCGACGTCAGCGCCTTCATGACCATGTGGAACCGCGAGGAGTTCTGGCACGGCGAGGCGCTCGCGGCGGTGCTCGCCATGTACGACGTCACCGTCGACTACGACGTGCTGAAGGCGAACCGGCTGAAGCTCGGCTGGAAGGACCGCCTCGACCCCATCAAGCAGTCCGTCATGGGGTCCCTCGTGGGCGCGGACTTCGTGGCGGTGCACATGTCGTGGGGCGCGGCGAACGAGTGGTCGGCGATCACGGCGTACCAGCGCATGGCCGAGCTCGAGGAGCATCCCGTGCTCGCCGAGCTGCTGCGTCGCATCGCGAAGCAGGAAGCGCGGCACGTGGCGTTCTACACGTCGCAGGCGCGGGAGCGGCTGGCGGCGAGCACGAAGGCGCAGAAGATCACGCGCTTCGCGCTCAGCCGGTTCTGGGCGCCCGTGGGCTCGAGCATCAACACCACCGCGGACGTGCGGCACGTCATGACGCACCTCATGAGCGGGCCCGACGGCCGACGCGCCGCCCGCAAGGTGGACGACAGCATCAGCGCGATGCCCGGCCTCGGCGGACTCACGATCGTGCAGGACGCGCTCGACGAGCTCGGCGTCCCCGCCTGACCGCACGGGCGGAGAGCGCGGTACCGTTGAGCATGGCTCATATCGAGGCCCCGGACACCTGGGAACAGGGTCCGGCCTACGAACGGTACGTCGGGCGATGGAGCCGCCAGGTCGCGCCCGAGTTCCTCGATTGGCTGCGGATGCCCGCCGGCCTGCGCTGGCTCGACGTCGGATGCGGCACCGGGGCGCTGTCCGCCGCCGTGCTCGCGACGCAGGAGCCCGGTTCGGTCGACGGCGTCGAACCGTCGAAGGGGTTCCTCGAGGCCGCCGTCGGCCACCTCGGCAACCGGGTGACCTTCCATCGGGCGGATGCCGCGGCCCTGCCGCTCGACGACGCCTCGGTGGACGTCGTGGTGTCGGGGCTCGTGCTCAACTTCCTCCCCGACCTCGACGCCGCCCTTGCGGAGATGTCGCGGGTCGCCGTCCCCGGAGGGATCGTCGCCGGATACGTCTGGGACTACGCCGACCGGATGCAGCTCATGCGCTGGTTCTGGCGCGCCGCAGTCGAATTGGACCCGAGGGCCGCGGCGCTCGATGAGGGCGCGCGCTTCGAGACGCTGACGCCGGAGGGACTCAGCTGGCGGTTCGCGAGCGCCGGACTCGTCGACGTGGAGTCGGGCGCCGTCGAGGTCCCCACGCCATTCGCCGACTTCGACGACTACTGGACGCCGTTCCTCGGCGGCCAGGGCGTCGCGCCCGCCTACGCCATGTCGATCGACGAGCCGGCGCGGGAACGCCTGCGTGAACGGCTGCGGGAGCTCGTGCCGACGGAGCCCGACGGGTCCATCCGCCTCGTGGCGCGGGCGTGGACCGTGCGCGGGGTCGTGCCCGGCTGACGCGGACGGCCCCGGCGGACTCTGTCCGCCGGGGCCGTCGTGTCAGCGACCGGTGCGCCTAGGCCACGGGCTCGGCGCTGCGCTTCGGCAGCTTCCAGTCGGGGCGCACGTAGTGGCAGGTGTAGCCCCACGGCATGCGCTCCAGGTAGTCCTGGTGCTCCGGCTCGGCCTCCCAGAAGGGACCGGCCGGCTCGATCGTCGTGACCACGTCGCCCGGCCAGATCCCCGACGCCTCGACGTCGGCGATCGTGTCGCGGGCCACCGCCTCCTGCTCGGGCGACTGGGGGAAGATCGCCGAACGGTAGCTCGTGCCGATGTCGTTGCCCTGCCGGTTGAGGGTGGTCGGGTCGTGCACCTGGAAGAAGAACTCGAGCAGGTCGCGGTACGACACCTTGGCGGGGTCGTAGACGATCTCGAGCGCCTCGGCGTGGCCGGGGTGGTTGCGGTAGGTGGCGTTCGCGTTCTCGCCGCCGGTGTATCCGACGCGGGTGTCGATCACGCCCGGGCGCTTGCGGAGCAGGTCCTCCATGCCCCAGAAGCAGCCGCCGGCGAGGACGGCGGTCTCGGTTCCGGGAATGCGGGTGACGTCGCCTGGGGCCGTCATGATGCGTCCTCCTTCTCGGACGCCGCGCTCGCGGCATCCGTGGTCGTGCTGGTGGTGGGGAACAGGGAGCGGTACCGGCCGTAGCCCTCCGTCTCGAGCTCCGACGCCGGCACGAAGCGCAGCGCGGCGGAGTTCATGCAGTATCGCAGCCCTCCGGCCTCGGCGGGGCCGTCGTCGAAGACGTGGCCGAGGTGGCTGTCCGCGGCCGAAGAGCGCACCTCCGTGCGCTTCATCCAGAGCGACCCGTCGACCCGCTCGGTGACCGCGTCGGGCTCGATCGGCCGGGTGAAGCTCGGCCAGCCCGAGCGGCTGTCGTACTTGTCGGTCGACGCGAACAACGGCTGGCCCGAGACCACGTCGACGTAGATGCCCGGCTCGTGGTGGTTCCAGTACTCGTTGCGGAAGGCGGGTTCGGTGCCCTCCTCCTGGGTGACCTTGTACTGCTGCGGGGTGAGGCGGGCGACCGCCCCGGGAGTCCTGCGGTAGTCCTCTGACACTTCGTTCCTCCTTCGGGGGCGTCGCTGGCTGCGGCGCCTCGACGGGGGACACCCTGCGGTGTCGCACGTCACCATGTAGAACCGGCTGCGGCGCCGCCCTGTTCCGCATCCCACGCCTCCCCGCTGTGACTTCGCTGTGAGCGCGGATGCGGGAGCGCCGACGTACGATTGGAGCACGCCGGCCGGGGCGCTCTGGAAGGAGCAGCACTGGCCACCACCTGGCATCCGATCCTCGCCGCGACCGAACCCGAACCGGGCCGCTGGCGGCTCGTCGACAGCACCGGACGCGAGTACGGCACCGTCACGATCCTGCGCGTCGACGGCGCGGTGCGCTACCGCGCGGAGTTCGGCGGCCGCCTGCTCGGCTGGGGCACGACGCTGCGCGGCGCCTGCGAGCGCGTGCACCAGGAGTTCGTGCGGTCCCACGGGCCCGGGGAATGGCCCGGCTATCCCGACTTCCGCGCCCGGTGACCGCGACGCGGTGATCGGATGCCGCGTCGCGCCGCCGCGCGCTCATGCGCCAGACTGGCGGGCAGGCGTGTGGGGAGGAGCCTCGTGGAACTCTTGATCGTGGCCGTGCTCGGCCTGCTCGGCATCGCCGCGGCCACCGCCATCGGCCCGAAGCTCGGGTTCTCCGCACCGCTCCTGCTCGTCGTCGTGGGCATCCTCGTGAGCTTCCTGCCGTTCGTGCCCGACATCGAGGTCGACCCCGAGTGGATCATCGCCGGCGTCCTTCCCCCGTTGCTGTACTCGGCCTCGGTGTCGATGCCGTCCATGGAGTTCCGGCGGGAGTTCGGTGCGATCAGCGGCCTCTCGGTCGCGCTCGTGGTCGTGAGCTCGGTCGCGCTCGGGCTCCTCTTCTGGTGGCTGGTGCCGGGCGTGACGCTTGCCGCGGGCATCGCGCTCGGGGCGATCGTCAGCCCCACCGACGCGGTCGCGACCTCGATCGTGAAGCGCGTCGGCGTCACGCCGCGCGTCGTCACCGTGCTCGAGGGCGAGAGCCTGCTGAACGATGCGACCGCCCTGGTGCTGCTGCGCTCGGCCATCGCCGCGACTGCGGCCACCGTGACCTTCTGGGAGGTCGTCGGCGACTTCGTGTTCGCCGTCGCGGTCGCCGTCGTGATCGGCTGGCTGGTCGGGCGGGCCAACCTGTGGGTCCGGTCGCGGGTGACGGATGCCACGGTGAACACGGTCATCTCGTTCACCGTGCCGTTCCTCGCCTCGGTGCCGAGCGAGGCGCTCGGGGCATCCGGTCTCGTCGCCGCGGTCGTGGCGGGGCTCGTCACCGGGCGTGGGGCGATCCGCAGCCTCTCGCCCCAGCACCGGATGTCCGACGTGCAGAACTGGCGCACGATCGAGCTCATCCTCGAGGGCACGGTGTTTCTCGTGATGGGCCTCGAGCTCTCGACGATCCTCAGCGACCTCACCGACGAGACGCGGGGCGTGGAGCTCGGCGCTCGGGTGGCGGCGATCACGCTCGTGGCGGTGATCCTGGTGCGGGCGTCGTTCGTGCTGCCCATGCTCGGCCTCCAGCGACGCAGTTCGCGCCGCGGCGCGAGCATCAAGCCGCACCTCACGGCGTTCCAGGAGCGCCTCGACACGGTCGAGCCGGGCGAAGTGGTCGCGCCCGAGCCCCAGGGCGGCTCGGGTCGTCGCCGGGCCGGCCGGGTGCTGTCCGCCGCCTCCCTCCAGCGGTTCCAGACCCGTATCCGTCGCAAGGTGGCCGACATCGACTACTTCATGGCCGTGCCACTGGGCTGGCGCGAGGGAACGGTGATCGTCTGGGCGGGAATGCGCGGCGCCGTCACGCTGGCCGCCGCGCAGACGCTGCCGCAGGGCACACCCGACCGGTCGCTCGTGATCTTCATCGCATTCCTCGTTGCAGCGGGTTCGCTGCTCATCCAGGGCGGCACGCTGCCGTGGCTCGTCCGCCTCGTGAAGCCGGCCGGAGTCGACATCGAGGCTGCCCGCACCGAACGGGCGCAGCTGGAGGAGATGCTGCGGGGCGTGGCCGATGACCTGGTGCGCGAGCATCGCGAGGCGCGGGCGGCCACCGGGGAACGCCAGCACGGCGACCGGGATCCCGCCGCTGATCGGGAACTCTTCCGCACCCTGCGGCTCGAGATCATCGAGGCGCAGCGGGAGGCGCTGCTCGCCGCGCGCGACGACGGCACGTTCAGCGCGTCGGTGCTGACGGGGGCGCTCGAGACGCTGGACGCCGACCAGATCAGCATGGACCTGCGCGGGGAGCATCGCGACGTGGCGTGATCGCGCGGCATCCGGGGCGGCCGTGACCGAACCGTGATAATCGAGCGATCGTCAATACCTTGGATGACATTCACAGGAACATGTGCGGAGACGTACAGAAGAGGTCGTCAGACTGGCCACTTCGCCCGGGCGCCCCCGCGTCTGTGGAACGTCGAGCAAGGAATCACGTGGCCTCGAGCCTCGGGACTCCGCCCCGTGAAAGTCATGCAGAACCAGCCTTCCTCCACTTCAGAGCACTCCACCACCGCACCCGAGTCCGAGTCGGCCACCCGCCGCGATCGACGCCGGCCCGCCGGCTGGCGACGCGGACCACTCCTCGCCGCGGGCGCCGTCGCCGCGATCGGCGCCATGGTCGGCACCGGCTTCGCCGTGCAGGGCGCGGTCGCCGCGCAGAACGACCGCATCGCCGAGACCCGGGCGCTGACCGACGCCGCGAACCCCGACGTCAAGCAGCTCGACTCCCACGGCGGCATCCTCGAAGCCCGCGCGGTCAAGCAGGCCGAGGACACCCTCGCCGGCGCGAGCGACACCATCGCCGCCGCCCAGGGCAAGGCCGACGCCACGGCCCTCGCCGCGTCCGTGGCTGCCCTCGACGACTACCGGCTCCTCGCCCCCGAGCGGGTCTTCGCGCTCGTCGACTCCACGAAGGTGCACACCGAGACGGTGCGCGGCGCCGTCGCCGAGGCCGACCGGGTCGCCGCCGAGCAGGCCGCCGCTGCCGCGGCCGCCGCTGCCGCGGCGAAAGCCGCAGCCGAGGCCGCTGCCGCCGAGGCGGCCGAGTCGTCGTCGTCGTCCTCGTCGCCCTCGTCGCGACCCGGTGCGCCCTCGAACCCGAGCGCCGCCCAGGCCATCGCCCGTGACATGCTCCTCGCCCGCGGCTGGGGCGACGACCAGTTCGGCTGCCTCGTCGAGCTGTGGAACCACGAGTCGGGCTGGAACGTGTACGCGTCCAACCCGAGCGGCGCCTACGGCATCCCGCAGGCCCTGCCGGGCAGCAAGATGTCGACGGCCGGTCCCGACTGGCAGTCCAACCCCGCCACGCAGATCTCGTGGGGCCTCGGCTACATCACCGGGCGCTACGGCACCCCGTGCGGCGCCTGGGACTCCTTCAACTCGCAGGGCTGGTACTGATCCGGCTCCAGCCACACGCCTTGTCGCTCCGAACGCCCCCGACGGTCCGCCGTCGGGGGCGTTCGCCGTTCAGTCCTCCTCGATCGGCGCCGACAGGCGCAGTTCCTCCAGGTCGATGCGCGCCTGGAGGCGTCGCAGGATGACGTCGTCGATGCGCCGGTCGTGCCGGAGCGCCAGGAGCGCGGCGCGCTTGGCCGGCAGGATCGCCAGGTGCAGTGCGTCCTCCTCGTCGCGCGTGCTCGCGTCGCGGGCCGCGGCCTCCGGCCGGCCGTCCTCCCGGTGGATGAGCTGCAGCCGGTCTTCGTAGGACGTGCGCAGCCCGTCCACGATCGGGCCGCTCGTGCCGAGCTCGCCGGCCGCGCGAGGCAGCGCCTCCAGCGCGGCCCGGAGCATCGCCTGCTCGCCGAGAAGCTCCTCATCGAACTCGCGCGGGTCGCGAGTGAGCCCCGACCATCGCACGACGGCCGGGAGGGTCAGCCCCTGCACGACGAGGGTGAAGAGGATCACGACGAACGTCACCGCGATCACGAGGTCGCGGCCTGGCAGCGGGGCGCCGTCCGAGGTCTGCTGCGGGAGCGCCAGCGCGGCGGCGAGCGACACGGCGCCGCGGAATCCCGCCCAGCTGATCGGGAACCGCTGCCGAAAGCCGACCCGGCGGGTGCGCTGCACCGGCCGCCGGTCGATGAGGCGGATCACGTACGGCGTGGTCACCCCCCAGAGCAGTCGCACGGCCATGACGCCGACGGCGCAGGCCAGCCCGAAGAGCAGGGCGCTCGGCCAGTCGGCGCCCAGCCCGTCGAGCACGGGCTTCAGCTCGAGCCCGATGAGCACGAACAGGGCGCCGTTCAGCACGTAGCTCGCCAGCTGCCAGAAGCCGAACGTCTGCGCACGCGTCGCTGCCGTGATGATGCGCGGACCGACCTGGCTGATGACGAGGCCGCAGACGACCACGGCGACGACGCCCGATGCCCCGACCAGCTCTGCCGGCAGGTAGGCCACGAACGGGGTGAGCACGCTGAGGGTGCCGCCGAGCAGCCGGTCCCCGCGGAAGAGCTTCCGCACCTGGTACGCGGCGTACCCGACGGCGAGCCCGATCCCGATGCCGACGGCGTACGCGTAGAGGAACTGCACCGACAGGCTCCCTGCCGTGATCGAGGCGCCGGCCGTCGCCGCCCCCACCGCGACCGAGTAGAGCACCAGGGCGGTTCCGTCGTTCAGCAGGCTCTCGGCGCGAAGGATCGTGCCCTGCCGGCGCGGGAGGCGTCGCACGACCGCGGCCACCGCCGTGGCATCCGTCGGCGACAGGATGGCGCCCAGCGCGAGGGCCATGGGCCACGGCAGGCCGAACGACGAGGCGAGCCACGCGATCGCGAATGCCGTGATGAACACGAGTCCGACGGCCAGCAGCACGATGACGCGGAGGTTGTCGCGGATCTCGCGGAGCGAGGTGTTGAGCGACTCCCAATAGAGCAGCGCGGGGAGGAACAGCAGCAGCACGAGCTCGGGCGGCAGTTCCACGTGGATGCCGGGCACGAAGCTCAGGGCGGCGCCGGCCAGGAGCAGGATGAGGGGTGCCGGCACGGGCACTCGCTGCGCGAGCATCCCGCCGCCGAGGATGGTGGCGCCGAGCACCACCACGAGGATCAGGCCTTCCATGTGCGCTCCTCCATCGGGTGTGACGTCCAATGTAGGGGAGCGGGCGGAGGCGGTCGCGTGTCAAGCGTCTGCACGCGGCATCCGCCCTCGATAGCCTGACGGCATGGCCGATGAGCAGACGAAGACCGCCGGAGGAGGGCCGTTCGCGGGGCTCATCGCGTGGAGCAAGCGGGTCACGGCCCTGGCGCTCGCGACGCGGGCCGTGCGGGCGTGGTTCATCTACCTCGAGCACCACGGTCCGATGCTCGCCGACAGCATCACCTACCGCACCCTCTTCTCGGTGTTCGCCGGCGTCTTCCTCGGGTTCGCCATCGGCGGCGTCTGGCTCTCGGGGCAACCGGAGGCGATGCGGGCCATCGTGACGACCATCGACGCCGCCATCCCCGGTCTCATCGGCGAGGACGCGCTCATCGACCCGGCCGACCTCATCCAGCCGCTCACCCTGAGCATCACCGGCATCCTCGCGCTGGTCGGCCTCATCGGTGCGGCCATGGGTGCGGTCGGCTCACTCCGCATCGCGTTCCGGACGCTGGCGGATCAGCCCGACGACCAGACCTTCTTCGTCTGGGTGCTGGGCCGCGACCTGCTGCTCGCCATCGGGTTCGGCGCCGCACTCACCGCGGCCGCCTTCGTCACGTTCTTCAGCACCAGCGCGGTCGACACCATCCTGGGATGGTTCGGCGCCTCGCAGACGGACGCGACCTCGGAGGTCGTCACCCGGGTCGTCTCCACCGCGGTCATCTTCGCCATCGACACGGTGGTGATCGCGGCGATGTTCCGGATCCTGTCGGGCGTCAGGCCGAGCGCCCGGTCGCTGTGGGCCGGTGCGCTCCTCGGCGGCGTCGGCCTCACCGTGCTGCAGGTGCTCTCGAGCCTCTTCGTCGCGGGCGCGACCAGCAATCCGCTGCTCGCCTCGTTCGGTTCGCTCATCGCACTGCTGCTCTGGTTCAACCTCTCGAGCCAGGTGATCCTCATCGTCGGGTCGTTCATCGTCGCGGCCGTCGACGAGGAGCACGACCGCGTCCGCGCCCGCTACGGCGCGTCGACGCTCGCACTGCGGCGGCTCCAGCGGGCCGAACGGCGGGCGACCGATGCCGCGACGGAACTGGCGTCGGCCCGCGCCGCGGTCGATCGCGAGCGGGCCGACGCCGCGCGAGGCGACTAGTCAGCGAAGTGTCAGCGAAGTCCGTCGTCGACGTCATCGACGTCGACGATCTCGACGACCTCGACCTCGTCGACCTCCAGCGTGTCGCCGAGGTCGTCATCGTCGGCGTCGAGCACTTCCTCGACCTCCTCGTACTCCTCCTTGGGAAGCTCCGCGCTCAGTGGAAGCTCCGAGTCGGTGTACTCGCCCTCGAGCGGCTCTCCGGGTCGTCGTGCGTCGGACATGGCTCCTCCGATCGTCAGGGCCGGATCGCGTCCGCGACGGCCTGCGCCCAAGGTACGGCGGCGATGGAGTGTCCGCAGGGGATTGACGCGGCCCGCCACGAGGGGTAGCAGAATGGCGTCATGCCCACTGTGCTGCAGGCCGTCCGATCCGTGGTGGCGCCGCTCACGAGGACCCGACTGTTCCGAGCTCTCGGGCCGGTCGTCCTGCCGCCCGTCGAGCGCCTGCTGAGGCGCCTCACCGGCGGGCGGGTCCAGCTCAGCGGACTGCTCGTGCCCTCGCTCGTGCTGCACACGGTGGGCGCCAAGTCGGGCGAGCCGCGGGACGCGTACCTCATGTACACGCCCGACGGCCGAGGTCGCGCGATCGTGGCCGGCACCACGTTCGCCCAGGAGCGGCATCCGGCATGGACCCACAACCTGCTCGCCCACCCCGACGCGGCGATCACGGTGCGAGGGCGGCGGATGCCGGTGCGGGCGATGCTCATTCCCGAGGGCGAGCGCGACGCCGCGTGGGCCCGCATCGAGTCGCAGTGGCCCGGGTATCGAGGCTATGAGCGCGATTCGGGCCGGGTCGTGCGGCTCTTCCGCCTGCAGCCACTGGCCGACCCGCATCACGCGTCGATGTGAGCCGACCCGCGTGCGGGACGTCGGGTCAGACGGCCCCTGCGAGCGTCACGCGCGCGCCGGCGTCGACGAGCAGGCGCACGGCGCGACGGATGGCGGGGCTCTCCGACATCGAGCGGCGATAGGCCACGCGCACCCCCCGGACCTGGCTGTGGTCGGCGAGCGGGCGTGCGACGACGCCCTCGGGCATCGGCTGGCGGCCGAGCCGCGGCACGAGCGAGATGGCGATCTCCTGGCGGGCCAGCTCGATGAGCGACGCGAAGTCGGGGTCCTCGACGACGATGCGCGGTACCGCCCCCAGGTCGGCGAAGATGCGCAGCAGCGCCTCGTGGCAGATCGCACCCTTGGGCGTGCTCGCCCAGGCCTCGTCGACGAGGTCGGCTCGCTCCACCTCGTCGAGCTCGGCGAGCGGATGCCGCGCCGGAAGCACCACGTCGGCCTCGTCGCTGCACACGTGCTCCGTGGCCACGTGCGCGGGCGCGACCAGCGGCACCGAGTTCCAGTTGTGCACGACGGCCAGGTCGGCGACGCCTGAGGCGACCATCTCCATCGCGACGAACGGGTCGACGCTCGTGACCGTGGCGAGCACGGGCTCGTCGCCGGTGCGGAGGTCGCGCAGGAGGGGCGCCACCAGGCCGCGCGTGGCGGTGGAGAACGAGGCGATGCGCATCGGCGCCGAACGGCGGGTGCCGCTCGCCGCGAGCGCCTCGAGCCGCTCGAGGCCCGTGAGGAGCTCCCGGCCCTCGGTGGCCAGGGCGCGTCCGCGATCGGTGAGGAGGACGCCCCGGCCGCGGCGCTCGAGCAGGACGGCGTCGAGGTCGCGTTCGAGCTTCTTCACCTGCTGGGAGACGGCCGACGGCGTGTAGCCCAGTCGCTCCGCGGCCGCGACGACCGAGCCGTCGCGATCGACGGCGACGAGCGCACGGAGGCCCTGCAGGTCGATCATGAAGTGATCCTACGTGATCAGCGCAACCATTCGGAACTGGTGCTGCAGTTTCCCTGCTGCGAGGCTGGCGTGGTGACTCCCCGCCATCTGCTCCTCGGACTCCTCGTCGCCATCGTCTGGGGCGTGAACTTCGTCGTCATCGACCTCGGCCTGCGGGACACCTCGCCGCTCGTACTCGTGGCCCTCCGGTTCGCCCTGGTCGCGGTGCCGCTCGTCTTCCTCGTGCCGAAGCCGGATGCCCCGTGGCGAGTGCTCGCCGGCATCGGCCTGTTCATGAGCGCGGGCCAGTTCGGCCTGCTGTTCACCGCCATGCACCTCGGGCTTCCCGCCGGCCTCGCCGCGGTGGTGCTGCAGTGCCAGATGATCTTCACGCTCGTGATCGGCGCCGTCGCCCTGCGCGAACGGCCGTCGCCGATCCAGCTCCTCGGGGCCCTCGTGGCGGTGGCGGGACTGGGGATCGTGGCCGCGGGACGGCTCGAGGGGGCGGCGGGTACCGCGGCGATCGTGCCGATGCTCGTCTGCGTGGCCGCCGGCCTCAGCTGGGGGATCGGCAACGTGATCTCACGCTCCGCGGCGGGTGCCAACGGCTTCGGCATCGTGGTGTGGTCTGCGCTGTTCGTGCCGGTGCCGGTGCTCCTCCTGAGCCTCGTGCTCGACGGCCCGGCGGTGGTCGGCGACGCGTTCGCCACGATCGGATGGCCGACCATCGTCAGCGTCGGCTACACCGCGGGCGTCGCGTCGCTGGTCGGCTACACGATCTGGAACATGCTGCTCGGGAAGTACCCGGCTGCGCTCGTCGCACCGTTCGCGCTCCTCGTCCCCCCGGTCGGGCTCGCCGCCGCCGCGCTCTGGCTCGGGCAGATCCCGAACACGCTCGAACTCGTCGGCAGCGCCGTGCTCGTGGCCGGCGTGGCGGCCAGCCAGCTGCGCGGCCTGGGCGAGCGATGGTTCAGGCGCCGTCCAGTGGCAGCGCCTACGCTCAGGGGATGACGCGTCGACGCGAGAGCGAACCCATCTACAGCGTGGCGATCGTCGCGGGCCGCGGGCTCTTCGCCTTCTGGCGCCTCAAGCGGCAGGTCAGCGGGGTGGAGCACGTGCCCGCCTCGGGCGGAGCGGTGCTCGCGATGACCCACTTCGGCTACCTCGACTTCGCCCTCGTGGAGTGGGTGACCTGGCTGGCGAACCGCCGCCGCATCCGCTTCATGGCCAAGCAGGGCGCATTCGACAAGCCCGTGGTCGGACGGCTCCTGCGGGGGATGCGGCACATCGCCGTCGACATGAAGGCCGGAGCGGCGGCCTACGCCAAGGCGGTCGAAGCACTCCGCAGCGGCGAGCTGCTCGGCGTGTTCCCCGAGGCGGGCGTCAGTGCGTCGTTCACGGTGCGCGAGCTCAAGACCGGCGCCGTGCGCCTCGCCGCCGAGGCGGACGTGCCGGTCGTCCCGGTCGCCGTCTGGGGCGGCCAGCGACTGCTCACGAAACGCCATCGCATCAGGTTCCGGGAGCGCTTCGGCGTGCCGGTCGCCTTCGCCTTCGGTCCGCCCATCACGGTCGCAGCCGACGAGGAGCCGCACGTCGCCACGGATCGGCTGCGCACGTCGCTTCAGGGCCTCGTCGACGACCTGCAGCGCCGGTACCCCGTCGACGGCACCGGCGCGTGGTGGCAGCCCAGGCACCTCGGGGGCACTGCCCCGACGCCCGAGGAGGCCGCGGCCGCGGATACCGCTCGGGATGCCGCGCGCGAGGCCGCTCGGGCGAAGGCGCGTGGCACCGGGGGCGTGTCGCACTGAGGGAGTAGCGTCGGCAGCATGGCCGGCGCTGCTGCAACGCTCACTGTCCCCGGTCCGCACGGTGATCGCGACGTGCGGATCTCCTCACCCACGCGGGTGCTCTGGCCCGAACCGGGCATCACGAAGCTCGAGCTCGCCGAGTACCTCGTCGCCGTCGGCGACGCGTTCATCGAGGCGAACGGTGACCGTCCCGTGTCGCTCCAGCGGTTCCCCGAGGGAATCGACGGCGAGCAGTTCTTCTCGAAGAACCCGCCGAAGGGGGCACCCGAGTGGGTGCGATCGGTCACCGTCACGTACCCCAGTGGCCGGCGGCATCCGCAGCTCGTGCTCGACGAACCCGCCGCTGCGGTCTGGGCCGCGCAGATGAACACGATCGTCTTCCACCCGTGGGCGTCGAGCGCCGACGACACCGACGACCCCGACCAGTTGCGCATCGACCTCGACCCGCAGCCGGGCACGGGCTTCTCCGAGGCGGTGCCCGCCGCGCTCGCCCTGCGCGAGCTCATGGCCGAGGTGGGGCTGACCGCGTTCGTGAAGACGTCGGGGAGCCGTGGCATCCACGTCTTCGCCCCGATCCGGCCCGAGCACGAGTTCCTCGACGTGCGGCACGCGGTCATCGCGCTCGCTCGCGAGCTCGAGCGCCGCATGCCCGAGCAGCTCACCACCGCCTGGTGGAAGGAGGAGCGCGGCGACCGCATCTTCATCGACTACAACCAGGCGAACCGCGACCGCACGATGGCGGGCGCCTACAGCCCGCGACCGCTTCCGCACGCGCCCGTGTCGTGCCCGCTCGAATGGGACGAACTCGAGACGGCCGACCCCGCGCGGTTCACGATCCGCACGATCCCCGACCGGCTGCGCGATGTCGGCGACCCCTGGGCCGGCATGCGCTCCAACCCCGGACGCCTCACCACCTTGCTGGAGTGGTGGCAGCGCGACCTCGACGACGGGCTCGGCGAGCTGCCGTTCCCGCCCGACTTCCCGAAGATGCCGGGGGAGCCCATGCGGGTCCAGCCGAGCCGCGCGCGCAACGCCGAGTGAGGCGGCGCCGCCCTCACGACATCGAGGCGACCCGGTCGTACGTCGGCGTGCCCGGCGGAGGCGTGAACGCCCCGTCGCGCACCGCACCGGCGGCCGCCTCGATGGCGCCGAGCGCGACCCTGAGGAGCAGCGATCCCGTGCTCACCCGTGCCACACCGGCCCGGGCGAGCTCGGCCAGCGGCACACTCGCCTGCACGAGGACGTTGAGCGGTGCGGGGATCTCGTCGGCGAGGGCCGCGATGCGCTCGGTGGTCAGCGCTCCGGGCACGAACACGCCCGTCGCCCCGGCCGCGAGGTACCGACGCCCACGACGCACCGCCTCCTCATGGCGCGCTTCGGGGACGGCGTCGCCGTGGATCCAGAAGGGATCCGTCCGCGCGTTGATGAACATCGCCGGCGCCGCCGCCGAGATCGCGGCGATCTTCGCGGCGGCCAGGGCCGGATCGACGAGGCGCCCCGCGACGTCGGAGTCCTCGAGGTTCACTCCGAGCACGCCGAGCTCGGCGAGTCGCGCCACGTAGGCCGCGACCGCCGCGGGGTCGTCGGAGAACCCGGCCTCGACGTCGACGGTCACGGCGATCGACGCGGCGGTGAGGCGTGCCGCGAGCGCCACGGTCTCGTCGGCGGTCCGGCCGGCGCCGTCGGGGAGCCCTGCGGCGACGGCGACGCCGAGACTCGTGGTGCCGACGACGGGGAACCCCTGCGCCGTCAGCCATCGCGCCGACGCGAGGTCCCACGCGTTCGGGAGCACGAACGGATCGCCGCGCCGGTGCAGCGCGCGGAAGCCCTCGGGCGTCAGCATGCGCGGAGCTCTTCGACGACGGCGCCGGCGATGGCGAGCGCGAGCGCGGGCGCCGGGCAGGAGCGTGGGCCGGCTCCGAAGGCGAGCGAGCGCGGCGGATGTCCCGGGCCGGCGTCGGAGTCGGGGCCGTCGAGGTGCAGCGTCATCACCGTGCCGTCAGGTGCCACGCGGCGCGTGGATCGCACCGGCGGGTCGTCGCGCAGCGCGGTGGCGAGCAGGTCGGCGGTCGAGGTGGTCGTCGGCGCCGCCTGCGCACCCCGCATCGCCCCCGCGATGAGGCCGGCCGTGGCGGCATGCGCCTGCACCAGCACCTGGACGCCGAGCTCACGGGTCTCGTCGTCGACGTCGCCGCCGGCGCCCGTCACGGCTCGGGCCGGTCTCGGCGCGGCGGCGACGAGGCCCGCGACGCTCGCGTCGGCGTCGGCCGTGCCCACGCCGCTCGTGTAGGCCGGCGCGACCTCGGCGACGAGTGCGGCCAGATCGTCGGGGCGGTCGAAGCCCAGCTGAGCGGCGAGGCAGGCGACGGGTACGGTGCGGGCGACGGTCGCGACGACCTCGATGCCGACCGCCCCTCCGGCCTCACGCACGATCGCGCGGGTCCGGGATGCCGCGTCGGCGGCGAGCTCGACCGGATCGAGCCGCGCCAGCGTCTGCTCGATCGCGCGCCGGCGTCGGTCGTGCACGTCGCCGTTCACGAAGCGGGAGGCACGCGAGCGGAACCTGCCGAACGGACCGGGCACCGCGGCATCCGCCTCGGGCACGGTGAACCGGGGGTCGTGGAGGATTCGCGCCACGTCGCCCCGATCGAGGACGTCATCCATCCTGCAACGGTAGGTCGGCAACCGTTCGTCGCGCGGCGAAGTGTGCCGGTCGTATCGTGGTGGCATGCAGGGAGACGCCGACCTCGCCACGCCCGCCCGGCTCATGGGCGAGCCCGCGCGCGCGGCGATGCTCGTCGCGCTCCTCGACGGGCGGTCGCTGCCCGCGAGCGAGCTGGCCGCGATCGCGGGCGTACGACCGCCGACCGCGAGCGCGCACCTGGCGCAGCTCGTCGAGGGCGGTCTGGTGACCGATCGCCGGCTGGGCCGGCACCGCTACTTCGCGCTCGCGGGGCCTGACGTGGCCGACGCCGTCGAGGCGCTGCAGCGCATCGCCCCGCGTCAGGCGGTCACGTCCTACCGCCAGTCGGCGACCGCCGAGCGGCTCGCCGAGGCGCGCTCCTGCTACGACCACCTCGCCGGACGGGTCGCCCTCCAGCTCGCCGACGCCCTGGTCGCGGAGGGCGTGATCGAGCGGCTCGAGCCGGGCAGCGCCGGACGCCTCATCGCCGACGCCGCGGTGCCGGGCACGCTCGCCGCACGCCTAAGAGCGGCCGAGGTCGCGGCATCCGCCGGTCGTCGTCCGGCCGTGCGCGGATGCCTCGACTGGACCGAGCGGCGGCCGCACATCGCCGGGCGACTCGGGGCGCACCTCCTCGACGCCGTGCTCGCCGAGGGATGGCTCGCGCGCGTGCCGGGCAACCGGTCGTTGCGTGTCACCGACGCGGGCAGGGCGGCGTTCGCCGAGCTCGGCTGACCGGCCCGTCAGATGGCGACGCGCCCGCGCTCGTACGACGGCGCGCCATGCACCTCGCGGTGCAGTCGCTCCATGCGCGCGTCGAGCTCGGCCGCTGTGTGCGCGGCATCCGTGAGCCCGTCGAGCAGCTCCTGCGGCACCTGCCGGTCGTACTTGTAGTAGATCTTGTGCTCGAGGCTCGCCCAGAAGTCCATCGCGATGGTGCGGATCTGCACCTCGACGGCGACCGGGTGGGCGCCCGACGAGAGGAACACGGGCACCTCGACGATGAGGTGCAGGCTCTGGTAGCCGTTCTCCTTGGGCTCGGCGATGTAGTCCTTCACCTTGAGCACCCGGATGTCGCGCTGCGCCGTGAGCAGCTCGGCGAGCCGGTAGGCGTCGGTGACGAAGCTGCACGTCACCCGCACGCCCGCGATGTCGGTGATGGTCTCGCGGATCGAGTCGAACGTCGGCTCGATGCCCTTGCGCTGCATCTTCGCGATGACGCTGTCGAGGCTCTTCAGCCGGCTCGAGATGTGCTCGATGGGGTTGTAGTCGTGCGTCTGGCTGAATTCCTCGCGCAGGATCGAGAGCTTCGTGATGACCTCGTCCATGCCGAACTTGTAGCGCAGCATGAAGCGCTCGGTGTCGTCGCGCAGGGCGCGCATCTCGTCGAGCGTGCGACCGTCGATGGACTCCAGGGTGCGCTGGGCGCGAGCCGTGAGCATGTGCGGCGCGTCGTCGCGGGGAGTGTTCTGGATGCCGTCGAGCGGGGTCACCCGAGCCACGCTACGGGCGCAACCTCTGGATTCCCTCTGACCCGGCCATGCCCCGGCCATGCCCGGCCAAGCTCCGCTGGTGTCGCGTCGAGGGCGGATCGCTAGGCTCGGACGATGGGCACCTGGACCATCGTCGCCACCGGCGTGCACCAGCATCGCGGCGGCCCGTTCGATCTCTCCGTCGTCGTCATCGAGGGCGGCGACGGGCTCCTCGTCGTCGACACGGGGGCCGACCCCATCGAGGCCTCCGACCTGCTCGCCGAGATCGCGACGCGGTTCCCCGCGCCGGTGCGGTGGGTGGTGAACACGCACGCGCATTTCGACCACACGTTCGGCAACCAGGCCTTCGGCCCCGGTTCGGCGACGGATGCCGCGATCCACGGCCATGCGGGCATCGCGGCGCACTTCGAGCGCTACGAGGGCCCGCGCCTCGCCGCGTGGCGGGCTGATCACACCCGCGAGCCCGGACGGCGGTGGCACGACGTGCGCCTCGTCCCGCCGACGCAACCGGTCGAACGGATGACGCGCCTCGACCTCGGCGGCCGCATCGTCGAGCTGCGACCCCAGCCGCCGGCGCACACCGACACCGACCTGGTGCTGTTCGTCCCCGACGTGGGTACGTGGATCGTGGGCGACCTCGTCGAGGAGTCGGGTCCGCCGATGTACGGGTCGGGCAGCTACCCGCTCGACTGGCCCGGGGTGCTCGAAGGGCTCGTCGCCGGCATGCGGGCGGGAGACGTCGTGGTGCCCGGACACGGGCAGGTGGTCGATCGCGCCTTCGTGGCCCGGCAGGCCGCAGAGCTCGCCGAGGTCGCCCGCCGCTTCCGGGAGTCGCACGACGCGGGGCGGTCGACGGCGGAGGCGTTGGCGGCCCACGCCGAGTGGCCGGTGCCGGTCGACGGACTCGGCGGCGCGGTGGAGCGTGCCTACGCGGCCCTCGACGGCCTGCCGCTCGACGAGGGCAGCATCGAGGACGCCTGAGCGGCACCGGTCAGCCGGTGTCGACCGAGCGTATGGCCCTGATCGCGACGTCGATCGCCTCGTCGAAGCGATGCGACGGGGGAGCGCCGTAGCCGACCACCATGGCCGGCGGATGCCGCCACTCGCTGCCTGCGAGGCGGAAGGAGGCCAGCCCGTCGAAGCGGAGTCCCAGGCGTTCGGCTGCCTCGGTGACCTGCATCTCGCTCGTCGCGGGCGGCAGTTCGAGGAGGCAGTGCAGCCCGGCCGCGAGGCCCGTGATGCGGCATCCGGGCAGGTCATCCGCGACCCGGGCCTCGAGGGCGAGCCGTCGTGCCCGATACTCGGCGCGGAGCCGTCGGACGTTGCGGTCGTAGTCGTGCGCGGCGATGAACCGCTCGAGGGTCCGCTGGTTCAACACATCGGAGGTGGCGCCTGTGAGCCGCCGTTGCGCCGAGATCGGTGCGAGCAGCCGCTCGGGCACCACCGCCCACGCGAGGCCAACGGCGGGAGCGAGGCTCTTCGACGCGGTGCCCGCGTAGAGCACGTGGCGCGGCGCGAGCGCCTGGAGCGCGCCGACCGCACGTCGGTCGTAGCGGAACTCGCCGTCGTAGTCGTCCTCGATCACGAGCCCGCCGGTGCGCTCGGCCCACTCCACCACCGCGCGCCGCCGGGACGGGCTGAGCGGAACACCGACGGGGAACTGGTGCGCGGCGGTGAGGAGCACCGCGTCCACGTCGCCCAGTTCCTCGATCACGGCGCCGCCCGTGTCGACCCGCACCGGCACGGGTGCGAGCCCCGCCGCGCGGACGATCTCGCGGTGCGCCTCGTGGCCGACCTCCTCGACGGCGATGCGTCGCGCGCCCTCGGACGCGAGCGCGCGGCACGTCAGGCTCAGGAGCTCCCCGAATCCTCGGGTCACGATCGTGCGATCGGCGGTCGCGGCCACGCCGCGCACGCGGCCGAGGTACTCCGCGAGCGACGCACGCAGTGCCACGGTGCCGCGATCCGGCGCGTAGCCCAGCCCGGCCGCCGGCGCGTTCAGCACGGCGTACCTCGCAGCGGCGGCCCATGCGCGACGGGGGAACGACGAGGCGTCAGGGATGCCGCCTCGGAGGTCGAGGCCGGGGCGCGGCGCCGTCGCGGCATCCGTGGCCTGGGTCGTCGGCTCGGCGGCACGTCGGCTGACCCACGTGCCTGCGCCGACGCGGGCCTCGAGCCACCCCTCGGCGGTGAGCTGCGCGTAGACGTCGGCGATGCTGTTGCGCGCGATGCCGAGGTCGGCGGCGAGCGTGCGGGACGCGGGGAGCCTGGTGCCCGCGGCGAGACGGCCCTCGGTGATCGCCGATCGGAGCCCGTGCTCGAGCGCTGCCGCCCTCCCGCCCGCGCCGAGCTCGAGGTGCAGGTCGAGGCCCGGAATGGCCCATGTTCGGTCCATGGAATTGGACTGTAGCAGTGGGCCGTTCTTTCGTAGCGTTGAGCCATGACCTTCACGGATTCGCTCGTCGACATCCCCGTCCGCCTCGACTTCGACCAGCTCGTGCCCCGCTTCTCGCGGGCCGTCGCCTCGCTCGACCACGCCGCCACGGGTGAGCTCGACCGCGCCGGGGTGGATCCGGCGCTCCGCGAGCTCGTGCGACTGCGAGCATCGCAACTCAACGGCTGCGCCTACTGCGTCGACCAGCACGCGAACGACGGCCGCGCGGCGGGCGTCACCGACCAGAAGCTTCACGCCGTCGCGATCTGGCGCGACTCCGGCCTGTTCACCGCCGCCGAGCGGTCGGCCCTCGAACTGACCGAATCCGTCACGCGGCTCTCGGAGACGCATGTGCCCGACGCCGTCGTCGACCATGCTCGGGCCGTGCTCGGCGAGGAGCAGCTCGCCGCCCTGCTCTCGCTCATCGTCGCGATCAACGCCTGGAACATGATCGGGGTCACGACGCGCTGCTGGCCGGTGCACCGTACCGCCGGCTGAGCCGCCCCGCACCCCGCCCGAGCCGCACCCCAACCCGTGGCGGGATCGTGTCAAGCCGCTACCGCGCCCGCAGGTTCGCCGATAGGAACGGAAGGGACGACACGAAGGGCAGCACATGCGCATCACCGACCAGACCGTCCTCCTCCTCAACTGCACGCTGAAGCACGCCCCCGAGGAATCCAGTTGCCAGCTCATGGCCGAGCAGCTCCTCGGGGGCTTCGCGGGTCGGGGGGCCGACGGCGACATCGTGCGGGTCGTCGACCTCGATGTCGCTCCGGGCGTCGAGGCCGACATGGGCGAGGGCGACGCCTGGCCCGCGCTTCGCGCGCGCATCCTGGACGCCGACATCCTCGTCATCATCACGCCCACCTGGCTCGGCCACATGTCGAGCGTCGCCCAGCGGGTGCTCGAGCGGCTCGACGCCGAGCTCTCCGCGTTCGACGACGAGGGCCGGCCGATCCTGTTCGGCCACGTTGCGGCGACCGCGGTGCTCGGCAACGAGGACGGGGCCCACAAGATCACGGCCGACCTCCACCAGGCGCTGAACGACGTCGGGTTCACGGTGCCGGCGCAAGGGGGCACCTACTGGAACGGCGCCGCCATGGAGACGACCGACTATAAGGATCTGGGCGAGACGCCGCCCGCCGTGCTCCAGGCGAACGCCACGCTCGTGGCGAACGCGGTGCATCTCGCACGCGTGCTGACGGAGCATCCGTACCCGGTCGTCCCGAGCAGCTGATCACCGTCTCGGGTCGCGCGATCGGTGCCATCCTGCGAGGATGCGGCCATGACGGATGCTCCAGCACGCCCGGTCCTCCAACTCCGCGTCGTCGTCGAGGCGACCGACTACGACGCCGCGGTCGCGTTCTACCGCGACACCCTCGGCCTGCCCGAGTACCTCGCGTTCGCGGAGGGCGGCGACGAGCGCGTCGTCATCCTCGACGCCGGGCGTGCGACCCTCGAGATCGCGAACCCGGCGCACAAGCGCGCGATCGACCGCATCGAGGCGGGCGGCGCGGAGAGCCCGCACATCCGCCTCGCCTTCGAGGTCGAGGACGCGGCGGGGATGACCCGTCGTCTGGAGGGCGTCGGCGCGCGTGTCATCGCCGAACCGGTCGTCACGCCGTGGCAGTCACTGAACTCCCGGCTCGATGCGCCGGCCGGCGTGCAGGTCACGCTCTTCCAGGAACTCCTCGAGTCGGGCGAGCGCGCCGTGCTCGACGGCTTCGCCACCGACGAGGAGCGGGACGCGACGCCGAGCTAGTCGATCGCGTCGACGTAGCGCCACCGGCCCCGTTCGCGGAGGAAGCGGCTCGTCTCGTGCTGCACGCCGCGGTTGGTGCGGTCGGCGTGATTCCGCCAGTACGCGCGGAACTCGACGACGCCGTCACGGTCGAGCGGGCCACCGCGCTCCCGTCGCTCGATGTCGAGCCGATACCACCGCACGGCCGGGTCGAGCGCGAGCTCGGTGGGTCGCGTCGACGGATGCCACGTCTCGAGCAGGTAGTCGCGTGCCCCCACTGCGTAGCCCGTGTACCTCGACCGCATGAGCTGCTCGGCCGTCGGCGCGTGCGCACCCCCGGTGAGGAACCGGTCGCAGCACTCGCCGAACGGCGACCCGCTGAGGCACGGGCACCGGTCACTCGCCGACGGCTGCGGGAAGGCACTGGAGGGAGTCGGCATCCTCCCAGTATCCCGGGGGCGCGGCCGTCCGCAGTCATAACTTGCACAGGACAAACTGAGGATCTGTCCAGATTCGCCCGGCAGAGTGTCTGACTTGTGCCCCGGCTCGGAGGCGCACCCCGACCACCTGTCCGAGCCGCCCCTGAACCTATGCGAATCATCACTGCCATCACCCGTGCCCACTCCTCCACCCCCACGACCGACACCGCGAACCCCGGCTCCCGCCGTGGGCTGCGCCGCCGACGCCTCGGCCGCCGCCGCCTCATCGTGGCCGGCGCCGTCATCGCGACCGGTGTCCTCGTCGGCACCGGCTTCACCGTGCAGAACGCCGTCGCCACCCAGGCCCGCGTCGACGCCACCATGGCGCTGAACGCCACCAGCGGCCTGCGCCACGAGCAGCTCGGCGTGTATCGCGGCATCGCCGCGGCCAAGGCCCTCGACAACGCCGAGGACACCATCACCGCCGCGAACGCGACCCTCGCCGCGGCGAACGGCAAGGTCGACGCGTCGGGTCTCGCGGCATCCGTCGCCTCGCTCAGCGGCTACCGCAGCATCCCGGTCGACGAGGTCGTCGACCTCACCAAGGTGACGCGCGCGGAGGCGGAGAAGACGGCGGCCGCCGCCGCCGCCTTCGACCAGGCGCAGGCCGAGGCCGCCGCCGCCGCGGCCGCAGCGCTCGCTGCCGCGAACACCCCCGACGGTGCGCGCGCCTTCGCCGCCGACTTCGCAGCGTCCCAGTACGGCTGGGGCGCCGACCAGTTCCAGTGCCTCGACAAGCTCTGGCAGAAGGAGTCGGGCTGGTCGTACACCGCGTTCAACGCGGGTAGCGGCGCCACCGGCATCCCGCAGTCGCTGCCCGGCAGCAAGATGGCCAGCGCCGGCGCCGACTGGGAGACCAACGCGGCCACGCAGATCAAGTGGGGCCTCGGCTACATCAAGGGCTCGTACGGCAGCCCCTGCAGCGCCTGGTCGCACTCGCAGTCGATGAACTGGTACTGATCTCCCGGGTTCCCATTCCCCGCGCCCTGCGCTTGACTGGTGGGGCGGATGCCACCGCGCACCGCGGAACGGGGAATTCGCATGGACGACGGCGACGTGATCACGATGTCCAAGCGCGGCCAGTGGGTCAACCGCGTGGTGGGCGGCGAGGAGCTCTCCCAGAGCTTCCGCAGCCGCGATGAGGCGATCGACGCCGGGCGCTCGCTCGCGACGCAGCTCGGCAGCCGACATGTCGTGGTCGACAGCGAGGAGACCGGCGTGATCACCGACGAGGAGATCGACGACGGCACCTGAGCGCGGACGCGACGGCGCCCGCGCCGACGCCGACGCGACTACGACCGGTCGGTCGTGACGAGCGGGGTCATCGCCGCGAGCTCGGGCCCGAGCCCCAGGTCGACGAGCTCGATGCGTCCGGCCCGGCTGGCGCCCGGCTCGAGGAGCAGCCCCGCCTTCACCGCGCCGAAGGTGACCGTGACCTCGGCGCGCAGCACCGTCGGATCGGGCACCGACCCGTCATCGGGATGGATGCCGCTCGGCAGGTCGACCGCGACGACCGGGATGCCGCGCTCCTCGACGATCGGCATCGCAGCGGCCACCAGGTCGCGGGCGGTGCCCCGGAGGGCCGGCGCAGCGCTCGTCCCCGTGCCGAGCAGTCCGTCGACGATGAGCGCCGCGGAACGGAGCGCCCGGTCGACCGCGGCCGCGTCGTCGCGGCCCTGGAACCGCACGCCCGCGGTTCGAGCCGCCACGGCGCCGTCCGCGTGGATCCGCTCCGAAGCCGGGATCGCGGTCACCGCCATGCCGTCGCCCGCGAGCTCCGCACCGGCGAACAGTGCGTCGCCGCCGTTGTCGCCCGACCCGACGAGGAGCACCACCGGCCCGCCCGCGGCATCCGACCGTCCCGCCTCGCGACGGATCACTCCCGCCAGCGCCGCCGCGGCCCGCAGCATGAGCGGCTCACCCGCGGCGAGGTGCGGGGCCTCGGCAGCGCGCACCTGCTCGGCGGAGTACCCGTCGACCATGGTCAGGCCGTTCGGGGGTCGAGCATCGCGGCCCGGTCGGGATGCCGGTCGAACCACTCGCCGACGTACCAGCAGCTCGGCACGATGCGGCGATCGGAGGTCGCCTCGACGTCGTCGACGGCGAACTCGACGAGCTCGCCGGCCAGGCCGCTCCCGCGGTACCGCGGGTTCGTGAAGGTGCGCGTGAAGGCGACGGCGTCGCCGAGCACCCGGTAGTCGAGCACGCTGGCGATGTCGCCTCCGAGCCTCAGCACGTAGCGACGGGCATCCGGTTCGTGGGTGAGTTCCTTCTGCACCGTTTCAGGCTACGCCCGGGAGGTCGCCACGGCGGCTCACCGGCCGCGCAGCCGCTCGAGGTCGCGTCGCTCGCGCTTCGTCGGACGCCCGGCGCCGCGGTCGCGCACCGGCACGATCGCCACCGTCTCGCGCGGGGGAGGCGGCGGCGTGAGGTCCTCGACGGCCGTGGCGGCGACCGTCGCCGAGACGCGCTTCACGAGCGTCTGGCGCACGACCAGCCGTCGATCGAAGCCGTCGACCCGCACGCGCACCTCGTCGCCCGGGCGCACCGACTGGGCGGCCTTGGCGCGCTCGCCGTTCACGCGCACATGTCCGGCACGGCAGGCCGCCGTGGCCGCCGAGCGCGTCTTGAACTGGCGCACGGCCCACAGCCAGGCGTCGATGCGCACGGGTCCGTCGGGCATGCGTCCAGCCTACGACCGGATGAGCGCCCACCAGATGAGGAGCATCGTCACGAGGAACCCGACCCCGTAGTTCATGGCGATGAACCACCGCCAGCCGCGGTTCGCGAGTCCCGATTCCGCATCGCTCACCGACCGGTACGGCCATGCCGCGGCGAGGTATGGCAGCACGAGGAGCGCGGCCAGCGGCCCCGGCCACTCGGTCGCGAGCATCAGCAGTCCGGCCACAAGCCACAGCCCCAGCGCGATGCGCACGGTGGCGCGGGCGCCGAAGGCGGTCGCGATCGACGCGATGCCGGCCTCGCGGTCGGGCACGACGTCCTGCACCGCGCCGAACGCGTGGCTGGCCATGCCCCAGCAGAAGAACGCGGCGAGCAGCGCGACCAGCTGCGGAGTCGCCACCGCTCCGGCCACCGCGAGCCCGTAGACGGCGGGGCTCACGAAGTGGGTGCTCGACGTGATCGAGTCGAGCACCGGACGTTCCTTGAACCGCAGCCCCGGCACCGAGTAGGCGAGCACGGCGAACAGGCTCACCGCGAGCACCGCCCACGACCACGGATGCCCCGTGCCGCCGAGCCAGACCATCGCCACCAGCAACGGGGTCGCCGTGATGACGCCCGCCCACACCACCAGCCGGTGCAGGCGCGGTTCGAGGAGCGCCCCCTCGCTCCCGCCCTTGCGCGGATTCCGCAGGTCCGACTCGTAGTCGAAGACATCGTTGACGCCGTACATCACCAGGTTGTACGGGATGAGGAAGAACAGGGTGCCGACGACGAAGAGGGCATCGACCGTGCCGGCCGTCAGCAGGTAGGCGGCGGCGAACGGGAAGGCCGTGTTGATCCAGCTGATCGGCCGCGACGAGAGCAGCACCTGGGCGACGGTGTGGAGGATTCCCGGCTGCACCGTCTCAGTCTTCATCATGCGCCGCCTTCGCGCCCCGCCGCCGCGCGAGCGTCCACACGGCGGGCACGAGGAGCACCGTGGCGATCGGGTAGGCGAAGTCCTCGATCGGCGCGAGCCCGACGACGGGTCCCAGGCGCGTGCCGTCGGCGTAGCCGAAGAGTCCCGCGGCGATCATGACCGAATCGAAGACCGCGGTGAGCGCGAGCAGCACGGCCGCCGCGATCCCGGTCGACGCCCACCGTCGGCGTCGCTCGCCGGGCGGCAGCGTGCGCGTCGCGACGAGAGCCACGACGAGGGCGACGGCGAGGAACGGCAGGCAGATGAGCGCGTAGGTCACGGATGCCCCCCGCCGGGCGTGCTCGCGGCATCGCCCGTCGGCGGTGCCGCCGTGGCCGACCCGCCCGAACGCGCGCGCCGGCGTCCGCCGTGGCGCAGCATCCGTTCGACGCCGAGCACGCACACCAAGGAGAGGTAGCAGAGGAAGAGCAGGAACACGGGCTCCTCGATCGGCAGCTCGGGCGCCAGCACGGCGCCGGTCGCCCATGGCGAGTCGCCGCGGAAGAACACCCCGAAGCCGATGCCGGTCAGGTCCCAGATGAGCAGCAGCACGGTGCCCGTACCCACCGCGAGCGCCGACGCGCCGGGTGAACGCCAGAAGGCGAGGCGCCACCGTGCATCGACGAGCGCCATGGCGGCGAGCGAGAGCAGCAGGCCCGCGAGGTAGGCGAACGGCGTCATTGCGGGTGTCGCTCCAACGGCGCCTCGGCCGTCGCCGGGGCTGGCGCGTCCACCGCGTGTTCGGGAAGCGGGCCGCTGGTCCGGTCTCCGCGCACCCGCTTCAGCACGTTCTCCGCACTGATGAGGCACATCGGCAGGCCGACGCCCGGCACGCTCGAACCGCCCGCGTAGAGCAGTCCCCGCACCCGGCGCGACCGGTTGGTGCCTCGCAGGAAGGCGCTCTGCCGCAGCGTGTGCGCCGGGCCGAGGGCGCCGCCGCTCCAGGAGTGGAGGTCGTCGGCGAAGTCGGCGGGACCGACGGTGCGGCGCACGACGATGCGTCGTTCGAGGTCGGGGGCGCCGGCCGCGACGGCCATGCGTGCGACCGCACGGTCGACGGCCTGCTCGACGAGCCGGTCGCCCGTGCCGTCCTCGCCGCCGCGGCCGATCGACACGTCGGCGGGCACGGGGATGAGCACGAACAGATTGGAGTCGCCCGGCGGGGCGACCGTCGGGTCGGTCTCGCTGGGCTTGCACACGTAGAACGACGCGGGGTCGGGGATACGGGGATCGTCGCCGAAGATCTGGTCGAAGTTCTCCTCCCAGTCCTCGGTGAAGAAGAGCGTGTGGTGCAGGAGCCCGGGCAGGGCGCCCCGCACGCCGAGCATCGCGAGCACCGCGCCGGGGCCCGAGGTGCGCCGGTCCCACCAGGTCTCCGGGTAGGTCTGCGCCCGGCGCGGCAGCAGCTCGGTCTCGGTGTGGTGCAGGTCGGCGGCGGAGACGACGCGGTGCGCCGGTACGCGCCGGGAGTGGCCCGCGGCATCCGTCACGCGAACGCCGGTCACCGACGGCGTGGAGTCGTCGGTGAGCTCGATGGCCTGCACCTCGGCGCCGGTCACGATCTCGACCCCGGCCGCCTCGGCGATCGCGGCGATGCGCGCGATCACGGTGCCGAACCCGCCCTGCGGGTACAGCACCCCCTGCTCGAGGTCCATGTGGCTCATGAGGTGGTACATCGCGGGCGCCGAGGACGGCGAGGCGCCGAGGAAGACCGCCGGATAGCCGAGCACCTGCTGCAGGCGCCGGTCGTGCACCGAACGGGCCGCGAAGCGGTCGAGCGGCGTCGCGAGGAGCCGGCCCAGGCGAATCGCGCCCCCGAGCACCTCGGGTGCAGCGAAGGCCCGGATGTCGTCGAAGTTCGTGTAGAGGAAGCGGCGGCGCGCGATGTCGTACGTCGACGCCGCGGAGTCGAGGTATCGCTCGAGCGCGGCCCCCGCGCCCGGCTCGACCGACTCGAAGAGCGCCACGTTCTCGGCGCGGGAGGCGCGCAGGTCGAGGGGGGCGTCGTAGCCGTCGCCGTAGACCCGGTAGCCGGGGTCGAGCGGCGTGAGGTCGAGCTGCTCGGCGGCGCTCGTGCCGAAGAGCCGGAAGAAGTGGTCGAAGACCTCGGGCATGAGGTACCACGACGGACCGGTGTCGAATCGGAAGCCGCGCCGCTCCCAGGTGCCGGCACGCCCGCCCAGTTCTCCGCGCGCCTCGAGGAGGGTGACACGGTGTCCGTCCCGGGCGAGCAGCGCGGCGGAGGCCAGCCCGGCGATGCCGCCGCCGATCACGACGATGCGCTCCGACGAGGCGGTCATCGCCCGATCCCGCCCGCCGTGAGTGCCGACCGCAGCGCGATGGCGAGCTTCTCGCCGTCGGGAACCCGGATGCGGGTGGCGATGAGCCGCTCCGCGGGAGTTCGCCGGCAGCGTGCCGTGAGGTGCGAGAAGAGTCCGTGCGCGGCCGCGACCGCGGCCCTGGCCCGTCGGGGGAGGCGGCGGATCGTGCGTCCCGCGATGTCGAGGTCGTCGTCGATGTCGTCGAGGATCCTCGCCTTGTCGGCCTCCGTGAAGGCGTCGGGGTCGAGCCACGGGAAGTAGTTGCGGCCGAGCTCATGCCAGTCGACCGCCAGGTCGCGAAGGAAGTTGATCTTCTGGAAGGCGGCGCCGAGGTGCACCGCACCCTCCTCCAGGACCGCCCGCTCCGCCGCGTCCACCGGGTCCTCGACGAGGAACACCGCGAGGCACATGAGTCCCACCACCTCTGCCGACCCGTGGATGTAGGGCGCGATCTCGTCGGCCGTGAACGGCGCTGGGTCGAGGTCGCGGCGCATCGAGGCGAAGAAGGGGCGCGTGAGGCGTTCGTCGATCCCGGCTTCGCGTGCGGTCTTCGCGAACGCGTGCACGACGAGGTTCGCCGAGTAGCCTCGCCGCACCGCGATCTCGGTCTCCGCCTCGAGGTCGTCGAGCACGGTCAGCAGCTCGGCGTCCGAGAGGCCGGCCTCGCGAGCCGTGCCGTCGACCACCTCGTCGGCGACCCGCACGAGCGCATAGATCGAGCGGATGCGTCGCCGCGAGCTCTCGTCGAGCAGCCGCGCCGCCGCGCCGAACGAGGTCGAGTACCGGCTGATCACCACGGCGGCGCTCGCCTCGGCGGCGTCGTCGTAGCGGCCGAGCAGGGTCGGGTCGTCGGTCATCGCGCACGCTCCGCGGCTCGTCCGGCGAGCTCGCCCAGTTCGGTGCGGAGCGGCTCGGGCAGCTCGGCCGTGTCGAGCTCGAACCGGGCGAGGGTCACGTACTCGTCGGCGAGCCGGCGTGCGGCATCGAGTGCGCCGCAGCCGAGCAGCGCCTCACGGAGCAGGTCGGCGCCGGAATCGTCGAGCTCGGGGTCGCCCAGCCGCCCCGAGATCGACGGCCAGGCATCGGTGGTCGCCGCGTGCGCGGTGAGGGCGGTCTGCTTGCCCTCGCGCAGGTCGGACGTCGTGGACTTGCCGGTCGTGGCCGGATCGCCGAACACGCCGAGGATGTCATCGGTGATCTGGAACGCGACGCCCACGAAGCGACCGTACCGGGCGAGCGCGCCGACCGCAGCCTCGTCCGCTCCGGCGAGCACCGCCCCGGCGGTGAGCGGGCACTCGAACGAGTACACGGCGGTCTTCTGCTCGAGCGTCGCCAGCACGCGGGCGACCTCCGGCGGCTCGACGGAACCCGCGTGCACGACATCGGCGAGCTCGCCGGCCGCGGAGACGAAGACGGCACGGTCGAGGATGTCGAGCAGCCGGCCACGGCGCTCGGGCTCGATCGAGAGCATCGCGATCTCGCGGTGGGCGAGGCTCAGCGCGAGATCGCCGGCGAGCACGGCGGCCGTCTCGCCGAGCACCTCGCTCGCGCGGTCTCCCGCGCCGCGCGCCAGGGCACGGCCGGCGAACCGGGATGCGACGTTCGGCGCGCCACGGCGCACGGTGTCCCGGTCGATCACGTCGTCGTGGATGAGGAACGCGGTGTGCAGCACCTCGAACGCCACGCCCACGCGAGTGGCGAGCGCGCGGTCGGCTCCGCCGAGTCCCACGTAGGCCGCATTCACGAGATGGGGCCGGATCCGCTTGCCGCCGGCGCTCTGCAGTTCGAGGGATTCCCAGAGGGCCGCGTAGTCCGCGCCGAACTCGTCGGCGCGGGCACGGGCATCGGCGAAGACCGCGCGCAACTCGTCGTCGATCGCCGAGTGCACGACGTCAGTCACGGAAGAGCTCCAGTTCTCGTGCCTGCAGCACTAGCCACGGGCTGAACGCCCAGGGCGCGGCCTCGACGGCGCGGCCGAGCTCCTGCGGCGACACCC
Organism: Agromyces sp. 3263; assembly: GCF_031456545.1. NCBI lineage: Bacteria > Bacillati > Actinomycetota > Actinomycetes > Micrococcales > Microbacteriaceae > Agromyces > Agromyces sp. 3263. The sequence goes on from NZ_JAVDUV010000002.1 coordinate 74,361, forward strand.
AGGCGTACTCGGCGATCTCACGGGGGTTCGGGTCGGGCTGGTCGTCGGTGAATGCGACGTAGACCGGGCACACCTCGTTCTCGACCGTGCCGTTGGCGTCGATCGCGCGGTACCGGAAGAGCGGGAGCGCCAGCTCCAGCTCGGTGAGCTCGATGCCGAGCTCGAACTCCGCACGCCGCCGCACGGCGGCGGTGAGCGATTCGGCCGGCTTCGGATGACCGCAGAAGGAGTTGGACCAGACGCCGGGCCACGCCTGCTTGCTGAGTGCGCGGCGCGTCACCAGCACCTCGCCGAGCGCGTTCAGCACGTGACACGAGAAGGCGAGGTGCAGCGCCGTGTCAGGCCCGTGCGCAGCGCTCTTGGGGGCACGGCCGATGGGCGCGCCCGACTCGTCGAGGAGGACGACCTCGTCCTCGATCGCTTCGATCGTCTGCGACATGGCTTCCTCCAGATCCGCCGAATTTGCTAACCAAGTTAGTGATCCGAAGATATCATCGCGCTATGGCGTTGGGAACAACCGAAAGTTCGAGTGATGAGGGGTACTGGTACGACCGCTCGGACCCGTCGGCACTCGAGGTGCTCGAGGCCATCCGCCGACATCGCGACGCTGAGGCGGCCATGCGGCGGCGCACCCGCGAGGACATGGACATGGGGGACACCGACCTGGCCGCCCTGCGCTGGATCATCCGCCAGGAGCGGTCGGGCCGGCTCGCCACCAGCGCGGCCCTGGCTCGAGAGCTCGGCATCACGAGCGCCGCGACCGTGAAGCTCGTCGGCCGGCTCGTCTCCGGCGGCTACGTCGAACGCCAGGAGCATCCCACCGACCGGCGGTCGTTGCTCCTCGGCACCCTGCCCGGTGCGCACGAACGGCTTCGGCGTGCGCTCGGTCCGATGCACGAGCGGATGCTGCGCCTCGCGTCGTCCCTCACCGCGGCGGAACGGCTGGTGGTCGTCGGCTTCCTCGACCGCCTGTCGGAGATCGTCGAGGACGCCCCGGACCTCGGCGGGTCGCCGCCCTCGCCGTCGTCACCTCCCGCAACCTGACCGCCGGCGTGCGCCATGCTTGAGAGATGAGCGGTGCGAGCGGCGATGCGTGGGTCGAGGGTCCCGACGGCGATCGGTACTGGGGGCGCTTCGGTGCCGCCGGCCTCCTCGTGGTGAGCCCCGACTTCGAGGTGCTGCTGCAGCACCGTGCCGAGTGGAGTCACTTCGGCGGCACGTGGGGCGTGCCCGGCGGGGCACGGCACGAAGGCGAGACGGCGGTCGCCGCAGCCGTTCGCGAGGCGGGGGAGGAGGCGGGAGTGCCGGCCGATTCGCTCGACGTGCGGTTCACGACCGTGCTCGACCTCGGGTACTGGTCGTACACGACGGTGGTCGCCGACGCGTCGTCGCGCTTCACGCCCGTCGTCAGCGACCCGGAGAGCATCGCCCTTCGGTGGGTGCCGGTCGCCGACGTCGACGCCCTTCCGCTGCATCCGCGATTCGCCGAGTCCTGGCCCGGCCTGCGAAGTCGGCTTTGAAGGGGCCGCAGCACGAGCCGCCGCAGCACCGGCCGCCGCGTCAGGCGGTGCGCTCCTCACGAGCCGCCGCACGCGAGCGGGGGAACCAGGGCACGATCGGCGAGGTGCGCGCACGGTACTCGTCGTAGTCGGGGTACTTCACCCGCGAGATGGATTCGGTGAACACGGTCGAGCCGATGAAGAGGAGCGTGAGCAGCACCGCCCCGGCGATCGTCCAGTGCAGCCACACCGCGGTGGCGGCGACGGCGAAGCCGTAGAACACCCACCACTGGGCCTGCTCGAAGAAGAAGTTGGGATGCCGCGACACCCGGAACAGTCCGGTCGTGAGGAAGCCCGGACGCGGCGTGCGCCCTGCGGCGCGCTCGGCCGCCTTCCACCGGTGGAAGACCCACTGCTGCTGGTCGGCGACGCTCTCGCCGACGAGGAACGCGACGAACACCGCCGTCAGCACCAGGTCCCAGATCCCGAGCGGCGAGCCGCCCGCCTCGAACACCGTGAACGCCGGGAGGCAGAACAGCAGGATCAGCGCGTTCTGGTAGATCGAGATGAAGAACAGGTTGAACAGCTGGTAGGCCGTCGGCGACATCCGCTCGCGCAGGACCGCCCAACGGTAGTCCTCGCCGCCGGCGCGGTAGCCGCCCTTCCGGGCGAAGTTGTAGGTGAGCCGGATGCCCCATGCGGTGACCAGGGCGGCCATCAGCACGAGCCGCGCGTCGAATCCGCTCGCCACCGCGAACACCCAGACGTAGACGACCGGCACGACGGACCAGATGCGGTCCACCCACGAGTACTCGCGGGTCAGCAGTGACGCGACCCAGGTTGCGGCGATGACGATCGCGCAGATCACGAGACACACGAGGAGGGGACCCATGGCCGCATTCTAGGGGTCGATAGGATCGCACCGTGGGCGGGGACGATGCGGGGACGGTGAGCACGAGGATCTGGACGATCCCCAATGTGCTCACGATGCTCCGGCTCGCGCTCGTCCCGGCGTTCCTCGCCTTCATCGTGGTCGGCGACTACGTCGCGGCACTGATCGTGCTCGTCGTCGCGAGCCTCACCGACGCGCTCGACGGCCACCTCGCCCGGCGGCTGGGCCAGGTGACGCGGTTGGGGCAGCTCCTCGACCCCGCGGCCGACCGGCTCTACATCTTCGCGGCGCTCGTCGGACTCGCGGCCAACGAGCTCGTCCCGTGGTGGATCGTGCTGGTCATCGTCGCGCGCGACGTGTTCCTCCTCGTGCTCGGCATCGTGCTCGCGAACCACGGCTACGGACCCCTGCCCGTGCACCAGCTCGGCAAGGTCGCCACGTTCGCCCTCTTCTTCGGGTTGCCCGTCATCATGCTCGGACTCGCGTTCCCGGCCGTCGAAGCGGTGAGCGAGCCGATCGGCTGGGCCATCACGATGTGGGGGGCGTTCCTCTACTGGTGGGCCGGCATCATCTACGCGATCGAGACGGCGCGCGTCATCCGCATTCCCCGTGTGGCGGACAAGTCACGATCCGATACGCTGGAACAGGGAGGTTAGCCGTGGCGGATGACGACATGACTCAGGCTGGCGCAGCTGGGGCCGACGACGGCGGGTCTCCGGCCACGCGGTCGAACGGCGCCGTCGGCGACGGCTCCACCGACACCACCATCGGATTCAGCCGCGAGGCGGCCGCGCAGCTCTCCGCCCTCGACGGTGACATCACTGCCGAGGAGCAGGAGGCGATCGCCGCGCTGCCCTCGGGGTCGGCGCTGCTCATCGTGCGCCGCGGTCCGAACAGCGGAGCCCGGTTCCTGCTCGACACCGACGTCACGACGGTCGGCCGTCACCCCGACGCCGACATCTTCCTCGACGACGTCACCGTCTCCCGACGGCACGCGGAGTTCCTCCGCCACCGCACGGCCTTCGAGGTGAAGGACCTCTCCTCGCTGAACGGCACGTACTTCGACGGCGTGCGCATCGAGACGGCCCTCCTCAGTGACGGCGCAGAGGTGCAGATCGGCAAATACCGGCTCACCTTCTACGCCTCCCGACGCGACCTGGCGCCGCTGGCGAGCAGCTAGTGCCGGGCACCGCCGCCTCCACGCACGCGAGCGGCCAGGCCCAACTGCTCGGCATCGGCCAGGTACTCGCGCTGCTTCAGCCCGAGTTCCCCGAGCTGACGCCGTCGAAGCTGCGATTCCTCGAGGAGCAGCGCCTCGTCTCGCCGGCGCGCACGCCGTCCGGCTATCGCAAGTTCTCGAACGCCGACGTGGAGCGCATCACCGTGGTGCTGTCGATGCAACGCGACCAGTACCTCCCGCTCAAGGTCATCCGGGCGCATCTCGAGGCGATCGACGCCGGTGAGACGCCCGCCCTGCCCGGGGCGGTGAGCGCGGCATCCTTCCTCGCCGGTGCGCGCCGATACGGGCGGGACGAGCTGGTGGAGGTCGCCGGTGCGACGCGGACCCTGCTCGACGACGCCGTCTCCGCTTCGCTCCTGCCGGCCGCCGGACCCTACGGCGAGGAGGCGCTGACCGTGCTCCGGGCGCTCGTCGCCCTGCGCGAGGTCGGCATCGAGACCCGCCACCTCAGGGGCCTGCGCGCCGCCGCAGAACGGGAGGCCGCGCTCGTCGAGCGGGCGATCGCCCCGTCGCGACGCTCCGACCCGGCCGACAAGGCGCGTGCGGCAGAGCGCGCACGTGAGCTCGCCGAACAGCTCGAGACGGTGCGCAGCGCCGTGGTGAGGGACGCGCTCGCGCGACTCGCACGCTGATCCGCGACACGCCGTGACGTTCGGCCCGATGTGTTTGGCGCGGACCCTTGGCGTCGGTAGCGTGGGACTCGCGCCATCGGGGTGCGGGCGTGAGAGTGAGGGGCGATCGGATGAGCGAGCTCGACCGGAGTGAACGAGATCGCTACGACCTCGGCCTGCTGTTCACCGATGGGCTCCCCGATCACGACGACGCTGCGGGATATCGCGGAGCAGTCGCCGCGCGCGCGGCAGGTATCAGCTACCGGCAGCTCGACTACTGGGCACGCACCCAGCTCGTGGAACCGACCGTGCGCGGCGCGGCCGGCTCGGGTTCGCAGCGACTCTACGGATTCCGCGACATCCTCGTGCTCAAGCTCGTCAAGCGGCTCCTCGACACCGGCATCTCGCTCCAGCAGATCCGCACCGCGGTGACCCAGCTCCGCGAGGCGGGCATCGACGACCTGGCGCAGACGACGCTCATGAGCGATGGTGCGAGCGTCTACCTGTGCACCTCCGACGACGAGGTCATCGACCTCGTGAACCGCGGACAGGGCGTGTTCGGCATCGCCGTCGGCAAGGTCCTCCGCGAGGTCGAGTCGACGCTGGTCGAGCTCGACACGCATCCGGCCGACCCGATGGACGAATTGGCCGCGCGCCGCGGCGCGCGTTCGCGCAAGATCTCCTGACCCTCAGCGGGCTCGGCGATCACGCCGTGCCACGGATCCGTTGACCGCTCCGCTGCCCGCCGTCGAGCCCATCGCAATGGTCGCGCCACGCCCGGGCGTCCCAGATGACGTCAGATGACGGGCGACTCGAGCTCCAGCGGCGTGCCGGCGTACTCGGCGATCCTCGCCGTGCGGAGCACCCGGTCGAGGAGCTGGTCGAAGTGGTTCGACATCTCCTCTGCACTCTCGCCCGGCCACATGTGGAGGGGCTTCGCCGCACCCTGCGCCTGCTGCAGCGACGTGCGCTCGGGCAGCTGGGGCGACAGCACGAGCGGACCGAACATGTCGCGCAGCTCCTTGATGCGGAACTGGTGCTCGAGGGACTGCACGCGGGCGCGGTTCACGATGATGCCGAGCGGCTGCAGCCTGGGGGAGAGGCCGCGGCGGATCTCCTCGATGGCGCGGAGGGCACGGTCGGCTGCGGCGACGGAGAAGAGGCCGGGCTCGGTGACCACGGCGACGCGGTCGCTTGCGGCCCAGGCCGTGCGGGTGAGCGCGTTCAAGGAGGGCGCGCAGTCGATGAGCACGAGCTCGTAGTCGGCCTCGACGTTCGCGAGCGCCTCCTCGAGCTTCCAGATGTCGCGGATCGACGGATGCGGGCCGTCGTAGTTGATGGCCGAGGGGCTGCCGATCATGACGTCGATCGTCGAGCTCGGGTTGGACCTGGTCCAGCCGCTCGGGGCGATCGCCGAGCGGACGATCTTCTCCTTCGGCGACGCGAGGACGTCGGCGACGTTGAGGTGGCCGGCCATCTGGATGTCCATGCCGGTCGACACATCGGACTGCGGGTCGAGGTCGACGACGAGCGTCCGCACCCCTCGGGCGAAGGCCGCTGAGGCCAGTCCGAGGGTGACGGTCGTCTTGCCGACACCGCCCTTCAGGGAACTGACGCTGAGTACGTGCACGAACAGATACGTTACCTTTAGTCCTCGGGCGATACCTAAATGTTCGCTGTGCGGAAACCGCGTCGAAAGGCCTGCATGTTCACGAAGATCCTGGTAGCCAACCGCGGGGAGATCGCCATCCGGGCGTTCCGTGCGGCCGTCGAACTCGGCGCGAAGACCGTCGCCGTGTATCCGTTCGAAGACCGCAACTCCCTGCATCGTCTGAAGGCCGACGAGGCGTACCAGATCGGCGTGCCCGGGCATCCGGTGCGGGCGTATCTCGACGTGGCCGAGATCATCCGCGTGGCGCGCGAGTCGGGCGCCGACGCGATCTACCCGGGCTACGGGTTCCTCTCGGAGAACCCCGAGCTCGCGCAGGCCGCGGCCGAGGCGGGCATCACCTTCATCGGCCCGCCGAAGCACGTGCTCGAGATGGCGGGCAACAAGGTCACCGCGAAGGAGCACGCGATCGCCGCGGGCGTGCCCGTGCTGAAGTCGACGCCGCCCTCGCGCGACATCGAGGCGCTCGTGGCCCAGGCCGACGAGATCGGTTTCCCGATCTTCGCCAAGGCGGTCGCCGGCGGTGGAGGTCGCGGCATGCGCCGCGTCAACACGAAGGACGAGCTGCGCGGCTCGCTCGAAGAGGCCATGCGCGAGGCCGACAGCGCCTTCGGCGATCCGACGATGTTCCTCGAGCAGGCGGTGCTCCGCCCCCGCCACATCGAGGTCCAGGTGCTGGCGGATGCCTCGGGCGAGACGGTGCACCTGTTCGAGCGCGACTGCTCGGTGCAGCGTCGTCACCAGAAGGTCATCGAGATCGCGCCGGCGCCGAACCTGTCCGACGACGTGCGCCAGGCGCTCTATCGCGACGCCATCGCGTTCGCGAAGTCGATCGGCTACGTCAACGCGGGCACCGTCGAATTCCTCCTCGACACCGCGGGCGAACGTGCCGGCGAGCACGTGTTCATCGAGATGAACCCGCGCATCCAGGTCGAGCACACCGTGACGGAGGAGGTCACCGACGTCGACCTCGTCGTCTCGCAGATCCGCATCGCGGCGGGAGAGACGCTCGCGAGCCTCGGCCTCGAGCAGGACCAGATCCGCCTGCGCGGCGCGGCGCTGCAGTGCCGCATCACGACGGAGGACCCCACGGCGGGCTTCCGGCCCGACACGGGCAAGATCACCACCTACCGGTCGCCCGGCGGTGCGGGCATCCGCCTCGACGGCGGCACCATCAACCCCGGCGCCCAGATCAGCCCGCACTTCGACTCGATGCTCGCGAAGCTCACGTGCCGCGGCCGTGACTACCCGGCCGCGGTGGCCCGGGCGAAGCGCGCCCTCGCCGAGTTCCGCATCCGCGGCGTCTCCACGAACATCCCGTTCCTCCAGGCGGTCCTCGAGGACCCGGCGTTCGTCGCCGGCGACCTCAGCACCTCCTTCATCGAGGAGCGCCCGCAGCTGGTCCGTGGCCGCGTGTCCAAGGACCGCGGCACGAAGATCCTGAACTGGCTCGCGGATGTCACCGTGAACCAGCCGAACGGACCGGCGCCCACGTCGGTGAACCCGGCCGAGAAGCTCCCGGCGCTCGATCTCTCGGAGCCGGCGCCGGCGGGGTCGCGTCAGCGCCTCCTCGAGCTCGGCCCCACGGGCTTCGCCGCGGCCCTGCGTGCGCAGACGCCGCTCGCCGTCACCGAGACGACGTTCCGGGACGCGCATCAGTCGCTGCTCGCGACCCGGGTGCGAACGAAGGACCTCGTCGCCGTCGCCCCCTACGTGGCTCGTATGACCCCCGAGCTGCTCTCGGTCGAGGCGTGGGGCGGCGCGACCTATGACGTGGCGCTCCGGTTCCTCGGCGAGGACCCGTGGGAGCGCCTCGCCGCGCTTCGCGAGGCACTGCCGAACGTGAACATCCAGATGCTCCTGCGTGGGCGCAACACGGTCGGCTACACGCCGTACCCGACCGAGGTCACCGACGCGTTCATCCGCGAGGCGGCAGCCACGGGCGTCGACATCTTCCGCATCTTCGACGCCCTCAACGACGTGAACCAGATGCGCCCGGCGATCGACGCAGTGCTGGCCACCGGCCACGCCGTTGCCGAGGTGGCCCTCTGCTACACGGGCGACCTGCTCGACCCCGCCGAAGACCTGTACACGCTCGACTACTACCTCGGGCTCGCGGACGAGATCGTCGCGGCGGGCGCGCACATCCTCGCGATCAAGGACATGGCCGGCCTTCTCCGTCCAGCCGCCGCCGAGCGCCTCGTGACGGCACTGCGCGAGCGCTTCGACCTGCCGGTGCACCTGCACACCCACGACACCGCCGGCGGTCAGCTGGCCACGCTGCTCGCGGCCAGCCGCGCCGGCGTCGACGCGGTCGACGTGGCGAGCGCGCCGATGGCCGGCACCACGAGCCAGCCGTCCGCCTCGTCGTTGGTCGCGGCGCTCGCGCACACCGAGCGCGACACCGGCATCTCGCTGGACGCGGTCACCGACCTCGAGCCGTACTGGGAATCGGTCCGCCGCCTCTACAAGCCGTTCGAGTCCGGCCTGCCCGGCCCCACCGGCCGCGTGTACCACCACGAGATCCCCGGCGGACAGCTCTCGAACCTGCGCCAGCAGGCGATCGCGCTCGGCCTGGCCGACGACTTCGAGCTCATCGAGGACATGTACGCCGCGGCCAACAAGATCCTCGGCCGCGTGCCGAAGGTGACGCCCTCGTCGAAGGTGGTCGGCGACCTCGCGCTGCACCTCGCGGCGGTCAAGGCGGATCCGGCCGACTTCGCGGAGAACCCCGACAAGTACGACGTGCCCGACTCGGTCGTCGGCTTCATGGCCGGAGAGCTCGGCGACCTCCCGGGCGGGTGGCCCGAGCCCTTCCGCACGAAGGTGCTCGCCGGCCGTGACGTGCGCATCGGCGTGACGGAGCTCACCGACGACCAGCGCAGCGCCCTCGACGGGGACAGCGTCACCCGTCGCGCGACGCTCAACGCCCTGCTGTTCCCGGCACCCACGCGCCAGTTCGAGCAGATCCGGGAGCTCTTCGGCGACCTGTCGGTCGTCGACACCTCCGACTACCTCTACGGGCTGCGCCAGGGTTCCGAGCACGTGGTGGAGATCGACAAGGGCGTGCGGCTCTACGCCGGCCTCGAGGCGATCGGCGAGGCCGATGACAAGGGCATGCGCACGGTCATGACCATCCTCAACGGCCAGCTCCGACCCGTCTTCGTGCGCGACCGCAGCATCGTGGTCGAGACCCGCGCGGCCGAGAAGGCGGATGCCTCGCAGCCCGGCCAGGTGGCCGCGCCCTTCTCGGGCGTCGTCACGCTGCAGGTCGAGCCGGGCGCGGAGATCGCCGCCGGGCAGAGCGTGGCGTCGATCGAGGCGATGAAGATGGAGGCGGCGATCACCTCGCCCGTCGCCGGTGTCGTGGAGCGGCTCGCCATCCCCAAGACGCAGCAGGTGGAGGCGGGCGATCTCCTCGTGGTGGTGCGCCCGCGCTAGGCTGTCGATGTGTTCGCACTGGTGAGGAGGGCTATCCGTGGCTGACGACAGCAGTGATCGCGAGATGACGACACGTCGGGCGACCGGAGCGCGTCGAACCCCCGACGAGCACGGTGAGCTCGAGCCGACGACGGGCGCGCACGCAGCGAGTGCCCTCCCCGAGAGCCTGAACATCCGGGTCGACCTGCCTCCCGCGCCGCGGCCCGAGATGCCGGAAGACGAGGTCGCCGTCGCGATCGACGATGTGGCCGTGAATCCGGGCACCGTGGTCGGCGGCGGGCCCTCGACCACCTCGGTCGAGGTCGTCACGCCGGCGCTCTCCAATGCCGGATATCGCAGTTCCTACCGGCGCGACGCGTCGCCCTACAGTGCGCTCCTCGCCTCCGACGCCTCCAAGCTCCGGCGCGAGCGCGTGAGCACCGACACCGGCAGCCACGTCGCCGTCGTCGACGTGCCGACCGACCAGCTCGCACCCTCCGAGCTGCCCGAGCCGTCCGAGTCCCTCACCGCCGATCGGCTCATCGACCTGAACCGCACCACGCGGCCCGCGCCGCACGGCGGGTTCAACCGTTTCCTCTACGAGGCGTCGCTGCACCTCGTGAACCTCGGCGACTCGGCCAAGGCCCGGGCATACAAGGAGCTGACCGCTCGCATCCAGAAGCGCTTCGAGGGCGGCGCCCGCTTCGTGCCGGTCCTCACTCGCAAGGGCGGTGTCGGCAAGACGACGATCACCGCCCTGCTCGGCATGGCCCTCGCCGATGCGCGCGACGATCGCATCATCGCGATCGACGCCAACCCCGACCGCGGCACGCTCGCCGAGCGCGTCGATCGCCAGACCCGCGAGACGGTGCGCGACGTCGTCACGAAGGCCTCGTCGATCGGCGGCTACACGGACTTCTCCGCCTTCGTCTCCCGCGACGAGACGCGGCTCGACATCCTCGCGTCCGACACCGATCCGACGCTGTCAGAGGCGTTCGACGACAACGACTACAACGTGGTCGCGGGGCTCGCGGCCCGGTACTACTCCCTCGTGCTCACCGACTGCGGAACCGGCATCGTGCACTCGGTGATGCGCGCCACCCTGCAGCGGGCCGACTCGATCGTCATCGTGTCAGGCGGCAGCGTCGACGAGGCGAGGCTCGCGTCCGAGACGCTCACCTGGCTGGAGGCCAACGGCTACGGCGAGCTCGTGCGGAACGCGGTCGTCGCGATCAACCTGGCGACCCAGGGCACCCACCTCGTCAAGGTCGACGAGATCGAGGCGCACTTCGCGTCGCGGGTGCGCGAGATCGTGCGGATCCCCTACGACCCGCAGCTCGCCGCCGGATCCGTCGTGAACTGGCACGAGCTGCGTCCCGTGACCAAGCACGCGGCCCGCGAACTCGCGGCGCTCGTCGTGGAAGGCCTGCCCGCCGACCGCGGGTACTGATATCGGAGCGCACGTGCCGGAACGCCCCATTCGCCTGTTCGGCGACCCTGTCCTGAAGACCGTCTCCGCCCCCGTCGAACAGATCGACGATGGCGTGCGCGCGCTCGTCGCCGACCTCATCGACAGTGTGAAGCTCCCGGGCCGTGCGGGGGTGGCGGCGTCGCAGATCGGGGTCAACCTGCGCGCGTTCAGCTACAACGTCGACGGCGAGGTCGGATACATCCTGAATCCCGAGATCGTCGAGGTGTCGGGCGAGGTCGAGGCCATCGACGAGGGGTGCCTGTCGGTTCCGGGGCTCTGGCACAAGACGCCGCGGCATCCGTTCGCCCGGGTTCGCGGCATCGACCTCGACGGCAACGAGGTCGAGCTCTCGGGCTCGGGCCTGATGGCGCAGGCACTGCAGCACGAGACCGACCACCTCGACGGCATCCTCTACCTCGACCGGCTCGAGAAGGCCGAACGTCGGGTCGCGATGAAGGAGGTGCGCGAGTCGGACTGGTTCTGACCGCGCCGGGCCGACCCGGCCGTGACACGCATGACGAAGAAGGGCCCCGCGGATGCCGCGGGGCCCTTCTTCGTGCAATCGACGATGCGTGGGCTCAGTGCACGATGGAGTGGCCTTCGGTGGCCGGGGCGCCCGAGTACATCGACTCGATCTGGCCCGAGAAGTCCTCGAGGATCACGTTGCGCTTGATGCTCAGCTTCGGGGTGAGGTGCCCGCTCGCCTCGGTGAGCTCGGTGGCCAGGATCGTGAACTTGCGGATGGATTCGGCGCGCGACACGTTCTCGTTGGCGGCGTCGATGGCCCGCTGCACCTCGGCGAGCACCGCGGCGTTGGTGGTGGCCTCCTCGAGGCTCATGCCCGCGTCCTCGTTGTTGTTGTTGAGCCAGACGGGGAGCATCTCGGGGTCGAGGGTGACCAGCGCGGAGATGAACGGCTTCTTGTCGCCGACGACGACGACCTGCCCCACCAGCGGGTTCGCGCGGATCGGGTCCTCGAGGGCGGCGGGCGACACGTTCTTGCCGCCGGCCGTGACGATGATCTCCTTCTTGCGCCCCGTGATCGAGAGGAAGCCGTCGCTGTCGAACGAGCCGAGGTCGCCGGTCTTGAACCACTCGCCGTTGAAGGTGTCGGCGGTAGCCTCGGGGTTCTTCCAGTACTCCTTGAACACGTTGATGCCCTTGACCTCGATCTCGCCGTCGTCGGCGATGCGGACCGAGACGCCGGGAAGCGCCGGGCCGACCGAGCCGATCTTCGACTTCGTGGCCAGGTTGACGGTCGCCGGCGCCGTCGTCTCGGTGAGGCCGTAGCCCTCGAGGATCGTGATGCCGAGGGCGTGGTAGAAGTGGCCGAGACGCGGCCCGAGGGGCGCCGAGCCCGATACCGCGTACTTCACGTTGCCGCCCATCGCGGCGCGCAGCTTCGAGAGCACGAGCCGGTCGAGGATGGCGAACTTGACCTTCAGGCCGAACGGCACGGCGCCCGACTCCTTCGCCATCGAGTAGGCGACGGCCGTCTCGGCGGCGGCGCGGAAGATCTTGCCCTTGCCGCCGGCCTCGGCCTTCTGCTCGGAGACGTTGTAGACCTTCTCGAACACGCGCGGGACGGCGAGCAGGAACGTGGGCTTGAAGCTGCCGAGGCTCGGGAGCAGCTGCTTGGTGTCCGGCTGGTGGCCGACCCGCACGCCCGCGTGCACCGCGAGCACGGCGATGAAGCGCGCGAAGATGTGCGCGGTCGTGATGAAGAGCAGGGTCGACGCGCCGGGCTCGGACACGACCTCCTTGAGCGCCACGGCGGAGTTGCGGCAGAGCTCGACGAAGTTCGAGTGGGTGAGCACGCAGCCCTTCGGCTTGCCGGTGGAGCCCGAGGTGTAGATCAGCGTCGCGATGTCGGAGCCGACCGCGAGGTTGCGTCGCCGCTCGATCTCCTCGTCGGCCACGCCGGTGCCCGACGCGGCGAGTTTGTCGAGATCGCCGAGGTCGATCTGCCAGACGTTCCGGATGGCCGGCAGCTCGGGGTGCACCTCGTCGAAGCGCGCGAAGTGGTCGGGCGTCTCGAGGATCACGGAGACGGCGCCCGAGTCGCTGAGGTTCCACTTGACCTGCGAGGGGGAGTTCGTCTCGTAGATCGGCACGAGCACCGCGCCGGCGAACCAGGTGGCGAAGTCGATGAGGGTCCACTCGTACCGGGTCTTGCACATGAGCCCGATCTTGTCGCCCGGCTGGATGCCAGCGGCCACGAGGCCCTTCGCGAGCGCGATGACCTGGTCGTAGAACTCGCGGGTCGTGACCGGCGACCAGCCGCCGTCGGCCGTCGGGAGGGAGAACAGCACCGAGTCGGGCGTGGCGGCGACCCGGTCGACGAGGAGGTCGGTCGCGTTCGCGTCGGGGTCGGCCGGGACGACGGCGGGGGTATCGAACTGGATCACGGTAGCTCCTTCGGCACCGGAGGAGGCCGCGCGGCCTCGGGGCGCGCGAACCTCGGCGTTGGGGTCGATTACACTCTAGTCGTTGCTCGTGCGGCCCTGAGGCCCCGGGATCATTCGGCCTCACCCCGTACGAAAGGCGGCTTGCTGGTGCATGCGATCGGTATCGACATCGGCGGGACGAAGATCGCAGGAGCGGTCGTCGACGAGTTCGGGGCCATCGTGCGCAGCGAGCGCGTTCCGACCGCCGCCGGCGATCCCGCGCTCCTCGAGGACGCCGTCGTCGCCATGATCCAGTCGCTCTCGGCCGACGGCGACGTCGCGGCCGTCGGCGTCGCCGCTGCTGGGTTCATCGACGCCGCCCAGTCGACGGTCTACTACGCGCCGAACATCAACTGGCGCAACGAGCCGTTCCGCGAGAAGCTCGAGGCCCGCGTCGGCACGACGGTGGTCGTCGACAACGACGCGAATGCCGCGGGGTGGGCCGAGTTCCGGTTCGGTGCGGGCCGCCTCGTGAGCGACATGGTGATGCTCACGATCGGCACGGGCGTCGGCGGCGCGATCGTCGCGGGCGACCGCCTGTTCCGCGGCGGCTTCGGCGCCGGCGCCGAGCTCGGCCACGTCCGGGTCGTGCCGGGCGGCATCGCCTGCGGCTGCGGGCAGCACGGATGCCTCGAGCAGTACGGTTCGGGCCGGGCGCTGCTGCGCATGGCCAACGAGATCGCCGACGCGGGCGGCATCGGACAGTCGCTCGCGCGGGTGCGCGACGAGCACGGCGCCCTCGACGGTCGGCTCGTCGGCTCGCTCATCGAGGCCGAGGACCCGGGGGCGGTCGCCGCGCTCCGCCAGCTCGGCCACTGGCTGGGGCAGGCCTCGGCGTCCCTCGCGGCCGTGCTCGACCCGCAGCGCTTCGTGTTCGGCGGCGGCGTGGCGGTGGCGGGGGAGCTGCTCCTGGCTCCCATTCGCGAGTCGTTCTTCGAGCACCTCCCGGCGCGCGGCTACCACCCCGAGCCCGATTTCGTGATCGCCGAGCTCGTCAACGACGCCGGAGTGGTCGGCGCGGCCGACCTGGCACGCGTCTGGGTCCAGGACCACGCCTGACGCGCGCCCGGCGCTAGGCTGAAGCGTTCGTCCGCACGGGAGGGGAGTCCGCCGGTGTTCTACTGGATCATGAAGCACATCGTGATCGGCCCGATCCTCCTCGCGATCTTCCGGCCGTGGGTGGTCGGCCTCGAGCACGTGCCAAAGCAGGGCGCGGTGGTGCTGGCGAGCAACCACCTCTCGTTCATCGACTCGATCTTCCTCCCGCTCGTCGTCGACCGACCGGTGGTGTTCCTCGCGAAGAGCGAGTACTTCACCGGCAAGGGCCTCAAGGGCTGGGCGACGAAGACGTTCTTCCAGGCGGCGGGGCAGCTGCCCATCGACCGGTCAGGTGGCAAGGCGTCGGAGGCGTCACTCCTCACCGGTCTCCGCGTGCTCGGCGAAGGCGGCATCCTCGGCATCTATCCCGAGGGCACCCGCAGCCCGGATGCGCGGCTCTATCGTGGCCGCACCGGGGTCGCGCGCATGGTGCTCGAGGCCGGCGTGCCCGTGCTCCCCGTCGCGATGATCGGCACCGAGAAGGTCATGCCGATCGGCACGAGGCTGCCGAAGATCCGGCGCATCGGCATCATCATCGGCGAGCCGCTCGACTTCACCCGGTTCGAGGGCCTCGAGGGCGATCGCTTCGTGTTGCGCTCCGTGACGGACGAGCTCGTCTACGAACTCCGGGCGCTGAGCGGCCAGCAGTACGTCGACGTCTACGCGAGCTCCGTGCGGGAGCAACGCGCGACGACCTCGGGGTAGGCTCGATGCAGCGGCGGCGCGACGTGCGGCGCCGCGTTCCCATTCCCGGCGCACCGCGCCCCGCACCCCTCAGGACACTTCCGTGGTACAGCTCGTCGAGCCCGTCATCAGTGCAGATCCCTCCGTGATCGACGGTCTCGACTATTGGCGCACCCTGCCGATCAAGCAGCAGCCGCAGTGGCCCGACGCCGAGGCCGCGCACGCGGCATCCGCCGAGCTCGCGACCCTGCCGCCGCTCGTGTTCGCCGGCGAGGTCGACATGCTGCGCACCCGGCTCGCCGCCGCGTCGCGTGGCGAGGCGTTCCTGTTGCAGGGCGGCGACTGCGCCGAGACGTTCGCCGGAGCGACCGCCGACCAGATCCGCAACCGCGTGAAGACGGTGCTGCAGATGGCCGTGGTGCTCACGTACGGCGCCTCGATGCCGGTCGTGAAGATGGGCCGGATGGCCGGGCAGTTCGCGAAGCCCCGGTCGAGCGACACCGAGACGCGTGGCGAGGTCACCCTGCCCGCGTACCGCGGCGACATCGTCAACGGCTACGACTTCACGCCCGAGTCCCGCGCGGCCGACCCGGCCCGACTGGTGCGCGGCTACCACATGGCCGCGTCGACGCTGAACCTCATCCGCGCCTTCACCACGGGCGGATTCGCCGACCTGCGCCAGGTCCACTCCTGGAACCAGGGCTTCTCGGTGAACCCGGCGAACGCCCGCTACGAGTCGCTCGCACGCGAGATCGACCGCGCGATCAAGTTCATGGAGGCGTGCGGTGCCGACTTCGAGGCGCTGAAGCACACCGAGTTCTACACGGGCCACGAGGGCTTGCTCATGGACTACGAGCGGCCGATGACGCGTATCGACTCGCGCACCGGCACGCCGTACGACACGTCGAGCCACTTCATCTGGATCGGGGAGCGCACGCGCGATCTCGATGGCGCGCACGTCGACTTCCTGTCGCGCGTCCGCAACCCGATCGGCGTGAAGCTCGGCCCGTCGACGACGCCCGAGACGATGCTCGAGCTCGTCGAGAAGCTCGATCCCGATCGCGAGCCGGGCCGCCTCACGTTCATCACGCGTATGGGCGCCGGCAAGATCCGCGATGCGCTGCCCCCGCTCCTCGAGGCCATCAAGCGCAGCGACGCCAACCCGCTGTGGGTCACCGACCCGATGCACGGCAACGGCATCACGACGCCGAACGGCTACAAGACGCGTCGCTTCGACGACGTGGTCGACGAGGTGCGCGGCTTCTTCGAGGCGCACCGTGCGGCCGGCACGTACCCGGGCGGCATCCACGTCGAGCTCACCGGCGACGACGTCACCGAGTGCCTCGGCGGGTCCGAGCACATCGACGAGGCGACGCTGGCGACCCGGTACGAGTCGCTGTGCGACCCGCGACTGAACCACATGCAGTCGCTCGAGCTGGCGTTCCTCGTGGCCGAGGAGCTGACCGCTCGCTGAGCGTCCGGCGTGGGGCATCCGTGCGGGTGTCCCACGTCGCGCATGATCGCGGCCGTCGTGCAGACGACGCGCGTGGCCGGTTCAGCCGAAGTTGACCGTGACCTCTGCGCCGCGCTTGAGCTTCTCGCCGGCGGCCGGGCTCTGCACGGATGCCACGACGGCGCCTTCGAGGAAGGCCGGCACGTTCGATGTGACCGTGAAGCCGAGCGCCTCGAGCTGCTCGCGCGCCTGCGCGATCGTGCCGCCGGTGATGACGTTGGGCACCTCGACGAGGTCCTCGCCCTTCGAAAGGGTGAGGACGACGGTGTCGCCCGGTCGAACCGGGTCGGTGGCGGGCGTCGCCGAGATGACATGGTCGAGCGGCACGTCGTCGCTGAACTCGGCTTCGGCGTAGTCGACCGCGAGGTTGACGCCGGCGAGGGCCGCCTCGGCGTCGGCGACCGGCATGCCGGTGACGTCGGGGACGGCGCCGACGGAGACCACGAGCGTGATGTCGCCGAGCTCGGGATACTCAGCCCCCAAGGGGTTGCCGTCGGCACCGAGTGCCGCCACCACGGAGCCGGGCGGCACGTCGGCGGAGAACTGCTGCGCGCTCTGCTCGGCGACGGTGAAGTCGGCGAGGGCGGCTCGTGCATCGGCCTCGGGCTGGCCGACCACGTCGGGAACGGCCAGGATGCGCGGCCCCAGCGAGACGAACATCGTCACCTCGGAGCCCTTGCGCGCCTGTGCACCACCGGCGGGGTCGGTACCCGACACCTGCCCCACCGGTACCGTCGGGTCGTTGCGCTCGGCGGCGACGACCTCGAAGCCGGCCTCCTCGAGCACCTGCTGGGCGTTCTCGGGCAGGAACGTGGCCGTCTCGGGCACGGTGGCGAGCGCCCCGGGGCCTGCCCCGAAGTACCACCCGGTGCCGGCCGCGAGTCCGGTCAGGAGGAGCACGAGTGCGAAGATCCAGTAGCCGCGGCGCTTGCGGCGGTCGGCGCTCGTCGAGAGGACCGCGGCGTCGTGGCCGTCGTCGCCACCGGATGCCTCGGGCGTCGTCACCGGAGCAGCGGCGACCGCTCCGCCGAGCACCGTCGTCTCCGCCGTGACGCCACCCGCTGCCATGGCTCCGCCCGCGAGCACCATCGTGGCCTGGGTGCGTCCGTGCGGCCGCGGCGAGCGGATGTCGGGTTCCACCTCGCGCAGGCGCTCGAGCATGACCCGGGCGTCGTTCGGGCGCTCCTCGGGATCGCGTGCCGTGGCCCAGAGCACGAGCTCGTCGAGCTCGACCGGCACGCCCGGGTTCTTCGAGCTGGGCGTCGGCACGGTGTCGTTCGCGTGCTGGTAGGCGATCTGCATGGGCGCCTCGCCCACGTACGGCTGCTCGCCCGTGAGCATCTCGTACATCATGATGCCGACGGCGTAGATGTCGCTGCGAGCGTCGGCGACGCCGCGCGTGACGAGCTCGGGGGAGAGGTACGCGATCGTGCCGAGCAGCGCCTGCCCGGTCGCGGTGTTCGCGCTGGCCGCCCTGGCCAGCCCGAAGTCGCCGAGCTTGATGCGGCCGTCGTCGGCGAGCAGCACGTTCTCTGGCTTGAGGTCGCGGTGGACGATGCCCGCCTGGTGTGCTGCGGCGAGGCCCGAGAGCACGGCGTCCATGATGTCGACGGTCTGCTCGGGTGTGAGCTTCTTGTAGTCCTTCAGCAGTTCCCGGAGGGTGATGCCCGGCAGGTACTCCATGACGAGGTACGCCATGTCGGAGTCCTGGCCCTGGTCGAACACGTTCACCACGTTCGGGTGGGCGAGGCGGGCCGCCGAGCGGGCCTCCTGCACGAACCGGGTCTTGAAGGTGTTGTCGTCGGCGAGGTGGCCGTGCATGATCTTGATCGCGACCCGTCGCTCGAGGCGGAGGTCGGTCGCGAGGTACACCGTGGCCATGCCGCCGCGGGCGATCCGCGAGCGCACCTGATAGCGGCCGTCGACGAGACGGCCGATCATGGGGTCGGCGGGCGCGGTGGTCACCGTTCGAGTGTACGAAGAGGTGTATGCCCGTCGCCGACTAAACGCCGCGCAACGCCGAGATCGAAACGCCTTCGTGACCGACGGATGCCGCGTGCCGGCCCCGTGCGCATGCTCGCCGTCAGCCGAGCTCCGACAGCCAGGCGCGCGCCTGGGCCTCCCATTTCGCGTAGTGGTCGGGATGCGCCGACCGCTGCACGGCCTGGGCGGCCTGGGTGACGCTCATCGACTCCCACCCGGGGATGTCGAGGAGACCCAGCGTGCGGCCCGGGTTCGGGTTCGTCGGGCCGCCGTAGAACGCGGTCGCCGCACGCACCGGGTCGAGCACCTCCTCGGGCGTGCCCCAGCCCTGGCTCGGCCGTTGCTGGAAGACGCCGAGCGAGTCGAGGTCGCCGGAGTGCACGTTCTTCAGGCCCGACTCCTGGGCCGCGGCGGCGAGGGCGACGACGATGCCCTGGTCGGGCACGCCGAGCGATCGGCCGACGTCGACGATGAGCTGCGCGTTGCTCCGGGTCTCGTCGGTCAGCGGCATGCTCACCGCGGCGACGGCGACGGCCACGACCGGATCAGGCCGCCGCGTGAGGAGCACCTGGCCGGGAACGATCAGGGTCGACCCGCCGAGGCCGTTCAGGGCGTCCAGCTCAGCGACGCTCAGGCCCGCGGCCGCGGCGATCCCCGACAGCGTGTCGCCGGCGACGACGACGTGCTGGTCGCCGCCGGGCTCGACCGGCGAGGCGGGAGGCGCGGGCTCGGGCGCGGGGTCCGGAGCGGGAGCGGGTGCCGGGGGCGGCTCTGCCGCGGGTGGCGCTGGCTCGCCGGTCGGACCGGAGAGCGGCAGCACGATCGCCTGACCCGGGAAGATGAGGCTCGACGAGCTCAGCCCGTTGGCACTGAGCACGTCCGCCAGCGTCAGCCCGTATGCGGCGGCGATGCCGCTGACCGTGTCTCCCTCCGCCACGATGTGGCGGGCGATCTCAGGGGCGACGGCGATCGGCGCCGGGACTGCGTCGGGCGCAAGGCCGCCGGGCAACGCCAGTCGCTGACCCGGGAAGATCAGGCTCGACCACCCCAGTCCGTTCGCCGCGAGCACCTCGGCGGTCGCGAGACCGAATCGCTCGGCGATGCCGCTGACGGTGTCGCCTTCGGCGACGACGTACTCGCCCGGTGGCTGCGTTGCAGCGGTGGCTCGCACGATCCGGTGCACGTCGGCGCCCTGGGCCCTCGGCTTCGCCTGCCGCTTGACCTGCGGTGGTGCCGCGTCGGCAGGCTGGGCGATGCCGAGCGTGACGGCCACGGTGCTGACGATCGCGATGGGCACCCCGAGGAGCACCCGGATGCCGCGGCGGCGCGGTCGCGCGGCCCTGTCGGCGTCGCCGCCACCCGCAGCCCGGAATGCGTCCGTCTCGTTCGCCATCGTTCCCCCTGAAGTCGGCGTCGGACCTCCTCGTCCGTCGCCACGGTCGCACAGGGGGTAGGGCGAGTCAACGACCTCGCCGCGAGTCCGCGGACTCCATGCGCGAACCGCCCCGGGACGGTGGACGCGGCGCGCGGCAGGCCTCGGGACCCGCGACGGCTTTCCGAGTCGCGGGTTCGTCTGGCAGGCTGGAGCCGTGACCGACGCCGACCAGACCGACTGGCTGACTGTTCCCGACCTCGTCGAACTGCTCGGGCAGAGCCCGAGCAGGATCCGACGGCTCATCGACGACCGCCACCTGCTCGCCGCCCGCGTGGACGGCGTGCTGAAGGTGCCCGCGACGTTCCTCCGCGACGCCGCTCCGCTGCCCGAGCTGCACGGCACGGCCATCGTGCTCGCCGATGCCGGCTTCTCCGACGCCGAGGCGCTGGAGTGGCTGCTCGGTGAGGACGACAGCCTCGGCACCACGCCGATCGCCGCCCTGCGTGCCGGTCGCAAGTCCGAGGTGCGGCGAGTCGCGCAGGCGCTCGCCTGACGCCACGAGCGGCAGGCCGACGGGTGGTCAGCTCGTGCGCCGCGAGACCGCCCTGGCGAGTGAGCCGAGCTCGGCGCGCGCATCGCGGCTGATCGGTGCATCGGCGAGGACCGCGGTGGCGCGCGCGACGTGCTCGGCGATGAGTCGCTCGATCTCGTCGACGGCGCCGCAGTCCGAGATGGTGCGCTGCAGCATCCGCACCTGCTCGGCGTCGAGATCGGCGTCGCCGAGGAGCTCGTCGAGCAGGCGACGCGGTCCGGCGGCGAGACGCTCACGCGCGATCGCCACGAGCAGGGTGCGCTTGCCCTCGCGGAGGTCGTCGCCACTGGGCTTGCCCGTGACCTCGGGATCGCCGTACACCCCGAGCAGGTCGTCGCGCAGCTGGAACGCGATGCCGAGCGGCAACCCGAACGCGCGCAACGCGGCCACCTGGGCTGAGGACGCACCGGCGATCGCCCCGCCGATCACGAGCGGTGACTCGACCGAGTACTTGGCGGCCTTGTAGACGATGACGCGCTCGGCGCGCGTGCGCTGGTCGGCGTCGGACTGCACCACCCAGGCCCGTTCCTCGAGGATGTCGAGGTATTGGCCGGCCGTCACCTCGGTGCGCATGCGCATGAACTCGGCCCGTGCCGCGCGGGCGTCCTGTCGGTCGGGAAGCGCCTGCAGCCCCTCGTCGAGGAGCTCGTCGCTCCAGCCGAGTAGGAGGTCGCCGAGCAGGATGGCCGATGCCCGCCCGAAGTCGGCCGGGCTTCCGGCCCACCCGGAGTCGGCATGGAGCTGCTCGAACAGCTTGTGCGCCGCCGGGGCGCCGCGGCGGGTGTCGGAGTTGTCGATGATGTCGTCGTGCACGAGCGCCGCCGCGTGGAAGAGCTCGAGGGCGGACGCCGCCGAGACGACGGGGAACCAGTCGCGTCCCGCCTCCGATTCGAAGGGATCGAAGCCACGTCCGCCGACCGCCTCCCACCCCCAGTAGCAGAACCGGGCCCGGAAGCGCTTGCCGCCGCTGAGAAACCGCCTTGAGAACTCGTCGAGGGAGTCCAGGTCTGGGCCGATCGAGCGGAGAATGGAGGTGCGTTCGGAGAGGAACTCCTCGATGCGCGCTTGCACCAGATCGACCAGCCGGGAACCGTGAGCCACCCGCCTAGCCTAGTGAGGCGGGGCGGGGCTAGAATGACCTCGGATGCGTCGAGCCCGAGCCTGAGGGGAATGAGATGCCGCTTTCAGAGCAGGAGCAACGTCTTCTCGAGGAGATGGAGCGGAACCTCTACCGCAATGACGCGGACTTCGTGCATGCCGTCGGCGGCGTACGTGGTCGACGACCCAATTACCGGGCGATCGTGCTTGGAGTGCTGGTCGCGGTCGCCGGCGTCGGAGCCCTCATCGCCGGCGTCGCACTCCAGTTGCTCATCGTCGGCATCCTCGGCTTCGCCCTCATGTTCGCCGGCGTGCTCATCGCGATCACGCCCAGCAAGCGCGGAGCGGCGACGCCCGCGCCCGCCGAACCGGCCTCGGGCAAGGCTCGACGCTCGGGCGGGTTCATGGACCGCCTGAACGAGCGTTGGGACCGTCGCCAGGACGGTCACGACTAGGCCCTCCACTTCGCACCACCGCAACGGGTCGATCCTCGGATCGGCCCGTTTTTCGTTGCGCCGACGCTGATCCGGGGGCGCCCGCTTCCCCTCCGTGCGTCTCCACACCGCCAATCCTGCGACCCGCAGCGGAGCGAGTGCGTGCCGGCGACTCCCTGGATGGCACATTCCCTCCACTCGCCTCCACCGTCCGTCTCGCCCGTATTCACAGGGATCTCACACCTCCCAGTGGCCGAAACCGAGCGAATGTCGTTGATCGGTGGATGAGAGTGGAGTAAAGTGGGGTTACCTGGATTCTGGCCGGAGGAAAGGGGGTGGTGCGGTGTTCCTCGGGACCTACGAGCCGAAGCTCGACGAGAAGGGCCGCGTCATTCTTCCGGCGAAATTCCGGGACGAGCTGTCGAGCGGCCTCGTGCTCACGCGCGGGCAGGAGCGCTGCATCTACGTGTTCAGCGCACGCGAGTTCGAGAGCATGAGCGACAAGATCCGCCAGGCCCCGGTAACGAGCAAGCAGGCGCGCGACTACATGCGCGTCTTCCTCTCGGGGGCATCCGCGGAGACCCCCGACAAGCAGCATCGCGTCACCATCCCCGCAACGCTCCGCGCGTATGCGGGCCTGGACCGGGACCTCACGGTCATCGGCACGGGCAGCCGAGTGGAGATCTGGGATGCGACGGCGTGGCAGACATACCTCGCCGAGCAGGAGGCGGCCTTCGCGGACACGGCGGAGGAGGTGATCCCGGGACTCTTCTAGTCCCGGATTGCGACTCCCAGCCGTACGCGCCTGATGCACTTCCCCGCACCAGGACGAACGGATGGGGATCGGAATCCGGGACCAGTCCCGAAGGAATCATGGACATCGAAGGCATCCACACCCCGGTCATGCTCGAGCGCACGCTCGAGCTGCTCGCCCCGGCCATCGAGGCCGACGGCGCCGTGCTCGTCGACGCCACCCTCGGCATGGGCGGGCACGCGAGCGCCTTCCTCACCCGCTTCCCGAAGCTCACGGTCATCGGGCTCGACCGCGACACCGACGCCCTCGCGATCGCGCGGGAGCGTCTCGCGCCGTTCGGCGATCGGGCGCGCTTCGTGCACACGGTCTACGACGGCATCGCCGAGGCCGTGCGGTCGGAGGGCTTCAGCGAGGTGCAGGGTGTGCTGTTCGACCTCGGCGTCTCCTCGCTCCAGCTCGACCGTGCCGAGCGAGGGTTCGCCTACTCGAAGGATGCTCCGCTCGACATGCGCATGGACTTCACCCAGGGCCGCACCGCGGCCGAGGTGATCGCCGAGTCGAGCGAGGACGAACTGCGACGCATCTTCCAGGACTACGGCGAAGAGAAGCTGTCGGCCAGGTACGCCCGGGCGATCGTCAAGGCGAGGGCGGATGCCCCCATCACCCGGTCGGCCCAGCTCGTCGCCGTCATCACGGCGGCGACGCCCGTCGCGGTGCAGCGGCAGGGGCATCCGGCCAAGCGCGTGTTCCAGGCCCTTCGCATCGAGGTGAACGAGGAACTGTCCGTGCTGCAGCGGGCGATGCCCGCGGCGCTCGACACGGTGGCGGTCGGCGGCAGGATCGTGGTGCTCGCCTACCAGTCCCTCGAGGACCGCATCGTGAAGCGCGTGCTCCAGGCCGCCTCGAGCTCCACGGCACCCGCCGGGCTCCCGATGGAGCTGCCCGAGCACCGTCCGCAGTTCCGGCTCCTCGTGCGCGGAGCCGAACTGGCGAGCGAGTCGGAGCAGGCCGAGAACCCGCGCGCCAAGCCCGTGCGGCTGCGTGCGGCCGAACGAGTGAGGAGGCCGTCATGACCGCACTGCCGGCCCACGGCGCTCCGGCCCCACGGCGGAGCCCGGCACCACGACCCGAACGGCGACTCCGCCCGGCGCCGCAGCCGAACGGGCGCGCCAAGCCGCGGCTCGCCTACGCCGTCATCGCGCTGGGCGGGGTCGCCGTGATCGTCGTCGCGCAACTGCTCCTCTCGATCGCGGTGGCGCAGGGCGCCTACGAGATCGACGGCTACCAGGTTCGCCAGGCCGAACTGGAACGAGAGCACCAGAAGCTCGCAGAGGACCTCGACCGGGTCGAGTCACCGCAGTACCTCGCGAAGAACGCGGAGGCGCTCGGCATGGTGCCCAACGCCAACCCGGTCTATCTGCGGCTCTCCGACGGCGCCGTGCTCGGGCAGCCCACGCCGGCGAGCGGCGGCGCCGCGGCATCCGCCCCGCTCGTGCCGAATGCGCTCATCGACGGCGTGCCGCTCGTGACCGAGCAGGCGACGGGGGAGACTCCGAACGGAACGACACCCGGGGAGGGTGCGGCGGCGGCGCCCGACGCCGCGGCCGTGGTCCCGCCACCGGCCGACGGCCTGCCGACGCCCGCGACGCACTGACCAGCACCCGACGAGGAAGGCGCGAATGAACCGCACGAGCCGACACCCGATGCGGCGAATCCTCCTGGCCGGCGTGATCCTGGTGGCGCTCGTCGGCGTGTTCGTCGTGCGTCTCGTCGACATCCAGGTCGTGCGGGCCGCGGAGCTCAGCGCCGAGGCCGAGGGCCGGCGCTCGACGGACGTGAAGGTGTACGGGTCGCGCGGCGATATCGTCGACGCGAACGGCATCGTGCTCGCCGACACCGTCATGCGGTACGACATCGCCCTCTCGCCGAAGAACGCGAGCGCCGGTCCGATCATCCGCGAGGAGCCCGATCCCGCCGACCCCGACACGACGAAGCGGGTCAAGGTGCCGCTCGAGCAGTCCGCCGCCGAGCTCGGTGCGGTGGTCGGGCTGACGGGCGAGCAGGTGCAGGCGATCATCACCGACGCCCTCGCCGGCGACCCCGAGTCGGACTTCGCGTTCGTCGCGAAGCTCGTGGACACCGACACCTACGAGCAGGTGAAGGCGCTCGACATCCCGTGGGTCGTGCCGTGGGAGCATCCCAGCCGGCGGTACCCGAACGGCGCCGTCGCGGGCAACCTGCTGGGCTTCGTCGATCCCGACGGCAACGCCGTGGCCGGACTCGAATACTCCGAGGACGAGTGCCTCGCGGGCGAGGACGGCGAGCTCAGCTACCTGCACAGCCTGCAGGACTGGGTGCAGATCCCGGGCACGCAGGTGATCCACAAGCAGGCGCACGACGGCGGCACGCTGAAGCTCACGATCGACTCCGACCTGCAGTGGATGGTGCAGCGCATCGCCGAGGCGCAGGTGCAGGCCGTCGGGGCCGACTGGGCGACGGTGACGGTCATGGAGGCGAAGACGGGGCGTCTCCTCGCCGTCGCCGATGTGCCCACGGTCGATCCCAACGATCCCTCCTCGACCGACGAGGACGACCGCGGCTCGCGCTCGTTCACCGCCCCGTTCGAGCCCGGGTCCACCTTCAAGGCGCTCACCGCGGCATCCGTCATCGACGCCGGCAAGGCCGACCCGCTGAGCCAGATCGTGGCGCCCTATCGCTATCGGCCGCCGAACGAGGCTGACATCAACGACAGCGCCTTCCACGAGGACGAGCGGCTCACGCTCACCGGCGTGCTCATCGAGTCGTCGAACACCGGCATGTCGAAGTTCGGCGAGCTGATGACCGACCGCGAGCGCTACGACGACATGCGGAAGTTCGGGCTGGGCCAGGAGACCGAGGTCGGCTTCCCGGCCGAGGCGTCCGGAGACCTGCACGGCGACCCCGACGACTGGGACAACCAGACCAAGTACGCGACCATGTTCGGCCAGGGCCTCACCACGACGGCCGTGCAGATCGCGAGCGCCTACCAGACCATCGCGAACGGCGGCGTGCGCATGCCCGTGCGCCTGGTCGACGGCTGCGGCGACGACGCCACGGCTGAGCCGGCGGGCACCAGGGTCGTCTCCGAGCAGGCGGCCGACCAGACCAGCCAGATGCTCGAGCGCGTGTACCTCGAGGGCTGGCTCGCCGACGAGTGGGAGATCCCCGGCTACCGGGTCGCCGCGAAGACCGGCACGGCGCAGGTGCCCGACGGGAACGGCCACTACCTCCACGGCTACCTCGTCTCCGTGTCGGGCTTCGCGCCGGCGGACGATCCGCAGTTCGTCGTTTCGGTGAGCATCATGAATCCCGTTAAGATGAATTCGTCCGCCGCATCCGCTCCCGTCTTCCAACAGGTGATGAGCCAGGTGCTGAAGAAGTATCGGACCGTTCCATCCGGCGCCCCGGCGCCCGAGCTGCCAGCCACCTGGTGAGAAAGTTGGGTTCGTGACCGGATCGCCCCCCGCGGCCCTCCGGCCGCAGCATCCGAGCCCCCGATCGCTCCACGGCCTGGCCGAGACGTTCGGCCTCGAGGTGCACGGCGACATCGACGACCTCGAGGTGACGGGCGTGGTGCTCGCCTCGTCGGCGGTGCGGCCCGGCGACCTCTACGTCGGCGTGCCGGGGCGCAACGCGCACGGCGCTCGCTACGCCGATGCCGCGCGCGATGCCGGTGCCGTCGCCGTCATGACGGATGCCGAGGGCGCCGAGCTCGCGCGCGGCTCGGGCCTGCCCGTCCTCGTCACTCCCGACGCCCGCGCCGCCCTCGGCGAAGTCGCCGCGTGGATCCACCGCACGGCCGAGAACCCCGCGACGCTGTTCGCCGTGACCGGCACGAACGGCAAGACGAGCGTCGTCTACCTGCTCTACGGCATCCTGCGCCAGCTGGGGGTGACCGCGGGCCTCACGTCGACGGCCGAGCGGCGCATCGGCGACGAGGCGGTCACCAGCTCGCTGACGACGCCCGAGGCGAGCGAGCTCCACGCCCTGCTCGCCCGCATGCGCGAGGTCGACGTGCGCGCCGTGGGCGTCGAGGTGTCGGCGCAGGCGCTCTCCCGTCACCGGGTCGACGGCCTCGTCTTCGACGTCGTCGGCTTCACGAACCTCACGCACGACCACCTCGACGACTACGCCTCGATGGACGCCTACTTCGAGGCGAAGCGAGAGCTGTTCCAGCCCGAGCGCGCCCGGCGCGGCGTGGTCACGATCGACTCCGAGTGGGGTCGGCGCCTGCTCGCCGAGTCGCGCGTGCCTGTCACGACGCTGTCGACCGACCCCGCGATCGAGGCCGACTGGCGCCTCACCGTGCTCGAGGAGACCCCCACCGACACCGCGTTCGTGCTCGAGGGCACGGCGGGTCGCCGGCTCGAGACCCGGGTTCCCCTGCTCGGCTGGTACATGGCGGCGAACGCGGCCCTGGCCATCGTGATGCTCGTCGAATCGGGCTACGACCTCGAGCAGATCGCGGAAGTGCTCGAGCGCGACGGCGGTGTCGACGCCTACATTCCGGGCCGGGCCGAGCGCATCTCGGGCGACCGCGGGCCGATCGTCTACATCGACTACGGGCACAGCCCCGACGCGTTCCTGCAGACGCTGGGAGCGATCCGGCGGTCGACCGCCGGACGCGTCATCATGCTGTTCGGCGCCGACGGCGACCGCGACACCACGAAACGCGCCGACATGGGCGCCATCGCGGCGCGGGGCGCGGACGTCGTGGTGATCACCGACTTCCACCCCAGGTGGGAGGATCCGGCCGCCATCCGCGCTGCGCTCATCGCCGGAGCGCGCGAGGCCGTTCCCGATCGGGAGATCCACGAGATCGCCGATCCCCGCGAGGCGTTCCGGGCGGCGTTGGCCATGGCCGGCGAGGGCGACGCGATCCTCTACGCCGGCCCCGGCCATGAGGACTACCACGAGGTGAAGGGCGTGAAGATCCCCTATTCAGCGCGAGACGACGCGAAGCAGGCACTGCGTGAGGCGGGCTGGGGCGCATGATCGCGCTCACCCTCGCCGAGATCGCCTCGGTGATCGGCGGCAGCCTGCACCTGGGCGGCACGGATGCCACTGGCGAGACGGTCGTCGACGGAACCGTCACGACGGACTCGCGTGAGATCGAGCCGGGCGATGTCTTCTTCGCGAAGCGCGGAGAGTTCGACGACGGGCACCGGTTCGCGCCGGCCGCCGTCGAGCGGGGCGCTGCGCTGCTGGTCGTGGAGCACCCGCTCGACCTTCCCGCCCCGCAGATCGTGGTCGCCGACACCGTCGACGCGCTCGGCGCCCTCGCGACCGAGGTCGTGGCCCGCGTGCGGGCCGGCGGCGACCTCAGGATCGTCGGCGTGACCGGCTCCAACGGCAAGACGACGACGAAGAACCTGCTGCGCGCCGTGCTCGAGCGCGTCGGCCCCACGGTCGCCGCGCGCGCCTCGTACAACAACGAGGTCGGCGCGCCGATCACGATGCTCGAGCTCGCTGCCGACACGCGGTACCTCGTCGCCGAGATGGGTGCGTCGGGCGTGGGTGAGATCGCCCGCCTCGTGCGCATGGCGCGTCCGGACATCGGCATCGTGTTGAAGGTCGGCCTGGCGCACGCCGGCGAGTTCGGCGGCATCGAGCAGACGGTGCGCGCGAAGTCCGAGATGGTCACCGACCTGCTCGACACGGATGTCGCGGTGCTGAACCTCGACGACCCGCGCGTCGCTCCCATGGCGGGCCTCACCGCCGCGCGCGTGGTCTGGTTCGGGCTCGGCGCGGACGCGCACGTGCGGGCCGTCGACATCTCCGCGCACGCGCGCGGCACCGACTTCACCGTCGAGCTTGCTGGGGGCGAGTCCTCCCGGGTCCGCTTCGGGGTGCTCGGCGAGCACCACGTGATGAACGCCCTCGCGACGATCGCGGCGGCGACCGAGCTCGGCGTGCCCCTCGACGAGATCGTCGCGGCGCTCGAGTCCGTCACGCTCGCCGAGCGCTGGCGCATGCAGCTCATGGGCGGCCGCGACGGCATCACCGTCATCAACGACGCGTACAACGCCAGCCCCGACTCGGTGGCGGCGGCGCTCAAGACGCTGGCCCAGGTGCGCGCACCCGGCTCGCAGGCGATCGCCGTGCTCGGCGAGATGAGCGAGCTCGGCGAGTTCTCGGGGGAGGAGCACGACCGCATCGGCCTGCTCGCCGTGCGCCTCGGCATCTCGCAGCTCGTGGTCGTCGGCGAGGGTGCGCGGCGCCTGCACATCACGGCCATCAACGAGGGCTCGTGGGACGGCGAATCGACGTACGTCGAGCAGGCCGACGAGGCCTACGACCTCGTGACGGGCCTGGCCCGCCCGGGTGACACGATCCTCGTGAAATCCTCGAACTCGGCGGGTCTCCGCCACCTCGGCGACCGACTGGGAGAATGGTTCTCGTGAGAGCACTGTTGACCGCCGGGGCGTTGTCGCTCGCTTTCACGCTCTTCCTGACGCCGCTCTTCATCCGGCTGTTCACGCGGTTGGGCTGGGGCCAGTTCATCCGCGACGACGGGCCGAAGAGCCACCACGTCAAGCGCGGCACGCCCACGATGGGCGGCATCGTCTTCATCCTCGGCAGCCTCTTCGGGTACTTCACCTCGACGCTGCTCGTGTCGAACGAGCCGCCGACGGCCTCCGCCATGCTCGTGCTCTTGATGATGGTGGGCCTCGGCATCGTCGGCTTCATCGACGACTTCCTGAAGACCCGCAAGAAGCAGAGCCTCGGGCTCGGCGGGTGGGCGAAGGTGCTCGGGCAGGTGGTGGTGGCCACCGCGTTCGCGCTCCTCGCGCTCCAGTTCCCGAACGACGACGGCGTCACGCCCGCGAACACGAGCATCTCGTTCATCCGCGACCTGCCGCTCGACTTCATGGTCTTCGGCACGATCGTGGGCGTGATCCTCTACGTCATCTGGATCTGCCTGCTCACGGCCGGCGCGTCGAACGGGGTGAACGTCACCGACGGCCTCGACGGGCTCGCCGGCGGCGCCTCCATCCTCGCGATCGGGTCCTTCGTCGTCATCGGCTTCTGGCAGTTCAACCAGTCCTGCTTCAGCGAGAGCCTCAACCAGAGCGACGCCTACCGGTGCTACGACGTACGCGACCCGCTCGACATCGCCATCGTCGCCACGGCCATCGTGGGCGGGCTCATCGGATTCCTCTGGTGGAACACGAACCCGGCCCACATCTACATGGGCGACACCGGGTCGCTCGCCCTCGGCGGCGCGCTCGCGGCGCTCGCGATCGTCAGCCACACCGAACTGCTCCTGCTCCTCATCGGCGGCCTCTTCGTGATCGAGACCGGCTCGGTGATCGTGCAACGGGCGTACTTCAAGCTCACCGGGGGCAAGCGAATCTTCCTGATGAGCCCGATCCACCATCACTTCGAGCTCAAGGGCTGGGCCGAGGTCACCATCGTCGTGCGCTTCTGGATCATCGGCGGCCTGTTCGTGGCGGCCGGCGTCGGCAGCTTCTACTTCGAATGGCTGCAGAGTTGAGCGGGTCGGATGCCGCGGCCGTCGCCGACCGCCTCGAGACGCTCACCAGCTGGAACGCCGAGTGGCGCGGCCTCCGGGTGGCGGTGCTCGGCCTCGGCGTCACGGGGTTCGCGGTCGCCGACACGCTGACGGAGCTGGGCGCCGACGTGCTGGTGCTCGCACCCGCGGCCGACGACGATCGCGCTCGCATCCTCGAGGTCATCGGCGCGCGGTTGGTACGGCATCCGCTCGATTCGGTGCCCGACGAGCTCGTCGCCTTCGCACCAGAGCTCGTGGTCGCCTCCCCGGGCTTCCATCCCGACCATCCCGTGCTGGACTGGGCGGCCGAGCACGAGGTGGCCGTCTGGGGCGACGTCGAGCTCGCCTGGCGCGTCCGCGACAAGGTGAACGCCGCCGACTGGATCCTCGTCACCGGCACCAACG
This sequence comes from Agromyces sp. 3263, assembly GCF_031456545.1. NCBI lineage: Bacteria > Bacillati > Actinomycetota > Actinomycetes > Micrococcales > Microbacteriaceae > Agromyces > Agromyces sp. 3263. Next base: position 105,101 of record NZ_JAVDUV010000002.1, read on the forward strand.
GCAAGACCACGACGGTGCAGATGACGGCGACGTTCCTCGCGGCCAACGGCCTTCGGGCGGCGCCGTGCGGCAACATCGGCGTGCCCGTGCTGGATGCCGTGCGCGATCCCGGCGGCTTCGACGTCCTCGTCGTGGAGCTGTCGAGCTATCAGCTCCACCACCTGCCCACGGTGGGCCCGGGTGCGCTGCATCCGTGGGCCAGCGTCGTGCTGAACATCGCCGACGACCATCTCGACTGGCACGGCTCCGCCGAGGCGTACCGGGCGGCGAAGGCCACCGTGTACGCGAACACGAAGGTGGCCTGCGTCTACAACCGTGCCGACGAGGCGACCATGCACATGGTCGAGGACGCGGAGGTCGAGGAGGGCGCGCGCGCCATCGGCTTCGGCCTCGACGTGCCGGGGCCGAGCGACTTCGGCGTCGTCGAGGGCATCCTCTGCGACCGCGCCTTCCTCGACGAGCGTCGCACCGCCGCGCTCGAGATCATCACCCTCGGCGAGCTCGAGCCGCACGGCCTCGACGCACCGCACGTCGTGCAGAACATCCTCGCCGCCTCGGCGCTCGCGCGGTCCTACGGCGTGCCGGTCGGTGTCATCCACGATGCGCTCGGCGACTTCCGCCTCGACGCGCACCGGATCGAGACGGTCGCGGTGGCCGGCGGCATCCGCTGGATCGACGACTCGAAGGCGACGAACCCGCACGCGGCCGAGGCGTCGCTGCGCGCGTTCGGCCGCGTGGTGTGGATCGTCGGCGGGCTCCTCAAGGGGGTCGATGCCGACGCGCTCGTGGCCGCGCACGCCGGGCGGCTGCGCGCGGCGATCGTGATCGGCGTCGACCGGAGCGCGCTCGTCTCGGCGTTCCAGCGACACGCGCCCGAGCTGCCCCTCTTCGAGGTCGTCACCGACGACACTGAGACGGTGATGCCCGACGCGGTCGCACTGGCGGCGTCGGTGGCGGAGCCGGGGGACACCGTGCTCCTCGCACCGGCGGCGGCGTCGATGGACCAGTTCGCCGACTACGCCGACCGGGGCCGGCGGTTCCACGAGGCGGTCAGAGCAAGGCTGGGAGGCGAGGCGGATGGCGACTTCGACCGGCACCGCCCGACCGGCCACGGCTGAGCCTGCGGGCGTCTCGGCCGCCCGCATCCGCCTCGGCCGCGTCTTCCGGGTCGAGTCCAAGGACTACTTCCTGCTGCTCGGCACGACGGTCTTCCTCGTCGTGTTCGGACTCGTGATGGTGCTCTCGTCGTCATCAGTCGAGTCGAACCTCGAGGACGGGGGGTTCTTCGTCCAGGCGTCGCGGCAGGGCCTCTACGCCCTGTTCGGGCTGCCCATCATGCTCATCGCGAGCCGAGTGCCCGAACGCATGTGGATGCGGGTGGCGTGGCCGCTGCTCATCGTGTCGTGCGTGCTGCAGCTGCTCGTGGTCGCGACACCGCTGGGCGTCACGGTCGGCGGGAACACGAACTGGCTCCAGCTCGGTCCCATCCCGCCCTTCCAGCCCTCGGAGCTGATCAAGGTCTCGCTGGTCATCTGGCTGGGGCTCATCGTGACGAAGAAGCAGGCGCAGCTCGGCGACTTCGTGCACGGCATCCTCCCGATCCTCCTCGTGGGCGGCGGCGCGATCGGCCTGGTGCTCCTCGGCGGCGACCTCGGCACGGTGATGGTCATGGGCGGGATGCTGCTGGGGGCGCTGTTCCTCATCGGCGTGCGCTTCCGGCTGCTGCTGCCGCCGGTGCTCCTCGGCTCGGCCCTCTTCGCATTCGTCGCGGTGTCGAGCGACAGCCGGATGCGGCGCATCACCGCGTTCCTGCAGGAGAACTGCGCCACCATCGACGAGGCCGACTGCTGGCAGATCCAGCACGGCCGGTTCGCGCTGGCCAACGGCGGCATCTTCGGCGTCGGGCTCGGCAACTCCACGGCGAAGTGGTCGTGGCTGCCCGCAGCCGACAACGACTTCATCTTCGCGATCATCGGCGAGGAGCTCGGGCTCATCGGCGCGATCGTCGTCATCGCCCTGTTCGTCGTACTCGCCGTCGCCTTCGCCCGGGTGCTCCGTGCGGCCAGGACGCCGTTCGCGAAGGCGGCCACCGCGGCGGTCCTCGTGTGGGTCGTCGGCCAGGCGTGTGTCAATATCGGTGTCGTGCTCGGAGTCTTCCCCGTCCTCGGCGTGCCGTTGCCCCTCGTCTCGGCGGGCGGCACCGCCCTGCTCACGACGCTGTTCGCGATCGGCGTGGTGCTCTCGGTTGCGCGCGACCCCGAGGCGGCGTCGCGTGCGGAGGCCCGCGCGGTCGCCCGCGCGGCCGCGCGTTCGGGGCGGCCCGCCCGATGACGACCTACCTGCTGGCCGGCGGCGGGACCGCGGGCCACGTGAATCCCCTGCTCGCCGTCGCCGACCGCCTGCGCGATCGACGGCCCGACGACGAGGTGCTCGTGCTCGGCACGGCGGAGGGACTCGAGGCGCGGCTCGTGCCGGCTCGCGGCTACGAGCTCCTGACGATCGCCAAGGTGCCATTCCCGCGTCGTCCGAACCGCGCCGCCGTCGCGTTCCCCTCCCGCTTCCGCACGTCGATCGACGATGTCGCCACGATCATCGCGGAGCGCGGCGTCGAGGTCGTCGTCGGCTTCGGCGGGTACGTCTCGACCCCCGCCTACCTGGCCGCGCGACGGGCGCACGTGCCGGTGGCCATCCACGAGGCGAACGCCAGGCCGGGGCTGGCGAATCGCCTCGGCGCGCGCTGGGCGGCATCGGTGGGCGTCGCCTTCGGCGGCTCGCCGCTCCGTGGCGCCGAGGTCGTCGGCATGCCCCTCCGCCGTGAGATCGAGACGCTCGACCGTCGGGCGCTTCGCGAGGAGGCGGCCGGGTTCTTCGGCCTCGATCCCCAGCGCCCGGTGCTCCTCGCGACGGGCGGCTCGCTCGGCGCCCGCCGCATCAACCGCACGATGGTCGAGAGCGCGAGCACCCTCACGGGCTCCGACTGGCAGGTGCTCCACATCACGGGCGCGTCCTCCGACGTGGTCGACCCGGCGATTCCCGGCTATCGCTTGGTCGAGTACGCCGACCGCATGGACCTGGCGCTGGCCCTCGCCGACGCCGCCGTCTCGCGCGCGGGCGCCGCGACGGTGAGCGAGCTGGCCGCCCTCGGCATCCCCGCCGTCTACGTGCCGTATCCCGTCGGCAACGGCGAGCAGCGCTTCAACGCTGCCGAGGTCGTGGCCGCGGGCGGCGGCGTGCTCGTCGACGACGCCGGGTTCGTCCCCGACTGGGTCCGCCGGGAGCTCGTCCTGTTGCTCGCCGACCGCGAGCGCGTGGCGCGCATGGCCGCGGCCGCGGCATCCGTCGGCCACCGCGACGGCACCGACCGCATGATCGCCCTCGTCGACGCCGCGCTCGGCGGGGGTGCCGGCGCCGCCACGCGCAGCGCGTAACGTGGAGTGAGCGGATGCCGTGGCATCCGTGGCACGCCGACCCGAACGCATCACCCCGAGGAAGAGCCGCAGCACGTGACCATCAAGCCCGACCTGAACGCCCAGATCCCCGCCGAGCTCGGCGCCGTGCACTTCGTCGGCATCGGCGGCTCGGGCATGAGCGGGATCGCCCGGCTCTTCATCGGCGCCGGGCACCGGGTCACCGGATCCGACGTGCGCGACTCCGCGAACATCGCGGCGCTGCGTGAGCTCGGTGCCGAGATCGCGATCGGGCACGACGCCGCGAACGTCGGCGACGCCGAGGCGCTCGTCGTCACGGGCGCGCTGTGGCAGGACAACCCCGAGTACCAGCTCGCGCTCGAGCGCGGCCTCCCGGTGCTGCATCGCTCCCAGGCGCTCGCCTGGCTCATCGCCGGCCAGCGCCTCGTGTCGGTCGCCGGGGCGCATGGCAAGACGACGTCCACGGGCATGATCATCACCGGGCTGCTCGAGCTGGGCGAGGACCCGAGCTTCGTCAACGGCGGCGTCATCGAGGAGCTCGGCGTCAGCGCGGCCTCCGGCACAGGTGAGCTCTTCGTCGTCGAGGCCGACGAGTCCGACGGGTCGTTCCTGCTCTACGACACCTCGGTCGCGCTCATCACCAACGTCGACCCCGACCACCTCGACCACTACGGTTCGCGGGAGGCCTTCGAGCAGGCCTTCGTGGACTTCGCCGACCGTGCGAGCGAGCTCGTCGTCATCTCCTCCGACGACCCCGGAGCCACGCGCGTCGCCGCCCCCCTCTCGCACGAGCGGGTCGTCAGCTTCGGCGAGGCGGCGGATGCGACCGTGCGGGTGCACTCCATCGAGACCGACGGACCCGTGTCGTTCGCCATCGACCACGAGGGCGTGACGCATCGGGCGACCCTGCGGATCCCAGGGCGCCACAACGCCATCAACGCGGCCGGAGCGTTCGCCGTGCTCGTCGGACTCGGGTTCGACCCCGCGGCATCCCTCGCCGGCATCGCGCGCTTCGCCGGCACCGGTCGTCGCTTCGAGCTGCACGGCACGGTGGGCGGTGTCAGCGTGTACGACGACTACGCGCACCATCCCACCGAGGTCGCCGCGGCCCTGTCGGCGGCGCGCACCGTCGTCGGCGCCGGTCGCATCATCGCCGTGCACCAGCCGCACACGTACAGCCGCACCCAGACGTTCGCGAAGGAGTTCGCCGAGGTGCTCGAGCAGTACGCCGACGAGACCGTCGTGCTCGATGTCTACGGCGCCCGCGAGGACCCCGTCCCGGGCGTCACCGGAGCGCTCGTGAGCGAGCGCTTCGCCGACGCGTCGCACGTCGCGTACGTGCCCGACTGGCAGGAGGCCGCCGACTACACGGCGCGCATCGCCGAGGAGGGCGACTTCGTGATCACGCTCGGCTGCGGCGACGTGTACCGCATCGTGCCGCAACTGCTCGGCTCGCTCGAGCGGGAGCGCGGATGAGGGCCCGCCGCGCGTGAAGCGGCCCCAGGGCTTCGACCGGCCGCCCGCACCGCGGGCGACCGCACGTGCGCAGGCCGCTGCGCCGTCGGCGGGGGATGCCCGGACCGACGCGCGTCGGTCGGTGGATGCCGCGAGCGCCGGTGCCTCGTCGGCGGATGCCCCGGTGGCCACCGCCTCCCGGCCGGCCGACCGCGACCGGGTGGCGACCGAGCCGATCCCCGTGGTCGCCGGGCCCACCGCCGGATCGCCGGGAGACACGATCGCTCCGACGTCGCCCGCGGCATCCGACGTCGTTCCGATCGACCTGCCGACCGATTCGCCCGCCGACGCGCGCGCCTCGAAGCGCGCCATCGCCGCGGCGGCCCGGGAACGCCGGCGCTACGAGCGCCAGGAGGTACGCCGTTTCACGAAGCGGTCGCGCCGACGCCGCATCACGTGGGCGGTCGTCACGGGCGCGGTCCTCGCACTCGTGGCGGTCATCGGCGTGGGCGCCTACTCGCCGCTCATGGCGCTGCGCGACGTGCGCGTCGAGGGTGCGCAGCGCATCCCCGCCGCCGACGTGCAGGCCGCGTTCGCCGGAGTGATGGGAACCCCGCTCCCGCTCATCGACTCCGGCGACGTGCAGGCGGCGCTCGCGCGATTCCCGCTCATCGAGACCTACGTGACCGAGACGATCCCGCCGGGCACGCTCGTCGTGCGCATCGTCGAGCGGACCCCGGTCGGCGTGATCGACACGGGGTCGGGCCTCGAACTGGTGGATGCCGCCGGCGTGGTCATCGACCGGCCCGAGACGGTGCCCGCCGGCCAGCCGCTCATCGAGGTCGACGGCGGCATCGCCGACGAGGGCTTCCGTGCCGTCGCCTCGGTCGTGCGCAGCCTTCCGGCCGAGGTCCGCGGACAGCTGACCCGTGCGACGGCGGCGACGGCCGACGACGTGCGGCTCGAGCTGGGGGGCGGCGCGAGCGTGGTCTGGGGGAGTGCCGAGGACTCGGTGCTGAAGGCCGACGTGCTCGCCGGGCTGATGCGCGCGGCGCCGCCCGACACGGTGGCGTTGTACGACGTCTCGGCACCCACGAGCCCCGTGACCGAGTGACGTCCGGGCTCGACGCACCGTGCGGCGCGGCGGCGCTCGGCGCCAATCCTGGCGGCGGTTCGCGACACGCGGGGGCGCCTTGCGGAGCGGGGCGCGGCGGGCACCTACCGTCGAGTCAGGAATTGCATACTCAGCAAGACTTTAACCTTCGACTTGAGGTTCAGGGTTCAGAGTTCGCACGGAGGGCCGGACATGTCGTCTAACCAGAACTACCTCGCCGTCATCAAGGTCGTCGGCATCGGCGGCGGTGGCGTCAACGCCGTCAACCGCATGATCGAGCTCGGCCTGCGCGGCGTCGAGTTCATCGCGATCAACACCGATGCCCAGGCACTGCTGATGAGCGATGCCGACGTCAAGCTCGACGTCGGCCGAGATCTGACCCGTGGCCTCGGCGCGGGTGCCGACCCCGAGGTCGGTCGCCGCGCCGCGGAGGATCACGCCGAGGAGATCGAGGAGGCGCTGGCCGGCGCCGACATGGTCTTCGTGACCGCGGGCGAGGGCGGCGGCACCGGCACGGGCGGCGCGCCCGTCGTCGCGCGCATCGCGAAGTCGATCGGCGCCCTCACCATCGGTGTCGTCACGAAGCCGTTCGGATTCGAGGGCAAGCGCCGCCAGACGCAGGCGGAGCAGGGCGTCGCACGCCTGAAGGAGGAGGTCGACACCCTCATCGTCGTGCCGAACGACCGGTTGCTCGAGATCAGCGACCGCGGCATCTCGATGCTCGAGGCGTTCGCGACGGCCGACCAGGTGCTCCTCGCCGGTGTCCAGGGCATCACCGACCTGATCACCACGCCGGGCCTCATCAACCTGGACTTCGCCGACGTGAAGTCGGTCATGCAGGGCGCCGGATCGGCGCTCATGGGCATCGGCTCGTCGCGCGGCGCCGATCGCGCGATCAAGGCGGCCGAGCTGGCCGTCGCGAGCCCGCTGCTCGAGGCGTCGATCGACGGCGCCCACGGCGTGCTCCTCTCCATCCAGGGCGGCTCGAACCTCGGCATCTTCGAGATCAACGACGCGGCCCGCCTCGTGCAGGAGGCCGTGCACCCCGAGGCCAACATCATCTTCGGCGCCGTCATCGACGACACCCTCGGCGACGAGGTGCGCGTCACCGTCATCGCCGCGGGCTTCGACGGCGGTGAGCCGAACGCCAAGCAGCCCGTCGAGGCGCGGCGCACGAACTTCGTGCCCGCGGCCGTGGGCGTCGGCGCGGCGGTCGGCGGGTCGTCGCTCGGCGGTCCGGGCGCCGAGGCCGTGTCCGAGGCGATCGGCGAGATCGACATCGACGAGCTCGTCGAGACGGCGAACTGGGGCGAGGCGTCGCCGGCCGCTGCCGACCAGATCGTCTCCGACCCCGCGTTCGACGATGACGGCGACGACCTCGACATCCCCGACTTCCTGAAGTGAGCCGGGCCGTGTCGGCCGAACGGGGGAGCAGATGAGCGAGCTCGCCGACCGACTCGCGTCCGTCCGAGGCAGCATCGCGGATGCCGCGCGCGACGCCGGACGGCATCCGAACGAGATCACGACCATCGTGGTGACGAAGTTCCAGCCGGCGTCGCTCGTGGCGGAGCTCGCCGCGCTCGGCGTCGAGGACTTCGGCGAGAACCGGCACCAGGAGGCGCAGGCGAAGGCCGCAGAGCTCGCCTCCCTCGGAGTCCGGTGGCACTTCGTCGGGCAGCTGCAGAGCAAGAAGGCCAGGCAGGTCCGCGGGTATGCCACGGCGATCCATTCCGTCGACCGCGCGTCGCTCGTCGACGCCCTTCGATCGGATGCCGCGACCATCGACGCGTTCGTGCAGGTCAACCTCACCGACGACCCCGGTCGCGGCGGCGTGCAGCCCGACGAGGTCGACCGGCTGGCGGAGCAGGTGCTCGCGACTCCAGGCCTGCGCCTGCGGGGACTGATGGCCGTGGCGCCGCTCGGCGAGCCGCCCCGTCCGGCGTTCGCACGGATGCACCTGCTCTCCGAGCGGGTGCAAAACCTGGCACCCGACGCACAGGCGTTGTCCATGGGGATGTCGCACGATTTCCGTGAGGCGATCTTGGAGGGCGCGACACACCTGCGGATCGGCACCGCAATCACCGGGAATCGGCCGGACGCCGGTTAGCCTCGAACAGACGGAACACAGACGGAGGCAGCGATGTCCAACCCGCTCAAGAAGACCATGGTCTACCTCGGACTCGCCGATGAGGAGTTCGAGCAGGAGGCCCCGCAGGCTCCGGCGCCCGCTGCACCCATCGTGCACGCGGCTCCTGCCGCCCCGAAGACCGGAGCGGCCGTCACGCCGCTCCGGAAGCACCAGGTCCAACCGACTACACCGCAGGCGGAGATGAACGAGATCCTCACCGTGCACCCGCGTCAGTACCGTGACGCGCAGGTGATCGCCGAATCCTTCCGCGAGGGAGTCCCCGTGATCATCAACCTCTCGCAGATGTCGGATGGCGACGCGCGTCGCCTGATCGATTTCGCGAGCGGCCTGTCCCAGGGGCTCTACGGCAAGATCGAGCGCGTCACGAGCAAGGTGTTCCTGCTCTCGCCGGCGCACGTCGTCGTCTCGGGCGAGGCCGGCGAGGCCGAAGGCGACGTCGACGCGTCGTTCTTCACGCACGCGTAGCCGCCGTGGGCGCACTGGCCGTCGTCTGGAACATCCTCTACACGCTGCTCCTCGTCTACTTCTTCGTGATGTGGGCGAGGTTCGTGCTGGACCTCGTCCGCACGTTCAACCGCTCGTGGAGGCCGCGCGGCGCCTGGCTCGTCGTCGTCGAGACGGTGTACAGCGTCACGGATCCGCCCGTGCGCTTCTTCCGGCGGATCGTGCCGCCGATCCGCATCGGCCAGGTCGCACTCGATCTCGGGTGGAGTCTGGCGATGCTGCTGGTCATCGTCGCCATGACCGTGGTGTCCTGGCTGGCGGCGGGCGCCGCGGCATCCGCCTGATGATCTCCTGCGAGGTGGCGGGCCGTGACGTTCGGCACTGCGGTCGCGTGGAGGTCTTTGCTACCGTTAGCAGAACGTTCGAACAGCTCGACAGATTTGAGGGTGGGAAGCCATGGCGCTAACTCCGGAAGATGTGGTCAACAAGCGCTTCCAGGCGACGAAGTTCCGGGAGGGCTACGACCAGGACGAGGTCGACGACTTCCTCGACGAGGTGGTCGTCGAACTGCGCCGACTGAACCAGGAGAACGAGGAGCTGCGCCAGCGTCTGTCCGCGGCCGAGTCCCGTGCTGCGGAGGCCGGCAAGGCCGCCCCCGCCGCGCCGGCCCCCGCCGCGGTCTACACGGAGCCGGCCGCGCCGCCTCCCACGGTCGCCGTGCCGACGCAGGCACCCGTGCAGACGCAGTCCGAGCTCGACGAGCAGACGTCCACGACGAACCTGCTCCAGCTCGCGCGCCGCCTCCACGAGGAGCATGTCCGCGAGGGCATCGAGAAGCGCGACGCGCTGATCGCCGAGGGTCACGCCACCGCCGCGCGCGTCGTGGCCGAGGCCGAGGCGAAGCAGCGCCAGCAGATGGGCATCCTCGACCAGGAGCGCATCGCGCTCGAGAAGCGCGTCGACGAGCTCCGCATCTTCGAGCGCGACTACCGTCTCAAGCTGAAGAGCTACATCGAGGGCCAGCTGCGCGAGCTCGACACCGCAGCGCCGGTGCAGGTCTCGGGCAACCAGGGCTTCTCCGCCCCGGTGAGCGCGGGCGACCAGACGCCGGCACCGACCTTCCAGGGCTTTGGCGGCTGAGCGGGCCGCGAAGGTCGGCACCACCACTGCACTCCTCATCCTGGTCGGCGGCGCCCTCGCGGTGTACGGCCTCGACCAGCTGAGCAAGTACCTCGTCGTCACGAACCTCACCGAGGGTGAGGTCGTGCCGGTGCTCGGCACCGTGCTGCAGTGGCAGTTCGTGCGGAACCCCGGTGCGGCCTTCTCGCTCGCCAGCGGCATGACCTGGATCTTCACGATCCTCGCCGCGGGCGTGATCACGTTCATCATCTGGTTCGCGCGGCGCATCCGCTCGGTCGCATGGGCGCTCGTGTTCGCGCTGCTGCTCGGCGGGGTGCTCGGCAACCTCACGGACCGGCTCCTCCGCGAGCCGAGCTTCGGCCTCGGACATGTCGTCGACTTCATCTCGACGCCGTGGCTGATCCCCGCGATCTACAACGTCGCCGACATGGCGATCGTCTCGAGCATGGTGCTGTTCATGATCCTGACGATCCGCGGCGTCGGCCTCGACGGCTCTCGCGAGTCGAGGCGAGCGGATGCCACGGCCGAGGCCGGCGGCGATCCCGTTGCGGACGCGGAACCCGCCGCGCCCGCCGCTCCAGGCGCCGCCACGGCCGATGGGGCGAACGGCGCCCCGGCGACCGGCGAGGGCACCACGACGCCTCGCGTGGGTGCGCCGCTCGCGGCCGAGTCCTGAGCATGGAGCACCGCTCGTTCCCCGTGCCCGACGGGCTCGACGGCGTGCGCGTCGACCAGGGCCTCGCGAAGCTCCTCGGCTTCTCCCGTACGCAGGCGGCGGAGATCGCCGGGTCGGGCGGGGCGGTGCTCGACGGGGCATCCGTCGACAAGTCCGACCGGCTGCGCGCGGGGGGCTGGCTCGAGGTGAGCTGGGAGCCGCCGCGCACGGTGCAGGTCGAGGCGATCCCCGTGCCCGACCTCGGCATCGTGCACGACGACGACGACCTCGTGGTGGTCGACAAGCCCGCGGGGGTCGCCGCGCATCCGTCGCTCGGCTGGAACGGTCCCACGGTCGTGGGCGCCCTCGCCGCCGCGGGGTTCCGCATCTCCACCTCGGGCGCGCCCGAGCGCCAGGGTGTCGTGCACCGGCTCGACGCGGGCACGAGCGGCCTCATGGTCGTCGCGAAGTCCGAGCGGGCGTACACCGAGCTGAAGCGCCAGTTCCACGACCGGGAGGTCGAGAAGATCTACCACACCGTGGTGCAGGGTCATCCCGACCCGCTCGCGGGCACGATCGACGCACCAGTCGGGCGGCATCCGCGGTCGGAGTGGAAGTTCGCCGTGACCGCCGACGGCAAGCACGCGGTGACCCACTACGAGACGATCGAGGCCTTCCCGTACGCGTCGCTGCTCGAGGTGCACCTCGAGACGGGGCGCACGCACCAGATCCGCGTGCACATGGCGGCGCAGCGGCATCCGTGCGCCGGAGATGCGATGTACGGAGCCGATCCGACGCTGTCGGCGCGACTCGGCCTCACCCGCCAGTGGCTCCATGCCAGGCAGCTGTCGCTGACGCATCCCGGCACGGGCTCCTGGACGACGTTCGAGTCGGAGTACCCCGCCGATCTCTCCCACGCGCTCGAACTGCTCCGCGGGGACTGAGCGGGCGCGTCCGGTCCCCGGCGTGGGTGGCCGGCCGTAGAATTCGAACACCCCCAGAACCGACTCGCAGCACCCCGAAGAGGAGCCCAGTGGCCGCCGATTCCTTCGTCCACCTCCACGTGCACAGCGAGTACTCGATGCTCGACGGCGCCGCCCGGGTGGGGGAGCTCATCAAGGCGGCGCAGGGCGAGGGCATGCCCGCCGTGGCGGTCACCGACCACGGCAACGTGTTCGGCGCCTACGACTTCTGGAAGCAGGCCACCGACGCCGGCATCAAGCCGATCATCGGCACCGAGGCCTACATCACGCCGGGCACGCACCGCGGCGACAAGACCCGGGTGCGATGGGGGAACGGCGGCGGCGACGACGTCTCGGGCTCGGGCGCCTACACGCACATGACCCTGCTGTCCGAGACGACCGAGGGCATGCACAACCTCTTCCGGCTCTCGAGCCGCGCCTCGATCGAGGGCTACTACTTCAAGCCGCGCATGGACCGCGAGCTGCTCGAGACGTACTCGACGGGCCTCATCGCCACGACCGGATGCCCCTCCGGGGAGGTGCAGACCCGCCTGCGGCTCGGGCAGTACGACGAGGCCGTGCGCGCGGCATCCGAGTACCGCGACATCTTCGGGAAGGAGAACTACTTCGCCGAGATCATGGACCACGGGCTCGGCATCGAGACCCGCATCATGGAGGACCTGCTGCGGCTCGCGAAGCAGCTCGACCTGCCGCTGGTCGCGACGAACGACCTGCACTACACGCACGCGCATGACGCGAAGAGCCACGCGGCACTGCTCTGCGTGCAGTCGGGTTCGACGCTCGACGACCCGAACCGGTTCAAGTTCGACGCCGACGAGTTCTACCTGAAGACGGCCGCCGAGATGCGGCACCTCTTCCGCGACCACCCCGAGGCGTGCGACAACACCCTGCTCATCGCCGAGCGCGCAGACGTGCAGTTCAACACCAACGCGAACTACATGCCCCGCTTCCCCGTGCCCGAGGGCGAGAGCGAGGAGAGCTGGTTCGTGAAGGAGGTGGACCGCGGGCTCGCCGTGCGCTACCCCGACGGCATCCCCAGCGAGGTGCGCAAGCAGGCCGACTACGAGGTCGGCGTCATCCTGCAGATGGGCTTCCCCGGGTACTTCCTCGTCGTCGCCGACTTCATCAACTGGTCGAAGAACAACGGCATCCGCGTCGGACCGGGTCGTGGCTCCGGCGCGGGGTCGATGGCCGCCTACGCGATGCGCATCACCGACCTCGACCCGCTGCAGCACGGGCTCATCTTCGAGCGGTTCCTGAACCCCGACCGCGTCTCGATGCCCGACTTCGACGTGGACTTCGACGAGCGTCGTCGCGGCGAGGTCATCAAGTACGTCACCGAGAAGTACGGCGACGAGCGCGTCGCGCAGATCGTCACCTACGGCACCATCAAGGCCAAGCAGGCGCTGAAGGACTCGAGCCGCGTGCTCGGGTTCCCGTTCGGCATGGGCGAGAAGCTCACCAAGGCCATGCCGCCGGCGATCATGGGCAAGGACATCCCGCTGTCGGGCATCCTCGACTCGGCTCATCCGCGCTACAAGGAGGCCGGTGACATCCGGGCCATCATCGAGACCGACGCCGAGGCGAAGACGGTCTTCGAGACGGCCCTCGGCCTCGAGAACCTGAAGCGCCAGTGGGGCGTGCACGCGGCCGGCGTGATCATGTCGAGCGACCCGCTCATCGACATCATCCCGATCATGAAGCGGGAGCAGGACGGCCAGATCGTCACGCAGTTCGACTACCCCGCATGCGAGTCGCTCGGCCTCATCAAGATGGACTTCCTGGGGCTGCGCAACCTCACCATCATCGACGACGCGCTCGACAACATCGAGGCCAACCGCGGCTTCCGTCCCGTGCTCGAAGACCTCGCGCTCGACGACCCCGAGGCCTATGCGCTCCTCTCCCGCGGTGACACGCTCGGCGTCTTCCAGCTCGACGGCGGACCGATGCGCTCGCTGCTCCGGCAGATGAAGCCCGACAACTTCGAGGACATCTCGGCCGTCATCGCCCTCTACCGGCCGGGCCCGATGGGCGCGAACTCGCACATCAACTACGCGCTCCGCAAGAACGGCCTGCAGCCGATCACGCCGATCCATCCCGAGCTCGAGGAGCCGCTGAAGGACATCCTCGACACCAGCTACGGCCTGATCATCTACCAGGAGCAGGTCATGGCGATCGCCCAGCGCGTCGCGGGCTTCTCGCTCGGGCAGGCCGACATCCTCCGGCGCGCGATGGGCAAGAAGAAGAAGTCCGAGCTCGACAAGCAGTACGAGGGCTTCTCGGGGGGCATGAAGGCCAACGGGTTCTCGGATGCCGCGGTCAAGACGCTGTGGGACATCCTCCTGCCCTTCTCCGACTACGCCTTCAACAAGGCGCACTCCGCCGCCTACGGCGTGCTCAGCTATTGGACGGCCTACCTCAAGGCCCACTACCCGGCCGAGTACATGGCCGCACTGCTCACGAGCGTCGGCGACGCCCGCGACAAGCTCGCGCTCTACCTCAACGAGTGCCGCCGCATGGGCATCAAGGTGCTGCCGCCCGACGTGAACGAGTCGATCGGCTACTTCGCGGCGGTCGGCGAGGACATCCGGTTCGGGCTCGGCGCCGTGCGCAACGTCGGGTTCAACGTGGTCGACGCGATCCGCGCCGCTCGCGAGCAGAAGGGCCGGTTCGAGTCGTTCCACGACTTCCTGAAGAAGTCGCCGATCCAGGTCGCGAACAAGCGCACCGTCGAGTCGCTGGTGAAGGCGGGCGCCTTCGACTCGCTCGGCCACACGCGGCGGGCGCTCGTCGAGATCCACGAGGGCGCCGTCGAGTCGGCCGTCAAGGAGAAGCGGGCCGAGGAGGTCGGCGACGTCGGCTTCGATTTCGACAGCCTCTTCGAGGACCACGAGCGCGAGTCGGTCCCGTCGCTCGTACCCGACCGGCCCGAGTGGGCCAAGCGCGACAAGCTGGCGTTCGAGCGCGAGATGCTCGGGCTCTACGTCTCCGACCACCCCCTCGCCGGGCTCGAGGTGCCGCTCGCGAAGCACGCCTCGACGACGATCACCGAGCTCCTGTCGTCGGATGCCACGCAGGACGGCGACACCGTGACCATCGCGGGTCTCGTCACGAGCGTGCAGCACCGCGTCGCACGCCAGAGCGGCAACCAGTACGGCATGATCCAGGTCGAGGACTTCTCGGGCGAGATCACCGTCATGTTCATGGGCAAGGCGTACCAGGAGTTCGCGCCGGGACTGAAGGCCGACTCGATCGCGGTCGTGCGCGGCCGGGTGAGCCTTCGCGACGACGGCATGAACCTGCACGCCTACAGCGTCTTCTCGCCCGAGCTCGGGCAGGGCGACGAGTCGGGTCCGGTCGTCATCTCGCTGCCCGACATCCGCGCGACCACCGACACGATCTCGGCCCTCGGCGACGTGCTGATCCGGCATGCCGGTGACACCGAGGTGCGGCTGAAGCTCGTGAAGGGCCGCACCGCGCGGGTGTTCGAGCTCCCGTACCCCGTCAAGGTGACGGCGGACTTCTACGGCGAGATCAAGAGCCTCCTCGGTCCGAACTGCCTCGTGTGACCGTGGCCGACGTCGCCCCTCGCCACGCTCGGTAGGCTGGTCGCCTCATGCTGCGAACCATCGACTTGCGCGGAACCCGTCCATCGGCGAGCGAACTGCTCGCCCTCGTGCCACGCGCCGCGACCGACGTCACGGCGGCGCTCGACCCGGCGCGCGCCCTCATCGACGCCGTGCGCGAGCGCGGCGAGTCGGCGCTCCTCGACCAGGCCGAGCGGTTCGACCGAGTCCGCCCGGCGGCGGTGCGGGTGCCGGCGGCAGAGCTCGGGGCCGCCCTCGACGCGCTCGCGGGCGACGTGCGCTCGGCCCTCGAGTCGACGATCGCCCGCGTCCGGGCTGCGAGCGCCGCACAGGTGCCGGCGCCCGAGCGCACGCAACTGGCCGACGGCGCGATCGTCGAGCAGCGGTGGCAGCCGGTGGCCCGCGTCGGCCTGTACGTGCCGGGCGGCAAGGCGGTCTACCCGTCGAGCGTCGTGATGAACGTCGTCCCCGCGCAGGTCGCCGGAGTGCGGTCGATCGCGCTCGCCTCACCCCCGCAGGCCGAGTTCGGCGGCCGCATCCACCCGACGATCGCGGCGGCGGCGGCGCTCCTCGGCGTCACCGAGGTGTACGCGATGGGCGGCGCGGGCGCCATCGGTGCCTTCGCGTACGGCGTCCCCGAGATCGGGCTCGATCCCGTGCAGCGCGTCACCGGCCCGGGCAACGTGTACGTCGCCGCGGCGAAGCGACTCGTGCAGGGCGTCACCGGCATCGACGCGGAGGCCGGCCCGACCGACATCCTCGTCATCGCCGACGACGCGGCCGATCCCGACCTCGTCGCCGCCGACCTCGTGAGCCAAGCCGAGCACGACGAGCTCGCGGCATCCGTGCTCGTCACCGACTCGGCCGAGTTCGCCGACCTCGTTCGCGACCGACTCGAGGCGCGCGTGGCCGCCACGAAGCACGCGGCGCGCGTGCGCACGGCCGTCGAGGGCGTGCAGTCGGCCGTGGTGCTCGTCGACGACCTCGAGCGCGCAGCCGACTTCTCGAACGCGTTCGGACCCGAGCACCTCGAGATCCAGGTGCGCGACACCGACGCCGTGCTCGCCCGCATCGAGAACGCCGGCGCGATCTTCGTCGGCCCGTACTCGCCGGTGAGCCTCGGCGACTACGCCGCGGGCTCCAACCACGTGCTGCCCACGGGCGGGCAGGCCAGGTCGACCGCCGGCCTCTCGGCCGCGACGTTCCTGCGCCCGCAGCAGGTCGTCCGCTACGACGAGCGTGCGTTGCGCGAGGTCGCCCCGGTCATCGCCGCGCTGTCGGCCGAGGAGGACCTGCCCGCGCACGGCGAGGCGGTCACGGCGCGCTTCGAGCGCTGAGCGCGGGGGATGGGCGCCGCTCCGCCGCTAGGCTGGGAGCACCATGTACTGTCCGTTCTGCCGTCACCCCGATTCCCGCGTCATCGACTCGCGCACGAGTGATGACGGACTCTCGATCAGGCGGCGCAGGCAGTGCCCCGAGTGCGGACGCCGGTTCTCCACGACCGAGACCGCGAGCCTCGCGGTGATCAAGCGCAGCGGCGTCATCGAGCCGTTCAGCCGCGAGAAGGTCGTGCTGGGCGTGAAGAAGGCCTGCCAGGGCAGGCCGGTCACCGACTCCGACCTCGCCGTGCTCGCGCAGAAGGTCGAGGAGACCATCCGCTCGACGGGCGCATCGCAGATCGAGGCGAACGACATCGGGCTCGCCATCCTGCCGCCGCTGCGCGAGCTCGACGAGGTGGCCTACCTCCGCTTCGCCAGCGTGTACCAGGCGTTCGAGTCGCTCGACGACTTCGAGTCGGCGATCGGCCAGCTCCGCGCCGAGCACGGCCGGTTGCCGGCGCGACCCGTCGAGTGAGGATGCCGCCCCGCGACGTCGACGCGTGACAGCGAGGGAGTCGTGTCGCCCCGTCGGACTCATGCGCGCACCTCCGATAGCCTGAGTCCCGGCATGTATCGACTCCTCTTCTCCCTCGTCCTCTCCCGCATGGATCCCGAAGACGCGCACCACCTCGCGTTCCGGGTCATCCGGATGCTGCCGGCGCTCGGGTTTGGACGGCTCGTCGAGCTCGCCACGCGGCCCGATCCGTCGCTCGCGGTGCGCGCGCTCGGCCGCACGTTCGCGTCGCCGTTCGGCGTCGCCGCCGGCTTCGACAAGGACGGGTTCGCCGTGCGCGGCCTCGGCAACCTCGGCTTCGGGCACGTCGAGGTCGGCACGATCACGGCCGTCGCCCAGCCCGGCAACGAGCGGCCCCGGCTGTTCCGCCTGGTGCGCGACCGCGCCCTCGTGAACCGCATGGGCTTCAACAACGGCGGGGCGGATGCCGCGGTCGGCCGCCTGTCGCGGCTCTCTCGCCGATCGCACCGTCCCGTGCTCGGGGTGAACATCGGCAAGAGCCGGGTCACCGCCGTCGAGGACGCGGTGGGCGACTACGAACGGAGCGCCCGCGTGCTGGCGCCGTTCGCCGACTACCTCGTCGTCAACGTCAGCTCGCCGAACACGCCGGGCCTGCGGGGCCTGCAGGAGCTCGACGCGCTCGCGCCGCTGCTCGAGGCCGTACGGGCGATCGCGGGCACCACCCCGCTCCTCGTCAAGATCGCCCCCGACCTTGCCGACGACGAGGTGGTGCGCATCTGCGAGCTGGCGACGCGCCTGGGCCTCGACGGGATCATCGCCACGAACACGACGATCTCCCGCGACGGGCTCACTGCCTCCGCGGCCGAGCTCGAGCGGATCGGCGCCGGGGGGCTTTCGGGTGCGCCGCTCGCCGCGCGCTCCATGGAGGTGCTGCGCCTCGTTCGCGCGAACGTGCCCGCGGACCTCTGCGTGATCTCGGTGGGCGGGGTGGAGACCGCCGAGGACGTGCAGTCCCGTATCGACGCGGGCGCCACGCTCGTGCAGGGCTACTCGGCCTTCATCTACCGCGGGCCGCTCTGGGCACGCCAGGTCAACCGCGGGCTCGCGCGCATCCGCCGGTCTTCCGGTCGAGCGGATGCCGCGGCGCCCGGCGGCGACTGATCGCTCAGAGCAGTCCGTGCTCGCCGAGGCGGTCGGCCAGTGTCGAGCCGTCGCTCGCGGACACCCAGGGCACGTCGGCCCCGTGCTGCTCCGCCTTCGAGCGACCACCCGCGAGCACGGCCTCGCCGGTGGAGAGTTCGCGGATGGCCACCGCGGCGACGCGACCGGGATGCTCGGCGGCGAAGTTCGCGTAGTGCTCCTCGTCGTGCTGGCCGTCGTCGCCGATGAGGAGCCAGCGAACGTCGGGGAACTCCTCGGCCAGGCGGCGGAGGTTCTCCTCCTTGTGCGCCCTGCCGCTGCGGAACAGCCGGTCGTGCGTCGGACCCCAGTCGGTGAGCAGGAGCGGCCCGGCGGGGTAGAGGTTGCGCGAGAGGAAGCGCGTCAGGGTCGGTGCCACGTTCCATGCGCCAGTCGAGAGGTAGATCACCGGCGCGCCGGGGTGGGCCCGCACCAGCCGCTCGTACAGCACCGCCATCCCGGGGGTGGGGATGCGCGCGTGCTCGTCGAGCACGAACGTGTTCCAGAAGGCGACGAAGGGGCGCGGGAGCGCGGTCACCATCACGGTGTCGTCGACGTCGGAGATGATGCCGAAGTGCACGTCGGGGCCGACGATCCAGATCGGCGCCTCCACCGGCTCGGACCCCTCGGTCCGCAGGGTCGCCTGGTGCCATCCGGGGGCCAGCGACACCGGGACGCGCGTGTCGACCACGCCGCCTCGGTCGGCGAGCACCTCGATGCGCTCACCGCCGACCTCGATGACGACCGGCACGTCGCCGACGGGCACGCTCGTGAAGCTCCGCCAACCCCGGATGCCCTGCTCCCGGCGCTTGCGCCGTCGCTTCGACGGCTCGTCGGCCGCGATCGGCCGGCTGAGCAGCACGCGGCAGAGGACGCGCACCCATTCGGTGGACCCGTAGCCCGTGTAGGGCACCACGGTCGGCACGTGCCCGCGTCGGCGCGCCCATCGCTCCCGGATGTCGTGCAACCAGTCTTCGAGGCGCGCGGCACGGTGCCGGACCTGGTGCTCTCGAGATCCGGCCGGGGTTGGGGGACTCGCCGGCATCCACTCAGTCTGTCACGCGGGCGCGACCGGCCGGAAACACGGGCCTTGCGGTGGTCGGATGGATGCCGGCCCGGCCGGTAGAGTGGACCCCGCAAATGAGGGAGGTTCCGTGCCGAATGTCGACCTGATCCTGGGGGCCGATCCGAGTCGGAGGGTCGCGGTGCGCACCGAGCCGACGCAACGGCGCAGCACCCAGCGTCTCGACGCGCTGCTCGACGCCGCCGCCGAGATCGTCGACGAGACCGGGTTCGAGCGGCTGACCACCCAGATGGTCGCCGAGCGCGCCGGCGCGTCGATCGGCACCGTCTACCGCTACTTCCCCGACCGCGTCGCCGTGCTCCACGCACTGCGCGAGCGGTCGATCCGGCGCTTCCGTGAGCGAGTGGCCGACGACATGGAGCGCACGGCGCTCACGACGTGGTGGGACGTGGTCGACGTCTCGCTCGACGCGTTCGCCGCCCTCTACCGTGACGAGCCCGGCTTCAGCGTGGTGCACGCCGGGCGACGCGAGACGGCCGACGGCGACATCGAGCCCGAGTTCGCCCACCGCCTTGCGAGCCTCATCGAGGCCGAGTTCGGCGGGGTCGCCGACGCCGAGGAGCTCCGCTTCCGCCTGGGCGTGGCGATCGAGCTCGGCGACGCGCTCATCAGCCGGGCATTCGAGCGCAAGCCCGTCGGCGACGACCGCTACCTCGCCGAGGCGAAGCGCCTCGTGCACGACTACCTCGCCGAGCACCTCGGCGAGGCGCGCGCCGCCAGTTCCGCGGCCTGAACCACGGGCTCGGGCGCGGCACGACCCTCATGTGACGCGCCGAGTGTCAACGCGTTGCCCTGACGGGGGAATGATGTTTGGCTTGGACTCCGGCTTCCGGGCGACGACCCGAGACGAGTGAGGCAGCCCATGATCGAGTTCCGCCGCGTCACCAAGCAGTTCCCCGACGGCACCGTCGCGGTCGAGAACGTCGACATCGTGATTCCGCCGCGCAAGACGACCGTGCTGGTCGGGTCGTCCGGATCGGGCAAGACGACGCTCCTTCGGATGATCAACCGCATGGTCGACCCGAGCGGCGGCCAGGTGCTCATCGACGGCACCGACGTCGCCACGGTCGATCCGGTGCAGTTGCGCCGCGGTATCGGCTACGTCATGCAGAACTCGGGCCTCCTCCCGCACCGCACCGTCATCGACAACGTCGCCACCGTCCCGCTGCTCCGCGGCACCGGCAAGCGCCAGGCCTATGATCGCGCGCTGGAGCTCATGGACACCGTGGGCCTCGACCGTTCGCTCGCCGACCGATATCCGAGCCAGCTCTCCGGGGGTCAGCAGCAGCGGGTCGGCGTCGCGCGCGGGCTCGCCGTGGACCCGAACATCCTGCTCATGGACGAGCCGTTCGGCGCGGTCGATCCGATCGTCCGGGCCGAGTTGCAACAGGAGCTGCTCCGGCTGCAGGGCGAGCTCGGCAAGACGGTGGTCTTCGTCACCCACGACATCGACGAGGCGTTCCTGCTCGGCGATCAGGTGGTCATCATGCAGCGCGGCGGGAAGATCTCGCAGGCCGCCTCGCCGAGCGAGATCCTCGCGCGCCCGGCCGACGCGTTCGTGGCCGACTTCGTGGGCGCCGACCGCGGCAAGCGCGCGCTGCACCTGACGGACGTCGACGGACGCCGAGTGGTCGTCGACGCCGACGGACGTCCGGCGGGGGTCCTCGCCCCGTGAACTGGCTCTGGTCGAACCTCGACCTCGTCGGCGAGCTCATGCTCGTGCACCTGGCATTGTCGGTGCCCGCGATCATACTGAGCTTCGTGGCGTCGGTCCCCATCGGATGGCTCGCGCACCGCTACCGGTGGTCGCGAGGCGTGCTCCTGTCCCTCTGCGGGCTGCTCTACGCCATCCCGTCGCTCGCGCTGTTCGTGGCGCTCCCGCCCATCACGGGCCTGAGCCTGCGGTCGCCGCTCAACCTCGTCATCGCCCTCACGCTGTACGGCATCGCGGTGCTCGTGCGCACGGCCGCCGACGCCTTCGACTCGGTCGAGCCCGACGTGCGCCAGTCGGCGACGGCGATGGGCTACTCGTCGGCCGGCCGCTTCTGGGGCGTCGACCTTCCCCTGGCCGGGCCGGTGCTCGTCTCCGGTCTCCGCGTGGTCATCGTGAGCACGGTGAGCCTTGCCACCGTCGGTGCCGTGATCGGCGTGCAGAGCCTCGGCAGCCTGTTCACCGACGGGTTCCAGCGCGGCATCCAGGCGGAGATCTTCACGGGCATCGTCGCGACGATCGTGCTGGCCCTGGCACTCGACTGGGCCTGCGTCCGCATCGGGCGTCTGCTCATGCCGTGGTCGCGTCCCGACGCGGCGCAGCGGCGGCGGTCGTTCGAGCGCGTCGAGCGGGTGGATGCCGCGTGAACCTCTTCCTCGACGGCATCGCCTGGATCCTCGATCCCGCGAACTGGACGGGCGTCGGCAGCATTCCCGAGCGCATCGGACAACACCTGCTGATCTCCGCCGTCGTCCTCGTCATCGCTTCGCTCATCGCCCTGCCCGCCGGAGTGGCGGTGGGCCACTCCGGGCGCGGCAAGGAGCCGGCGGTGATGCTCTCGGGTGGCCTTCGGGCACTGCCGACCCTCGGCGTGCTCACCCTGTTCGCGCTCTGGCTCGGCATCGGCCTGCAGGCGCCGATCATCGCCCTCGTCATCCTCGCGATCCCGCCGCTGCTCGCCGGCGCCTACGCCGGCCTCGAGTCCGTGGATCGGCGCACGATCGACGCCGCCCGTGCGATGGGCATGCGCGAGGACCAGATCATCGGCAAGGTGGAGCTGCCGCTCGGCATGCCGATCGTCGTCGGCGGCATCCGCTCGGCCACGCTGCAGATCATCGCGACGGCCACGCTCGCCGCCTACGTGGCCGACTTCGGGCTCGGCCGCTACATCTTCGCCGGCCTGAAGACCCGCGACTACGCCGAGATGCTCGGCGGTTCCATCCTCGTCATCATCCTCGCGCTGGCCATCGACGGCCTGTTCGCGATCACGCAACGCCTCGTCGTCCCGCATGGCGTGCGGGCGGCGCGAGGTGCAGAGCTCCGCCCAGGGCCGTCCCGGTCCAGGGCGGCCGTGGGGCGACCCATCACCGAAGGGAATCAGGAATGATCACAGCAGGAAAAGGCCGGCTCGTTGCCCTGGCAGCGGTCGTGGTCGGGGCGACAGTGGCCCTGGCAGGGTGTTCATCGGGCGATCCGCTGGACAGCGGATCCTCTGACGGCGGCGGTTCGTCCGAGACGATCGTCGTCGGCTCGCAGGACTACTACTCGAACGAGATCATCGCCGAGCTCTACGCCCAGGCGCTCGAGGAGAACGGCTACACCGTCGAGCGCGACCTCCGCATCGGTCAGCGCGAGGTCTATATCCCCGAGATCGAGAGCGGTTCGATCGACGTGTTCCCCGAGTACACGGGCAACCTCCTCCAGTACTACGTGCCCGACACGGCCGCCACCACGAGCGACGACGTCTACGCCGAGCTCGAGACCTCGCTGCCCGACGGGCTGCGCGTGCTCGACCAGTCGCCGGCGACCGATCAGGACTCGTACAACGTGACGAAGACGTTCTCCGAGGAGAACGACGTGACGAGCCTCGCCGACCTGAAGAACGTGTCGACGCCCATCACGTTGGGCGGCAACTCGGAGCTGGCGACGCGTCCCTATGGACCCGAGGGACTGAAGTCGGTGTACGGCGTCGACGTGGCGTTCACGCCCATCGAAGACAGTGGCGGCCCGCTGACGCTCAAGGCGCTCGTCGACAACCAGGTGCAGATGGTGAACATCTACAGCGCCGACCCGAACATCGCCGCGAATGACCTGGTCACGCTGGAGGACCCCGAGGGCCTCTTCCTCGCGTCGAACGTCGTGCCGGTCGTGAGCGAGAAGGTCGACGACAAGATCGCGAAGATCCTCAACACGGTGAGCGCCGCGCTCACCGCGGAGGACCTCGTGGCACTGAACGCACTCAGTGTCAACGAGCAGGAGTCCGCCGACCAGATCGCGAGCGACTGGCTCGCCGACAAGGCGCTCTTCTAGGGCTCGGGCGTTGCGCTCGGGGGGTCGGATGCTTCGGTGTCCGGCCCCTCGGCCATGTGCCGCGCCTCGACGCGCACGATGAGCTTCTTCGCACCCCAGACGACGAGCAGGAATGCTGCGATGACGGCGACGAAGAGGTAGCCGGCCCAGTGCAGGTCACGGCTGAGTTCGCGGTATCCGCCGGCGGCCGCCGATCCGACGGAGACATAGGCGAAGGCCCAGATCACGCAGGCGGGCACCGTCCACGCCATGAACTTGCGGTAGCGCATGGTGCTCATGCCGACGGTGAGCGGGATGAGGGAGTGCAGCACGGGCAGGAAGCGCGAGATGAACACGGCGGGTCCGCCGCGTCGATCGAGGTAGCGCTGCGCCCTCGCCCAGTTCTCCTCGCCGATGCGGCGCCCGACCCGCGACCGCTGGATGTGCGGCCCGAACCAGCGACCGAGGCCGAAGCCGATGCTCTCGCCGATGAGGGCCCCGGCGATCACCGCGAACACGAGGGCGAAGTACTGGCCGACGCCGTCCACGGCGGTCGATGCCACGAGCACGATCGTGTCGCCCGGCACGACCAGGCCGATGAGCACGGACGTCTCGAGGAGGATCCCGACCCCGGCGAGCAGGGTGCGGGCCACCGGGTCCACGGCCTGCACCACGTCGAGGATCCAGTCGAGGAGCTCGTTCACGCTCCGAGCGTATCGACGCACTCCGGGGAGCGCGTCAGACTAGGGGACGATTCCGAGGATCACGGCGTACCCCACAAGGGGGACCGCCACGAGGACCGCGGATGCCGCAAGCGCCGCCGCGCGGGCTCCGCGGGGGTCGGCGACCGGAGACGAGCCCGGCTCGTCCAGTCGACGCAGGCGCGCGGCGAGCATCGCGGCGTCGGTGTCGGCGCCCGATGCGCCGTCGAGGGATGCGCCGGACTCGCCGGCGTCACCGACGCGTTCGAGGGCCCCGCGGAGGGATGCCGTGCCGACGGTCCGCCGGGCGCCGTCGTCGGCGAGCATCTCGGTGAGGGTGATGACGGCGTGCTCCGCGCGGTTCGCGATCGGGAACCAGGGGATCGCGCTGTGCCAGGCGCGGAACGAGAGGCGCACGAGGTGGTGGAGCTGATCGAGGTGGGTGCGCTCATGGGCGATCACGGCTGCCAGCTCGTCGGGCGCGAGCGCGTCGATGAGCCCGTCGGTGAGCACGGTCGCGGTTCGGATGCCCGGGACGCAGTACGCGAGCGGCACCGGGTGCGCGAGCACGCGCGTGCGGGGGTCGCCGGGCATCGGGTGGCTGAGCAGGTCGATGAGCTGGTGCTGCCGTCGCCGCTCCCGTTCGGCGCGCACCGCGGTGAGCGCCAGGTTGAGGGTCAGCAGCAGGGCGATGGCCACCGCGAGGGTGAGGGCGGCGACCTCGGCGACGCCGAAGCCGGCGGGGAGGGGTCCGGTGAGCAGATACGGGGCGAGCGCCGCGACCGCTGCCGGCAGGGAGCCGGCCGGTGCGGCACCGAATGCGAGGAGGCATCCGATCATCGACAGCCCCCCGGCGAGGGCGATGGCCTGCCAGAGGGCGAGCGCGGCCGCGGGTGCGCGCGACGGCCAGTTGGCACGGGCGAGGACGACCGGCACCGGCCACGCCAGGGCGAGCGCGAGGGCGCCGAGCACCGCCGAGACGGCGAGCATGGTCAGTGGCGCGCGAGCTCGTCGAGCAGGCGACGGAGGGTGGCCGCTTCGCCCGCGCTGGCGGTGCCGACGAAGCGGGCGAGGGCGGCGTCGCGGTCGGCGGAACGGTCGAGCACCTCGTGCATGAGCTCGGCGGTGTGCTCCTCACGACTGAGCAGCGCGCGATAGCGGTGCGGCCGCATGTCCCGGGAGCGCGACACGAACCCCTTGCGCTCGAGCCGCGAGAGGACGGTCAGCACCGTGGTCGTGGCGACCATGCGCGCGGCGTCGTCGCGCAGCGCGAGCGCGTCGCGCATCTCGTTCGCCGTGAGCGCGACGTCGCTCGTCCAGAGCACCTCCATCACGGAGCGTTCCAACTCGCCGAGACTCGCCATGGCTCCAGACTACCCGCTTCACCCGAATTGTTCTACGCTGTGTAGAAGGATGTTCTACGTCATGTAGTACACATGGCGGAACGACTGGGAAGGGGCATCCGTGAACGAACTGCTCGACCCGCTGCTGCTCGCTCGTTGGCAGTTCGGCCTCACCACCGTCTACCACTTCCTCTTCGTTCCACTCACGATCGGCCTCGCCAGCACCGCCGCCGTCTTCCAGACCGCGTGGTACCGCACCGGCAAGGCGGAGTACCTCCGCATCACCCGCTTCTTCGGGTCGATCTTCCTCATCAACTTCGCCATGGGCGTGGTCACGGGCATCGTGCAGGAGTTCCAGTTCGGCATGAACTGGTCGGAGTACTCGCGCTTCGTCGGCGACGTGTTCGGGGCGCCCCTCGCGATGGAGGGCCTGCTCGCGTTCTTCTTCGAAGCCACCTTCATCGGCCTCTGGATCTTCGGGTGGGACAAGCTGCCACGCGGCCTGCACCTCGCGACGATCTGGGCGACCGCGATCGGCTCGATCCTCTCGGCGTACTTCATCATCGCGGCGAACGCGTTCATGCAGAATCCGGTCGGCTACGAGATGAACGCGGACAAGGCGAGGGCCGAGCTCGTCGACATCTGGGCACTGCTCGCCAACCCGGTCGCCCTCGCGGCATTCCCGCACACGATCGCCGCCAGCTTCATGGTGGCCGCGGGACTCATCATCAGCGCCGCCGCCTGGCACCTGTCGCGCAACCAGCACCTCGACACCATGCGCCCCGCGCTGAAGTTCGGCCTCTGGGTCATGGTCGGTGCCGGCATCCTCACCACGTTGTTCGGCGACCAGCTCAGCCTCGCGATGGTCGCGACGCAGCCGATGAAGATGGCCGCCGCCGAGGCCACCTACGACACGGTCTGCGGCGCGGACGCCTCCTTCTCGCTGTTCACCCTCGGCACGCCCGACGGCAGCACCGAGCTCTTCTCGATCCGCGTGCCGTACCTCCTCTCATTCCTCTCGACGCATACGTTCGACGGCTGTGTCGAGGGCATCAACGACCTACAGGCCGAGTACACGGCGCTCTACGGTCCCGGCGACTACTCGCCGATCATCTGGATCACCTACTGGGCGTTCCGCTGGATGATCGGGCTCGGCATGCTCCACGTGCTCGTCGCCGTCGTCGGCCTGTGGCTCACCCGCAAGGGGCGGATGCCGCGGCATCCGTGGATCTGGAAGGCGGCGATCTGGAGCTTCCCGCTCTCGCTCGGGGCCATGATCGTCGGCTGGATCTTCACCGAGATGGGCCGGCAGCCGTGGATCGTCTTCAGCCTGCTCCCGACCGCCTCGGCTGTGTCGCCGAATGTGACGGGCCTCGAGGTGCTCATCTCCCTCGTCGCCTTCACCCTGATCTACGGCGCGCTCGCGGTCGTCGAGGTGCGCCTGGTGATCCGGGCCATCCGGAAGGGTCCGCCCGAGGTCGGCGAGCCCGATCCCGAGTCGGGCCGCATCGAACCCGCCGCCACGGTGTACTAGGAGGACGTGACCATGGATCTCTCGGTGCTCTGGTTCTGGATCGTCGGCTTCCTCTTCGTCGGCTACTTCGTGCTCGACGGCTTCGACTTCGGGGTGGGCATGTCGCTCCCGTTCCTCGGCAGGGACGACACCGACCGGCGCGTGCTCATCAACACGATCGGTCCGGTGTGGGACCTCAACGAGACGTGGGTGATCGTGGCGGGGGCGTCGTTGTTCGCGGCCTTCCCCGAGTGGTACGCCACGTTGTTCTCGGGCTTCTACCTCGCGCTGCTGCTCATCCTCCTCGCGCTCATCGCGCGCGGGGTCTCGTTCGAGTACCGCCACCAGCGGCCCGAGTCGAGGTGGAAGGCGTGGTTCGACGGCATGATCGTCGTCGGGTCGGCGGTGCCCGCGTTCCTCTGGGGCGTGGCCTTCGCGAACATCGTGCAGGGCGTGCCGCTCGACGCCGACCACAACTACACGGGCACGCTGTTCGACCTGCTCAATCCCTACGCGCTCCTCGGCGGGCTCACCACGTTGCTGCTCTTCTTCACCCACGGCGTCGTGTTCGTGTCGCTCAAGACCGAGGGCGACCTGCGGGAGCGCGCACGCCGGCTCGCCGGGCGCTCGGGTGTCGCGACGATCGTGGTCGCCGCGGTCTTCCTGCTCTGGACCGGCCTCGCGTCGGGCACGCCGTGGTTCTGGATCCTGGCGGCGGTCGCGGCCGTCGCCCTCATCGCGGGGTGGCTGGCCAACCGCCGCCGTGCGGAAGGCGTGGCGTTCACGATGCTCGCCGTGACGATCGCGGCGGCGGTGTTCGCGCTCTTCGCGTCGCTCTTCCCCGACGTGATGCCCGCCTCGAACGACCCGGCGAACAGCCTCACGGTGGCCAATGCGTCGAGCACGGACTACACGCTCACCGTCATGAGCTGGCTGGCCCTCGTCGCCCTCCCGCTGGTGCTGGCCTACCAGGGGTGGACGTACTGGGTGTTCCGGAAGCGCGTGACGCGTGCCGGCATCGAGGCAGCGGTGCACTGAGCGCGTGAAGCCCCTCGATCCCCGTCTCATCCGCCGGTCGCGTGCCGCGCGGCGGTTCCTCCTCGCCGGCGCGCTGCTCGCGGCGGTGCAGGCCTCCGCCATCATCGCCTTCGCCTGGGCGCTCTCGTCGCTGGTGGCCGGCCTCATCGACGGCATGCGGATGCCGCAGGCGTCGCCGCTCATCGGGATCCTCGTCGTCGCGGCATCCGCCCGGGCCGTCGGCGCCTGGGGCTGGGACGTCGTGGGCTCGGCCGGCGCGATGCGGGTGAAGGCGGAACTGCGAGGCGACCTGCTCGGCGCGCTCGAGACACGGCCGAGTGGCGTCCCGGGGTTCCCGACGTCGCGCATCGCCACGCTGCTCGGGCCGGGCCTCGAGGCACTCGACGAGTACTTCGGTCGCTACCTGCCGCAGCTCGTGCTGACCGTGGTCGCGACCTCCGCCTGCGTCGTGGCCGTGTGGGTCGCCGACCCGCTGTCGGGCCTCGTGCTCGTCATCGTGCTGCCGCTCATCCCGGTCTTCATGGCGCTCATCGGCATGGCGACCGGCGCCGTGCAACGCCGGCAGTGGGAGAGTCTCGCCTCGCTCTCACGGGGGTTCCTCGAGGTGGTCGGCGGGCTGTCGACGCTCATCCTCTTCGGCCGCGCCGATCGCCAGGTCGAGCGGATCCGTGCGGTCACCGACGACTACCGCCGGCGCACGATGACGGTGCTGCGGATCACCTTCCTCTCCGGGTTCACCCTCGAGTTCGCCGCGAGCCTCTCGGTCGCGATCGTCGCCGTGTCGATCGGGCTGCGGCTCGTCGCCGGCGACCTCACCCTGGCGCCCGGCCTCTTCGTGCTCGTGCTCGCACCCGAGGTCTTCCTGCCGCTGCGCAACGTCGGCGCGGCCTTCCACGCGTCGTCGGCAGGGGTCGCGGCGTCGGGCGACGCGTTCGACCTCCTGACCGCGGCCGAGCGGCCGGCTGACCCTCGCGCGGTGGCCGAGCCGTCGCGGCGGGACGTCGACGACGCTTCCGTCGGCACCGACGATCGCGGGCTCGTCATCGACGATCTCCGCGTGCGGCGTGGCGACCGGCCGGTGCTCGACGGGTTCCACCTCGCAGTCCGGCCCGGCGAGTTCGTCGCGGTCACGGGGGAGAGCGGATCGGGCAAGTCGAGCCTCCTCGCCGCGCTCCTGGGCTTCGCGGACGCCGGCGGATACGTGCGACTCGACGGGCGACGGCTGGACGGCGACCGATCGGGGATCGCGTGGGCGGGGCAGGCGCCGACGCTCCTCGCGGGATCCATCGCCGAGAACGTGCGACTGGGCGACGAGGACGCCGATCGGCGACTGCTCGGGCGCGCGCTCGGGCTGGCCGGCGTGGAACTGGACCCCGACCGCGTGCTCGGGCCCGACGGCGGCGGCCTCTCGGGTGGCCAGGCGCAACGAGTCGCGACCGCGCGGGCGATCCATCGCCTCCTCGCCCGCAACGGCCGACTGCTGCTGCTCGACGAGCCCGCCTCCGCGCAGGATCCCGACCGCGAGGCGGCCCTGGGCGAGCACCTCCGCGAGCTCGCCCGGGACGGCCGGGTCGTGCTCGTGACCACGCATCGGTCGGCACTGGCCGAGGCTGCCGATCGCACCATCGACCTGGCGGTGGCGTATGCGTGACGCGGCCTCCGACCTGCACCCGGCCGCGATCGGGCGCGGATCGTCGTCGGACACCGCCGCCGCGACGCGCGCCATGCTGCGCCGGGCCGTGCCGCCCCCGCGACGGCTGCTCCCGGCCATCCTCCTGGGCATCGCGTCGGCGGCGTCGAGCGTCGCGCTGCTCGCCTGCTCGGCGTGGCTCATCGCCCGCGCGGCCGAGCAGCCGCCCGTGCTCTACCTCTCGCTCGGCATCGTCGGCGTGCGCGCCTTCGCCCTCGGACGCGCCGCCTTCCGCTACCTCGAGCGGCTCACCGGCCACGACGCGTCCTTCCGACAGCTCGCCTCCATCAGGGCCGGCATCTTCGAACGGATGCTGCCCCTCGCGCCCGACGCGCTCGCGTCCAGCCGGCGCGGCGATCTCCTCGCCCGGTTCGTCGACGACGTCGACGAGCTGCAGAACGTGCCGCTCCGCGTGGTGCAGCCGCTGGTGAGCGCCCTCGTCGTGCTCGCCGTCGCAGTGGCGGGGATCGCGTTCCTCGCCCCGGCGTCGGCGCTGGCGGTGCTCGGATGCCTCGTGGCGGGCATCGGGACGACGCTCCTCGTGCAGCGGGGCGGGGCGCGGCTCGCGGAACGCGACCTCGCCCCGCTGCGCGGCGAGCTCCAGGCCGCCGTGGTCGAGCACGTGCGGGCGCTCGACGTGCTCATCGCGTTCGACGCCGCAGGAGCGGGACGCCGGCGGATCGAGCAGCTCGGCGAGCGGCTCGCGAGGGCGACGCGCGCCAGGGCAGCTGCGACCGGAGCGGCCTCCGCGGCCATGTCGGCCGTGGGAGGGATCGCGGTCGCCGCGAGCCTCGTCGCCGCCGCACCACTGCTGGAAGGCGGCCGCATCGACGGACCGACCTTCGCGGTGCTGTGCCTCGTGCCGCTCGCCATCGCCGAGGTCGCCGGAGCCGTCCCGCTGGCGGTGACCGCACGGCGCCTCAGCAGGGCGAGCGCCGAGCGGGTGGCGCACGCGGTTCCCGCCACCGTGCCTCCTGAGGTGCCCGCGCCGCCCCTGCATCCCCTCGCGGCGCCTGAGATGTCGCCCCCGGCGATCGAGCTGCGCGGCCTCCGGGCCGGCTGGCCCGCGGTGGAGGAGCGGTCCGGGCCGGGCGACGAGCCGGCCGCGGCATCCGCCGGTGCCGCTGCGCTCGATGGGCTCGACCTGACGATCGCACCGGGAGAGCGGCTGCTCGTGCGCGGCGCCTCGGGCGCGGGGAAGACGACGCTCGCGCATGTGCTCGTGCGGTTCCTCGCGTACCGGGGGTCGTACCGGATCGGCGGCGTCGAGGCATCCGAGCTGGAACCCGCGGGCGTACGCCGCCTGGTGGGCCTCGTCGAGCAGCGACCGTGGCTCTTCGACGAGGACGTGCGCCAGAACCTGCTGTTCGCCCGCGACACCGCGACCGACGACGACCTGCTCGACGTGCTCGATCGGGTGGGCCTGCGGGAGTGGCTCGATGAGCGCGGCGGCCTCGGCGCGCGGGTGGGGGAGCGCGGCGCCCTCGTGTCGGGCGGACAGGCGCAACGACTCGCGCTCGCGAGGGCGATGCTCGCCGACTTCCCGATCCTGGTGCTCGACGAGCCGACCGCGAGCGTCGACCCGGCACGTGCCGATGCGCTGCTGCGCGACCTGACCGACGCCGCGGGGCGATCGGGCCGCACGGTCGTCGTGATCTCGCACGGCGCGGTCGATGAGCGCCTCGTCGATCGCACGATCGAGCTCTGCGACGGTCGCGCGATCGAGACCTCTCGCGGTCCGGGGCCGCTCGTCGCCAACTCCGGGGGAGCCGCGCGCGAGCCATAGGCTGAGGGGATGCCGCGTCGCATCCGCACCCGCCCGCTCGCCGCGTGGCGCGACCCCGAGGCGGTCTTCCGCGCACGGTACGCGGATGCCCCGTACGCGGTGTGGCTCGACGGCGGCGCCGATGCCATCACCGGCATCAGCGTGATCGCGACGGCGCACGCCGGCAGCGTGTTCGTGACGGCGGATGCCGCGGCCGGCACCGTCACCCGGTCGACGCCGCTCGGGCCGGCGCCCAGCGGCGCGACCTCGCCCGGGTCGGTGTTCGACGTGCTCGGGGAACGGCTGCCCGGCAGGGTGGACGTGGCCGGGGTGCATGCGGGCGAAGCGGGACCGCTGGGCTGGTTCGGGTGGTTCGGCTACGAACTCGGCGCGAGCCTGAACGACGTGCCGGCGTCGAGGGCCGACACTCCGGATGCCGCGTTCCTCTTCATCGACCGCGCCATCGTGTTCGATCACGCCGCGCGCACCGTGCGGCTCGCCTGGATCGCCGACGACGGCACCGAGACCGCCGACGCAGGTGCGGCGTGGGCTGCGCACCTCGCCGCGGAGCTCGATGCGCTGCCTGCGGCGTCCGGACCGTCGTCGGGCAGCGCGCCGGTCGCGCATGCCGCGAGCGTGCGCTGGCGACACGACCCCGACCGATACGCGCAGCTCATCGCCGCATGCCAGGCCGCGATCGTGCGCGGCGATGCCTACCAGCTGTGCCTCACGAACCGCGTCGACGTCGACGCCCGGCCCGACGCGGCGGCGACCTATCTCGCGCTGCGGGAATCGAGCCCCAGCCACCACGGCGGGTACCTCCGGTTCGACGACGTCGCCCTGCTCAGCGCCTCGCCCGAGCTGTTCCTGCACGTGGACGCCGACGGGATCGTCTCGACGAAGCCGATGAAGGGCACCCGTCCGCGGGGAGCCGATCCGCGACGCGACGACGAGCTGCGCCGGGAGCTGCTCGCCAGTGACAAGGAACGCGCCGAGAACCTCATGATCGTCGACCTCATGCGCAACGACCTCGGTCGCGTCGCCGAACTCGGCACCGTCACGGTGACGAGCCTGCTCGAGGTCGAGGAGTACGCCCACGTGCACCAGCTCGTCTCGACCGTGCAGGCTCGGCTGCGGCATCCGCTCACCGCGCTCGACGTCGTGCGGGCGGCCTTCCCCGCCGGCTCGATGACGGGCGCCCCGAAGCGGAGCGCCATGTCGATCCTGCACGAGCTCGAAGCGGGCCCGCGGGGCGTGTACTCGGGCACGTTCGGCTACCTCGGCATCGACGGCACCGCCGACCTCGCGATGGTCATCCGCTCCATCGTGCTGACGCCGTCGGGCGCGAGCATCGGCACCGGCGGCGGCATCACGGCGCTCTCCGTCGCGGCCGAGGAGATCGAGGAGACGCGCGTCAAGGCGCGGGCGCTGCTCGCCGTCCTGCTCGGGGCGTCCACTCCCACGGAGTGAGTAGGCTAAAGGTTCGGTGCGTCGCGTTCCGGCGCGCCCGCAGCACGATGTGCGGAGCGATCCCCCCGCAGCACACACACGATTGAGAGTCACGTGGCACACGATCACGACCCCGCCCCCGCCGACGCCGAGACCGGCGCCTACGACTTCGCCGCGATCCAGGCGAAGTGGCTTCCCGTGTGGGACGAACTCCAGCCGTTCCGCGCAGGCCGCCCCGGCGAGACCAAGCCGCGCAAGTACATCCTCGACATGTTCCCCTACCCGTCCGGCGACCTGCACATGGGCCACGCCGAGGCGTTCGGCTACGGCGACACGGTCGCGCGGTACTGGCGCCATCAGGGCTTCGACGTGCTGCACCCCGTCGGCTGGGACTCGTTCGGCCTGCCCGCCGAGAACGCGGCCATCAAGCGCGGCATCGACCCGCGCGGCTGGACCTACGACAACATCGAGCAGCAGAAGCGCTCCTTCCGCCAGTACGCGCCGTCGTTCGACTGGTCGCGCGAGCTGCACACCAGCGATCCCGAGTACTACAAGTGGAACCAGTGGCTGTTCCTGAAGCTCTACGAGAAGGGCATCGCGTACCGCAAGGCCGGTCTCGTGAACTGGTGCCCCAACGACCAGACCGTGCTCGCCAACGAGCAGGTGGTCGACGGGCACTGCGAGCGCTGCGGCTTCATCGTGACGAAGAAGGCGCTCACGCAGTGGTACTTCCGCGTCACCGACTACGCCGACCGCCTCCTCGACGACCTGAATCAGCTCGAGGGCTCGTGGCCGTCGAAGGTCGTCACGATGCAGCGCAACTGGATCGGCCGGTCGTCGGGTGCCGACGTGGACTTCGAGATCGAGGGCCGCGACGAGCGGGTGACGGTGTTCACGACGCGCCCCGACACGTTGTACGGCGCCACGTTCATGGTCGTCGCACCCGACTCGGAGCTCGCCGCCGAGCTCGCGTCGGGGGCGTCCGACGCGGTGCGCGGCCGGTTCCAGGATTACCTCGACTCGGTGCGGGGCGAGAGCGACATCGACCGTCTGTCCACCGAACGGCCCAAGACCGGCGTGTTCCTCGAGCGGTACGCCGTGAACCCGGTGAACGGCGAGCGCCTGCCCATCTGGGCCGCCGACTACGTGCTGGCCGACTACGGGCACGGCGCGATCATGGCCGTGCCCGCGCACGACCAGCGCGACCTCGACTTCGCACGCGCGTTCGACCTGCCCGTGCGCGTGGTGGTCGACACGAACGCTCCAGTCACGGGGGTCATCCCGGTGATCCACCTCGACGAGCAGGGCGAGCCGATCCTGCCCGACGACCTGCCCGCCGTCGACCCCGCCTCGACCGGCATCGCCCTCGCCGGAGAAGGGCGCCTCATCAACTCGGGTCCGCTCGACGGGCTCTCGAAGTCGAACGCGATCCGCCGCATCATCGAGGTGCTCGAGCAGCGCGGAACCGGCCGCGCCGCGAAGAACTTCCGCCTCCGCGATTGGCTCATCTCACGCCAGCGGTACTGGGGCACGCCCATCCCGATCATCCACTGCGCCGAGTGCGGCGAGGTCCCGGTGCCCGAGAGCGACCTGCCCGTGCGCCTGCCCGATGCCGCCGGCCTCGACCTCAAGCCGAAGGGCACCAGCCCGCTCGGCGCGGCCGAGGACTGGGTGAACGTCGCCTGCCCGAACTGCGGCGGGGCGGCCCGTCGCGACTCCGACACGATGGACACGTTCGTCGACAGCTCGTGGTACTACCTGCGTTACCTCAACCCGAACGACGACACGAAGCCGTTCGACATGGCAGAAGCCGAGAAGTGGCTGCCGGTCGACCAGTACGTCGGCGGCGTCGAGCACGCCATCCTGCACCTGCTCTACTCCCGCTTCATCACCAAGGTGCTCTTCGACCTCGGGTACCTGAGCTTCACCGAGCCGTTCACCTCCCTGCTGAACCAGGGCATGGTCATCATGGACGGCACGAAGATGTCGAAGTCGAAGGGCAACCTGGTCGAGTTCGCGAGCGAACTGGGCGCGCACGGCGCCGACGCGCTGCGCGTGACGTTGGCGTTCGCCGGGCCCCCCGAGGACGACATCGACTGGGCGGATGTCTCGCCCGTCGGGGCGGCGAAGTTCCTCGCCCGCGCCTGGCGCATCTCGGGCGAGGTCTCGTCCACCCCGGACGTCGAGTGGAAGACGGGCGACGCCGGGCTCCGCCGGCTGACGCATCGTCTGCTGGCGGACGCGCCCGGCTTGGTCGAGGCGTTCAAGTTCAACGTCGTCGTGGCGCGCCTGATGGAGCTCGTCAACGCGACCCGCAAGGTCATCGACTCGGGCGCCGGTCCTGCCGACGCCGCCGTGCGCGAGGCCGCCGAGGTGACGGCCATGATCCTCGACCTGTTCGCTCCGTACACCGCCGAGGACATGTGGGAGCGGCTCGGCTACCAGCCGAGCGTGGCGCTCGTGCCGTGGCGCAAGGCCGATCCGGCGCTCCTCGTCGAGGAGTCGGTCACCGCGATCGTGCAGGTCGACGGCAAGGTGCGCGACCGGCTCGAGGTGTCGCCGAAGATCGCGGCCGACGAGCTTGAGGCGCTCGCGCGTGCGTCGGCCGCCGTGGCTCGCGCCGTCGGCGAGCGCGAGATCGTCAACGTCATCGTGCGCGCCCCCCGGCTCGTGAACATCGCGACGCGCGGCTGACCTGCCGACTCCTCCTCGACAGCGGTCGGCCTCGCTGAGCGCTGCGGGGCTGGAGCGCTGCACGACCGGATGATGCGGTCGCCCTCGTAGCGTGCGGGCATGCCCGCGAGCCGAGACCACCCGTTCGACGCACTCGACCCGGCCGCCCGACGCGCGACGCCGCGCGCGCGGGTGGCCATCGGCGCGGCGGTGGTGCTCTTCATCGCGGCGGTCGCCGCGGCAGCGCTCATGTCGTTCGTCGCGAGCGGCGGCGGCATGCAGGAACGCGTCGTGGCGACGGGCGGGCCGGGTGCCGGCGATGGGTCGGGGCCGGCGTCGGGGTCGGCGTCGGGCTCCGCACGGGCATCGACCGCCGTCGGGGTCGAGACGACCCCCGTGCTCGTGCACGTGCTCGGAGCCGTCGTGCGCCCCGGGCTCGTCGAGCTGCACCCCGGCGACCGCGTCGTCGACGCCGTGGCCGCGGCGGGCGGCTTCACCCCCGATGCCGACCCCGCCGGCGTCAATCTGGCCCGGCCGGTGGCTGACGGCGAGCAGCTCGTGGTCTTCGCGGTCGGCCAGGTTCCACCTCCGTCCGCCCCGGGCGGCACGGGGGCGGCGAGCGCGACGGGCGGCGGGCCGGCCGACGGCCTCGTGCACCTGAACACCGCCGATGTGGCGGCCCTCGACACCCTGCCCAGGATCGGGCCTGCGCTGGCCCAGCGCATCATCGACTGGCGCGCTGCGAACGGTCCGTTCACGAGCGTCGACCAGCTCCTCGACGTGGCCGGCATCGGCGACGCGGTCTTCTCCGGCCTCGCCGACAAGGTCGCGCTCTGACGTGCGCGACCTGAGGCTCCTGCCGCCAGCCGGCGCCGCATGGCTGGCTGCCTGGTGCGCCGTCGCGTCGCCCGACGTCGGGGTCGATCCGGCCGTCGTCGCTCGGCTCGCCTGGGCGGCCGGCGTGATCCTCGCGGTCGCCGTACTCGCCCTGACCGGGGCTCGACGCGGGTCGTCGGCCGCCCACGCGCTCCGGGCCGTGCTCACTGCGGCGCTCATCGCCTCGACCGCGATGGGGCTCGTCGCGACGTCGGCGGCGCTCGCGCTGGAACGGCGCGCCGAGTCGCCGCTTGCCGCGGCCGCCGATGCCCACGTCGTCGTCGACGTCCTGATCGAGGTGGCTTCCGGCCCCCGGCCGGTGCGGGCGCCGCCGTGGGCGTCATCGGGCGATGCAGCCGCTCCGACCTTCCGGGTCGACGCCCAGGTCATCGGCGTGGACGGCGTCGAGGTTCCGACCGTGTCCTCGACCGTGATGCTGGAGCTCCGCGGGGAGGAGCTCTCACTCGGCACCCGCGTCTCCTTCCCCACACGAGTGGTGGTCCTGCCCGGCGCGGAGCAGCACGGCTTCCAGCTCCGGCCGACCGGCGACGCGCGTGTGATCGCACCGCCGCCGTGGCTCGGCTGGGCCGTGGCGCTCCGATCGGGGCTCGCGACCGCGTCGACCGCCCTCGGCGGCGACGGCGGCGCGCTCGTGCCCGGACTCGCCATCGGCGACACCGCCGCGGTCGGCGTCGAGCTCGACGCAGCGATGAAGGCGAGTTCGCTCAGCCACCTCACCGCGGTCTCGGGCGCGAACTGCGCCATCATCACGGCTGCCGCCTTCGCCCTCGCGGCGGCGTGCGGGCTGCGTCGCGGCGTGCGCGTCGCGCTCGCGCTGGTCGCCCTCGCGGGGTTCATCGTGCTCGTGACGCCGCAGCCGAGCGTCGTGCGAGCCGGGGCGATGGCGGTCGTCGTGCTCATCGCCATCGCGTCCGGACGCCCGGGCGGCGGCGTCGCCGCATTGTCGGTCGCGGTGGTCGGACTGCTCGTGTTCGATCCCTGGCTGGCACGCGACTACGGCTTCGCGCTGTCGGCGGCCGCGACGGCCGGACTCCTGCTCCTCGCGGCGCCGCTGGCCGTCGTCCTCGGCCGCCTGATGCCACGACCGCTCGCCCTGGTGCTGGCCGTGCCGGTCGCCGCGCAGCTCGCCTGCCAGCCCATCCTCGTGCTGCTCGACCCGGCCATCGCCGTCTACGGCGTGCCCGCGAACCTGCTCGCCGCGCCGGCGGCCCCGGTCGCGACCGTCGTCGGGCTCCTCGGATGCCTCGTCCTGCCGGTCCTGCCCTCCGTCGGCGCGGCGTTCCTGCAGGTCGCGTGGGTCCCGGCCACGTGGATCGCCCTCGTCGCGCACGGCACCGCCGGACTTCCGGGCGGCCGCCTCGCCTGGCTTCCGGATGCCCCGGGCGCGGCCCTGCTCACCGCCTGCACCGCACTCGCCCTCGCCGTTACGTTCGCGCCGCCATCACGCCCACGACTGCGTGCGGCCGGCGTCGCGCTCCTCGCGATCGGGTTGGCGGTGCCCGTCGGCGTGTCGTTCGGCGCGCCCGTCGTGTCGGCTTCAACGCGGCCGGCCCGCTGGGATGTTGCCGCATGCGACGTCGGCCAGGGCGATGCGGTGCTCATCCGCTCCGCGGAGGCGACCGCGCTCGTCGACACCGGGCCCGATCCGGCTGCCCTGGCGCGTTGCCTCGTGCTTCTCGGGGTGGACCGCATCGACCTGCTCGTGCTGACGCACTGGGATGCCGATCATGTCGGGGGATCGGAGGCGGTCGTGGGGCGCGTCGGCACGGTCGTCCACGGCCCGCTCGACGGCGACCGCAGCGACCGCGTGCTCGATCCGCTCGTGCGGGGCGGAGCCGACTCGGCCGAGGTCGTCGCCGGCCACCGCGGCGTGCTCGGCGACGCCCAGTGGCGCGTGCTCTGGCCGTTGGCGCGCGCGGCGCCCGGCAACGACGCGAGCGTCGTCGTCGAGGTCGATGCGCCGGCGTTCCGCGGGGTCTTCCTGGGCGACCTCGGGGAGGGGGCGCAGGACCGGCTCCTCCGGTCGGCGGACCTCGGGGTGGTCGACCTCGTGAAGGTCGCGCACCATGGATCCGCCGACCAGAGCGCGTCACTGTACGAGCGCCTGCATGCCACGATCGGCGTGATCGGGGTCGGCCTCGACAACGGGTACGGGCATCCCACCGATCGGCTGCTGGGGATCCTCGGCGACGAGGGCACCTCGGTGGTGCGGACCGACCGTTCGGGCACCATCACGATCGCCGCCGCCGAGGGCGGCTTCGACGTCTGGGCCGAGCGGGGCGACGTCGGACCCGGCCCGTAGACTTGCACCCGAACGGGGAGGTGCGGTGGCAGCGCGAGCAGGTGCGACGCGAGCAGGTACGACGCGAGCGAAGGCGGCCGCGATCCCGCAGCTCTCGTGGAACGAGATCCGCCCGGCTCCGGTGGTGCTCGTCAGCGGCGCCGAGACGGTCCTCGCCGAACGCGCGAGCACGATGCTGCGCGACTTCCTACGATCCGAGGACCCCGCGCTCGAGGTGAGCGATCTCGAGGCCGACGGCTACCGCCGTGGCGAACTGCTCACCCTCGCCAGCCCGTCGCTGTTCGGCGAGCCACGGCTCATCCGCGTCACCGCCGTCGAGCGGGCCAGCGACGACTTCCTCATCGACGCGCTCGAGTACCTCGAGCAGACCGCCGACGGCACCACGTTGCTGTTGCGGCACGCGGGGGGTCAGCGCGGCAAGAAGCTCCTCGACGCCATCCGCGCGGGATCGGGCGCCGGCGTCGAGATCGTCTGCGCCGAGCTCAAGCGGGAATCCGAGAAGCAGGACTTCGCGGCGGCGGAGTTCCGTGCCGCCGGACGCAGGATCGACGCCAGGGCGCTGCGTGCGCTCGTCGCGGCGTTCGCCGACGACCTGGCCGAGCTCTCGGCCGCATGTCGTCAGCTCATCGCCGACGCACCGGGCGAGATCACCGAAGCCGTCGTCGGGCGCTACTACGGCGGGCGCGTGGAGACGAACGCCTTCGCCGTCGCCGATGCGGCGATCGCGGGGCGCCACGGCGAAGCACTGGTGGCACTCCGGCACGCCCTCGACAGCGGCGCCGATCCGGTGCCCATGGTGGCGGCGTTCGCGATGAAGGTGCGCACGATGGCCAAGGTGTCGGGCGTCAGGGGAGGCGGCCCGCAGGTGGCATCGTCGCTCGGGCTCGCGCCGTGGCAGGTCGATCGCGCCCGCCGAGACCTCGCCGGCTGGACCGACGATGGCCTCCAGCGAGCCATCGAGTCGCTCGCCGCGACCGACGCCGCCGTCAAGGGCGCCGAGCGCGATCCCGTGTTCGCGCTCGAACGGCTGGTCGGCGTCATCGCCGCTCGCGGGCGCACGCCGTCCTGAAGGAGCGTCCTGCCGCGCAGACGACGAAGGCCCCGCACGATGTGCGGGGCCTTCGTCAACGGTCGTGCGTCAGAGCGCGGCGACCTGCTTCGCGATGGCCGACTTGCGGTTCGCGGCCTGGTTCTTGTGGATGACGCCCTTGCTGGCGGCCTTGTCGAGCTTGCGGGTCGCGTTGCGCAGGGCGGTCGTCGCCTTGTCCTTGTCGCCGGTGGCGATCGCCTCGCGGGCGGCGCGCACGGCGCTCTTGACCTCGCTCTTGACGGCCTTGTTGCGCTCCTGCGCCTTCAGGTTGGTGCGGATGCGCTTGATCTGCGACTTGATGTTTGCCACGTGGGTATCTTTCGTTCGTGTGTGGGTACCGGATGTGCCGATGAAGGTAGAGGGGCCTCACCGGCGAATCGTGCGGGGTGGGACCCACACGGAAGCCAACAGACAACGATACCAGTTCGCCTTCGACCCACCAAAGCGGCGGATCGGCGGGCTACGACAGGGCAGGGTTCGACGGCGCACGGTTCGACGGCGCTGGGCTCACTGCTCGGGCGGCACGAACCGGCTGGCCGTGAACACCCCGCCCTGCGGGTCGCGGATGAGGGCCTCCTGGGTCCAGTGGGTGTCGGTCGAGGCCAGCACGGTGGCGCCGAGGCGCTCGGCGGTCGATGCGACCTCGTCACGGTCGGCGACGGTGAAGGTGACGTGCCAGTGCGGCGGTTCGCCGTCGTGGGACGGCGCCAGCCACCCGATCGCGTCCTCGAACCTGGGCGGCGTGATCGCGCTCGCCTGCCGTTGCCGGATGTCGGGGTCGACGGTGGCCGCGAGGTGGTCCCCGTAGCCGGGGCAGCGGATGAGGGTGGCGAACCCGAGGTCGGCGAACTCCCAGCCGAACACGTCCTCGTAGAAGCCGGGTTCGTGGGGGGCGGATGTGTGCAGGTCGCTGAAGTTCCACGCGCCGGGCTCGTTGACGACCTGCACGCCTGCCCGAGCGCCCGCCTGCCAGAGCCGGAATCGTGCACCGGCCGGATCGACCACGCCGGCCGCCCGCCCGGCCCGCCCCACGTCGGCCGGCCCGTCGATGACGTGCCCGCCGGCTCCGGCGACCCGTGCGACGGCGGCATCGAGGTCGGCGACGGCCACGTACGTGTTCCACGTCGGGGGATCCACAGCCGGCGCCTCCGCCGCCGCTGCGCCGAGGCCGGCCGCCGCTCGGCCATCGAGGTGGGCGACGACGTACGCCGCGTCGCCCCGGGGGCCAGGGGCGGCCTCGAACGTCCACCCGAAGAGACCGCCGTAGAACCGCTGGGCCTCGTCGAGGTCGGGCGCCTCGAGGTCGATCCACGACGGGACGCCCTCGGGATACGTGCGCTGCATGTCGATCCTCCGTCCGCTCCTGCGCACGAGGCTCGTCCGCGTCGGGGCGAGCCGCAAGGGGTGGCGGACCATCGACTCCGCCGCTAGGCCGACGTGTCGGACCGTGCTCGCCGCCGCAGGCGCCGCACCTGCTCCCACTCCAGCTCGGCGACGGCACCGAGTACGACGGCGGTGAACTCCTCGGGGCGCACGAGGCTCACGAGGTGCGTCGCGCCGGGGACGATCACCAGGCGTGCGCGGGGTGCGGCACGGAGCATCCGCCGCTCCTCGATGCGGAAGTGGTCGAGGCGGCCGTTCACCAGCCACACCGGCACGTCGATGCGCGCGAGCGCGGCCTCGATGTCGAGGCCGCCGATGGAACCGAGCACGGGGGCCATGGCGTGCAGCGCGACGCCCCCGGCCAGCACGTCCGCCACCCCATCGGGCGGGAGGAACATGCGCGCGGTGAGCTCGTTCAGGCCGCGCCCGTGGTCGGGGAGCCGGGCGATGAGCGCGGCGATCCGCCGATAGCCCTCGAGTCCGACGCCCCGTGGCCGCGTGCCGCACGAGGCGGCGACCAGTCCGTCGATCCGCCCCGGATGCCGCGAGGCGAACTCGATCGACAGGTACCCGCCGAGGCTGAGGCCGACGAGCAGCGTCGGCGTGCTCGACGCGTGCGCCTCGCGTTCGGGGACCGCCTCGCCGATCACCCGCATGGCGTCGTCGAGGGTGAACGGCTCGCCGCTGCGCGTGCCGTGCGACGGGAGGTCGATCGCGACCGCGTCGATGTCGTGACGCGCGAGCGCGGCGAGCTGCCGCCGCCACATCGTGGCCGAGGTGCGGAGTCCGTGCACGAGCACGACGCGGGCGCGGGGCATCCGTCAACCCGACCGGATCGCCCCGAGCTCGCGGGCCCGTGCCACGGCGGCCGTGCGGGAGCCGACCCCGAGCTTCGT
This sequence comes from Agromyces sp. 3263, assembly GCF_031456545.1. Taxonomy (NCBI): domain Bacteria; kingdom Bacillati; phylum Actinomycetota; class Actinomycetes; order Micrococcales; family Microbacteriaceae; genus Agromyces; species Agromyces sp. 3263. The sequence goes on from NZ_JAVDUV010000002.1 coordinate 146,913, forward strand.
GAAGATGTGCACGAGGTGCGACTTCACAGTCGCCTCGCTGAGGAACAGCTCGCGACCGATGTCGCGGTTCGACCGGCCGTCGGCCACGAGCGTGAGCACCTCGGCCTCGCGAACGGTGAGGCGCTCGGCGCCCTGGGAGGCGTCGAGGCGCGAGGACACCGAGGAGGCGAGCGCCGCCTCGCCGACGGCCGCGGCCCGCACGGCGGCCACGAGCTCGGCGGGCGGCGCATCCTTCAGGAGGTAGCCGCTCGCGCCGGCCTCGATCGCACCGAGGATGTCGGCGTCGGTGTCGTAGTTGGTGAGCACGAGCACGCGCGGGGCGCCGTGGTGCGAGCGGATGCGTCGCGTCGCCTCCGCCCCCTGCATGGCGCCGGGGAACTGCAGGTCCATGAGCACGAGATCGACGTCGGATGCCGCGGCGAGGCGAACCGCGTCCTCGGCCGTCGCCGCCTCGGCGATCACCTCGAGGTCGGCCTCCGACTCGAGCAGGGCGCGGATGCCGGCGCGCACGACAGGGTGGTCGTCGCTGAGCAGGAGCCGGATCATACGGGCACCACCGGGATGCGCACGGACACCGCGGTGCCATCGCCAGGAGCCGACTCGATCTCGATCGACCCGCCCTGCCGCTCGGCCCGCTGCCGCATGGCGCGCAGGCCGAAGGCGACCCCGTCGGTCTCCTCGCGCTGGGCGGCGCGCGGGTCGAACCCGATCCCGTCGTCGACGACGTCGAGCGCGACCTCGTCGCCGAGGTAGCTCAGCGTCAATTCGGCCCGCTCCGCGCCGGAGTGGCGCAGCACGTTGGCGAGCGCACCCTGCGCGATGCGCAGCAGGGTCGCGTCGATCGCCATGGGCAGCATCACCGCGTCGCCGCTGAGGCGGAAGCTCACCCGTGTCGACGACCCCGACTGCTCGGCCTGGTCGTTGATCGCGTCGGTGAGCCGGCGCAGCGCGGCGGGCAGCGTCTGCTCATCGAGCGACGGAGGCGTGAGCTCCCGGATGAAGCGACGCGTCTCGCCGAGGTTGTCGGCGGCGGTCTCGCGCGCGAGCCGCAGCTTCTCGCGCGTGGGCTCGTCGGTGATGTCGCGCTCGGCCGCATGGAGCAGCATCTGGATGCTCGAGAGGCCCTGGGCGACGGTGTCGTGGATCTCGCGGGCGAGGCGCTCGCGCTCGGCGAGCGTGCCCGCCTCGCGGCTCGCCGCGGCGAGCTCCTCGCGGGTGGCGAGCAGGTCGAGGATGAGCGCCTGCCGATCGCGGGTCTCCTGCGACATGGCGCGGTAGCCCGAGCCGATGACGATGGCGACGCCCGCGCTGATCATCGGCCCGAGGATGGTGCCCACCTCGAACCCGAGGTGCGACGCCGTGCCCCAGACCGAGAGCCCGAACGTGATGACGACGAGCGGCACCGCGATGGGCGTCGCCAGCACGTGCAGCTCGAGGAAGAAGAGGGGGAACGCGAGGAACGCGGCATCCGGTGTCAGGAACGACATCGCCAGCCACAGGAGCAGGAGGCCGACGAGCCACAGCACGCGGGCCCACGTCGGGAAGTGACGGTGCGCGACGGCGACGCCGGCGCCGTACCAGGCGAGGAACGCCACGGCGAGGATGGTGACCGGCACCTCGGTCGGTGCGTCCTCGAGCAGGGCGCGCACGACGACGAAGAGCGTGAGCCCGACGACGAGCAGGTGCAGGCCGAGCCGGAGCGTGAAGAAGACCGGCCGGAGCGCGGACGGCGCGACGCGCGCGTCGGTGTCTTCCATCACGGTCATGATGCTGTCAGCGTAGCCCGGCGGCCCTGACGGCGGCATCCGTCGAAAGTGCGAACCGAAAGTCATGGGAGAATCGTGGGGATGTCCCCTCGAGCCGCCAATCCGCCGGTGCCTGCTGCCACCGACCCCGCGCTGATCCGCAACTTCTGCATCATCGCCCACATCGACCACGGCAAGTCCACCCTCGCCGACCGCATGCTCGGCATCACCGGGGTCGTCTCCGACCGTGACATGCGCGCCCAGTACCTCGACCGCATGGACATCGAGCGCGAGCGCGGCATCACGATCAAGAGCCAGGCGGTGCGCATGCCCTGGCAGGTGGGGGACACGTCGTACGCCCTGAACATGATCGACACGCCCGGACACGTCGACTTCAGCTACGAGGTCTCCCGCTCGCTCGCCGCCTGCGAGGGAGCGATCCTTCTCGTCGACGCCGCGCAGGGCATCGAGGCGCAGACGCTCGCGAACCTCTACCTCGCCCTCGAGAACGACCTCGAGATCATCCCCGTGCTGAACAAGATCGACCTGCCCGCGGCGGAGCCCGAGAAGTACGCGCGCGAGCTCGCCGACCTCATCGGCGGCTCGCCCGACGACGTGCTCAAGGTGTCGGGCAAGACGGGGGTCGGCGTCGAGGAGCTCCTCGACCGGGTGGTCGAGCGCATCCCGGCTCCGGTCGGCGACGCGACCGCCCCGGCACGGGCCATGATCTTCGACTCCGTCTACGACAGCTACCGCGGCGTCGTCACCTACGTCCGCATGGTCGACGGCCAGCTGAACCCGCGCGAGCGCATCCAGATGATGTCGACGAAGGCGACGCACGAGATCCTCGAGATCGGCGTGAGCGCGCCCGAGCCCACGCCCACGAAGGGGCTCGGCGTCGGCGAGGTCGGCTACCTCATCACCGGCGTGAAGGACGTGCGCCAGTCGAAGGTCGGCGACACCGTCACCACGGCCGCGAAGTCGGCCACGGAGGCGCTGCCCGGCTACACCGAGCCCCTGCCGATGGTCTTCTCGGGTCTCTACCCGATCGACGGCAGCGACTACCCCGAGCTGCGCGAGGCGCTCGACAAGCTCAAGCTGTCGGATGCCGCGCTCGCGTACGAGCCCGAGACCTCGGTCGCCCTCGGCTTCGGCTTCCGCGCCGGGTTCCTGGGCCTGCTGCACCTCGAGATCGTGACCGAGCGGCTTCGCCGCGAGTTCGGACTCGACATCATCAACACCGCGCCGTCGGTGGTCTACGAGGTGACCACGGAGGACCGCAAGACCGTCACGGTCACGAACCCGAGCGAGTTCCCGACCGGGGCGAAGATCTCCGAGGTGCGGGAGCCCATGGTGCGCGCCGCGATCCTCGCGCCGAAGGACTACGTGGGCACCATCATGGAGCTCTGCCAGTCGCGCCGCGGCACGCTGCTCGGCATGGAGTACCTCGGTGAGGACCGGGTCGAGATCCGCTACAACATGCCGCTCGGCGAGATCGTGTTCGACTTCTTCGACCAGCTCAAGTCGAAGACCGCGGGCTACGCGTCGCTCGACTACGAGCCCACCGGCGACCAGGCCGCCGACCTCGTCAAGGTCGACATCCTGCTGCAGGGCGAGCAGGTCGACGCGTTCAGCGCGATCGTGCACCGCGACAAGGCGTACGCCTACGGCGTGCTCATGACGGGGCGGCTGCGCGAGCTCATCCCGCGCCAGCAGTTCGAGGTGCCCATCCAGGCCGCCATCGGCGCCCGCATCATCGCGCGTGAGTCGATCCGCGCGATGCGCAAGGACGTGCTCGCCAAGTGCTACGGCGGCGACATCACGCGCAAGCGCAAGCTCCTCGAGAAGCAGAAGGAGGGCAAGAAGCGCATGAAGATGGTCGGCCGCGTCGAGGTCCCCCAAGAGGCGTTCATCGCCGCGCTCTCGGGCGACACCGAGAAGAAGGACGCGAAGAAGTAGGTTCCCGATGACCCGACGAAGCACCTTCACCGACCAGTCGGTCACCTACGGGGCGATCGGGGCGACGCTCGCCCCCGACTTGTTGCGCTACCCGCCCGAGGGCTATCGCCCTGCCGAGGACTCCGTGCGCCTCGGCAGCGGGATCGAGCGCTTCGAGCGCGCCGCGGAGTCGCTCATGACCTGGGGCATCCAGCAGGGCGCCGGCTTCGAGGTCGTCGACGTGTCGACGGGCACGGGCGCGCAGTACCCGGGCATCGTCTACGACGCCGAGGGAGCGCCGCTCGCCGAGCAGCCGTCGCCGCGCACCGAGGAGCGCTTCGGCGCCGACGGCACGCCGTACATCGCCGCCGGCATGACCGCGACGCTGCGTCGTTCGGGCCGCTTCCGCCACCACGACACCCCGGTGCTCGTCGTCTACGTGATCGACGAGCCCGACCGCGTCGGCTTCGCCTACGGCACCACGGCGGAGGGGCCCGAGAGCGGCGAGGAGTCCTTCATCCTCGAGCGCCGCGAGGACGACACCGTGTGGCTCACGATCCGGTCGCTGCTCGGCACCGCCGGCGGCATCCGTCGCCTCGTGGCTCCTCGGCAGCGCCGCAAGCGCCGGGAGCTCACCCGCGTCGAACTGCGGGCCCTGCACCCCGCGGGCGGCGTGTAGCCGGTGGGCTCGGCCCTTCCGCTCGGCGATCCGGCGCCGCTCGACGGCCTCGTCCCGGCATCCGCCGCAGTCGGCGCCCATGAGCGCGCGTTCGGCGTCTACGTGCACGTCCCGTTCTGCCGGGTGCGCTGCGGCTACTGCGACTTCAACACGTACACCGCCGGTGAACTCAGGGGGGCGCGGCAGGTGGACTACGCCGACCACGCGATCGGTGAGATCCGGATGTCGCGACGGGTGCTCGAGGCATCCGGAGTGCCGCATCGCCTCGCCTCGACCGTGTTCTTCGGGGGCGGCACGCCGACGCTGCTGCCCGCCGACGACCTGGTGCGCATGCTCGGCGCCGTGCGCGACGAGTTCGGATTCGAGGAGGGCGCCGAGGTCACGACCGAGGCGAACCCCGACTCGGTCGGACCCGACGACCTGCGTCGTCTCGCCGACGGGGGGTTCACGCGCGTGTCGTTCGGCATGCAGTCGGCGGTGCCGCACGTGCTCGCGGCACTCGACCGCACGCACGACCCCGCGCGGGTGCCGCTCGTGGTGCGCTGGGCGCGCGACGCCGGGCTCGACGTGAGCCTCGACCTCATCTACGGCACGCCGGGCGAGTCGCTGGGCGACTGGCGCCGGAGCGTCGAGGCGGTGGTGGCCGAGCGCCCAGACCATGTCAGCGCCTACGCGCTCATCGTCGAGGAGGGCACGAAGCTCGCCCGCCAGATCCGTCGCGGGGAGCTCGCGACGCCGTCCGACGACCTCGAGGCCGACATGTACGAGCTCGCCGACGACCTGCTGGGTGCGGCCGGGTACGAGTGGTACGAGGTGAGCAACTGGGCGATGGATGCCTCGCAGCGCTCGCGCCACAACCTCGGGTACTGGCGTGGCGACGACTGGTGGGGCGTGGGTCCCGGCGCGCACAGCCATGTGGGAGGCGTGCGCTGGTGGAACGCGAAGCACCCGGCCGCCTACGCGGAGCGGGTCACGGCGGAGCTCTCGCCCGCGGTCGGACGCGAGGTGCTCGACGCGGGCACCCGGGAGACCGAGCGGGTGCTGCTCCTGACGCGCATCCGGGAAGGCATCAGGATCGACACGCTGCACGCGGGCGGGCGGCACGCGGTGGTCGGCCTGATCGCGGATGGCCTCGTGGACGCGAAGGCCGCCCTCGCCGGTGTGCTGACGCTCACCAGACGAGGGCGGCTGCTCGCGGACGCCGTGGTGCGGCGCCTGCTGGAGGAGTGAGGCTCAGCTCACGAACTTGATCGTGAGCGGGTAGGTGTAGAGCTGGCCCTGGTTGGCCTTCACCGCGGCGATGATGCTGAAGACGATCACGAGCACCCACACCGCGATCAGGATGAAGATGCCGATCACGATGAACGTCGTCACGATGCCGACCACGTAGGCGATCGCCATGGTGATCTGGAAGTTCAGCGCGGTCGCGGTGTGCTCGCGCACGAAGGGGCCCTTGTCCTTGAGGATCAGGTACCCCAGCAGCGCCGGCACGAAGCTGAAGAAGATGCCGCCGATGTGCACGAGCGTCGACCAGAGCTTCTCATCGCTCGGGCTGAGCTGCTGGCTCTGGCCATAGGGGTTCTGCGGCGGCGCCGGCGGTCCCTGGGGCGGGGGCGGCGGGGGTCCCTGCGGGGGTGGCGGAGGCGGGGTCTGGTCGGACATTGAGGTCTCCTTCTTCGGGCTCGTCCGTTCGGCGAGACTCGTTCGGGTTCATGCTGGCACAGCAACGCCCGCCGCGGGAATAGGCGCTCCCGCGACGGGCGGATCGATGCTGCCGGCGTGCGCCTACTTGATGAGGCGGATGGCGAACGGATAGCGGTAGTGCTTGCCGTCCTTGGCCTGGAGGAACGCGATGATCGAGAAGACGACGCCCACGATCCAGACGACCCACATGAGCAGCGCGCCGATGAAGACGACCACGAGGATGGCCGAGATGATGTAGCCGAAGACGAGGGTGATCTGGAAGTTCAGCGCCTCCTTCGCCTCGGTGTTCGTGAACGCGCCGCGGTCCTTGAAGACGAGCCAGATGATGAGCGACGGCAGGAAGCCGAGCACGCCGCCGAGGTGGGCGAACGAGCCCCACTGCACGTCCTGCTCGTGGGTCAGCGGCGGCGCGGTGTGCGTGGCGGGGTCGGGCGTCGCCGGTGCGGCAGGCGGAGGCGGGGTCTGCCCCGTCGGATCCGACGGCTGGACGTTGGGGTCGGTCATGTGCGTGCCTTTCAGGGGGGTTCAGAAGGGGTGAACCGCGACTGCAGCAGGGAAGGTGCAGGCAAGGTGCCTCGCGGGGTACCCATACGGTAGCGCTGCGCCGTGCGGCCCGGCAACGGTGCTGACCCTGATTCTCGCGGTAGGATTGGCACTCAGTCAGAACGAGTGCTAAGCGGTGAGGGAAGCGAGGACCATGGTCTCCGAACGCAGTCTCGCAGTGCTCCGCGCCATCGTGCAGGACTACGTCGCGTCCCGCGAGCCGGTGGGTTCGAAGACGATCGTCGAGCGCCACTCCTTCGGCGTGTCCGCCGCCACGATCCGCAACGACATGGCCCTCCTCGAGGAGGAGGAGCTCATCGCGGCGCCGCACACCTCGTCGGGTCGCATCCCGACCGACAAGGGCTATCGCGTCTTCGTCGACCAGCTCACCGACGTGCGTCCGCTGAGCCAGGCGCAGCGCCAGGCCATCGAGACCTTCCTCGGCGAATCGAGCGACCTCGACGAGCTGCTCGCCCGCACGGTCCGGCTCATCGCCCAGCTGACGAAGCAGCTCGCCGTGGTGCAGTACCCCTCGTTCGGCAGCGCGCGCGTGCGCCATGTCGAGCTCGTCTCCCTCGCGCCCGACCGCGTGCTCTGCATCCTGATCGCCGACTCGGGGCAGGTGGAGCAGCGCCTCGTCGTGCTCGACGAGCCGGTCGACGACGAGACCCTCTCCGCGCTGCGGGTGCGACTCAACGACCTGGCCGACGGGCGGACGATGGCGGATGCCGCGGACGCCCTCTCCGGCGAGATCCCCGGCGCCGACGGCCGCCACGCCGCCGTCGTGCAGACGATCGCGGCGACCCTCGCCGAGCAGGCGCGCGCCCAGCGACACGACCGGCTCGTGGTGGCCGGGGCGGCCAACCTCGTGCGCACCGAGCAGGACTTCGCCGGGTCGATCCTCGGGGTCATCGAGGCGATCGAGGAGCAGGTCGTGCTGCTCCGGCTGTTCGGCGAGATGGCCGGTGACGAGCACGCCGTCGCCGTGCGCATCGGGCGCGAGAACGCCTCGTTCGGCCTCGGCGAGACCTCTGTCGTGTCGAGCGCGTTCGCCATCCCCGGCCGCGACGTCTCGCGCCTCGGCATCGTCGGCCCCACCCGCATGGACTACTCCAACAGCATGGCGGCTGTGCGAGCCGTCGCCCGCTACCTCTCCCGCACCCTCGGCGAGAGCTGATTCCCCGCTGCCGTCGCATCGACCGGCATCCGGCAATTCGAAAGGACACGCCCTCCGTGGCAGACCACTACGAGGTCCTCGGCGTCTCGCGTGACGCCACCCCCGATGAGATCAAGAAGGCCTACCGCCGCCTCGCGCGCGAGCTGCACCCCGACGTGAACCCGGGCGCCGATGCATCGGAGCGGTTCAAGATGGTCACGCACGCGTACGACGTGCTGTCGGACCCGAGGCAGCGTGAGCAGTACGACCTCGGCGGCCAAGGCGGATTCGGCGGCGCCGGCGGCCAGAACTTCGGTGGGTTCGGGGACATCTTCGAGACCTTCTTCGGCGCCGGCCAGCAGACACGCGGGCCGCGGTCGCGGCGTGAACGGGGCCAGGACGCGCTCATCCGTGTCGAGGTGGGGCTCGAGGAGGTCATCTTCGGCACGCACCGCGACATCGAGGTCGACACCGCGATCCTCTGCGAGACCTGCCACGGCTCGTGCTGCCAGCCGGGCACGTCGCCCGTGACGTGCGACATCTGCCACGGGACGGGTTCGATCCAGCGCGCGGTCCGCTCCCTGCTGGGCAACGTCATGACCTCGAGCCCCTGCGGAACCTGCCGCGGCTACGGCACCGTCATCGCCACGCCCTGCGTCACCTGCCAGGGCCAGGGCCGCGTTCGCGCCCGCCGCACCGTGCCGGTCGACATCCCCGCCGGCGTCGACACCGGCGTGCGCCTGCAGATGCCCGGATCGGGCGAGGCCGGCCCGGCAGGGGGCCCGAACGGCGACCTCTACCTCGAGATCAAGGTGCGCAACCACGATGTGTTCAGCCGGAACGGCGACGACCTGCTCTGCACGCTCGAGGTGGCCATGACCGACGCGGTGCTCGGCGCCGACACCACGATCCCGGCGCTCGACGGCGACGTTCGCGTCGAGCTCCATGCCGGACTCCAGAGCGGCGAGATCCTCACCGTGAAGGACCGTGGCGTCACGAAGCTGCGCGGCACCGGTCGTGGCGACCTGAAGATCGGCGTGCAGGTCATCACGCCCACCAAGCTCTCCTCGAAGGAGCGCGACCTCATCCAGCAGTTCGCCCACTCGAAGAAGGCGGCCGGCCCGGCGCTCAGCCACTTCCAGCAGGGCCTCTTCGCGCGGCTCCGCGACCGCTTCCTCGGCTGACGGATGCCGCGATGAGCCACCTCTACCTCGACGAGTCCCTCGACCTCGCGTCCGTCGCCCCCGGTGCCACCGTCCGGCTCTCGGGCGACGAGGCTCGGCACGCGGTGACGGTGTCGCGGGTGCGCACGGGGGAGCGGATCGCGATCGGCGACGGCCGCGGCATCCGCGTGCTCGGCATCGTCACGGCGACCGGGCCCCGCGAGCTCACGCTCGAGGCCGACGAGGTCATCGTCGAGGAGCCGCCTGCGATCCGCATCACGCTCGTGCAGGCGCTCGCGAAGGGCGATCGCGACGAGCTCGCGGTGCAGGCCGCCACCGAGCTCGGCGTGGACGCGATCGTGCCGTGGGCCGCCTCGCGCTCGGTGTCGCGCTGGGAGGGGCCGAAGGCCGAGAAGGGCCGGCAGCGCTGGGCGACGATCGTGCGCGAGGCCGTGAAGCAGTCGATCCGCTCGTGGCTGCCGCCCGTGGCATCCGTCACCGCGACCGGTGCGCTTGCGGCCGTGGTCGAGGGCTCCCGGATGCTCCTCCTCGAGCCGACCGCGACGACGGCGCTCACCGAACTGCGCCCCGACGGCCGCGACCTCGCGCTCGTCGTCGGCCCCGAGGGCGGCATCGCGCCGTCCGAGCTCGAGGCGCTCGTGGCCGCAGGGGCCGAGCCCGTGCGGCTCGGGGCCTCGGTGCTGCGCACCTCCACGGCCGGCCCTGCGGCCATCGCGGTGCTGAACGCAAGCCTCGGGCGGTGGTGACGCATCCGTCGCTACGATGGGCAGATGACCCAGTCCGCCGCGGAGCCGACCCTGTTCGAGCGCATCGCCGCCCGTGAGATCCCCGCGCAGATCGTGGCGGAGACCGACCGGGTGATCGCGTTCCACGACATCGCGCCGAAGGCACCCGTGCACGTGATCGTCACGCCCAAGCAGGGCGACTACCGCGACGTGGCAGAGCTCGCCGAGGGCGACCCCGACCTGCTCGCCGAGCTCGTCGCCGTCGCCCGTGGCATCGCCGCCGACCTCGCCGACGGCGACTTCCGGCTCGTGTTCAACACCGGCGCCGGAGCCGGGCAGACCGTCTTCCACGTGCACGCGCACGTGCTCGCGGGCGGCCTCGAGGAGGGTTCGCTTGCCGGCTGACGCGCAGGGCTCAGAGGCGGCTGCCGGGCAGCCGCTCCGCGACGACGAGGAGCGCCTCCGCATCGACGGCATCGCCATGGTGCGACTCCTCGGCCCGCAGGACCGGTTGCTCACCACCATCCAGCGCGAGCACCCCGGCGTCGAGGTGCACGTGCGCGGCAACGAGATCACCATCCGGGGCGCCGCCGACGACCGCCGGCGCGTCCGCCGCCTCATCGAAGAACTCCTGGAGCTCGTCAGAGCCGGCCAGGACCCGACACCCACCGAAGTGAGGAGCTCGGCCCGCATGCTCGAAGCCGATCCCAATGCCAAGCCGTCCGAGCTGCTCGGACAGGTCATCGTCTCCGCCCGAGGGCGCACCATCCGCCCGAAGACCGAGGGTCAGCGCCAGTACGTCGACGCGATCGACGAGAACACCATCGTGTTCGGCATCGGCCCGGCCGGCACCGGCAAGACCTACCTCGCCATGGCGAAGGCCGTGCAGGCCCTGCAGCGCAAGGAGGTGAACCGCATCATCCTCACCCGCCCGGCCGTCGAGGCGGGTGAGCGGCTCGGATTCCTCCCCGGCACCCTCACCGACAAGATCGACCCCTACCTGCGGCCGCTCTACGACGCGCTCAACGAGATGATGGATCCCGAGATGGTGCCGAAGCTGCTCGCGGCCGGCACCGTCGAGGTGGCGCCGCTCGCCTACATGCGCGGCCGCACCCTGAACGACTCGTTCGTCGTGCTCGACGAGGCGCAGAACACCACCCCCGAGCAGATGAAGATGTTCCTCACCCGGCTCGGGTTCGGCTCGAAGATGGTGGTGACCGGCGACGTCACCCAGGTCGACCTCCCCGGCGGCGCGAGCGGGCTCCGGCTCGTCACCCGCATCCTCGACCACGTCGACGACATCCACTTCGCACGGCTCACGAGCGACGACGTGGTGCGCCACAGCCTCGTCGGCCGCATCGTCGACGCCTACACCGAGTACGACCAGCGCACCCAGGCGCAGCGCTTCGAGCGCGACCAGGCACGCGAGTTCGCCAACCGTGCAGAGCGCCGCGGCACCGCGCCCCGCGACCACCTGCCGCGGAAGTCCAAGTGATCGCCCAAGAGGAGCACCGCGCGTGAGCATCGAGGTCAACAACGAGTCCGCCGTCGAGGTCGACGAAGCCGCCCTGCAGCGGCTGGCCGTGTACGCGCTCGACGCGATGCACGTGCACCCCGACGCCGAGCTCGCGATCGTGCTCGTCGACGAGGGAGCGATGGAGCAGCTGCACGTCCAGTGGATGGACGAGCCCGGTCCCACCGACGTGCTGAGCTTCCCGATGGACGAGCTCCGTCCGGGCACCGAGGACCAGCCGGCGCCGCCCGGACTGCTCGGCGACGTCGTGCTGTGCCCGCAGGTCGCCGAGGCGCAGGCGCGCACCGCGGGGCATCCGCTGCTCGACGAATTGCTGCTGCTCACGACGCACGGCATCCTGCACCTGCTCGGGTTCGACCACGCGGAGCCCGATGAGGAGAAGGAGATGTTCGGCATCCAGCGCGACATCCTCGTCGGCTTCACCATGCAGGAGCGACGCCGCTGACCATGCAGCCCTGGATCTTCCTCGGCGCAGCCTTCGTGCTCGTCGCCTTCGGCGGCCTCATGGCGGCCGTCGACTCGGCGATCGGCGCGACCAGCCGGGCGGATGTCACCGACCTCGCGCTCGGCTCCCGCGCGCGTCGTTCGCTCCTCGCCATCGCCGACGACACCGGCGCGCACGTGAACGCCGTGAACTTCATGCGCATCCTCGCCGAGACGACGGCGGCCGTGCTCGTGACGCTCGCGTTCACCTCGTTCCTCGACAACGTCTGGCTCGTGCTGCTCTGGTCGGCGCTGATCATGACGGCCGTCTCGTTCGTGCTGGTCGGCGCCAGCCCGCGGTCGGTCGGGCGGGCCCACGCCGACGCGGTGCTGCGGCTCACCGCGCCGCTCGTCCACTTCCTGCGCGTGCTGCTCGGCCCACTCGCGAACGCCCTCGTGTCGCTCGGCAACCGGGTGACGCCCGGGCGCATCCGTTTCGCCGGCGTCTCCAGCGAGGAGCAGCTGCTGAGCATGGTCGACGAGGCGACCGAGCTCGACGTGCTCGAGGAGGGCGACCGCGAGCTCATCCACTCGATCTTCGAGTTCAACGACACCGTGGTGCGCGAGGTCATGGTGCCCCGCACCGACATGATCACCATCGACGCGTCGGCGCACCTGCCGCACGCGATGGCGCTGTTCCTCAAGGCGGGCTACTCGCGCATCCCCGTGATCGAGCACGACGCCGACGACGTGGTGGGCATCCTGTACCTGCGCGACCTCGCCCGGCTCGGGTTCGAGCGGCCGCTCGACGCCGAGGACCTCACGGTCGGCGAGCTCGCGCGACCGGCGATGTTCGTGCCCGATTCGATGAAGGCCGACGCCCTGCTGCGGCAGATGCAGTTGGAGTCGAACCACCTCGCGATGGTCGTCGACGAGTACGGCGGGATCGCCGGCCTCGCCACGCTGGAAGACCTCATCGAGGAGCTCGTCGGCGACATCTCCGACGAGTACGACCGGGAGGCGGCGCAGGTCGAGGCCCTCGGCGACGGGCGCTATCGCATCAATGCACGCCTTCCCGTCGACGAGCTCGGGGAGTTGTTCGGACTCGACCTCGAGGACGAGGACGTCGACTCCGCAGGCGGGCTGCTCGCCAAGGAGCTCGGCCGGCTCCCGCAGCCGGGGGAGCGCGTGACCGTGTCGGGGCTCCTCCTGGAGGCCGAGCGCACCGAGGGGCGTCGCAAGCGCATCGCGACCATCCTCGTCGAGCGCGACCAGGCCCTCATCGACGCCCAGGCGGCGTTCGACCAGGGCGACATCGAAGGAAGGAACCACCGTGGCTGAGTACCGAGCCGGATTCGTCTCGTTCGTCGGGCGTCCGAACGTCGGCAAGTCGACGCTGACCAACGCGCTGGTCGGCGAGAAGGTGGCGATCACGAGCTCGAAGCCGCAGACCACCCGTCGTGCCATCCGCGGCATCGTGCACCGCGAGCACGGCCAGCTGATCCTCGTGGACACGCCGGGCCTCCACCGACCGCGCACGCTGCTCGGCGAACGTCTGAACTCGCTCGTGCAGTCGACGCTCGGCGACGTCGACGTGATCGCGTTCTGCGTGCCCGCCGATGAGCCCATCGGCCCCGGCGATCGGTTCATCAACGAGCAGCTCGACCAGTATCCGCGCGCGAAGAAGGTCGCGATCGTCACGAAGACGGATGCCGCGTCGAAGGCCAAGGTCGCCGAGCAGCTGGTCGCCGTGTCCGAGCTGCGGGAGTGGGCGTCGATCATCCCCGTGTCCGCGCCGCGCGGCGAGCAGCTGGAGGTGCTCGTCGACGAGCTCCTCGCGCTCCTGCCCGAGTCCGACCAGCCGCTCTATCCTGCCGAAACGCTGACCGACGAGGACACGAGCGAGCGCATCGCCGAGTTCATCCGCGAGGCGGCGCTCGAGGGCGTCTCCGACGAGCTGCCGCACTCCATCGCCGTGACCGTCGACGACATGGTCGAGCGCGAGGACAAGGACCTCCTCGAGATCTACGCCAACCTCTACGTCGAACGCGACAGCCAGAAGGGCATCATCATCGGCAAAGGCGGTGCGCGACTGCGCGAGGTGGGCACCACCGCACGCGCGCAGATCGAGGGCCTGCTCGGTCGCAAGGTGCACCTGGCGCTGCACGTCAAGGTCGCGAAGGAGTGGCAGCGCGACCCGAAGCAGCTCGGCCGACTGGGGTTCTGAGCCGTCGCCCGCGCCATGCAGCCACGGCCGTCCGGTCCGGCCGCGCCTCGCGTACGACTCGAGGATGATTCCGGCGTGAGACGCCGTCGTCGCTCTCGAGCACCGCGTACGGTGGTTCGGTGAACACCCTGAGCCGCGGCAAGCTGACGACCGACATCGTCCTCGCCGTCGTGTTCGCACTGGCCTGCCTGCCGTTCGCCCTGCTCGGCAACGGCGTCGACGTGGTGGTGCTCGCGGGCTTCACGGCGGCCCTCTCGGTGCGGCGGCTGTCGCCCGCGTGGTCGCTCGGCATCGCCTGGGGGGCCGCGATCCTGCAGATGGGGACCCTGCGCGACCTGCAGCTCTACGATGCCGCGGTGCTGGGGGTCCTGTACTCGACCGCAGCGCACGGCGGCCGCCTGGTGAAGTGGGCCGGCCTCGCGAGCGCGGGCGCCGGGGCGGTCGTGGCCACCATCTACCTCGCGCTGGTGAAGCCGATCTTCGGGCAGGCGGCGCCGATCACGCAGGACGGGATCGGGCTCGCCTTCGCGCTCGGTTTCCTCTTCGTCGCCTCGATCGCCGTGCTGGTGCTCGCCTGGACGGCGGGCCTGCTCATCCGCTCGATCCGCGACTCCCGCGAGGTGCGTCGCAGGGAGGACGCCGCCAACCGCGAGCGCGCCCTCGTCGAGTACCGCTACGCGGTCGAGCAGGAGCGCAACCGCATCGCGCGGGATATGCACGACGTGGTGGCCCACTCGCTCGCGGTGGTCATCGCCCAGGCCGACGGCGCGCGTTTCGCCGCTCGCACGCGCCCCGAGGCCGCCGTCGGGGCCCTCGAGACGATCTCGCACGTCGCGCGCGGTGCGCTCGGCGACGTGCGGGTGCTGCTCGCCGAACTCCGTCACGACGAGTCCGGATCGCCGCAGCCGGTGCTCGACGACCTCGACGGCCTCATCGACCGTGTCCGCGCCGCAGGTCTCGACGTGCGCTATGCCGAGACCGGCGACCGCCTCGCCCTCGGAACAGGGCACCAGATCGCCGTCTACCGCATCGCCCAGGAGAGCCTGACGAACGCGCTCCGCCACGGCGACGCCGGCGCGCCCGTCGACCTGCGCCTCGCGTGGGACGGCGCGGGCGTCGACCTCGAGATCGTCAACGCGATGCGAGCGGATGCCGCGACGGCGGAGTCGCACGGACTCCGGCACGGGCTCCCCGGCATGCGCGAGCGGGCGCAGCTCGCAGGAGGTTCCCTGACGGCGGAGCCGGCCGGCGACGGCACGTTCCGGGTCCGCGCGCACATCCCCGCACAGCCGGGCGGCCTCACGTGAGCGGCATCCGCGTCGCCCTCGTCGACGACCAGGCCCTGTTCCGCGCAGGGGTGCGGATGCTCGTCGAATCGCAGCCCGACCTCGCCGTCACCGGGGAGGCCGGCGACGGCGTCGCCGCGGTGGAGCTCGCCGCCCGCGCCCGGCCCGACGTCATGCTCATGGACGTGCGGATGCCGCTGCTCGACGGCATCGCCGCGACCGAGCGCATCCTCGCCGACGCCGACCGCGATGGGCGCACGCCGCCGCGGGTGCTGGTGCTCACCACCTTCGACCTCGACGAGAACGCGGCGCGCGCGATCCGGGCGGGCGCGAGCGGCTTCGTTCTCAAGGACGCCGACCCCGAGTTCCTGCTCGCGGCGATCCGCACCGTGCACCAGGGCAACCAGGTGATCGCCGCGGCGGCGACGCGCGAGCTGTTCGCCCACGTGGGCCGGGGCAACGGCCGCCGTCCGGCCCCGGCCGCGTGGTCGGAGCTCACCCCGCGCGAGCGCGAGATCTTCGCCCTCGCGGCGCGCGGCCTCTCGAACTCCGAGATCGCGGCATCCGAGTACCTGTCGGAGGCCACCGTGAAGACGCATGTCAGCCGCATCCTCGCCAAGCTCGGGCTCCGCGATCGCGTGCAGTTGGTGGTCTTCGGCTACGAGCACGACCTCGGCGAGTGAGGGCGGGTCATCCTGCAGGATGACGCCGGACCATCCGGTGGCCGGATGCCACGTCCTGGCCCCGTCCGTAGCGTCGGAGGCATGCAGATCCAACCTTCCGACCTCGGTCTCATCGCCCGCGTCACGGGCCTCGGCAAGCGCTACGGACACGGCGCCGGCACGGTCACCGCACTCGACGACGTCTCGCTCGGGCTCCGCCGCGGCGACTTCACCGCCATCATGGGCCCGTCGGGCTCCGGCAAGTCCACGTTGATGCACATCATGGCGGGCCTCGACTCGCCCACGTCGGGACGGGCGTGGCTCGGCGACACGGAGATCACCGAGCTCTCGGACTCGGCGCTCACCGTGCTGCGCCGGCGCCGGATCGGCTTCGTGTTCCAGTCGTTCAACCTGGTGCCGACGCTCGACGTGCGCGGCAACGTCATGCTCCCGTTCGAGCTCGACGGCCGTCGGCCGAGCCGCGACGAGCAGGCATGGATCGACGAGCTGATCGACACCCTCGGCCTCGGCCCTCGCCTCACGCACCGCCCGCACGAGCTCTCGGGCGGCCAGCAGCAGCGGGTGGCCATCGCCCGCGCCCTGGCGACGCGGCCCGACCTCGTGTTCGCCGACGAGCCGACGGGCAACCTCGACTCGCGGACCGGCCGTGAGGTGCTGGGCCTCCTCGCCACGGCGAGCGCCCGCTCGGGGCAGTCGATCGCGATGGTCACGCACGATCCGGTCGCGGCCAGCCACGCCGATCGCATCCTCTTCCTGGCCGACGGACGCATCGTCCGCGATGCCGCCCGTTCGTCGGCCGAGGAGATCTCCGCGTTCATGCTCTCGATGGAGATCGCGGCGTGATGCGCACGAGACTCAGGGACCAATGGCCGACCCTCGTGGTGGCCACGCTCGCCGGCACCTTCGGTGTCGTGCTGCTGCACGTGACCGGGCTGCTCGGTGCGGCCATCGCGGCCGACGAGGTGACCGGCGAGAGCACGACGGTCGCGATCATCCTGGGCATCGTCGCGACCGTCTTCATCGTCATCGCCATCTACGTGAGCGCGATCGTCACCGCCAACACCGTGTCGACGGTGGTGGCGGGCCGCACCCGCCTCATCGCGTTGCTGCGCCTCCTCGGGTCCAGTGCACGGTCGCAGCGCGCGCAGATCGCCCGTGAAGGACTGCTGATCGGGCTCGCCGGCGCGCTCGCGGGCGTCGTGCTCGGCACGGCCGCGGCGTTCGCCATCCAGGCGGTCGCCGAGGCGAGCGACCTCATGCCGGCCACCGCGTACGACTACCTGAACCCCGTCGTGGCGCTGCCCGCCGCCGCGGTCGCGGTCACGACGTGGCTCGCGTCGTGGGTGGGCTCGCGCCGCGTGCTGCGGGTGCGGCCGATCCAGGCCATAGGCGACTCGCACGAGCAGGACCGCGAGGAGCTCGGTCGGCGGCGGGGCCGCAACGTCGTGGCGCTCGTGCTGTTCGTCGTCGGCATCGCCCTCCTCGTGATCGGCGTCGTGTGGGGTCTCACCGAACCCTACGGCGTGCTGGTCGGCATGGTCGGCGGCATCGTCTCGTTCACGGGCATCGTGCTCGGCGCCCAGGTCGTCCTGCCCCCGGTGCTCCGCCTCGTCGGGCGTGCGCTCGGCCGCTCGCCGTCGCCGCGGCTGGCAGCGGAGAACGCCGTCCGCCACCCCGAGCGCAGTTCACGCATGACGATCGGCCTCGTCATCGGGGTGACGCTCGTCACCACGTTCGCGGTCACCATGGAGTCGTACCGCGCCATGCTGCTGGAGGCCCAGCGCGCGCAGCCCGAGATGTACGCGGGCATCGACGACATGCTGAACGTCACCGTGGCGATCTTCACCGTGCTGATCGGGTTCAGCGCGCTCATCGCGGCCATCGGCATGGTGAACACACTGTCGCTCAGCGTCATGCAGCGCACCCGCGAGCTGGGCCTGCTGCGCGCGCTGGGCTTCGAGCGCCGCCAGGTGCGCACGATGATCGTCGCGGAGAGCGCGGCCCTGACCCTCGCCGCGACGCTGCTCGGACTGGTGCTCGGGTTCGGCTACGGCTGGGCCGGCGCGCAGGCGCTGCTCGGCGGCGCGCAGGGAGAGCCGACCTTCGTGCTGCCCGGCATCCCGTGGGGCATGTTCGGCGGACTGCTCCTGGCTGCGGGGGTGCTCACGCTCGTCGCCTCGGTGGCCCCCACACGGCGTGCCATGCGCGTCGCGCCGGTGGTGGCGCTCGCGGTCGACTGACGGTCGCGCGAGGCGCTTCGACGAGCGGATGTCGCGAGCACGCGGCATCCGCTCGTCCGTCATGTTTGCGCTCGGCCCACCCCTCGGTGTTAGCCTTGGCTCGTGCTTCACGGCCTGCTTCTCCTTAGCTGCCGCAGCGAGTCCTAATCCAGGCCTCCCTCGCTGCGGAGTTCGTCGTCGGCTGAATCCATCCGAACAAGCGAGAAGAGCACCTCATGCAGAACACCCAGAAGCCGTCGTCGATGCCCGTGCATCGCTACCGTCCGTTCCACGAGCAGATCCGCGTCGACCTGCCCGACCGCACGTGGCCGTCCCAGCGCATCACGGCCGCACCGCGCTGGTGCGCCGTCGACCTGCGCGACGGGAACCAGGCCCTCATCGACCCGATGAGCCCCGAGCGCAAGCGCATCATGTTCGACCTGCTCGTGCGCATGGGCTACAAGGAGATCGAGGTCGGGTTCCCGAGCGCGAGCCAGACCGACTTCGACTTCGTGCGCAGCCTCATCGAGGAGGGCGCGATCCCCGACGACGTCACCATCCAGGTGCTGACGCAGGCCCGCGACCACCTCATCGAGCGCACCTACGAGTCCATCGCGGGCGCGAAGCAGGCGATCGTGCACCTCTACAACTCCACGAGCGTGCTGCAGCGCGAGGTCGTGTTCCGCACCGACAAGCAGGGCATCATCGACATCGCCCTGCACGGCGCGCGCAAATGCCGTGAGATGGAGTCGTCGGTCCCCGGCACCACGGTCTACTACGAGTACTCGCCGGAGAGCTACACCGGCACCGAGCTCGAGTTCGCCGTCGACGTCTGCAACCAGGTCCTCGAGGTCTTCGAGCCGACGCCCGAGCGCAAGGTCATCATCAACCTGCCGGCCACGGTGGAGATGGCCACGCCCAACGTGTACGCCGACTCGATCGAGTGGATGAGCCGGCACCTGGCCCACCGCGAGAACGTCATCCTGTCGCTGCACCCCCACAACGACCGCGGCACCGCCATCGCCGCAGCCGAGCTCGGCTACATGGCCGGCGCCGACCGCATCGAGGGGTGCCTCTTCGGCAACGGGGAGCGCACCGGGAACGTCGACCTCGTCGCGCTGGGCATCAACCTGTTCACCCAGGGCATCGACCCGCAGATCGACTTCTCCGACGTCGACGTCGTGAAGCGCACCGCCGAGTACTGCAACCAGCTGCCGGTGCCCGAGCGCCAGCCGTGGGCGGGCGACCTCGTCTACACGGCCTTCAGCGGCTCGCACCAGGACGCGATCAAGAAGGGCTTCGAGGCCATGGCGGCCGAGGCCGAGCGCCGCGGCGTCACGGTCGACGAGCTCGAGTGGGCCGTGCCCTACCTGCCGGTCGACCCGCGCGACCTGGGGCGCAGCTACGAGGCCGTCATCCGCGTGAACTCCCAGTCGGGCAAGGGCGGCGTCGCCTACCTGCTGAAGGCGGACCACTCCCTCGACCTGCCGCGCAAGCTGCAGATCGAGTTCTCGGGCGTCGTGCAGGCGAAGACCGACGCCGAGGGCGGCGAGGTCTCGAGCGACGAGATCTGGCGCGTCTTCAACGACGAGTACCTGCCGGCGCCGGCCGATCACCCCGAGCAGAAGTGGGGCCGATTCGAGCTGCTGTCGCTGCGCACCGAAAGCGCCCTCGACGGGGTCGTCAATGTCCGCGTCGGGCTGCGCGACGGCGACGAGCGCATCGAGGCCGACGCCAGCGGCAACGGGCCCATCTCCGCGTTCCTCGCGGTGCTCGGCACCGAGGGGGTCGACGTGAAGCTGCGCGACTACGTCGAGCACACGCTCTCGGCGAGCGGCGACTCGCTCGCCGCCGCCTACGTCGAGCTCGAGGTCGACGGCCGAGTGCTGTGGGGCGTCGGGATCGACGCCGACATCTCGACGGCGTCGTTGAAGGCCGTGGTCTCCGCCGTCAACCGGGCGATCCGGGGCACGGTGGCCGCCGAGGCCGAGCGCGAGGTCGTCGCGGTCTGACGGGCCACGGATGCCGCGCGCCCACGTCGGCGCGCGGCATCCGCCATCTCACGCCGCCGTCGCTGCGGCATCGGTTCGCTCGTGACGCTATGCGCGCCGCCACACCCGCCAGCTCCCGAGCGCCCGCTGCTCGGGGAGGCTCCACCCGTAGCGCACGGAACCGAGGCGGGTGAGCGTCGTGACGATGACGCAGGCGGTCGCCGCCACCACGATGTTCACGTCGAGGGCGACGAGCACGACGAGCAGGGTCGTGCCGGCGGTGGCCGCGATGGCGTAGAGCGAGCCGACGTGCATCAGCGCGATCGGCAGGTTGAGCGCCACGTCACGCAGGATCGAGCCGCCGACCGCCGAGATCACGCCCACGAAGATCGCCGGCACGACCGGCACGCCGTAGGCGAGCGCCTTCGACGTCCCGATCGCGCCGAACAGGCCGATCGTCACCGCGTCGAGCGCGATGATGAGCCCGTTCAGGCGGGTGAAGACGCGGAGGAGCAGCATGCCGAGCAGGGCGGCCGCCGTCGCGACCGGAATGTACCAGTTGTCGGAGATCGCGGCCGGCAGCTGGTTGAGCAGGATGTCGCGGAGGAGGCCGCCCCCGAGTCCGACGATCACCCCGATGAGCGCGACGCCGAGCAGGTCGATGCGCCGCTCCGTGAGCCGGGCCGCGAACATGGCGCCCTGGATGGCGCCGATCGCGACCGCCGTGAGGTCGAGCCACAGGGGGATGACGAAGAGTGCAGAGGCCACGCCACCAGTGAACCACCCGACCGCTGCCACGGGTGGCACATGACGGCTCGCGCCGCTCACGTCGGCCGCCGCGTCCGACGGGCGCGCGATAATGAAGGGTGCCCGTCTACCGAGATGAAGCCGTCGTGCTTCGCACCCACAAGCTGGGCGAGGCCGACCGCATCCTCACGCTTCTCACGAGGCGGCACGGCAAGGTGCGCGCGGTCGCCAAGGGCGTGCGGCGCACGGGCTCGAAATTCGGGGCGCGGCTCGAGCCGTTCATGGTCGCCGACCTGCAGCTCTACGAGGGCCGCACGCTCGACGTCGTGACGCAGGCCGAGTCGATCGGCTCGTACGGCGCCGAGATCACGCAGGACTACGCCGCCTACACGGCCGCGAACGCCATGGTCGAGGCGGCCGACAAGCTCACGGAGGACGAGGGGTCGCTGCAGCAGTACCTGCTGCTCGTCGGCGGCCTGCGATCGCTGGCGCGTGGCGAGCACGGCGCGAGCCTGACGCTCGACTCCTACCTGCTGCGCGCGCTCGCCCTCGCGGGCTGGGCCCCGAGCTTCCAGGACTGCGCCCGGTGCGGGAACGCCGGCGAGCACACGGCCGTCGTGGTGCAGCTCGGCGGCGTGGTCTGCGACGACTGCGCCCCGCCCGGCACGCCGCGCATCGCCCGCTCCACGGTGGCGCTGCTCGGTGCGCTGCTCGCCGGCGACTGGGCGTTCGCCGAGGCGGCGGGATCCGGCGACCGCAACCAGGCCAGCGGCATCGTCGCCGCCTACACCCAGTGGCACCTCGAGCGCGGGCTGCGCTCGCTGCCGCACGTCTCGAGAGAAACGACGACCACGTGACCCCCAAGCCCTACACGCATCGCGACGCCGTGCCCTACCGGCCCATCGACTGGACGGGCGTCTACCCGCCCGAGCTGCCGAAGGGCGCCGTGCCCGGCCACGTCGCGATCGTCATGGACGGCAACGGCCGCTGGGCGAACCGCCGAGGGCTCACCCGCATCGAGGGCCACAAGGCCGGCGAGGTGGCGCTCCTCGACGTCGTCGCCGGCGCGATCCAGGCGGGCGTGAAGCACTTGTCGGTCTATGCGTTCTCCACCGAGAACTGGAAGCGGTCGCCCGACGAGGTGCGCTTCCTCATGGGCTACAACCGCGATGTGCTGCACCGTCGGCGCGACCAGCTCAACGAGTGGGGCGTGCGCGTCCGCTGGGCCGGGCGCAGGCCGCGGCTCTGGGCGTCCGTCATCAACGAGCTGCAGTTCGCCGAGCGACTCACCGCGGGCAACGACACCCTCACCCTCACCATGTGCGTGAACTACGGCGGCCGCAACGAGATCACCGACGCGGTGCGATCGATCGCCGACGACGTGGCATCCGGGCGCCTGAAGCCGTCGGCGGTGTCCGAGAAGCTCATCGCGAAGCGCCTCTACGTGCCCGACCTGCCCGACGTCGACCTCTTCGTGCGCAGCTCGGGGGAGCAGCGCACGTCGAACTTCCTGCTGTGGCAGTCGGCCTACGCCGAGATGGTGTTCCTCGACACGCTCTGGCCCGACTTCTCCCGGGTCGACCTCTGGGAGGCGATCGAGCTCTACGCCGGACGGAACCGTCGCTTCGGCGGCGCGATCGACACGCCCACCGCCTCGGCGTAGTCGCACAGCCACCGCTCCGTCGCGTGCGGGCTCCGAAGTCGGACGATCTCCAGCGCCGGGTTCGCGGCCGCCGCGACGTGCACCATCGCCGGCAGGCGGGCGTGGGTGCGCCATGCCCACCGGATGATGTGGTCGGGGTCGGTCACGATCGTGCGCAGCGGCGGCTCGATATTGCCGTTCCAGAGTTCGATGCGCCGGATGCGCCGTGCGAGCGTCCGACGGACGACGCGTCGCATCACGAGCGGCCGTGGGTAGTCGAGCCAGACGAGTACGTCGGCGGCGGCGGCGAGGCGCCCGCGGACCGACGTGTACTGCCATTCGGTGACCCAACACGGTCGCGCGATGAGGGCGTCGACGTCGCGCTCGAACTCGGGCCGCGGCGTCCAGTCGGCGCCGTGGAACAGGGCGTCGATCTCGACGTGGGGCAGGCCGCCGACCTCCGCGATCCGCGCCGCGAGGGTCGACTTGCCCGACCCGCTCGTGCCCGCGACCAGGATGCGTCGGGGCGGCGGTGTCACCCTGGGCGCCGGCTCGGGGGTGGGCATCGTCCGAGCGTAGCGGCCCACGCGGCATCCGGTCAGCGCGTGGATCGGGTCGCCCGCACCTGGTCGTGCAGCAACCGGGCCGCGTGGCCGAGGGCCTGCTCGGCGCCCGGTTGCCGCCGCGCCGGAACCGACGACTCGCTCAGCACGGCGATGGCGAACGCGCTGCCGTCGGCGTGCTCGAGCACCCCCGCCTCGTGCCTGAGGTGGAGGAACGTGCCGGTCTTCGAGAACCACTCGGCGTCGTCGGACTCGAGGTCGGGTGCGAGGCGGTGGCGCATGAGGTTCATGCCGAGCAGGCGTCGCATCGGCTCACGCTCGTTCGCGAGCTCGGGATCGGTCCAGAGGCCCTCGAGCAGGTCGACGAGTGCTCGCGAGGTGCCGGCATTGGCGTGCGTGACGTCGAGCTGGGGGATCAGGTGCCCGCCGCCGCGCGTCGACGCCTGGATCGCGAGGGCGAGCGCCTGCGGCAGTTCGTCGGGCGTGAGGCGGCTCGCGAGCGTCTCGTGGAGCTCGCGGATGGAGTGCCGCACGGTGAGCTCGGTGATGCCGAGGCCGCGCAGCAGGCCGGTGACCCGAGCGGGCGGGCACCGCTCGAAGAGGGCGTCGGCGGCGGTGTCGTCGCTCACGCACATCGCGAGGTACAGCAGGTCCGCGATGGAGACGCGTGCCGGATGCTCGAACCTGCAGAGGCCCGTCAGCCCCGGCGTGCGCGCGAGGGGATCGACGTCCACCTGCGCTGCGAGGGCGATCGAGCCGTTCGCGGCCTCGCGCAGCACGGCGATCGCGAGCGGCAGCTTCACCACCGAGGCGAGCGGGTATGCGGCATCCGGATCGATCGCGAGCTCGCGACCGGTGTCGAGGTCGCGCACGGTGATCGATGCGACGAGCCCGGCCTCCGCGAGCGCCCGCGTCGCCTCGCGGAGTACGAGGCGATCAGTGCGCATGAGGTTGCTCGGTGGGGGTGGCGGTGCCGGCAGTGGTCGTCGTGCCGAGCAACTCGGGCAGCAGCGGCCGGGTCGCCTCGAGGAACCGCTCGGCGAGGCCGGCGTCGCGGTGCACCAGGGCGTAGCCGCGCAGCAGGTGCAGGTCGCCGAGCGGATGCCACGCGAGGTCGGCCTCGTTCGCCTCGGCGCGGGTGCAGAGCACGAGGTCGCCGTCGGCGATCGCGCGGGCGATCGCAGCGACGAGTGAGGTGGCGAGTCGAAGGTGGCCGGGCGCGAGCCCCGCGCCGTTGCGCACGCGTTCGAGGCGATCGCGCACGTTGGGCACGTCGTCCTCGGGCTGGAGCCAGAGCCGACGCCGTTCGGGCGTGCCCCGTCGCGGCCGGAGCTCCGCGAGGTAGAACGGTTCCTCGTCGCCGCTGCCGTCGTTGCCACCTGCGTCGCCGGCGAATCCCACGCCCAGCGGCGTCGACCAGACGGCGCGGTCGGGTTCGACGTGCTGCAGCGCGAGCTGGGCACGACCTGCGCTCATCCACTCGGCTCGCTCACGCGGCACCCCCTCGAGGAGCTCGACGGTCAGCGACCCGTCGGCGGCAGCGGCGCAGAGGCGGGCGGCCCGGGCGGGGGAGAGGTGCCGTGGCACGGCGAGGGTGATCGGGAGCGAGCGTGCCTGCTCGGCATCGTCGCCGAACTCCTGCGCCGCCACGACGAGCCGCGTCGCGCTCGGGAGCACACCGCGCCCGAACGCCGTGAGCGCAACGCGGCGCGACGAGCGCTCGAACAGGCGACCGCCGAGGTGCGCTTCGAGGGCGGCGATGCGCCGGCTCGCCACCGACTGCGTCACCCCGGCACCGACAGCGCCGGCCGTGAAGCTCTCGTGCTCGGCCACCGAGACGAAGGCCTCGCACGCCGACAGGAGGTCGAAGTTGCGAGCCATGCATGCGATCATCGCATGAATAGTGGCGTTCGGTGCTTTGCGGGCATCGCTGGTGCATCGGAAGACTGCAATCCATGAGTGCATCGCGTGAATCCACCTTCCTGTCCCGGCGTTCGGTGCTCGCCCTCGGCGGCGCAGCGGGGGCCGCGGGCGTCGTCTCCACCGTGCTGGCGTCGGCGCCCGCCTGGGCTTCCCCGCTGCCGGCGAACGGCAGGCCCGTCCTGCGCGCCGACCACGACCGGGTGTCCGATGACCTTCGCGCGCTCGAGGTCGCGACCGACGTAACGATCGGGGTCGTCGCGCTGCCGGGCGGGCGCGCCGCCGACCGCCGCTCCGACCGCCGCGCGTTCCGCTACCGGGCGGCCGACCTGTTTCCCATGTGCTCGCTCTTCAAGCCCTTGGCCGCCGCGGCGCTCGTGCGGGCGCGGGGATACGACGACGCGTACTGGTCGACACCCATCCCATTCACCGACGCGGATGTCGTGCGCGACTCGGCAGTGCTGAGCACGATGCGGCCGCAGCAGGCGACCCCCGAGCAGCTCGCCGACGCCGCCATCCGCTACAGCGACAACACCGCAGGCAACCTGCTGCTGCGCGAGCTCGGTGGGCCCGCCGCGATCACGGCCTTCGCCGGGGAGCTCGGGGCGACGCACACGCGGCTCGACCGCTGGGAACCCGACCTCAATGAGGCCCGCCCGGGCGACGAGCGGGACACGACCACGCCCGACGACATCGCCGCGCTGTACTCGGCCCTCATGCTCGAGGACGCCGCCGGCGTGCTCGCCTCATCGAGGCTCCGTGAGTGGATGCTCCGGAACACGACCTCGGGCGCCCGGATGCGCGCCGGCCTCACGCCGCCCTACGAGCTCGCCGACAAGACCGGCGGGGGCGAGTACGGCGTCGTCAACGACGCCGGCGTGCTCTGGCGTCCGGGCACCGAGCCGCTCACGCTCGTCATCCTCACCCGCACCGACCGGCCCGACGCGGTGCGCGACAACGAGGTCGTGGCCGAGGTCACGCGCCTCGTCGTCGGCCGCTGAGCCGCCTCCGAGCTGCCGGTCGGGGCGTGACGGAACGCGGATGCCGCGGCGCCGGGGAATACGGCGGCCGCGGCGTCCGTTCGCCTCATCGTGACTTCCCCCATCAAGATCGACATCTGGTCCGACATCGCGTGCCCCTGGTGCTACATCGGCAAGCGGCACCTCGAGGGCGGCATCGCGGCCCTCGGCGCGGACGCCCCCGACGTCGAGATCGAGTACCACTCGTTCGAGCTCGCCCCCGACACCCCCGTCGACTTCGAGGGCTCGGAGGTCGACTTCCTCGCGACGCACAAGGGCCTGCCGGCCGACCGGGTGCAGCAGATGCTGCAGCACGTGACGGGGGTCGCGGCGAATGCCGGCCTCGACTACGACTTCGAGGCGCTGCAGCACACGAAGACGCTGAAGGCGCACGAGCTGCTGCACTTCGCGAAGGATCAGGGGCTGCAACTCGAGCTGTCCGAGCGACTGTTCCGCGCCTACTTCACCGAGGGCCGCCACGTCGGCCGCGTGGACGAGCTCGTGGAGCTCGCCGCCGAGGTCGGGCTCGACGCGGATGCCGCCCGCGAGGCGCTCGAATCGGGACGCTACGCCGCCGCAGTGCAGGCCGACATCGCGCAGGCGGGTGCCTACGGCATCAACGGCGTGCCGTTCTTCGTCTTCGAGGGCAAGTACGGCGTGTCGGGCGCCCAACCCGCCGAGGTGTTCAGCCAGGTGCTCACGCAGGTCGCCGGCGAGCGCGACGGCGCCGCGGCATGAGCGAGCGCACCGAGACGACCGAGGTGAGCGGCCCGGCCGCCACGAGCGATTCGACGGATGCCGCTCCGTCGCCGTTCACCATGGTGACGGGCGACCCCGCGGCGATGGTGTGCGAGGGCGACGTCTGCTTCATTCCGGGCGCGGGCGCCGCGGACTGACCGCTACTCGGAGTCGGTGATGTCGGCCACGGTGGCGTCGAACGCCCGCACGAGGTCGTCGGCGTCGACGAACAGGCTGCGGCCGTGCTCTCCGGCGCCCATCGACACGCGCCGGCCGGGGATCGTCGCGTCGACGACGACCGGCCAGGCGGTGGTCGAGCCCAGCGGCGTGATCGTGCCGCGCTCGTAGCCCGTGGCCGCCAGCGCGAGCGAGGCGTCGGGCAGCTGGAGCTTGTTGACGCCGAGCAGCCCGCGCAGCTTCGGCCACGAGATCTTCCGGCCGCCCGGCACCAGCGCGAACACGTAGGTGTCGTCGCTGCGCTTCACGACGAGCGACTTGACGATGTCGGCCGGGGTGATGCCGAGCAGGTGCGCGGCCTCCTCGAGGCTCCGGGCGGCGGGCCGTTCGATGATCTCGACCTCGAGGCCGCGCTCGGCGGCATCCGCTCGCACCCGATCGGAACCCGTGAGCCCAGCGTCGACCATGTCGTCCTCCACACCTCGTCCTCCTCGGATCCTAGGCGCGCTCGGCGCTCACGGGCGAAGCCGACTGGAACTCTGGGAGAATCGACGGTGATGCCCACTTCAGACACGCTTCCCGCGGCCCCGCTCACGATCGGCGGGATCGAACTCGACGTCCCCGTCGTGCTGGCCCCGATGGCCGGCATCACGAACACGGCGTTCCGCCGGCTCTGCCGCGAGTTCGGCGCCGGACTCTACGTGAGCGAGATGATCACGTCTCGCGCGCTCGTCGAGCGCACCCCCGAGTCGATGCGGCTCATCACGCACCACGAGTCCGAGACGCCGCGGTCGATCCAGCTCTACGGCGTCGACCCGAAGACGGTCGCCGAGGCGGTCACCATGCTCGTCGCCGAAGACCGCGCCGATCACATCGACCTGAACTTCGGATGCCCCGTGCCCAAGGTCACCCGCAAGGGCGGGGGAGCCGCGCTGCCGTGGAAGCGCGGGCTGTTCCGCGACATCGTCGAGGGCGCCGTGCGCGCCGCCGGCGACATCCCGCTCACGGTGAAGATGCGCAAGGGCATCGACGCCGACCACCTCACCTACCTCGAGGCCGGCCGCATCGCCGAGGGCGCGGGCGTCGCCTCGATCGCCCTGCACGCCCGCACCGCTGCGGAGTTCTACTCGGGCGAGGCCGACTGGTCGGCCATCGCGAAGCTGAAGCAGACCGTCACGAGCGTGCCGGTGCTCGGCAACGGCGACATCTGGTCGGCCGACGACGCCCTGCGCATGGTGGCGGAGACCGGATGCGATGGGGTGGTCGTCGGGCGCGGATGCCTCGGCCGGCCGTGGCTCTTCGGCGACCTCGCGGCGGCGTTCCGCGGCGAGTCGGCGACGGCGCATCCGTCGCTCGGCGAGGTGGCGCAGACCTTCCGGCGGCACGCCGAGCTGCTCACCGAGTTCTTCGACAGCGAGGAGCGGGGCTGCCGCGACATCCGCAAGCACGTGGCGTGGTACTTCAAGGGATACCCGGTCGGCGGTGAACTGCGGGCGAAGCTGGCCACGGTCGAGTCGCTCGCGCAGCTCGACGACCTGCTCGGCACGCTCGACTGGTCGATGCCCTACCCCGGCGAGGGCGCCGAGGGTCCACGCGGGCGGGCGGGCACCCCCAAGAATCCCGCGCTCCCCGAGGGGTGGCTCGACTCGCAGGAGCTCGCCGGTCACGATCGCACCACGCTCGTCGACGCCGAGCTCGACACGAGCGGCGGCTGACGTGCGGGAGCGACTGTTCGGCGGATACGACGACGCCGACACCGAGCGCCTGCTTCCCGAGGAGCACACCAACCGGCGCAGCGACTTCGCCCGCGACCGGGCGCGGCTGCTGCACTCCAGCGCGCTCCGGCGTCTCGCGGCCAAGACGCAGGTGCTGAGCCCCACCGCGGGCCTCGATTTCGCCCGCAACCGCCTCACCCACTCGCTCGAGGTCGCCCAGGTCGGCCGCGAGCTCGCCACGAGCCTCGGCCTCGACCCCGACGTCGTCGACACGGCGTGCCTCGCCCACGACCTGGGGCACCCGCCCTTCGGGCACAACGGCGAGCGGGCGCTCAACACCTGGGCCGACGACATCGGCGGCTTCGAGGGCAACGCGCAGACCCTGCGCATCCTCACGCGACTCGAGCCGAAGGTCTTCGACGCCGACGGCCGCAGCTACGGGCTCAACCTCACGCGCGCGAGTCTCGATGCGAGCTGCAAGTACCCGTGGCCTGAGGCGACCTCGGTCGCCGACCCCAGCGGCCGGGCGAAGTTCGGCTTCTACCGCGACGACGTCGCCGTCTTCGAGTGGATGCGCGCCGGGGCTCCCGAGCGGCGGCTCTGCATCGAGGCCCAGGTCATGGACCTCTCAGACGACATCGCCTACTCGGTGCACGACTTCGAGGACGCCATCGTGAACGGCTACGTCGACGTGGCTGCGCTCGGCGCCCGCGTCGACCACGATGCGCTCGTCTCGTCGATGTACGAGTGGATCGGCGGCGCCATCACCCACGACGAACTCATCGCCGCGTTCGACCGGCTCGACTCGCTCGACGGCTGGCTCGACACGTGGAGCGGCAGCCGCTTCGAGCAGGGGCGGCTGAAGAACCTGACGAGCCAGCTCATCGGCCGCTTCGCGCACGCCGCGACCGAGGCGACCAGGTCGGCGTTCCCACTCGCGAGCCTCATCCGGTTCGACGCCGACGTGGTCGTGCCGCGCGAGATCCAGGCCGAGATCGCGGTGCTCAAGGGCATCGTGGCCGCGTTCGTCATGTCGAAGAACACCCGCCAGCCCATCTACACCCAGCAGCGCCAGGTGCTCATCTCGCTCGCCGACGTGCTGCACGAGACGGGCGACCGGCACCTCGATCCGGGCTTCGCCGCAGACTGGCGGGACGCCCGCGACGACGACGCCCGCAAGCGCGCCATCGTCGACCAGGTCGCAAGCCTCACCGACCAGTCCGCACTCGCCTGGTACGAGCGGCTCGTCCAGCGGTGAGCGCCCGAGGCCGGTTCGGCGTGCAACCCCAGCGGCGTACCGACCCGGGACGGGTCGCCCTGCGACGTGTCCGTATCCGGCCCTCGTCGTTCCGTGGCGAACTAGGATGAGAGCCATGGCGGGCCGCATTCGACAGAGCGATGTCGAAGAGGTCAAGGCCCGCACCAACATCGCCGACATCGTCGGCGAGCACGTGAGCCTCAAGTCCGCGGGCGTCGGCTCCCTGAAGGGGCTGTGCCCCTTCCACGACGAGCGCAGCCCGAGCTTCCACGTGCGTCCGCAGCTCGGCTACTACCACTGCTTCGGATGCGGTGAATCGGGCGACGTCTACTCGTTCCTGCAGCGCATGGACCACGTCTCGTTCACCGAGGCGGTCGAGCGCCTCGCCGGCCGAGTGGGGCTCGAGCTGCACTACGAAGACGGCGGGCAGGCCTCGGACCACGGCAATCGCGCCCGGCTGCTCGCGGCGAACCAGGCCGCCGCCGAGTTCTTCGTCGAGCGACTGGGCGCCCCCGACGCCGAGGTCGGTCGCCGGTTCCTCGGGGAGCGCGGATTCGACGCCGAGGCCGCCCGCAGGTTCGGCGTGGGCTTCGCGCCCAAGAGCTGGGACGCCCTGACCGACCACCTCAAGGGGCGAGGTTTCACGACCGAGGAGCTCGCGGCATCCGGCCTCGTCTCGCAGGGCGACCGTGGCGTCTACGACCGGTTCCGCGGCCGGCTCGTGTGGCCCATCCGCGACGTGACCGGACAGACCGTGGGCTTCGGGGCGCGGCGGCTCCTCGCCGACGACCAGGGCCCCAAGTACCTGAACACCCCCGAGACGGCGATCTACCACAAGGCACAGGTGCTGTACGGCCTCGACCTCGCCAAGCGCGACATCGCGAAGACGCACCGAGTCGTGGTCGTCGAGGGCTACACCGACGTGATGGCGTGCCACCTCGCCGGGGTCACCACCGCGATCGCGACGTGCGGCACGTCGTTCGGCGTCGACCACATCAAGGTGCTGCGGCGGGTGCTCGGCGACGACTCGGGCATCGGCGAGGTCGTCTTCACGTTCGACGGTGACGCGGCCGGGCAGCAGGCCGCCATGCGCGCCTTCGCCGAGGAGCAGCGCTTCGCGGCCCAGACGTTCGTCGCGGTCGCGCCTGACGGACTCGACCCCTGCGACCTGCGGCTCGCGCGCGGCGACGCCGCGGTGCGCTCGCTCGTCGACACCCGCACGCCGATGTTCGAGTTCGTGATCCGCCACACGGTCGCGCGCTACGACCTCGAGACGGTCGAGGGGCGGGTGTCCGCGCTCCGGGCCGCGGCGCCGGCCGTCGCCGACATCCGCGACCCCGCGCTGCGCCCCGGATACACGCGGGAGCTCGCGCGGATGCTGGGCCTCGAGCTCGCTGAGGTCGAGCGGGCCGTGCGATCGGCGGCGTCACGCCCCAAGGGCACCGCCGCGGGCGGCGACCGACGCGGATCGGTTGCCTCGGCGGCGCCGGGCAACGGGCAGCAGGGTTCGCCGCGTGATCAGGCCGCGGCCGCGGATGCCCCGACCCGCCCGTTCTCGATCACCGACCTGCCGAACGACCCGTCGACCCGGCTCGAGCGCGACGCGTTGCAGGTCATCCTGCAGTACCCCGACGCGGTCGGCGCCGACCTGCTCCGCCACGCGATCGACTGCCGGTTCGGCAACGCGACGCTTGCGGTCGTCCGCGACGCCGTGGCATCCGTGCTCGCGTCGCCCGAGCCCGCCATCCGCGTCGACCGGGTCGTCGAGGAGGTGCCCGCGCCGTTCAGCGGCATCGTGCACCAGCTCGCCGTCGCGCCCGTGCCGCAGCGCAGCGAGGCCGAGCTCGCGGCCTACGTCACGGGGGTGGTGAGCGCGCTCGTCGACCGGGAGCTCCTGCGGCAGAAGTCCGAGCTGCTCGGCCGGCTCCAGCGCGCGGATCGCGCCGACACGGCGACGTACACCGCGCTCCAGCACGCCCTCGTCGACCTCGAGCGCGATCGTCGAGCCCTGCGGGGCGACTGACGGGACGCGCCCCCGCTCAGCCTGCGCGGGACACCATCTGCTCGAGTTGCTCGCCGATCTTCACGGCGTCGGCGCCGCCCGGCCAGAGCTTCACGAGATGCCCGTCGGCGTCGATGAGCGCGGTCATGGGCGGCTCGGTCACGGCGTAGGCGCGCCAGATCTGCAGGTCGGGATCGAGCACGACGGGGTCGCCGACCTGGTGGTCCTCGAGGTAGGTCGCGAGCGCTTCGGGGTCGGTGTCGCCCGAGACCTGGGCGATCGCCACGGCGTCGCCGTACTGGGACGCCACGTCGGCGAGCACGCCCTGCTGGCCGGCGCACGTGGAGCACCAGCTGGCCATGAACTGCACGATGAGCGGACGCCCAGCCGCGAGGACGTCCAGGTCGACCTCCGTGCCGTCGACCAGACGGCCCTCGAGCGACGGGGCAGCGGGGGCCTCCGCGTCGGAGGCGAACGACGTGCCCTCGGGGAGGTCGCCGGGAAGTCGAGCCGCTCCACCTCGTGGTTCGGACGTGCACGCAGCGAGGGTGAGGGCCAGGGCAGCGGCGGCGGCGACCGTGGCGACTCGGCGGAGGGAGATCATTCGGTTCCTTCGATGGTGGGGTCGGCGAGTGCCGGCACGAAGACCATCGGGTCAGCGGCATCCGCCTCGTGTTCGGCGACGACCTGTCCGTCGATGCTGACGGAGTACTGCGTCCCGTCGTCCAGCTCCGCGATTCCCAGGGAGAACCGGCAGAAGGTGGGGATGCGCGGGGCCGTGCCGTAGTCGATGTCGTCGACCTTCACCGCCTCGCCGTCGCCGAGCACCGCGGCGAACACCTGGCGGCCCTCGTCGTCGTGGAGGGAGAGTTGGGCGCCCTTGTGGACGCCGAGGTACGGCCGCGCTCCGGAGCATGCGGCGCCGACCTCCCGGAGGTGGCCGTCGCGGACGACGAGCTGCAGGCCGCCCGCCTCGCCATCTCCGGCGCCGGCGGTCGTGCCGGCGCACCCGGCGAGCGCGGCGGCGGACAGGATCGTCGCGGCGAGCAGCGCAGGGCGGTGGACGGGTCGGAACCTCACGTGGCCTCCTCGTGCCCGCCGATCGGCCGGGCGTCGTGTCGTGTCGTTCGTGTCGTGTGATCGTACGGGCTCGCGCGGAACCCGCGTGACGCCGAACGGGGCGACGCGGAACGGGAGGTCGTCCCCGTTCCGCGTGCCCCGCTCGGTGCGAGCGACTACCGGGCCTTGCCCGGAGCGTCGAGCTCGCAGGTGATCGTCTCGGTCTTCGACGGGTCGTTCTCCGACGTCGCCGTGACCGTGACGGTCGCGTCGCGGTCGGCGTCGGCTCCGCGGGAGGCGTAGACGGGCAGCTCGATCGTCGAGCCGGCCGCCGCCGCGACGATGCTGCTCGGCGTCGTCACCGACCATCCGCGTCCCTCGACGGAGGTGGCCAGACGGTAGATGTCGCTGTTCGCCTTCGGGTCCTCGACTGCTGCGCCGGTGTTCGTGAGCGGCACGAGGCACTGTGCGATCGCGGTGCCGTCGGCCTGCGCCTGGCCGTGCATGGCGGCGAGGTTGCCCTTCACCGTCGCGGCGCCGAGGT
Source organism: Agromyces sp. 3263 (assembly GCF_031456545.1). NCBI lineage: Bacteria > Bacillati > Actinomycetota > Actinomycetes > Micrococcales > Microbacteriaceae > Agromyces > Agromyces sp. 3263. Next base: position 180,334 of record NZ_JAVDUV010000002.1, read on the forward strand.
CGATGCCGCGGGCCTGCGGTCCGGCGCTCACCGTGGAGCGCACGGCCACGTCGTAGGAGAGGATGCCCTCGGCGTCGCGCTCCACGTTCAGGACGTAGAAGTGCAGTCCGTTCGCGGCGTCCACGTACTCGTACTCGGAACCCGAGTCGTTGCCGGCGTGGAAGAGCGCATCGTTCAGCTGGCGCTGGTCACCCCGCGTGATCATGATCGGGGTGCCGTCGGGCCGCACGTAGTCGACCGTCGCGATGTCCTGCGGGTTCGCGTCGATCGTCCAGATGAACGGGTTGCGGTCCTGGTTCTTCGTCTTGGCGATCATCACGCCGTGGTCGGGCTGGAACGAGTCCGTGCCCATCCGGTCGATGACCTCCACGGTGTAGTTGTCGAACGACCCGCCATCGCAGTCGTACTTCGCCTGGCGCGTGCAGGTGCCCGTCGAGTCATCCGCCGCCGCCGCCGTGGGCTTGTCGAAGACGAGGTTGATGCCCGTCAGCTCGCCCGGCCGCATGACGGCGCGGGAGACCACCCTGGTGACGACGGAGCCGAGCGCGTCGAGGTCGCTCTCCTGGAGGTTCAGGTAGTTCGCCTCGTCGATGATCCCGAGGTTGATGCGGTTGCGGAGGCCGACGCCCGAGGGCTGCGATCCGCCGGCGACCGAGGGGACGCTCCAGCGCTCGTGGGTGCCGCCGGGCCCGTTGAACGTGCCTCGCGCCAGGATGTCGAATGGACCGCTCGTGTCACGCAGGGGTCCGCCGTCGGCGGCTTCCGTGCCGTACGGGTTCCCGTAGTTGTCGGCGATGCCCAGGATGTGCGAGAACTCGTGGGCGTAGGTGCCCATGCCCGACGACTCCGCCTGCGTGGAGTTGCCGGCGCGGCCGTTCCTCGGGGAGTTCGCGTTCGGCCAGTGGTTGACCGCGGCGGCCCAAGACGTCCACGGGACGTAGCGGGTCTTCGCCCAGTTCGCCATGGGCGCGCCGTTCTGGTCGAGCGCGACGCCGTTCTCATCTCGCGGCGGCCCGAAGTCGTCGGTCACGTCCTCGGGGTGCTCGAACAGCATCTGCCCGAACTCCTCCCACGTCGACGACTCGTCGTGGCCGGCGGTGACGTAGAACACCTGGTCGAACTGGGTGAGCGGGTCGGCGCTGCCGATGTCGGCGCCCCAGAGCGCCAGTGCGTCGGTGCGGATGTTCTTGTCGCACGACTCGCCCTGCGGGCAGAACGCGGCGTTCGGCTTGTTGAACGAGTCGTTCAGGCCGTACTCCTCGATGTTGCCGGGAAGCTGGTACGGCCCGAACGCCTGCATCTGCACGCTGAGGCGGCCGCCCGACTGCTCCATCCAGTACTCGTTGATGGTGCGTCCGTGGTTGAGCTCGCTGGGCTTGTTGAGCAGGTCGAGGTAGAACTGCGGCACGTCCTCGCGAGCGAGGCCGTTGGTGAGACCCGACGGGTCGCCGAACGCGTGCGCGCCCTCGGGCTGGGTGACGAGGAAGGGCTGGTTCTCGAAGTCGACGAGCACGATCGCGCCGTTGAACTGCCGCTCCGAGCCCTCGATGTCGTTGGCCCAGTCGGTGCCGGGAACGGCGACGTAGTCGTCCCAGGTCATGTCGTCCATGTTCTCCCAGGACTGCGGGTCGACCGGGCCGAGCACGGATGGGTCGAAGGAGTCGGGAGGTGCCGCCATCGCGCTGCCGCTCGACACCGTCGCGAGCGTGATGACGCCCGCGGCGGCGGCGACCGCGAGCCCGGCTCGCCTCGTCGCGGTTCTGGGTCGGTGATCTCGTCGTGCCACTGCAACCTCCATGTCGTCTCCCGCGGGGCGATGCGCCCGCGTGCACCGTTTCCTGTGATGCGGCATTGCATCCGCTGGGAAAGCGATGTCCAAGGATCCTTCCATCGGGGCCCGCGAGAGCGACAGGTCGCCGCGCCGAATCGACGCGTGGCGAATTCCGACGGTTACCCGTCAGGATTTCCGAGCATTACGGTCCGATAACGTTGAGTTCCCGCTCCAGTCCGCCGTGCTACCTCTTGAAGGGTCCTCCCGCTCGCAGCAGAGCGGCGGGGTGGCCCGTCCTCGTCTCGAGGGCGGACGACGAGCGACCCGTTCCACGCCCGCATGCGGACCCCGAACGCGCCGGTCCCACCAACTCGGCATCCGCCTTCCGAAGGTCGAGCCGAACTCCCATAGGAAGAGGTAGACGGATATGACATCCGCATCCACGAACCGGAACCGCGCCCTCATCGCGGTGGCCGGTGCCTCCGTGGCCGCCCTCGCACTCGCCGGCTGCACCGCCGGCGGCGGCGGCAGCAGCGAGGCATCCGGTGGCACGCTGACCATCGGCACCACCGAGCAGGTCACCGCGCTCGACCCGGCCGGCTCGTACGACAACGGTTCGTTCGCCGTGATGAACCAGGTGTACCCGTTCCTGCTCAACACCCCCTACGGCAGCCCCGACGTCGAGCCCGACATCGCGGAGTCCGCCGAGTTCACCAGCCCCACCGAGTACACGGTGACGCTGAAGCCCGACCTCAAGTTCGCCAACGGCAACGACCTCACCGCGTCCGACGTGAAGTTCACGTTCGACCGGCAGCTCGCGATCGCCGACGAGAACGGCCCGTCGTCGCTGCTCTACAACCTCGACTCGGTCGAGGCCGTCGACGACACCACCGTCGTCTTCACGCTGAAGTCGGAGAACGACCAGATCTTCCCGCAGATCCTGTCGAGCCCGGTCGGCCCGATCGTCGACGAGGACGTCTTCTCGGCCGACTCGCTCACCTCCGACGACGACATCGTCGCGGGCAACGCGTTCGCCGGCCAGTACGTCATCGACAGCTACGACTTCAACAACCTGATCTCGTACAAGGCGAATCCCGACTACCAGGGCATCCTGGGCGAGGCGAAGACCGACACGGTCAACGTGAAGTACTACACCGACGCCTCGAACCTGAAGCTCGACGTACAGGAGGGGAACATCGACGTCGCGCACCGCACGCTGAGCGCGACCGACATCGAAGACCTCCGCGGCAACGACAAGGTGAAGGTCGTCGACGGCCCCGGTGGCGAGATCCGCTACCTCGTCTTCAACTTCAACACGATGCCGTTCGGCGCGACCACCCCCGAGGCGGACCCGGCGAAGGCGCTCGCCGTCCGCCAGGCCATCGCCGACCTCATCGACCGCGACGCGATCTCGGAGGACGTGTACAAGGGCACCTTCACGCCGCTGTACTCCTACGTCCCCGAGGGCCTCACGGGTGCCAACGAGGCGCTCAAGGAGCTCTACGGCGACGGCAACGGCGCACCCGACCCCGACAAGGCGGCGGCCACGCTCGAGGCGGCCGGCATCACCACGCCGCTCGACATCTCGATCCAGTACGTGGCCGAGCGCTACGGACCGTCGTCGAGCGACGAGTACGCGATCATCAAGGACAACCTCGAGTCGAGCGGCCTGTTCACCGTGAACCTGCAGTCGACCGAGTGGGTCCAGTACTCCAAGGACCGCGTCGCCGACCTCTACCCGGCCTACCAGCTGGGTTGGTTCCCCGACTACTCGGACGCCGACAACTACCTCACGCCGTTCTTCCTCACGGAGAACTTCCTCGCGAACCACTACGACAACCCCGAGGTGAACGACCTGATCCTCGAGCAGGCCGTCACGGCGGACCCCGAGGCTCGCGCGGCGCTCATCGGCGAGATCCAGGACAAGGTCGCAGCCGACCTGTCGACGATCCCGTACATGCAGGGCGCGCAGGTCGCGGTCGTGGGCAGCGATGTCGACGGTGCCGAGGACACGCTCGACGCGTCGTTCAAGTTCCGCTACGGCGCGCTCTCCAAGGGCTGATCCGCACTAGAGTCGTTGAAGCTCGACGACGGGGGCGACCTGCTACCGCGGGTCGCCCCCGTTCCCCTGTACCCCTGAGGAATCCATGAGCACACTAGACACCGTTCCAACGACGGAGGATGTCCCGGCCTCGGGTCGCCCGAAGCCCAAGTCGCAGGGCGGCGGGTTCGGCCGCTACCTGCTCGTCCGCTTCCTGCTGATCTTCCCGACGATCTTCATCCTCGTCACCCTCGTGTTCTTCCTGATGCGCACGACGGGCGATCCGATCACGGCCGCCCAGGGTGGCCGTCTGGGACCGGAGGCCCTCGCAGAGCTGCGAGCCGCCGCCGGGTACGACCGTCCGCTCATCGTCCAGTACTTCGAGTACCTGGGCCAGCTCATCACGGGCAACTTCGGCACGACGGTGACCACGAATCGTCCCGTGCTCGAGGTGCTCGCGACCTATGGGCCCGCCACGTTCGAGCTCGTCTTCTACTCGCTGATCGTGGCGTTCGTCGTGGGCATCCCGCTCGGCCTGCTCACCGCCTACTACCGCGACAAGCCGCAGGATGCGGTGTTCCGGGTGCTGGCGATCTACTGGTACGCCGTGCCGGTGTTCTTCGCCGGCCTCATCCTGAAGCTGATCTTCTCGGTCTGGCTGCAGTGGTTCCCGGTCGCCGGCCGCGCGAGCGTCGGCGCCGAACTGGAGATGCAGCTCCTGCCGAACTCGACCGGTTTCTACACGATCGACGCGCTCATGACCGGCGACCCCGAGGTCCTCGGCGACGTGCTGTCGCACGCCGTGCTGCCCGCCATCGCGCTGGGACTCCTCACCGCCGGCATCTTCCTGAGACTCGTCCGCACGAACGTGATCGGCACCCTGGCCACCGACTACGTCGACGCCGCCCGATCGCGCGGCGTCAGCGAGCTCCGGCTGCTCCGCAAGCACGCCTACCGGCCGGCGCTGATCCCCATCATCACGGTCATCGGGCTGCAGATCGCGCTCCTGCTCTCGGGCGCCGTGCTCACCGAGACCACCTTCGAGTGGAAGGGGCTCGGCTTCATCCTCGTCGAGTTCATCGAGTCGCGGGACTACATCGCCGTGCAGGGCATCGTCGTGCTGCTCGCCGTGATCGTCGCGCTCACGAACTTCATCGTCGACATCCTCGCGGCGTTCATCGACCCGAGAGTGAGGTACTGAAATGACCGCTGCATCCGTCGCCAGTCCTCCGAGGCGCCGCCTTCGCGATCGACTGCCCGTCGTCCACCAGCTCCGCCAGAGCGTGGGCCTGCAACGGGGGATGCTCGTCGCCGGCCTCATCCTGATGGCCGTCTTCATCATCTACGCCGTCTTCGCGCCGCTGCTCGCGCCCTACGGCTTCGCCCAGCGGGCCGACGCCGAGGGCGCCTTCGGCACGCAGCAGCCGCCGTCAGCCGCGCACCCGTTCGGCACCACCGTCGGCGGATACGACGTGCTGTCGCGGGTGATCTGGGGCACGCAGACCGCGATCCTCGTGGTCATCGTCGCCGTGCTGCTCTCGATCTTCATCGGCGTCGCCCTCGGCCTCTACTCGGGGTACTTCGGCGGCTGGCTCGACCGAACGCTCGTGGTCATCTGCGATGCCATCTACGCGTTCCCGTCGCTGCTGCTGGCGATCGTGCTCTCCATCGTCATCTCGGGCGGGCAGTCCAGCCTGTGGGGCGGCATTCTCGCGGCGGCCGGGTCGATCGTCGTGGTCTTCATCCCGCAGTACTTCCGGGTGATCCGCGCCGAGACCGTGCGGATCAAGGCGGAGCCGTTCGTGGAGTCCGCGAAGGTGCTCGGCGCGTCCAATTCGCGGATCGTGTTCAAGCACGTGTTCCGCAACGCCACTCGCACCCTTCCGCTCATCATCACGCTGAACTCCGCCGAAGCGATCCTCACGCTCGCTGCGCTCGGCTATGTGGGCTTCGGCATCGAGCCGACGGCGGCCGCCGAGTGGGGCTACGACCTCAACAAGGCCCAGTCGGATGTCACGAGCGGCATCTGGTGGACGGCGCTCTACCCCGGACTCGCCATCGTGCTCTCGGTGCTCGGCATCATGCTCGTCGGCGAGAGCCTCAACGACCTCGCGGACCCGCGCCTGCGTGGACGTCGGCGGGTCGCCCAGTCCTCCGGTGACGTCGCGGAGACGTCGGTGGTGCCGGGTGGCACCCTGACCGCCGGCCCTGGCGGAATCGACGGGCTGGAAGACGGAGAGACGTTCGACGAGCACGGGATCGAGGTCAAGCGATGAGCACGGTGGTCGACATCAGGAACCTCGGCGTCTCGTTCGCCACCGACGCCGGCGCGGTCAAGGCGATCGACGACGTCTCGATCACGGTCCAGCGCGGCGAGGTGGTCGCCATCGTGGGCGAGTCCGGCAGCGGCAAGACCGTTACGGCGAAGACCATCCTCGGGCTGCTGCCCGAGACGGCCACGACCAAGGGCTCGGTCGTGCTGTCGAACCGTGAGGGCACGCGTGAGAACGACGTGATCTCGGTGTCGAAGCAGCGGCTGCGCGACCTGCGCGGCACCGATGTGGCGATGGTGTTCCAGGAGCCCTCCACGGCGCTGAACCCGGTCTACACGGTGGGCTGGCAGATCGCGGAGGGCCTGCGCGCACACGGGAACCTGTCGAAGAAGGAGGCGCGCGCGAAGGCGATCGACATCCTCGGCCGTGTCGGCATCCCCGACCCCGAGGTGCGCGTCGACCACTTCCCGCACCAGTTCTCCGGCGGGCAGAAGCAGCGCGTGGTCATCGCGATGGCCCTCGTGCTCGAGCCCGGGCTCATCGTGGCCGACGAGCCCACCACCGCCCTCGACGTCACCGTGCAAGCCGAGATCCTCGACCTGCTCCGACGCTGCCGTGACGAGTTCGGCACCGCGATCGTGCTCATCACGCACAACATGGGCGTCGTCGCCGACCTCGCGGATCGCGTGGTCGTGATGTACCAGGGCAACGTCGTCGAGGAGGCTGACGTCCACACCCTGTTCGCGGCGCCGCAGGCCGACTACACGAAGAAGCTCCTGGCCGCGGTGCCCTACGTCGGACACGGCACGGCGAAGGCGGTGGAGCGAGCCGCGGCGCGCCCCAGCAACTGGACCGAGCAGCCGCCGGTGGTCGAGGCGAAGGGCCTCGAGATCACCTATCCGGGGCGGTTCGGCCGCACGGGCTTCCAAGCGGTCGGCGGTGTCGACCTGGTGATCCGGCCGGGGGAGGTGCTCGGACTCGTCGGCGAGTCCGGCTCGGGCAAGACCACCATAGGCCGGGCGATCGCGGGACTGACGAAGGTCACCGGCGGATCCCTGAAGGTGCTGGACGCCGAGATGAACGGCATCCGGGAGCGCGCGTTCCGCCCGCTCCGCAGCCGCATCGGGTTCGTGTTCCAGGATCCCGCTTCGAGCTTCAACCCACTGCTCACGATCGCCGAGTGCGTGGCGGAACCGCTCGTGATCCACGGGCGTGCGAAGGACGCCGGGGCGGCGCGGACGCGGGTGGACGAGCTCCTCGAGGCGGTGCAGCTTCCCAAGGCGTACGGCGATCGCTATCCCCATGAGCTGTCGGGCGGGCAGCGGCAGCGCGCGAGCCTGGCCCGGGCGCTGGCGCTGGAGCCCGAGCTGCTCATCGCCGACGAGCCGACCTCCGCGCTCGACGTGTCGGTGCAGGCCCGCGTGCTGGAGCTCTTCGCCGAGCTGCAGCGCGAGTTCGGCTTCGCGTCGCTGTTCATCAGCCACGACCTCGCGGTGGTCGACCTCGTCGCCGACCGCATCGCGGTGCTCTACCACGGCCGCCTCGTCGAGGAGGGTACCGGCCTCGAGGTGCTCGGCTCGCCCGTCGACCCGTACACGCAGCGCCTGCTCGCCTCGCTTCCCGTGCCGGATCCGGCCGCGCAGGCCGAGCGGCGTGAGGAGCTCCGCCGCCTGCGGGAGGCCGACTGATGCGGGGCGCGGCGCACGGCTTCCCGGTGGTGCTGAGCGACCTGTCACTCGAGTACCCCTCGCACGGGCCGAGCCCTGCGCATGTCGCCCTGCACGGGTTGACGTTGACCATCCACCCGGGCGAGGTGCTCGGGCTCCTCGGCAGCGCCGGCAGTGGCAAGAGCACGCTCGCCAAGGTGCTCTCGGGCGTGGCGTTCGATCCCCAATCGGCCGAGGTGCGGCCCGTCATCACCGGCGGAGAGGCCACGGTGCTCGGGCATCGCCTCCGTTCGCTGCCGCGACGCAAGGTGCCCGAGCTGCAGTTCCACGTGGGCTACCTCCCGCAGGATGCGGCCGCCATGCTGCCCCGCGATCGCACGGTGTCCGAGATCGTGGCCGAGCCGATCCTCGAGCGGGACCGGCGGTACAACCGCAAGGCCCTGCAGACCCGGGTGGCGACCATGATCGACGCCGTGCGGCTTCCGCTCGGCATGCTCGACAAGTTCCCCTACGAGCTGAGCGGGGGGCAGCGCCAGCGCGTCGCCCTGGCACAGGCGCTCGTGCTCGGCCCGTCGCTGCTGATCGCCGACGAGCCGACCGCGGGCATCGACCTGACGGTGCGCGACGCCGTTGCGCAGCTCATCAGCGAGCTGCGCGACCGCGAGCACCACTCGTTCTCCGCGCTCATCATCAGCCATGACCTGCCGGTGCTGCGACGCACCGCAGATCGCATCGCGGTGCTCGACAAGGGGGAGCTCGCGGCACTCGGCACCATCGACGAGGTGTTCCACGATCCCGCCCATCCCTACGTGATGGCCCTGGCCGGTGCCCTCGACGCGGGCCATGCGGTGATCGACGAGCTGGAGGACGGTCCGACGGCATGACGGATGCCGCGTCGCCGCGTCGTCCGCATCGTGTGGTCTCGGGCTCCCAGCCGCCGACGAGCCCCGCCTGGCGTCCGGCGTCGCCCGGCCCGATCGCCGTGCTGCCCGATGGCGACCCCGTGGTGACTGCGGCGGTGGGCGGCGCGGGCGGCGCGGTCGCGGCGCTCGGACCCGGCACCCGCGGGATCGTCTGGACCGCGGCATCCGGAGCGGAGTCGCTGCAGCACGCGCTCGACGCGCACCCCGGCGTCTCCTGGGTGCAGCTCCCGTGGGCGGGAGTCGATGCGTTCGCGCCGCTGCTCGCCCGCTTCCGGGACGACGGTCGCACGTGGACGAGCGCGAAGGGCGCGTACGCGCAGCCCGTCGCCGAGCACGCCCTCATGCTGGCCCTCGCCGTGCTGCGGGAGGTGCCGATGCGGGTGCGCGCCGAGCAGTGGGACGTCGACGAGCGCGGTCGCACCCTGTTCGGCTCCGACGTGGTCATCGTCGGGGCAGGCGGCATCGCGACCGAGCTCCTGCGGCTCCTGGCGCCGTTCGGCGTCCGCGTCACCGTCGTCCGCCGTCGCGACGAGCCGGTCGAGGGTGCGTGGCGCACGGTCGGGGTCGCCGACCTGGGCCCGGCGCTCGAGCACGCCGAGGTCGTCTTCGTGGCGGCGGCGCTCACCGGCGAGACACGCGGGCTCATCGGCGCGCGCGAGCTCCAACGGATGCCGCACGGCGCCGTGCTCGTGAACGTGGCGCGCGGCGCCGTGGTCGACACCGACGCCCTGGTCGCCGCCCTCGCATCGGGCGCCCTCGGCGGCGCCGGGCTGGACGTCACCGACCCCGAGCCGTTGCCCACGGGGCATCCGCTGTGGACCGCGCCCAACACGATCATCACCCCGCACGTCGCCGACACCGAGGCGATGGTCGTGCCGCTCTTCGCCGAGCGGGTCGGTCGCAACGTCGCCGCGTTCCTCGCCGGGCGACCGCTCGAGGGTCGCATCGATGCTGGCGCGGGATACTGACGGTCCCCGGGCGTTGTCGAGGGGGCCTCGAATTGGGAGACCGGGGCTCCCTTTGCTAGAGTGTCTCTGCTGAACAAGCGATCCTCCATAGCTCAATTGGCAGAGCAATCGGCTGTTAACCGATAGGTTCTTGGTTCGAGTCCAAGTGGGGGAGCAACAAGGGCCGTCCGGTCGATCCGGGCGGCCCTTCGTCGACTCGGGAGGGTTCGTGCCGGAGTACGAGGCGGTCGCCGATGGCTCGCACGACGAGCCCGTGCGCCGGGTCACGCCGGTCCGCGACGGGGTCGGCGTCGGCCTCGCGACGGCCGCGTACGGCATCTCGTTCGGAGCGCTCGCGGTGGCGTCCGGGCTCGACGTGTGGCAGACCTGCTTCCTCAGCATGGTGATGTTCACCGGCGGCTCGCAGTTCGCGCTCGTCGGCGTGCTCGCGTCGGGCGGGGTGGCCGCGGGCGGCTCGGCCATCGCCGCGGCGGCGCTCCTCGGCATCCGGAACGTCGTCTACGGCATGCGCATGAAGCCGATCGTCGATCGCGGCAGCCTGGCGCAGCGCATCGCCGCGGCGTGGATCACGATCGACGAGTCCACGGCGGTCGCGCTCGCCCAGACGAGCGATCGGGCGGCCAGGCTCGGCTTCTGGGCGACCGGGCTCGTGATCTTCGTCGGATGGAACCTGACGACGCTCGCGGGCGCCCTCATCGGCGAAGCCCTCGGCGACACGAGGGCGTGGGGCCTGGATGCCGCGGCGGCGGCGGCCTTCCTCGGCTTGCTGTGGCCCCGGCTCAAGCGGTTCCAGGCGGGCGCGGTCGCGGTGGCTGCGGCGGTGGTCGCGACGCTCGCGACCCCGGTGCTCACACCCGGGCTGCCGGTACTCGTCGCGGCGCTGGCGGCCGTGCTCGTCGGCTGGTTCGACCTGTTCTCGAGGCGGAGCCGCGCATGACCACGTGGCACGTCCTCCTCATCGCGTCGGCGGCCACACTGGCGCTGAAGCTCGGTGGCTACCTGGTGCCGGCGGGCCTCCTCGAACGCGAGCGGCCGGCCCGCATCGCCGACCTCCTCACGGTCGCGCTGCTGGCGGCGCTCATCGCCGTGCAGACCCTCGGCGCCGGTCAGGCGATCGTCGTCGACGCCCGGGTGCCGGCGATCATCGTCGCGGCGGCGCTCTTCGCGATGCGCGTGCCGTTCCTCGTGGTCGTGATCGTGGCCGCGCTCGTCGCGGCGGGCATCCGCGCCTTCACGTGAGCGTCGCGGCTCAGTCCTCGAGGTGGTCGACGCCCGGCATCCACGACACCCCGGGCTTGCCCCAGCCCAGCTTTCGCGCGATCTTCGCGGCGATGCGCTGATCGCGTTCGCCGAGCCGATCGACGTAGAGGGTGCCGTCGAGGTGGTCGTACTCGTGCTGGAAGATGCGTGCCAGCCAGCCCTCGGCCTCGATCTCGAACCGCTCGCCGTCGAGGTCGGTGGCGCGCAGGATCGCGCGCTCGGCGCGGCGCAGCCCGAACCGTTCGCCGGGGAACGACAGGCACCCCTCGGACTCCTCGTCCTCATCGGGCTCGCCCGCGGGCGGCGGCGAGATCCACAGCTCGGGATTGATCGCGACGCCACGCCACTTCGTGCCGGCCTCGTCGGTCCAGCCGTACGTGAAGAGCCGCAGCGGCACGCCCACCTGCGGGGCGGCGAGGCCGACGCCGGGCGCGGCATCCATCGTCTCGAAGAGGTCGCGCACGAGGGAGCGGAGGTCGTCGTCGATGGTCTCGACGGGAAGGGCGGGGGAGTGCAGCACGGGGTCGCCGGAGATGCGTATGGGGAGGACGGCCATTCGCCAAGGATATCGGCGGCCGACCCGGTAGGGTCGATGCGTGGATCCGGACCTGAGCGACCTCTCCGAGCAGATCGCGCTCGACCCCACGTCGTTCATCGGTATCCCGCTGGCTCTCGTCGGCGCGGTGTTCCTGTCGCTCGGTGCCCAGTTCCAGCACCGCGGAGTGGTCAAGGTCGAGGCGCGCACCGTCGACTCGCTCGGCAAGGGCCTGAGCGGCAAGCAGCTCGCACTCCTGCTCGCGCGGCCGTCGTGGGTCATCGGCACGGTCATGCTCGGGCTCGCGATCCTCTTCCAGCTCTCGAGCCTCTACTTCGCGCCGATCATCGTGGTGCAGCCGCTCGGTGCGATCGCGCTCGTCATCACGTCGATCCTCAACTCCCGGCTGAACCACGTGAAGCTGCACCGCAAGTCGATCACCGCGATCGTCATGTGCGTCGGCGGCGTGTTCCTCTTCGTCGGCGTCGCGGCGTTCACCGCGGTCGACAAGCCCGTGACCGACGCGCAGCTCGTCACGATCCTCATCATCCTCGCCGTCGTGCTCGCGCTGGCGGGGGTGGCGTTCGGCCTCTTCCGTCGACGGATCCGCGCGATCTTCTACGTGATCATGGCGGGCGTGCTCTACGGGTTCGTGGCCACGCTCGCCAAGGTCGTGCTCGGCCGCATCGAGCAGGGCGAGGTCGAGTGGCTCACCTGGACGTGCCTGCTCGGCCTGCTGCTCGCCACGGCGCTCGGCGCGTACTTCGTGCAGAACGCCTATGCGACCGGGCCTCCCGACCTCGTGATCGCCGGACTGACGGTGGTCGACCCGATGGTCGCCGTCGTGATCGGCATCGTCGTGCTGGGCGAGGCGTCCCAGGCCCCGCTCTGGGCGAACGCGGTGTTCCTCCTCGCCGGCGTGATCGCCGTGTGGGGCGTGTTCATGCTGGCCCGCAACCACCCGCAGACCCGGCTCTGACCGCCGTCGCGACATGCGCGGCCGCCGGCGCGCGGACGCCGATGCGTAGACTATGTTCGGATTCAGTCCGCGAGGGAGACCCGCAGGACGACCACTCATCGAGGCCGATCGCCTCCATCCCAGAACTGTGAGGAACCACGCCACGTGTCTGACACACCCGGTGCGACTGCCCCCGCCGGCACCGACGGCGCGGGGACGGAACGTCCGCTCACGATCCTGATCGGCGCGGACACCTTCGCGCCCGACGTGAACGGCGCCGCCCGCTTCGCCGAGCGCCTCGCCGCCGGGCTGGTCGAACGTGGGCACGACGTGCACGTCATGGCCCCCGCCGCGAACCGCAAGCACGGCACGTGGAAGGAGGTGCACGAGGGTCAGGAGATCACCGCGCACCGGCTCTACAGCTGGCGCTGGTATCCCCATGACTGGCTGCGCTTCGCGCTCCCGTGGCGAATCAAGCAGAACAGCTCCCGCATCATCGACGCGGTGAAGCCCGACGTCGTGCACTTCCAGTCCCACATCATCGTGGGCCGGGGCCTCTCGCTCGAGGCACAGAAGCGCGGCATCCGCATCATCGGCACCAACCACTTCATGCCCGAGAACATGTTGGAGTTCACCCTGCTGCCGAAGGCGTGGCAGGAGTGGGCCGTCGGTCTCGCGTGGAAGGCGGCGGGCCGCACGTTCGGCCGCGCCGAGGCGGTCACGACGCCGACGCGCCGTGCCTCGCAGTTCCTCGAGAAGCACACCGGACTGCGCGGCGTGCACGCGATCTCGTGCGGCATCGACGCACACAAGTACTCGCCCGACTGGTCGCCGCGCACCGAGAACCGCATCCTGTTCGTCGGCCGCGTCACCGGTGAGAAGCAGATCGACGTGCTGCTGCGCGCGGTCACGCTGCTGCCGGCCGAGCTCGACGCGAAGATCGAGATCGTCGGCGGCGGAGACCAGATGCGCAACCTGCAGCACATGGCCGCCGAACTCGGCATCGCCGACCGCGTCACCTTCACGGGCTACGTCACCGACGACGAACTGCGCGAGGCGTACCACCGCGCATCCGTGCTGGCCATGCCGTCGATCGCCGAGCTGCAGAGCATCGTGACGATGGAGGCCATGGCCTCGGCGCTGCCCGTCGTCGCCGCGAACGCCATGGCGCTGCCGCACCTCGTGCACGACGGCGAGAACGGCTACCTGTTCGAGCCGAGCAACCCCGAAGACCTCGCGGCCAAGCTCCGCACCGTGCTCGAGGCGTCGCCCGAGGAGTACCGCGCCCTCAAGGAGGGCTCCCTCCGGCTCATCGCGGCGCACGACATCCAGCGCACGATCTCGACGTTCGAGAGCCTGTATCGTGGAAAGCCGGTGACCGATCCGGTCACGGATGTCGCGCCCGCAGCACTCCCCGAGTGAGGCGCCGCGAGGGGCGGTAGCTCAGCCGGTCAGAGCAGTGGACTCATAATCCATCGGTCACGGGTTCAAGTCCCGTCCGCCCTACGGTGAAATCTCGAATCATCAGGGTTTCTTGTCCCGAGCGCAGGGGCGAGACGTGATGCGCAGCACGTGTATCCAACACGTTTGGTCGAGAAGCGGTCTCTGGGTCGTTCCTGAACCGATGGTGCCCGGGCGGCTTCGGCTCTTCTGGGATGTCCTCTCGGCTCAGATGCCTTGCCATTCGGGCTTGTTCGACCAGGCATGCCGGTAGTAGGCGATGAACTCGAGCTTCGACGCGGCCGCCTCATCGATGATGACCGTCGCGTGTGGATGAAGCTGGATTGCCGAACCGGGAGAGCTGGTCGACACCGCGCCCTCGACGGCGGCCGCGACCGCGTCGGCCTTCGCATGGCCGAATGCGAGCAACATGAGGTGTCGAGCGCGGAGGATCGTGCCGATGCCCTGCGTGATGCAGTGCATCGGCACGTCACAGGCTGACTCGAAGAAGCGCGCGTTGTCGCGCCGGGTGGACTCCGTGAGCGTCTTCACCCGCGTCAGGGACGCCAGGGATGAGCCCGGCTCGTTGAAGCCGATGTGCCCGGTGCGCCCGATGCCCAGGATCTGCAGGTCGACACCGCCGGCCGCATCGATTGCCGCTTCGTAGTCGGAGCCGGCCGTCCGGATCGTTGCCGGATCGCCGCTCGGCACCCGAACGTGCTCGGGGGTGAGGCTGAGCGGTCCCACGACCTCACGCGCGATCACGCTGCGGTAACTTTCGGGGTGGCCGGCGGACAGGCCCACGTATTCGTCGAGCGCGAAGCCGCGCACACGCCTAACGTCGATGCCCTCGTCGTGGATGCGGCGGGCGAGCGCCCCGTATGTCGTGAGTGGCGTCGAGCCGGTCGCGAGCCCGAGCACGGCGTCCGGTTTGGAGCGGATGAGGTTGACGATGGCTTCGGCGGCGAGCGCGCCGGCTTCCTCCTCGTCGCGCACGATCAGTACTTCAGCCAACGGGCACCTCCATGGGGTCGGCAACCATGCGCGGCAGCAGCGCCGCGCCCAGGGCGCCGAGGTTCGTCGCCCGAGCGACGCCGAGTCGGTCGGCGATCTGCAAGTGGGAGAGGAACGTGTCGGAGTCGTCGTCTTCCGCGAGGGCACGCACGACCTGTTCGAGAAAGCCGCTGCAGTTCGACACGACTCCGCCGCCGAGCACGATGCTCGACGGGTCGGTCGCCAACGTGGTCATCCGGAGCAGCGCGACCAGGCCCTTCAGGAAGTCGTCGGGGAGTGGCGCGTCGCGGTCTCGATCCGGGTTGAAGCGCGAGAGCGCGGAACCGGAGGTTGACGTCTCGATGCAGCCGCGCTGCCCGCACCCGCATTCCCGGTCGGTGAGCCCGAGCGGGAAGTGACCGAGCTCGCCCGCATGACCATGTCGGCCGTGGACCAGCCGACCGTTCGTCACGAGCCCGACTCCGAGCCCGGTACCGATATTGATGTAGGCGAACGACTGTGGGGCGCCGCGGTTGTCGGAGTGCACGTACTGCATCGCGCCGAGCGTCGCCGCACTGACGTCGTTGTCGACCACGACCCTGGCCCCGGTCGCGTCAGCGACGAGTCGCTGGAGTGGCAGACGTGCGATCCCGAGGTTCGCGGCGTGCCGCACGACGCCGGACGCCGGGTCGACGAGTCCGGGGACGCCGATCCCGATCTCGGCCGGTGGAATTCCAGGTGACGCTTCGGAAAGCACCATCACGACGTCCGTGATGGACTGCAGGACGCCGGAGCTGCCGAGTGCCGTGCGGCGCTCAGCCTCCGCCACGATGGCATCGCCCTCTGAGATGACGACGCCACGGGTGGACGTGCCGCCCACATCGATCCCGATCCGCATGTATCCTCCTGATTTAACTCGTTATCTGACATGTGTAAGGTAGTGTACCTAACAACCGTTAGATAAGAGCCTTCAATGACGAGGAGCGGCGTGACCGATCTCATCAGCATTCACGGACCTCACCAGCCGAGCGCTGGCGAGGCGTTCTCGACGGCGGCCATTCCGGCTGTCCGCAGCGCCCGCTTCCTTCCCGGCACCTGGCGTGTCTCCTCCGGCGCCCGCGTGAGCGGTCCGGAGTCGCTCGCCGGCCTGTTGCACCGCTTCGTCGAGGATGTGGCGACGGACTCGGGCCTCGCGCTCGTGGTCGCGTCGGATGGAGACGACGCGGTCACGGCTGACATCCTCGTCGAGCTCGACGCCACAGGTCTGGAGCATCTCCCACTCGCGACCGGCGTGCGCGCCGACGGTCGCGACCTCGAGGACGCGGACGAACGGCATGCGATCGAGATCGACCCGACCGGCGTCCGCCTTCGCGGCGCGACTCACGAAGCAGTGCATCGCGCGCTCACGACGCTTCGCCAGCTCATCACGGCAGGCGCTGTTGGGAGCGTCGCCGAGGTGGCGGGCGCGCGCCTCTCCGACGGTCCGCGCTTCGCCTGGCGCGGGCTCTCCGTCGACGTCGTCCGAACCTTCCACGATCCCGAGTCGATCCGCCGGGTCATCGACATGTGCTCGCTGTACAAGCTGAACGTGCTGCACCTGCACCTCACCGACGACCAGGGCTGGCGGTTCGAAGTCCCGACCTGGCCGCTCCTCACGGAGGTCGGCGGGGCCGGTGCGCTCGGCGACCGCCCGGGCGGGTATTACTCGCAGGCGGATGTCGCCGAGCTCGTGCAGTACGCACGCGAGCGGTTCGTCACGATCGTGCCCGAGGTCGACCTGCCCGGTCACGTGCAGGCCGTGTTCCGTGCCTACCCGGCGCTCGCCCCCGAGCCGAACCCTGCGGCCGAGGCGGCTTCGGCTGCCGGCCTCGCGATCGGCACGCTCGACCTCGACCGCGGCCCGACACGGCAATTCGTCGCGGACGCGCTCACGGCGGTGGCCGTGCAGTTCCACACGGCCGCCTACGTCCACGTCGGCGGCGATGAGGCATTCGGCATGTCCGACGAGGCCCACGCCGCGTTCGTCGATGAGGCCATGGCCGTCGTCCGGGGGCTCGGCAAGCGTGCGATCGGCTGGCAGGAGGCGGCTCGAGCGAACGTCGGCGCCGACGACGTGGTGCAGTACTGGATCGAACCGAACCAGATGGCCGCGATGATGGACTCCGGCGCCCTGGATGGGATGCTCCCGCCCGAGCTGGCGACGGTGTTCCTGGAGACGATGGGCAAGTCGTCCGACGACGTTCCGACCGCGCTTGCAAAGGGCGCTCGGGTGCTCGTCTCGCCGAACACGGTTCTCTATTTCGACCAGCCGCACGCCGAGACGGCCGCGACCGAAGATCAGGAAGCGCTGCGGGCGCGGGTCGGCCTGCCGTTCTATCCTGGGGCCACGCTCCGCGAGATGGTCGAGTGGGACCCGGTGTCGGTGACACCGGGCCTCGATTCCGATGACCGCATCGCCGGGGTCGAGGCCGCGGTCTGGTGCGAGACCGTCACCGATCGCGACGACCTCGAGTTCCTGCTCATGCCCCGCCTCGCCGGCCTCGGTGAGCGTGCCTGGTCTGCGACGCCGACGGACTGGGACGAGTACGTCCACCGCCTGGCGGCGGCATCCCGAGCGTGGGATCGCCGGGGCTGGGCATGGTTCCGGCCCGCCTCGATCGAGTGGCAGGGCGTCATGTAACGGGTCGCAGGGCGCAGCCGACCCGGCTGCACACCCTCCGCATCCCACTCGACGCCAGACCCGGCGCGCAGCTCGCGCGCTCACCCATTCCCAGGCCCGCACACGCGGACCGCCCGCACCTACACAAGGATGTGCAGTGGACACCACCACGAACCCGGTCGCCCCGGCGACCACGGCTACGAAGCCCAAGCCGGTCTTCCTCACCTCGCGCCGCGAGCGCCTCGGATACAACTCGTTCTGGTTCGGCCAGAACATCCTGTTCATCATCGTCACGTCGTTCCTGGCCGTGTACTACACGTCCGCGCTCGGTATCCCCGCAGTGATCGTCGGCACGATCCTGCTGATCGCCCGTCTCTACGACGCGATCATCGACCCCGTCCTGGCGACCGTGATCGAGCGGTTCCAGCTGAAGAGCGGCAAGTTCAAGCCGTGGGTGTTCCTCGCGGCCATCACCGTTCCGCTGTTCACGGTGTTCTGCTTCGGCTTCCAGGACCTCCTCATTTAGCAGGACCTCGCCGTGCGCATCACCTATGCGACGATCACCTACTTGATCTGGGGCACCGTGTACGCGGCGTCGGACGGCCCGGGCTATGCCCTCGGCGCCGTCATGTCGCCCGAGCCGGCCGAGCGGAACGTCATCCTCTCCAACAACCACGTGGCAGGCCTCATCGGCATCCTCGTCGGCATCATCGCGATGCCGCAGGTGCTCGCTGCGACCGCGAACAACTGGTTCCTCACCCTCGCGATCTTCGGCGTCGTCAGCCTCCTCGTGATGCTTCCGATCCGCTCCGCCAAGGAGCGAGTCAGCGCCGAGGGCCGTGAGCGCCCGTCGATCCTGGCGATCTGGCGCGCTGTCGTCCACAACAAGTACCTCATGCTCACGGTCGTGATCGGCCTCGTCGTGAACGGCGCGAACTTCGCGACGACCCTCGCGCCCTTCGTGGCCGGCGACATCTACGGAAGCCCCGAATCCTCGTCACTCCTGCTGATGCTGACCATCCTCCCCGTCGTCGTCATCGCCCCCTTCGGAGGTCGCCTGATCCGCCGATTCGGCAAGATCCCGCTGCTTGCCTTCTCGCTGATCGCAGGCGCTGCGCTCTCGCTCGTCGCCTTCTTCTTCTGCAAGGAGTCCTTCGAGCTGATGCTTCTGGTCTCGGCGTTGAAGGGCATCGTCCTGGCACCGCAGGTGTTCATGTTCTCGCTGCTGTTCGCCGACTCGATCGAGTACGACTTCTACCGGAACAAGCGCCGCTACGAGGCCGCCACGTTCTCCATGCAGACGCTGATGGCGAAGGCGGGTACGGCGATCTCGGGTGCGGTCGGCCTCTGGGTGATCGGCCTCGCCGGCTACCAGTCGTCCGTCGCGGGCGAGGCCGTGACCCAGTCGACCGGTGCCATCGACTCCATGTGGGCCGTGTACAACCTGGGTGCCGCGATCGGCTCGGCCCTGGGCGCGTTCATCCTGCTGAAGTTCTACGACCTGACCGAGGCCAAGCTCAAGGTCATGGTCGAGGACAACCGCATGCACGAGCAGATCGCCGACTGACGAAGTGCGAGAGCGAGGGGGCGGATGCCGCCACGGCATCCGCCCCTCATCACCGCGTATCTGTCGGATGTCAGATACGATGAGAGTTCCGATTTCTGGAGGTTGGTCGCATGGCACGCAGGCTGAGCCCCGAGGTCCGTCGTGAGGAGATCGTCGAGATCACCGACGCGATCATCGCCGCCGAGGGCTATCGTTCGTTGAGCCTCCGCGAGGTCGCGCGCCGGTGCGGGATGTCCGCTCCCGGGCTGATGCACTACTTCCCCGACATGGAGAGCCTGCTGTACGCCGTGCTCCAGCATCGCGACGAGCTCGACCTCGCCGCGATCGCCGCCGGCCAGCCCGAGGATGCCCGACTCGACGACTTCGTCGAGACCGCCCTCAGCTACTACGAGCGCGCGGGGGACACGACCCGGCGGTACGACGCGCTCGAGGCCGAAGCCATCGACCCGAAGCATCCGGCCCATACCTACTACCTGGAGCGCGACGCGCGCTCGTTCGCCGCGCTCCGCCCCCTGGTCGAGCGCGAGTTCGAAGATCCCGACCGTGTCTTCCTGCTGCTTCGGGCGGTGTTCGAAGGGCTGCGATTCCGTCGGCTCCGTGACCCCGAGCACGTCGACCTCCGGCGCGAATGGCACGAGGTGCGCGACATCGTGCTCGACAAGCTCGAGCGCCGCGTCGGGCAGGGAAACGTTCCGGCTCGCTGATCCACTCGGCCGACGGTCGATCTGTACCGTGTCGGGGCTGAAGCGTCACTTCTGTTTGCGTTCGGCGTGGCCCCGCGGGCATTCACGTCCGCCCTCGCCGATGCCCGCGTGGGCGACGCGGCCGACCTCGAACTCGAGGCGACGGATGCCCCGGGCTTCGCCCGCGACGAGTTCGTCGAGTGGGTGACCGACGACCTGCCGGTGTTGCACGCCGGCGTGCCGTTCGCCCTCGAGCTCGTCGCCGAGCACGCGGTTTCGTAAGCGGTCGACGGCGCCGTCCTGCCCGACTGGCTGACGCTCGAAGCCGACGGCACGCTCGTCGGCACCCCGCCGGCCGCCGGCACCTCAACCGTCACCATCACGGCATCCAACGCCGACGGTGAGGGGCACGATCGACGTCGAGGCGGTGCTGCCGCAGAGCGTGCCGTTCGGGGCGCACGAACTGCGATTCACCACGGTCGGCGCCGACGGCGCCGACGTGTCGACGTCGATCTGGTTCTCGGTCGACCAGCGGGTCGCATCCTCGAGGTCTCGACGGAAGGCCCGGTGGCCGAGCCCGTTGCTCCGGTCCCGCCGGCCTCGGCGCCGGCCGCAGTGACGCCTGTCGGGACCGGCATCGCCTCGACGGGTGTCGACTCGACCTGGTGGGCAGGGGCCGCCATGATCGTGTTGCTCGCCGGAGCACTCGTGCTCGCTGTCGGCGGGCGCCGCCGCGCCGCGGCCGTCGAGTAGTTCCGCCTGACGATCGGCTATCGGGCGGAAGCGTCGTGCTCGTCCTGTACGTGTTCGTCGCGCTCGTCCTCGAGGAGCATGCCGACGGACGTGGCACAGGCATCACCGCGCCATGCCTCGATTCCCTCGCGCACGGCGAAGCCGGCGATGACGAGGCCGGCGATCGCGTCGGCCCACCACCACCCGAACAGGCTGTTCAGGACGAGGCCGACCAACACCGCTGCGGAGAGGTACGTGCAGATGAGCGTCTGCTTCGAGTCGGCGACCGCTGTCGCCGAGCCGAGTTCGCGGCCGGCTCGGCGCTCTGCGAGCGACAGGAACGGCATCAGGAGAACGCTCAGCGCGGTGATGACCAAGCCGAGAGTGCTGTGCTCGACGTCGGTTCGCAGCACCAGCGCGAGCAGAGACGAAGCGGTCACGTAGGCGGCCAGGGCGAAGAAGGCGACCGCGATGACGCGCAGTGTGCCCTTCTCCCAACGCTCGGGGTCTCGGCGCGTGAACTGCCAGGCGACCGCCGCCGCGGACAGCACCTCAATCGTCGAGTCCAACCCGAACGCGACCAAGGCGGACGACGACGCGATGCCACCGGCCGTGATCGCGATCACGGCCTCGACCACGTTGTACGCGATCGTCGCCGAGACGATCCACCGGATCCGACGCTGCAGCGTGTGCGTTCGCTCAGCCGAAGGGGACAGAGTGTTGACGGTCATGCGCAAGTGCAGCTCGCTCCGGCACAGCACCCGGGATCCACGAACAGCACGACCTGCAGCAGCTCGCTGAGAGCCGGAGCGAGATGTGGGTCGGCGAGCCGATACCAGGTGCGGCGCCCGTCGGGCACAGCCTCGACGAGCCCACACCCACGCAGGCAGGCCAGCTGATTCGACATGACCTGCCGGGACACCCCGAGCGCATCGGCCAAGTCCGATGGATACGCCGGAGCCTCACGAAGCGTCAGAAGGACACCCGCTCGGGTCGCGTCCGAAAGCGCGTACCCGAGCCGGGCCAGTGCGGCGGTGTGGGTCACGGACGCGGTGGCGGTCGACATGCGAGCGACTGTACAGGAATCGCTGAATTAACGAAACGCTGTATCGTCTGCTCCCCTTGAGGATCGGGTTCCGGGTGCGGTGACTGGTCGGCGCGTCCTGATCGACCAGTACGCCGCGGCATCCGGAGTGACTGGGACTTCCAGACTCGTCTCGGTGTGTCGAGTCCTGACCGGCTTCGGTATCGAGAACCGCGCGAGTGGGTGGCCCGACCACCACCGAGCACGCTCCGAGGATCACTCCTGTTCGTCGTCGGTGACGAGCAGCCGCATGAAGGTTTCGAGGAGCGGAAGGGTCGGCCGGGTCGGGTCGAGGAGCGCCTGGATTCGAAGGCCATCCATCATGGCCATCATCATGGTGACCTTCTCGTCGGCAGTGATCTCCTCGCCGTCCTTTACCGTCGGCAGGCGTCCGCTCGAAAGATGCGAGCGCATCCGTTCGCGTCTGGCGATGAAGAACTCGTGCGCGGGGTGTTCCGGATTGGTCGCCGCGACGGTGATCGCGAGCCAGTTCCGCTGGCGTTCAGGATGGGCGAACTCGTCTGCGAGCACGCTGGACAGCACACGCTCGGCAGGGACGCGCGACTGCATGATGCGGTGCGCCAGTTCCTCGTCATCGAGATCGCGTTGGGCGAGCGCGGCGAGCAGGAGTTCGTCCTTGCTCGCGAAGTGGCGGAGCAGCGCAGCGTGCGTGACGTCGGATCGCGCGGCGATGTCGCGGAGCGACGCACGTTCGTAGCCGTGCTCTGCAAAGCTCGCGAGCGCGGCGCGGACGATCTCCGCGCGCCTGGCCGGCGTCTTGGAGTACGGGCCGCGCCGCGAGGGTCGCGGTGAACGCGAAGTCCCCGGCGTGTCGGAATCGGGGACGGTGACCGACGAGCGATCCGTCGGCGCGACGGCCGTCGTTCCGTGCATCTCGTCTCCTGTTCGGTGATCCACGACCCCAGTCTGGCAGGTCAGTTTGATTCCGGACTTGCCAATAGTAACCGACCTGGTTACAGTTGCCACGGTGTAACCACGGTGGTTACTTTTGGGTGGTTGCCCAGCAGGATTGCGCGTACGATCGCGTGGTCGGATTCACCCCGATAAGGAGTCAATGGTGACGAAGAACGAGCCGGATGCGGAGCAGCTCAGCGCCGCCGGCATCGCAGCGAACGTGCCGGTCGGCATCGCCCCGCAGTCCGACCTGGATGCCACGTTGCGGGACGCCGTCGGAGGCGCGGTCGACGCTGGCGCCGAGCCGACCCAGCCGATGAGCAAGGGCTACATCTTCTGGCTCATGCTGGCGAGCTTCGGCGCGTCAATGGCGATGATGGTGCCCCTGTCGTACGGCCTCGCCGTGCGGATCACGGAGTTGGCACCGGGCCATGAGGAGGTGCTCGGTTACATCACGGGCGTCGCCCAGGTCGCCTACCTGGTGATCAGCCCGCTCGTCGGCATCTGGAGCGACCGGACGAGGTCGCGGTTCGGTCGACGGGCGCCGTTCCTCTTCCTCGGTACCGCCGTCGGCTTGGTCGGCCTCGTCATCATCGGCCTCGCGCCGAACCTCCTCATCGTCGGCGCCGGCTGGGTCTTCGGCATGGTGGGCTGGTCGATCGCTGGAGCGGCGCTGCAAACGCTGCAGGCCGACAAGCTGCCCGAGCAGCAGCGTGGTCGTGTCTCGGCGCTGACCGGGCTGATGACGCAGATCGCGCCCGTGCTCGGCATCGGCGTCGCCTACGCCGTCTCGTCGAGCACATTCCTCGTCTTCCTCGTCCCGGGCCTGATCGGCGCCGTGCTCATCGTCCTGTTCCCGCTCGTGAAGCCGGAGGGCAGCTCGAAGGGCCTCGCGCCCGCTGCACAGGTCACGCCGATGTCCGTGTTCAAGAGCTACGGCTTCAGCGTCCGCAAGTACCCGGACTTCGCGTGGAACTGGCTCGGCCGCTTCATCTTCTTCATCGGCCTGTACTTCAACACGACGTTCGGCACCTTCTTCTACGCGCAACGACTCGACATGCCCGTTCGCGAGGTCGCCGGGGTGGTCGCCACCGTGGGCCTGGTCGGTGTGCTGGCCGCCACGATCGGTGCGCTCGTGGGCGGCTTCCTCTCCGACAGGTTGCAGCGCCGGCGGCTGTTCGTGATGATCGCCGCCGTGCTCTTCGTGGCCGGCGCGATCCTCGAGGCCACTGCGTGGAGCCTCCCGCAGATCATCGCCGGTGCGGTCACCATGCAACTGTCGATCGCCGTCTTCGCGACCGTCGACCAGGCGATCGTGTTCGCGATCATCCCCGAGCGCAACGAAGCGGGCCGCTACATGGCCGTCATCCAGTTCGCGCAGAAGATCCCGAGCGCGATCGCCCCGATGCTCGCCGGGTTGGTGATCACGATCGGCGCGATCGGCGGCGAGAAGAACTACACGCTGCTGTATCTCGCGGGCGGCGTGTTCGCCCTCGTGGGCGGCCTCATCATCCTGCTGAAGGTGAAGTCGATCCGGTAGCGGATCGACACTCCCGACGCACGACCTGCAGCTTCGAACGGAATCGAACGACCATGCGCACTGCACCCTACGCCCTCGCCGTCGACAGCGGCGGCGACGGATTCACCGTGACCAGACCCAGCCCACGGCTCTCCTGGAAGGACCCGGTGGACCGGGACATCCGCTCCGCCTATCTCGTCGAGGCAGAGATCGACGGTGCGGAGCCGATCGCCGCAGGTGCGACCGGGCGGCGCCTGGTGCGCTGGCCGTTCGGTGCGCTCGACAGTGGGCAACGGGTGCGGTGGCGCGTGCGGGCGGCCGCGCCCGACGCCGCCTGGTCGGAGTGGGCTCGCTTCGAGTCGGGTCTGCTGGACGCGGACTGGTCGGCATCGTGGATCTCGCCGCGCGAGCCGGCGCTCGGCTCGGATGATGATGCCGGATACGGCAAGCGGGGGGCGCACGTGCTCGCCGGGCGCTTCACGGTCGACCGCAACGTCGCCTCGGCGCGGCTCTACAGCACCGCGCTCGGCGTCTACACGGTGAGCGTGAACGGTGAACGTGTCGGCACGACCGAGCTCGCGCCCGGTTCGACGTCGTACGACCAGACGCTCTACGCCCAAGCTGCCGATGCGACGGCATCGCTGCACACGGGCGAGAATCGGATCGAGATCGTCCTTTCCGACGGCTGGTATCGCGGCCAGGTCGGCGCGTTCCGGTCGCCCGCTGGATGGGGGACGACCCTCGGCGCCCGAGTGGAATTGCACCTCGAGTTCGCCGACGGCGGTCGGCAGGTCGTCCGCAGCGACGAGACGTGGACGAGCGCCCGTTCCGCGATCACGAGGGCCGACCTGATGGACGGGCAGACCCTCGACCTCTCGGCGCCCACCCCCGCTGCAGGTCCGGTGCTGGTCGACGTCGTGGACGCGCCCGCCGTCGACTGGTCACCCGCGCCACCGGTCCGCGTCATCGAGACCCGGACCCCGCTGGAGCTTCGGCGGCTCCCGGGCGGGGCATGGATCGCCGACTTCGGTCAGAACGCATCCGGGTGGATTCGGCTGAGCGATCTCGGTTCGGCAGGAACGCGCACGGTGATCGAGTACGGCGAGGCCCTCGATCGCGACGGAGACCTCTGCACCTCCCACCTGGATGCGGAACGACCGGGCGAGGCACCCATCGTCTTCGTCCAGCGCGACGAGGTCATCGCGGGGGAGACCGGCAGCGTCTTCGAGCCGCGGCACACCGTGCACGGCTTCCGATACGCCCGCATCACTCGCACCAACGGCGAACCACTCGACGCCGGAACGATCGACATGCACATCGTCCACACCGACCTCGCGCGCACCGGCACGTTCGCGTGCAGCGACGACGAGCTCAACCGCCTGCACGATCTCGCCGACTGGAGCTTCCGCAGCAACGCCGTCGACGTCCCAACCGACTGCCCGACCCGTGAGCGGCTGGCCTGGACCGGCGACTACCAGGTCTTCGCCCCGACCGCGACGCGCCTGTACGACGTCCACGGCTTCAGCCGCAAGTGGTTGCGCTCGGTGCGCGACGACCAGCTCCAGGACGGGCGCATCGCGAACTTCTCGCCCGATGGCCGGCGCATCAAGCACCATCTCGACGACCAGTTCGCGATGATGACGGGATCGTCCGGCTGGGGGGACGCGATCGTCGCCGTGCCCTGGGAGCTGTACCTCGCGTACGGCGACGAGCAGGTCCTCGCCGAGAACTACGACGCGATGGTCCGCTGGGTCGAGTGGGCCCTCGAGCAGGCGCGCACGACTCGCCACCACGCCCGCGTGCATGCCTCACCTGACCCGGAGCCGTTCGAGGCGTACCTCTGGGACGGAACCTTCCATTGGGGCGAATGGACGGAACCCAAGCAGCGCGACGCCGAGGGCAACCGCATCGATCCGATCAAGCACAACCCGATGGCCTGGTACATGGCCGACAAGGGCGAGGTCGGCACCGCCTACCTGCACCGGTCGACCACGACCCTCGCGAGAATCGCCGAGATCATCGGCCGCGCCGACGACGCCATGGCCTATTCGGCGGTCGCCGAGCGCGTCGCGGAGGCCTGGCAGAGGGCGTACCTTCGGCCCGACGGCACGACGACGACCGACACCCAGGCCGCGTACGTGCGCGCGCTCGCGTTCGGACTCATTCCCGCCGAGCTTCGCCCTCGTGCGATCGACCGGCTCGTCGAACTGATCCGTGATGCCGGCACCCACGTCGGAACCGGCTTCCTCGCGACCGGCGACCTGCTCGCGGTGCTCGCCGACGAGGGCCGGGCGGATGTCGCGTACGAACTGCTGCAGCAGCGCACCGCTCCGTCGTGGCGATACATGCTCGACCGCGGCGCCACCACCGTCTGGGAGGACTGGGAGGGCATCGACGAGCACGGCGACGCCCACGAATCCCTGAACCACTACAGCAAGGGCGCGGCCATGCGATTCCTGCACACCCACACCCTCGGGCTCCGTCAGGAGGAGGACTCGATCGCATGGGAGCAGGTCGTCATCGCGCCCGTTCCCGGCGGCGGCGTCACCTGGGCTCGCGGTTCGCACAAGAGCCCTCAAGGGTCGATCACCGTCGACTGGCGCATCGTTGGCGAACGGATGCACCTGACCGCCGAGATCCCGTCGGGCACGAAGGCCCGTGTGGTCCTGCCTGACGGTGCCGTGCACCGGGTCGGTGCCGGACGGTTCGAGACCTCCGCCCTGCTCCCGATCGCCACGCCCGTGCCCGCCGCGGTCTGACCACCCGAACTCCCGAACCTTCCAGATTCAACGAACGAGAGGACCACCTCATGACGACGTTCCCCGACGGCTTCCTGTGGGGCGCCGCGACCGCCGGCCACCAGATCGAGGGCAACAACGTGAACAGCGACTGGTGGGCGCGCGAGCAGATGATGCCCGGCATGGAGCTCTCCGGCGACGCCGTCGACAGCTACCACCGCTATGCCGAGGACATCCGACTGCTCGCCGAGTCCGGCCTCACGTCGTACCGGTTCAGCCTGGAGTGGTCGCGCATCGAACCGGTGCGGGGACACTTCTCGAAGGCCGAGCTCGCGCACTACCGCCGCATGATCGACACCTGCCTCGAGCACGGCGTGACCCCGGTCGTCACCCTGCAGCACTTCACGACGCCGCAGTGGTTCGCCGCGCTCGGCGGCTGGGACGGCACCGAGGCGCAGGAGCTGTTCTGCGCATTCGTGGAGCAGGCGTGCACGATCCTCGACGGCGTCGAGTGGGTCGTGACGATGAACGAGCCGAACATGCAGGCCGCGATCATGACCGCGATGCGCCACCTCGCTGCGTCCGGCGGCGAGTGGACCAGCCCGACGGTCGAGGCCGACGGCGACGAGGAGCAGAAGCAGACCCACAGCGAGTTCCTCACCTACGCCGACCCCGAGATCGGACGCCTGTTCACCCGCATCCACCATGCGGCCCGTGAGATCGTGCGCGCCCGCACGAACGCCAAGGTCGGCTGGACCATCGCGGCGGGCGCGCTCACGGCCGCGCCGGGCGGCGAGGAGAAGCTGCAGCAGATCAGGTATGGCAAGGAGGACGTGTACTGGGAGGGTTCGCGGGGCGACGACTTCGTCGGCGTTCAGGCGTACTCGAGCCAGCAGGTCGACGCGAACGGACTCGTGCCGCATCCGCCCGCGCCGGACAACACGCTCGTCGGCACGGCGTACCGCC
This sequence comes from Agromyces sp. 3263, assembly GCF_031456545.1. NCBI lineage: Bacteria > Bacillati > Actinomycetota > Actinomycetes > Micrococcales > Microbacteriaceae > Agromyces > Agromyces sp. 3263. Next base: position 208,026 of record NZ_JAVDUV010000002.1, read on the forward strand.
CCGACTCGCTCGCGATCGCCGTGCGCCACGCGTGGGAGGTAAGCGAGCACACGCCGATCATGATCACCGAGAACGGGATCGCGACCGCCGACGACGCGCAGCGCATCCGGTACACCGACGAGGCGCTCCAGGGCCTCGCGGGCACGATCGCCGATGGGATCGACGTGCGCGGCTACCTGCACTGGTCGCTGCTCGACAACTTCGAATGGGGGCACTGGGAGCCCACGTTCGGCCTGATCGCGGTCGACCGCGACAACTTCGCACGCACCCCGAAGCCGAGCCTGGCGTGGCTCGGCGAGGTCGCCACACGCAACGGACTCGAGTCGACGGAGGTCGCGGCATGAGCTTCCCGTTCGCGGACGTCTCGGCCCGCCCGCTGACCGACCTGCTGTCGCTCTCGGGCCGTCGCGCCGTCGTCACCGGCGCCGCACAGGGGCTGGGCAAGGCCATCGCGGCGCGCCTGGCCGAGGCCGGCGCCGATCTCCTGCTGATCGACCTCAACGAAGACGCTGCCCGTGCGGCCGCCGAAGAGCTCGGCGACCGTTACGGCGTTCGCGTCGCGAGCACGCGCGCCGACGTCACCGACGCGGCATCGGTCGCAGCAGCCGCGGACCTGGCGGTCGCCGAACTCGGCGGTATCGACGTCTGGGTCAACAACGCCGGGATCTTCCCCAACGCGCCCGTCACGATGATGCCCGACGAGATGTGGGACGCGACGTTCGCGGTCAACGCACGCGGCGTCTTCCTCGGCTCGCGTGAAGCCGCACGCCGCATGTCGGCCGACGGATCGGGCGGCGTCATCGTCAACATCATCTCCACCGCGGGCGTACAGGTGGCGTTCCCCGGCATGGCCGCCTACGTGGGATCGAAGCACGCGGCGCTCGGCATGACGAAGTCGCTCGCAGTCGACCTCGCCCCGCTCGGCATCCGCGTGCTCGGCGTGGCACCGAGCTTCGTTCCGACCGAGGGCAACCTCGCGGCGGCCCGTGCCGGCGCCGAGGCGGCGGCCGCGGCGGGCATCGAGATGCCGCCGCTCGAGGTGATGAACACGAGCATCATCGGCCGCATGGGGACCCCCGACGACATCGCGCGAGTCGTCCTCTTCGCCGCGAGCGACCTCTCGATGATCATGACGGGCAGCACGCTCCTCGCTGACGCGGGAGAGACGGTCTGATGGCCGTGTCCACCACGCCACCGATCAGCGTGCAGCTGTACACGGTGCGCCATGACTTGACCGACCTGGATGCGACGCTCGGGCGCCTCGCGCACGCCGGCGCCCAAGCCGTCGAGCCGTTCTCGGTGTTCGACCGACCAGCCGAGCTCGCCGCCGCGGCGGCGGCGAACGGGCTCGTGATCCCGACGGCGCACGCACCGCTGCTCTCCGACACGATGAGACTCGCCGGACGAGAGGTACCGGTGCCGCCCCCTTCCGCCGCCCTCGCCGCAGCGCGGGCGCTCGGCGCCGACATCCTGATCGACCCGATGGTCGACGCGGACCGCTGGCGTACCGCCGACGACATCGCCCGGACCGCCGACCGGATGAACGCGCTCGTCGAGCCGGCCGCCGCCGAAGGGCTGGTGGTCGGCCACCACAACCACTCGTTCGAGTTCCATCACCGCATCGGCGACCTGACCGCGTACGAGTACTTCGTATCGCTCCTCGACGAGCGCGTCGCCCTCGAGCTCGACGTCTACTGGGCGACGGCCGCGGGGCAGGATGTCCCGGCGCTCGTCGAGCGGCTCGGCTCCCGGGTCCGCGCGCTGCACCTCAAGGACGCCGCCCAGGCGGTCGACGTCTTCGCCGTCGGTGGTGACGACGACCCGGCGGCACTCACGCAGTGCGCGCTCGGGTGGGGGCGTCTGGCGAGCGACGAGGCGCTCGCAGTCGCGCCTGCAACCTGTCTTCCGGTCGTCGAGTTCGATCATGTCGAGGACGCCTTCGACGCGATCGCCGCGTCGATCGCGCACCTTCAGGCGATTCGTACACCGGTTGAGCCGCTGCCGACGGATGCCGCGGGGGCGACCTCGTGACCGCGCGCATCGTCTGCAACCCGCTCGACCTCGCCTACCGGTATCAAGACGTGCGCACGCCGTTCGCCGGCCGCAGCGTGCATCGAGAGGCTGCCGACCCGACCGTCGTCCTCTACCGCGGCCGGTACTACATGTTCGCGTCGATGACGCGTGGCTTCTGGCACTCCGACGACCTCGTCGACTGGACGCTGCAGCCGAGCGAGAAGATCCCCGCGATCGACTATGCACCCGATGTGCACGAGGTCGACGGCGCGCTGCTCTTCACCGCCTCGCGGAAGACGAAGGGGAGGTTCTTCCGCAGCGTCGATCCGATGGGCGACGACTTCGAGGAGATCGCCCCGAGCGACATCGCGTTCTGGGATCCCGACACGTTCCAGGACGACGACGGCCGGCTCTACCTGTACTGGGGATGCTCCCACAAGGAACCGATCCGCGGCGTCGAGCTCGACCGTGCGACGCTGCAACACATCGGCGAGCCCATGCCGCTGATCGCCGCCGACACCGAGACCCGCGGATGGGAGCGAACCGGCGACGACTACCTGCCCGTCGTGCGCCGCGGGCTGATGGGCAAGGTCATGGATGCCTACATCGGCGACGCACCATTCATCGAGGGCGCGTACATGACCCGCGTCGGTGACCGGTACCACCTGCAGTACGCGGGGCCGGGCACGCAATTCAATACGTACGCCGACGGCGCATACGTGGGCGATGGGCCGCTCGGCCCGTTCGTGTACGACCCGCACAGCCCGTTCTCGTCGAAGCCCGGGGGCTTCATCACGGGCGCAGGGCACGGCAGCACCTTCCAGGACCGGCACGGCAACTGGTGGCATGTCGCGACCATGCGCGTCTCGGTCAACGCCGACTTCGAGCGACGGATCGGCCTGTTCCCGGCCGGGTTCGACGATGACGGCGTGCTGTTCTGCAACCAGAACTTCGCGGACTTCCCGATGCAGGTGCCCGACCGCCCATTCGATCCGTGGACGGAGGCATCTCCGGGTTGGATGCTCCTGTCGCACCGTGCGGCCGCGACCGCCTCGTCGGCGGCCGAAGGGCACGGCCCCAGGCTCGCGACCGACGAGTCCGTGCGCACCTGGTGGGTCGCCGGCTCGGATCAACCGGGGGAGTGGCTACAGCTCGATCTCGGCGCGGAGTCGACTGTCCACGCAGTGCAGGTCAACCTCGCCGACCACGACCTCGCACCGCGCGCGCCCAAGCGCCGCGACCTCGCGAAGGCGACGTTCGGCAAGCGCGCCGTCTTCCCGGACTCGCAGCCGACCGAGGTGCGCGTCGAGATCTCGTCCGACGGCGTGGAGTGGGTGGTCGTGCACGACACGATCGGTACAGGCGACGATGCCCCCCACGCCTTCATCGTGTTGCCCGAGGCGAAGCGCGCGCGGCACATCCGGGTCACCGCAGGCGCGTTGCCGTTCGGCGGTGCCTTCGCCGTGAGCGGACTGCGCGTGTTCGGTCATGCCGATGAGCCATTGCCAGCGGCGGTCGGGGTCCGGGGCGAACGACACGACCCGCGCACGGCGTCGCTCCGGTGGGATGCCGCGCCGGGTGGCCTCGGCTACAACGTGCGCTACGGACTCTCGCCCGACAAGCTCTACCACTCGTGGCTCGTCTACGACCGCACGGACCTCGAGGTCGGTTCGCTGAACGCGGGCCACCCGTACTGGTTCGCCGTCGACAGCTTCAATGGCGCCGGCGTCACGCCCGGTGCGGTGCTCCGCCTGAAGGCGTGACGGCCGGGTCTCCCTCTGACGCGGGCCAGAGCGCAGTCGCGTGCGCTCTGGCCCGCGTTCGTCATGTGGTGCGGTCTCGCGCCCGCAGGTTCCGCCGGTTCTCTTCTATGTCCGCTCTGCGACTTCTATCAGGCGGGCTGCTCGTCTTCCTACTCTTGCCTTCGGCTCATGAGGAGGCCGACGGAACGAGCCGTCGGTCGACCGAGCGGATTCTCGAAGGAGCGAACACGCAATGGCGCGTAACCCGAAGCAGACGGCGAGCGAGGCGGACGGCGTCACCTACCGTCGCGCCAAGACGTGGGAAATCGCCCTCTCCCAGATGAACAACGGCTCGGCGATGATCTTCTACGTCCTCGTCGGCCTCATGAGCTACCTGCAGAACGTCGGCTACGGCATCGCGGTCGCCGCGGCGGGGCTCATCCTCACGCTCACTCGCGTCTTCGACGGACTGATCGACCCGCTGCTCGCGCTGATCATCGAGAAGGTCAACTTCCGGTTCGGCAAGCTGCGCTTCTTCATGCTCGGTGGTTGGGTGATCCGATCCCTTGCGATCCTGTTGCTCTTCGTCTGGGCCCCCGACAGTGGGTTCGGCGCCGTGTTCTTCATCGCGATCTACGTCGTCTACATCATCGGATCCTCGATGAACGACATCGCCGGGCAGATGACCGGACCGGTGCTCACCAACGACCCTCGGCAGCGGCCGTCCGTGCAGGTGTGGGCTACCGTCTACGCGTACTTCGTGCCCGCGATCTTCTCGATCCTCTCGACGTTGGTCTTCCTGCCGCGCCACGGCAACCAGTTCACGGTCGAGATGCTGAGCGAGACCGCGCTCACCTACGTGGCCTGCTCGCTGGTGTTCCAGATCCTCGCCTGCGTCGGCGTCTCCCGCATCGACAAGCCCGAGAACTTCGCCCACGTCTCGGTCGACCGCGCCAAGGCCGACGTTTCGATGCGGGACATGTGGAACCTGCTGACGAAGAACGGGCCGTTCCAGCGCTTCCTGATCAGCGGCGCTTCCGACAAGCTGGCCCAGGTGGTGAAGTCGCAGGCCGTCATCGGGACGCTCATGTGGGGCATCCTGCTCGGCAACATGCAGCTCGGATCGGTGCTCGGCCTCATCGCGATCCTCCCGGGAATCGTGTTCGCGATCTTCGGTTCGCGCTATACAGGCAAGCACGGCTCGAAGGCCGCCACCATCACGTGGACGTGGCTCTGCCTGATCCTCGCCGTGGTCCTGACCGTGTTCTGCCTGGTGGTCGACATGGGGTCCATCCTCGGCAACCTGGGGCTCACGATCGGATTCTTCCTCGTGTACCTGCTGCTGAACGGCTCGTCCATGGTGGTCACCGTCGCGGCGGGCGCCATGCGGGCCGACGTCATCGACTACGAGCTCGACCGCTCGGGAAAGTTCCTGCCGGCCACGGTCACGGCGACGTACAACATCGTCGATCAGATCATCTCGTCGCTCGGGGCGGCGCTCGCCCTCGGCGCCGTCGCGCTGATCGGGTTCACCGCGGTGATGCCCCAGCCCACTGACAGCCCGTCAACGGCGATCCTGCTGATGAGCCTCGCGTTGTTCTTCGGCCTGCCGATCCTCGGCTGGGCGATCTCGCTGATCGCCATGCGCGGCTACAAGCTCGACCGAACCGAGATGATCGAGGTGCAGAAGCGCGTCGCCGAGAAGAAGGAAGCGCTGCAGGCAGCGGACATGGCAAGCGAGGGCGTGCTCGCCTGACGAGCGCCGATCTCGAGGGCCGCGGATCGCAGATCGGCGGCCCTCGAGCGCGTCAGCTCGTGTGAGCCTCGCGATAGGCGGTCGGCGTCAGACCGTGCGCCTCTCGGAACACCTTCACGAAGTAGTTCGCGTCGTCGTAGCCGACGAACAGCGCGATATCGCGCACGCTCTGCGTCGTCGTGGCGAGCAGTCGGGCGGCGCGCTCGGCTCGCTGCCGGGCTGTGTACGCGACGATGGTCATGCCGGTCGCCGACTTGAAGCGGCGCGCGAGCGTGGATGCGGACACGCCGAGCCGGTCCGCGAGCTCGGTCGTCGAGACATGGCGGCTGAGATGGAGGTCGATCTCGTCGGCGACGCGACGCACCAGCGGGGGATAGTCCCGCTGGTTGTGACGTCGGACGTACCGGCAGAATTCCGTGACCATCTGCGAGGTGAAGGAGGCGGAACGTTTCGGGTCAGAAGAATGGCCGATGCGGTGCAGTCGCTGCGCATACTCCTGTGAGATCGCATCGACGGTCACCGGCGGCAGCCCGCCGCGCTGCGCCGCGACTCGGGCCATGATCCGCAGGATGGTCGTGCCGAGGAACGGCGTGTTCAGGTAGCTGATCGTCTGCGGCATCCGTCCCATGCGTTGCAAGGCGGAGAGCGCTCGTTCGGATGAGCCCTCCTCGACCGCGTCCATGAACTCGCGTTCGAGTCGGTACCGCTCTTCGATCACGGTGAACGCGGCAGATTGCAGAGCGTCCCCGACCCCGGGGGCGATCGTCCCGCCCTCGGCCTCGACCTCGCGGAGGCTGCCGAGGCGGTCCTCGCCGCCGCCCGCGCGGAGCAGGCCGGCAGCGCCGCGGTACACGTACTCGGCGTCGACGATCGCATACCTGGTGCGGTAGAGCTTGTACATCGGCAGGTGGGCGCTGGGAATGCCCAACCGGCTCATGGCCTCTTCGGCGACCCCCGGATGCATGGGCTCATGCGTGTACGGGCCAATGACGAGCAGGCGGTCGTCCCAGCGAACGAGCGCGATCGCCATCCCGAGCGGCTCCCGGATCTCGTGCACGACCTGCTGATCCATGTCGCCCACGAACCGCCGGAGCACCGACGCGGTGAACGCGGGCTGGATGCGTGGGTCGAGGCAATGCGCCGACTCGAACGCATCGAGCGCCGGTGCGATGTCCCTCGTGAGCTCGATCGGGCAGCTCAGGACCTCGGCGATCGCGGCCGCGATGGGCTCGAGTGCATCGTGCGAACGTGATTGCGTCGTCGTCATCGAAGAGCCCCGGTGGTGTGAATCGCAGGTGGTGCCGAATCAGTTCTGATCATGCGTGACCAGTTCTATCATGCCGGTGATTCGCTTCGTATCGTGGGTCGGGCCCCAGCCGGCGTGCGCCGGCGCACACTGGTGCGAAGGAGACTCCCATGACGCCGCCCCCTGCCCCTCTCGCCCGTCGGGTCACATCGATCCACGACGGTTGGGCGTTCGCTCCCGTCGAACTGCCCGTGGGGTCGAGTTGGGACGAGATCGCGGCTGCGGGTGAGCAGGTCGTGCTGCCGCACACCTGGAACGCGATCGACGGCCAGGCCGGCGGCGAGTACCGTCGCGGCCGCTCGACGTATGCACGCGTGATCGAGGCCGACGGGTCCGGTGTCGTGACCTGGGTCGAGTTCGCGGGCGTGAACTCGTCGGCCGAGGTGTACCTGGACGGACGCCTCCTCACGACTCACGATGGTGGCTACTCGACCTTCCGCGTGAACCTGACGGATGGGCTCGGGGACCGATCGGGAACGCTCGTCGTGATCGTGGACAACACGAAGAACGAGCGGGTGTACCCGCAGCAGGCCGACTTCACCTTCTACGGCGGCATCTACCGCGAGGTGCGCCAGATCACCGTCGGGCCCGAACACTTCGACCTCGCCGGCAACGGCGGCCCCGGCCTGATCGTCACCGCGGAACTGGACGGCGATCGCGCCGAGGTCACGCTCAGCGCGGCGGTGGTCACGACCTCCGGCGGATCTGCGACCGGCGTGCGCTTCGCCATTGACGGCGAAGCGACCGTGATCGCGCCTCTCATCGACGGCGAGGCGAACTCGACGCTTTCGATCGAGCACGTTCACCGTTGGCACGGCCTGCGCGACCCGCACCTCTATACCGCCCGAGCCGCACTGCTCGTTGGCGACAGGGTGCTCGACGAGGTCGAGCTGCGCTTCGGCTGCCGCGAGTTCGAGACCGACCCGCAGCGCGGCTTCCTGCTGAACGGCGAGGAATACCCGCTGCGCGGCGTCTCACGTCATCAGGACTTCGAGGGCGTCGGCAACGCCATCACGGAGGAGAACAAGCAGCGGGATCTCGCGCTCCTCCGAGAGCTCGGCGCCACCACGGTGCGACTCGCGCACTACCAGCACGACCAGCGCTTCTACGACCTCTGCGACGAGGCGGGTCTGGTGGTCTGGGCGGAGATCCCGCAGATCACCGTGTTCCTGCCCGGCGCGACCGACAACGCCCGCGATCAGCTCACCGAGCTGATCGTGCAGAACCGCCATCACGCGAGCATCATCTCCTGGGGCCTGTCGAACGAGATCACCCTCGCCGGATCCGGCGAGGACGTGGTCGCCGCCCACCGCGAGTTGAACGACCTCGCTCACGCGCTGGATCCGACCCGCTTGACCGCTATGGCGAACCTGTTCCTCCTCGAGACCGACCACCCGCTGGTCCGCCTGCCCGACGTCATGTCGTACAACCTCTACTTCGGTTGGTACGTCGGCGAGGTCGCCGACAACGACACCTGGCTCGACGACTTCCATGCGGCCTACCCCGAGATCGCGATCGGGCTCGCAGAGTACGGGGCGGATGCGAACGCGCAGTTCCAGTCGGCCGCTCCCGAGAAGGGGGACTACACCGAGGGGTACCAGGCGTCGTACCACGAGCACATGGTCGGCATGATCGAGGCACGGCCGTGGCTATGGGCCACGCATGTGTGGAACCTCGCGGACTTCGGGTCCGCCGGTCGTGACGAGGGCGGCGCTGCGGGCCGCAACCAGAAGGGGCTCGTCTCGTTCGACCGATCGCTGAAGAAGGACGCCTTCTACCTGTACAAGGCGGCGTGGTCGAGCGAGCCGTTCGTGCATGTCGCGGGTCGTCGTCGCGCCGAACGGGCGGAGGATGTCACCGAGGTGATCGTGTACTCCAACCAGGAACGCGTGGCATTGTCGGTCGACGGCGTCGAGATCGGCGTGGCCGATGGTCGGCGCGCCTTCCGCTTCCAGGTTGCCCTGAGCGGCGAGCACGAGGTGACCGCTCGCGCCGGCGACCTCGCCGACACGATCGTGCTGCGCCGGGTGGACGAGGTTCCCGCGGCGAGCGTCCTGCCCACGACGACCGTCGCCAACTGGTTCGACGAGGCCGAGCTGCCGAACCCCGCCGGCTTCTTCTCGGTCCGTGACTCGCTCGGAGACATCAAGCAGTCCGAAGACGGTGCCCACGTCATCGCCTCGGTGATGGAGGCCCTCGCGACCACCCGCGGCGAGGTCGGCCAAGGTGTCGAGATCCCCCCGGCGATGCAGGCCATCGTCGACCGCATGAGCGTGGAGAAGCTCATCAAGCAGGCGGGCGGCATGTCAATCGAGACCGTCGCGGCGCTGAACGCCCGGCTCAACCTCATCGCCAAATGACCGCGCCGCGCCGCGATCCAGCCCGCCTGTTGCCGGCTGATCCTTCGACGCGGGCCGTCGCCGCCGAACTGTACGAACGCGTCGCCGAGAGCCCGATCATCTCGCCGCACGGGCACGTGCCGCCCTCATTGCTGCTGCGCGATGAGCCGTACGCCGATCCGGTGTCCCTCCTCGTCGCCGGAGATCACTACGTGACCCGGATGCTGCACGCCGGAGGCGTCGACCTGGCCGACCTGGTCGTCGACGCGTTGGCCGGGCGGGACGCGCGGACGGTATGGCGCAGGCTCGCCGCGAACTGGCACCGGTTCGCCGGCACAGCCTCGGGGTACTGGATCGAGGAAGAGCTCGACGGAGTCTTCGGAATCACGACGGCACTCGGCCCGGACACGGCGGATGCGGTCTTCGACGAGATCGCGGCCGCGCTGGTGCGACCGGAGTTCCGCCCACGGGCGCTGTTCGAACGGTTCGGAATCGAGTTCCTCGCAACGACGGACGACCCCTTGGACGACCTGGCGGCGCACGCCCTGCTCGCGACATCCGATCTGCCGGGCCGAGTGGCGCCGACCTTCCGGCCCGATCGGTACCTCGACCCCGACGCGGTCGAGTTCGCGGACAACGTCGAGCGGCTGCTGTCCGCGACATGTCGGCCGGGCGACTTCGCCGGCTACCTCAGTGCCCTTGAGGAGCGCCGCGCGCACTTCATCGGGCATGGCGCCGTGTCGACCGATCACGGCGTCGAAGAGCTGTTCACCTGCGACGTGGACGCGGGGGAGGGCGAGCGCCTGTTCCGGGCGGTCGTCGCCGGCACCGCGAGCGCTGCCGAGCGACGCGCGTTCCGCGGACACATGCTCGTGCAGATGGCGCGGATGAGCGTGGACGACGGGCTGGTCATGACGATCCATCCGGGCGTGCTCCGGAACCACTCGTCGGCGACGTACGCCAGGTTCGGCGCGGACACCGGGCACGACATCCCGGTCGCAACCGAGTTCACGCGAGGCATCCGGCCGCTTCTTGAGAAATACGGGCTCGAGCGGGACTTCCACCTCGTGCTCTTCGCGATCGACGAATCCACGTACTCGCGCGAACTCGCGCCTCTCGCCGGGTTCTACCCGAGCGTGTACCTGGGTGCACCGTGGTGGTTCCTCGACGCGCCCGACGCGATCGCCCGACACCGCGCCGCCGTGACCGAGACCGCGGGCTTCTACCGCTCGAGCGGGTTCATCGACGACACGCGGGCATTCCTGTCGATCCCGGCACGTCACGACACGGCACGACGGGTCGACGCCGGGTTCCTCGCGCGTCTGGTCGTCGAGGGCCGGGTGCGTATGGATGCCGCGGAGCGCATCATCGACGACCTGGTCGACGCCATTCCCCGAGAGGTCTTCAAGCTGTGACCGCCACCACGACAGCTCACGCCGACGTGCGCCTGTCACGTGCCGCGGCAGGGGTGCCGGCTCCGCCGGAACGGATCGTGCACTTGGGTCTCGGCGCATTCCACCGCGCGCACCAGGCCTGGTATACGGCGCATGCGGCCGATGCCGACGAGTGGGGGATCGCCGCGTTCACCGGTCGCAGCCGCGAACTCGTCGACCGGCTCGGCCCGCAGGACGGCCTGTACACGCTCGTGGAGCGCGGCGCGGACGGCGACCGGTTCGAGCTGATTCCATCGATCGTGCGCGTCGAAGCCGGCGACGACGTGCCCGGGTTCGTCACGGCCGTCGCCGACGCTCAGGTCGCGATCCTCACGCTCACGATCACCGAGGCCGGCTACCGGCTCTCTGCCGACGGTACCCCGGATCTCGAGGATGAGGCCGTGCAATCCGACGTCGAACTGCTTCGGAACGCGCTCAGGCACACCGCCCCTGGCGACACGACAGACGCCGTCCGGCCCGCGACCGCCCTGGGCCGGGTTCTGCTGGCCCTTGACGCCAGGCGCCGCGCCGACGCGGGCCCGATCGCCCTGGTGCCCTGCGACAACCTGCCCGACAACGGCGGGCTCCTGGGACGCGCGCTGGCCGACCTCGCCGGCCGGACATCACCCGACCTCGCCGCCTGGTTGGGGGCGTCGGTCTCGGTCGTCTCGACCTCGATCGACCGCATCACGCCAGCGATCGACGCCGTAGCCGAGTCGCACGCCGTCCTCGGGGCCACCGGATGGCTCGACGCAGCGCCGGTCGTGACCGAGCCGTTCTCCGACTGGGTGCTCGAGGGCGACTTCCCCGCCGGCCGCCCGGACTGGGAATCCGCGGGCGCCCGGTTCGTGGACGAGATCGCCCCGTGGGAGAACCGCAAGCTCTGGATGCTGAACGGCGCCCACACCGTGCTCGCGACCTTCGGCCAGACCCGCGGCCACACCGTCGTCTCGGCCGCGATCGAGGACCCGGTCTGCGGCGACCTCGTCGAAGCGCTCTGGGACGACGACGCCCGGCAGCTGCCCGCGTTCGACCTCGCCGACTACCGGGCCGCGCTCCTCGAACGGTTCCGCAACCCCCGCATCGAGCACCGTCTCGCGCAGATCGCGCAGGACTCGACCACCAAGATGCGGTTGCGCATCGTGCCCGTCGCGCTCGGCCAACTCGCGTCCGGGCACGAGGCGCCCGGTTGCGCCGCCGCGATCGCCGCGTGGATGCTCGGCGTGCGCGCCGGGTGGGCACCAGTCCCGGACGGCGTCGATCAGGCCGCGATCGCCGACCTCGATGCATCCGCCCGGCACACCCTGCTCGCCGCATTGAATGCACGCCTCGCGGATGACGCCGGCTTCGCCGCACACGTCGCCGACGCGGTCACCGCGCTCGAGACATCCTGACCCCGGAAACCCGCCTACCCACGATCCACGGAGCAAGACCATGAGCATGATCATCGACCAGGCTGAGGTCATCGTCACCAGCCCCGACCGCAACTTCGTCACGTTGAAGCTGACGACCGACGACGGTCTGACCGGTTTGGGTGACGCGACGCTGAACGGGCGCGAGCTCGCGGTCGTCGCGTACCTGAGCGAACACGTCGTGCCGCTGCTGATCGGGTCGGATGCCGCGAAGATCGAGGACACCTGGCAGTTCCTCTACCGTTCGGCGTACTGGCGGCGCGGACCGGTCACGATGGCCGCGGTCGCCGCCGTCGACATGGCGCTGTGGGACATCAAGGGCAAGGCCGCCGGCATGCCGGTGTACCAGTTGCTCGGTGGCGCCTCGAGGAACGGGCTGATGGCGTACGGGCACGCGTCTGGCAAGGAACTCCCCGAACTGTTCGACTCCATCCGCTCGCATCAGGAACAGGGTTATCGCGCGATCCGCGTGCAGACGGGCGTGCCGACGCTGAAGGCGATCTACGGCATCGCTGCACAGGGCGCCGACGTCGGCGACGCATCCGTGCGATACGACCATGAGCCGGCACGCCGCGGAGCCAAGCCGGTCGAGGAGGACTGGGATACGCGGGCCTATCTGAACCACTTGCCCGGCGTGTTCGAGGCAGTCCGCAACGAGTTCGGTCCGGACATCCCGCTGCTGCACGACGGGCACCACCGCATGACGCCGATCCAGGCCGCCCGCCTCGGGAAGGACCTCGAGCCGTACGACCTGTTCTGGCTCGAGGACTGCACCCCGGCCGAGAACCAGGAGGCCCTGCGCCTCGTACGCCAGCACACCACGACACCTCTCGCGATCGGCGAGATCTTCAACACGGTATGGGACTTCAAGGACCTCATCCGCGACCAGCTCATCGACTACGTCCGAGGCGCGGTCACCCACATGGGCGGCATCTCTCCGCTGAAGAAGACGCTCGAGTACGCCGCGATGTACCAGATCAAGTCCGGCATGCACGGCCCGACCGACATCTCCCCGGTCGGCATGGCCGCAGCCATGCACCTCGGGCTGTCGATCCACAACTTCGGTATCCAGGAGTACATGCGCCACGGCGCGAAGACCGACCTGGTGTTCGAGCAGTCCTTCACCTGGACCGACGGCTACCTGCACCCAGGTGACAAGCCCGGTCTCGGCGTCGCACTCAACATCGACGAAGCGGGGAAGTACCCGTACGAGCAGGCCTACCTGCCGTACAACCGTCTCCTCGACGGCACCGTTCATGACTGGTGACCGATGACCGGCGCGACCTCGTCGGCGGCGTCGACTGATGCCGACGACACCTTCGAACGCGCGGCGGAGACGAAGGCGCTCAAGGTGATCCTCACGGCGTGATCCCGTTGCCTGCGGGAGACGCGGACTTCGGGGGCCGATCGCGGCATGCCATCGCGCGTTCCGCCGCCCGCGGAGACATCATCCGAACCGCATGATTCGGCCGACCACCGAAGTACGTATCGTGGAGCCCTGTCGTCATGGACGGCGAATGGGGGAAGACATGAATCCTGATCGTCACGCACGCACGATGCTGCCGATTCCCGACCGTCCGTCGCCGGGGCTGACGACGTACGACGCGAAGGATCCCGAGACCGCGTACCCGCCGATCGAGCCGCTGCTCCCGCCCGAGGGGGCGCCGAACGTGCTCATCGTCCTCCTCGACGACGTGGGCTTCGGCGCCTCGAGCGCGTTCGGCGGCCCGTGCGAGACACCGAACGCCGAACGCCTCGCGGCCGGCGGCCTGAAGTACAACCGCTTCCACACGACCGCACTCTGTGCGCCGACCCGCCAGGCGATGCTGACCGGCCGCAACCACCACTCGGTCGGCATGGGCAGCATCACCGAGACCGCGACCTCGGCGCCCGGCAACAGCTCGCTCCGTCCGAATACCAAGGCCCCGCTGGCGATGACGCTCAAGTTGAACGGGTACTCGACGGCGCAGTTCGGCAAGTGCCACGAGGTCCCGGTGTGGCAGTCGTCTCCCATGGGGCCGTTCGATGCCTGGCCCTCGGCCGGCGGCGGGTTCGAGACGTTCTATGGCTTCATCGGCGGGGAGAACAACCAGTGGGAGCCCGCGCTCTACGACGGCACGACCCCGGTCGAGCCGCCGATGACGGCGGAGGAGGGGTACCACCTCACGGAAGATCTCGCCGATCACGCGGTCAGCTGGATCCGCACGCAGAAGGCCCTGATGCCAGACAAGCCGTTCTTCGTCTACTTCGCACCTGGCGCGACGCATGCGCCGCACCACGTCCCGACGGAGAGGGCCGACAAGTACAAGGGGAAGTTCGCCGACGGCTGGGATGTGCAGCGCGAGAAGACCTTCGCACGCCAGCAGGCGCTCGGGGTCATCCCGGCTGATGCCCAGCTCACCCCACGACACGACGAGATTCCCGCTTGGGATGACATGCCCGCCGAGCTGAAGCCGGTGCTCGAGCGGCAGATGGAGGTCTACGCCGGCTTCCTCGAGCACACCGACTTCCACGTCGGGCGCGTACTGGACGCGATCGAGGACCTCGGCGTGCTCGAGAACACCCTCGTCTACTACATCATCGGCGACAACGGGGCATCCGCCGAGGGCACGGTGAACGGCGCCTTCAACGAGATGGCGAACTTCAACGGGATGGCGGCGCTCGAGACGCCGGAGTTCATGGCCTCGAAGATCGACGAGCTGGGCACGCCGAGCTCGTACAACCACTACGCAGTGGGCTGGGCGTGGGCGATGAACTCCCCGCTGCAGTGGACGAAGCAGGTCGCGTCGCACTGGGGCGGCACCCGCAACGGCACGATCGTGCACTGGCCGAAGGGGATCGACGAGCAGGGCGGCTTGCGCACCCAGTTCACGCACTGCATCGACGTCGCGCCGACCATCCTCGAGGCGGCCGGCCTGCCCGAACCGACGACGGTCAACGGCGTGCAGCAGTCGCCCATGGAGGGCACCTCCATGCTCTATTCCTTCAACGAGCCCGACACGCCGGAACGGCACGACCTGCAGTACTTCGAGATGTTCGGTAACCGGGGCGTGTACTTCAAGGGGTGGAGCGCAGTGACCAAGCACCGCACCCCGTGGCAGATGGTCGGCGGCGTCGTGCCGGCGTTCGACGACGACGTCTGGGAGCTCTACGACGGCAGCGTCGACTTCAGCCAGGCACGGAACCTCGCGTCCGAGCAGCCGGATCGGCTTCACGAGCTGCAGCGGCTCTGGCTGATCGAGGCGGTCAAGTACAACGTGCTGCCCATCGACGACCGCACGGCCGAGCGGCTGAACCCGGAGCTGGCTGGGCGGCCGACCCTCATCCGTGGGAGTTCCCAGGTGCTCTACGCGGGCATGGGGCGGCTTTCCGAGAGCAGCGTCGTGAGCATCAAGAACAAGTCCTTCTCGGTGACGGCGGAGATCGACGTGCCCGAGGGCGGAGCCGAGGGCGTGATCATCGCGCAAGGCGGCCGCTTCGGGGGATGGAGCGTCTTCGTGAGCGGCGGGAGGGTCAAATTCGTCTACAACGTGCTCGGCATCCAGTCGTTCACGACGGAGGCCGAGTCGCAGATCCCGGCCGGTCGGCATCAAGTGCGAATGGAGTTCGCCTATGACGGCGGCGGGCTCGCGAAGGGCGGCGATGTCACGCTGTATCACGACGGGGAGCAGGTCGGCGCGGGCCGGGTCGGCGCGACGCAGCCGCTGATCTTCTCCGCGGATGAGACGACCGACGTCGGCTACGAATCCGGCACCGCCGTCAGTCCCGACTACACCCCACAATCCAGCCGCTTCACCGGCAAGATCCACTGGGTGAAGATCGACACGGGCGCCGACGACCACGAGCACCTCATCGACCCCGAGGAACGACTCCGCGTCGCCATGGCCCGACAATGACCTCCACGCGCAGACCGGGCCCCGATCGGCCGAGCTGAAGGCACGGGCCGAGATCCATCGGTCGCGGGTTCACGTCCCGTCCGCCCGACGGTGGAACAGCGCGGCGGGCGGCACTGCGGGCCTTCCGCGGCGCCCGTAACCGTCAGTTCCCGGTGGACGTCGTCGACCACATGCCGGCCGAGCCGAGAACCCGCTCGGGGTGGATGCGGATGACGACCCGGCTCGGATTCTCACGTGGCTGCCGGTAGCGCGCGGCGTAGAGGCGAACCGCGAGGTCGACGGACCGAGGGTCGCGCTCGACGACGGCGCGGCCGGCGATGCTGAGCCATTCGGGCCCCGACACCTGCGCGACGGTGGCGCGGTGGTCGCGCTCGACATTGCGGACCTTCTGGCTGCCACCGCTGGTGATGATGCGGACGACACCGTCGACGTAGGTGAAGCCGACCGCCACCACGTGCAGCTCACCCCGGGGCCCGATCGTCGAGAGCGTCGCGAGGTGCCGCTCGGTCACCAACTGCAGGCCCCGCTGGGTGAGGGAGCGGGAAGCGATCAGCGGGCCATCCGGTGCGGCGTCCATACGATCGATGGTAGGCGCCGCGAGGTGACGCCCAGGGCCAGCACGGGCTTCCGCATCCTGGACCGGCGCAAGAGGAGTCGGCGGCTCAGGAACGACGGTTCCGAGCCGCCGACGACATTGCGGGAGCTGCGTCAGGCGCTCAGTCGCCGCAGATGCCTCTGGCGGTCGCGTTCTTGCCCTGGCCGCCGAGTGCCTGGACGACGTCTCCGACGTTCGTGAACCCGAGGGCGCCCTCGGTGTTGATGGTCTTGTGCACCTGGCCGAAACAGGCAGCGTCGGCGGGCGCAGCGTGGGCGGTGCCGGCGACGCCGAACGTGGCGAGCGCGACGATGAATCCGGTGGCGAGAATGCGCTTCATTGGACTTTCCCTTCTGTCGGCGGGTGCGGGATCACCCGACACTATGTACTTCGCTTCCTTTCGCGGCTTTGGATGCAGCTCCTCACCTGATTTTCGAACTCCATACGAGTGCATCCGATTCGGGCTGGGCGGCCGAAGTAGGTGGTGAAGGCGACTCGCTGCCCCGCCTACGGGCTGACCTGGAGGGAACCATGAAGAAGATCCTCGCTGCCGCCATCGGCACCGGAGCGCTCGTCGTGCTCGGTGCCGTCGCACCCGCGAACGCCGCCGACGCGCCGGCCACGCTCTCCGTGCTGCACGGGGTGCCCGGCCTCACGGTCGACGTGTACGTCAACAACGAACTCAAGCTCGACGACTTCGAGCCTGGCAACCTCGGCGGTCCGCTCGAGCTGCCCGCGGGCACCTACACCGTCGCCATCACCGCGTCGGATGCCACGGACGCATCGTCTCCCGCGATCGGGCCGGTCGACCTCCCGCTGGAGTCGGGCAAGAACTACACCGCCGTCGCCCACCTCACCGAGGCGGGGGAGCCGACCGCGACGCTCTTCACGAACGACATCTCGCAGATCGCGCCCGGCGAGGGCCGGCTGACCGTGCGCCACGTCGCGGCAGCACCCGCGGTCGACGTGCTCGCCGGCGGGGCCCCCGTCATCACGAACCTGACGAACCCGAACGAGCAGATCCTCACCCTGCCGGCGGCTGTCGTCTCGGCGTCCGTCGCGGCTGCCGGGACGACCACCCCCGTCATCGGCCCGGCCGACGTCGACGTCGCCGAAGGGACGAACACGATCGTCTACGCGTGGGGCAGCCTGGACGACGCCAACCTGGCCCTCGCGGTCCAGCCCATCGGCGGGCTTCACTCGACGCCCGACGGCGTGCCCGCCGGTGTCGCGGGGCTCGCGGCCACCAACGCGCCGGGGTCGGGAGCCGTCGGATGGCTGGTCACGGCAGCGGCACTCCTCGCGGGGGCCGTCCTCGGTCTCGCCGCGCTTCGTGGGCGCCGTGCCGCGGAGGACCGGCGCTGACCCCGCCGAAGCGGATCATGGCTGCGACCAGGGCGGGTGTCTCCCTGGTCGCGGCCACCACCGTGCTCTCGGCCCTGTGCGCCTGCGTCGGAGGGTCGGGCGCGGAACCGATACCGGCGTCGTCAGCCGCGACCACCGCTCCCGAGCTCACCGTTCGCTCGTCGCCCCCGCCGCCGGCGGTGCCGGCGGTGCCGCGCAGGTCGGCAGCGCTCGAGGACAATCGGACCATCGCGCCGCCGGCGCCGAACCGGATCGAGATCGCCGACCTCGGTATCGACGTCACCGTGCGACCGGTCGGTCTCGACGACCAGGGCCGTATGGGGCTGTTCGACGATCCGTCGATCGCCGCCTGGTACCAGTGGGGGCCGGCTCCGGCCAGCGCCACCGGCTCGACGGTGATCGCCGCCCACGTCGACTCCCTCGAGTACGACCTGCTCCCGTTCGCGCGCCTGAAGGATGCGCCGGCGGGCACGCAGATCATCGTGACGGATGCCGCCGGCACGCGTCATCCGTACGCCGTGCAGTCCGTGCAGGTCGTCGAGAAGGCCGACGTCGACTGGAACGCCGCCTTCGACCGCGCCGGTCCACCGCGACTCACGCTCGTGACGTGCGGCGGTGAGTTCGACTACGAGAACCGCCACTACCTCAGCAATCTCGTGCTGACCGCCACCCCGGCGGAGTGACGTGGAGGATCGATATGCTGGTCGAAGCACGGCAGGGCATGGTCGCCACCCCGGTGCGCGCAACAACTCCCGAGGTGCGGCCCCGACGATCGCGAAGAGGTGAGCGTCAGCTGGGCGAGGCAGTTGCTCCCGGATCGGTCGACGATCACGCCCTCGCGGCCGCCTTCGCCGCCGGCGACGAATGGGCGCTTCGCGAGGCGTACGCCCGCTGGTCGCCGCTCGTGTTCCGGCTGGCCCTGCGGTCACTCGGCGACCGCACCGACGCCGAGGACGTGACGCAGCAGGTGTTCATCTCCGCCTGGCGCACGCGATCGGGCTTCGACGACTCCCGCTCTGCGCTCAGCGCCTGGATCGTCGGGATCACCCGCCACCGCATCGCTGACGCGCACGAGGCGCGGTCGCGCGCGCGGCGACTCGAGGACGCGCTCGTGGCCGAGGCATCCGCTCGGCCCGAGGTCGTCGACGACGTCGCCGACCGGGTGATGGTCGCCGAGGAGCTCGACCGGCTGGAGCCGGTCCCTCGACGCGTCATGCAACTCGCCTTCTACGACCAGCTCAGCCACTCGCAGATCGCCGAGACGCTGGGACTGCCGGTGGGTACGGTGAAGAGTCACGTGCGACGGAGCCTCACCAGGTTGAGGACGCGATGGGAGGTGGACGATGGGCCACATCGAGCCTGACGACCTCGCAACCCTCGCACTCGACGGCGTACGCCCCGAGGGCGACACCCGCGCGCACCTCGACACCTGCGACGCGTGCCGCGCGGAGTACGAGGCGCTGGCGCGCACGGTCGAGCTCGGCCGGACCGGCGCGCCGCGACGTGGGCTCCAAGCACCGCCGTCGTCGGTGTGGGCGGCCATCCACGAGGAGCTGTCGCTCGCACCCGAGCTCGCGGCCGACCCGCTCGCTGCCGACGCAGTCGCTGAGGACGCCCTCGCGCCCGCGCCCCCGGAACCGATCGCGGCTCCGCCGACCGACGCGACTCGACCCGCGGAGGAGCCGCCGACCGCAACGGTCACGCCGCTCCGCGGAAGACGGGCGCAGCGCTGGTGGCCCGTGGCCGCGGCGGCCGCCGCAGTGGGCATCGTGGCGGGGATCGCCATCGGCGCCGGCGTGAGCGGAGGGTTCGGAACCCGGCCAACGCCCCAGACGGTCGTGGCCACCGCCGCGCTCGACGCCTTTCCCGGCTGGTCGGCCACCGGCTCGGCGAAGTTGGAGGAGGACGATGACGGCGTCAGGTCGATCGTCGTCGACCTCGACGCCGAGGTTCCGTCGACCGACGTGCGCGAGGTCTGGCTGATCCGGTCCGACGCCTCGGGGCTCGTGAGCCTCGGACTGCTCGAAGGCGCGACGGGCCGCTTCGTGGTGCCCGACGGCATCGACCTCGACGAGTTCACCCTGGTCGACGTCTCGGCCGAACCCGTCGACGGCGACCCGGCGCACTCGGGCGATTCCATCGTGCGCGGTGAGCTGCGGCGAATCTGAGCCCATCCGACGGATGACCCGAGTGGTGCGGTGGATCCGGGCGAGGGGTGACGCCGCGTCGTCGATCGTCGTCACTCGTGTTCGGGCAGCCGCGGCGACGACCAGCCCGGGTCGAGGCCGAGTTGCGCAGCTCGCGCGACCGACGCCGTGCCGAATCGATCGCGTACGGCGTCCAGCACCGTGTCGAGGCGCACGCCGTCGTCCCAGTCGATGGGCAGCTCCGGCTGGAGGCTGTCGGCGCGCGCCAGCTGCGACAGCGAGATTCCGATCAGCGTGATGCCGCGCTCAGCGATCTCGGGCTGCGCCCCGGCGAGGAGCCCTCGCGCGATGGGGAGCAGCACGGCGGTGCGGTCGGACGCGGAGCCGAGGGTGCGCGACCGCGTGGCCTTCGCGAAGTCCCCGTAGCGAAGGCGCAGCACGACCGTGCGACACACCCGGTCCCCATCGCGGAGGCGACGGGCGAGGCGATCGACGATCTGGGTGAGGATGACGTCCAGTTCGTCGGGCGAGCGCGGGCGGCTGCCGAGCGCGCGTTGAGAACCGATGGAGCCACGGCGCCGTGTGGTGTCGACCGGGCGCGGGTCCCGGAGCCGGGCCAGCGCGTGCAGGTGCGCTCCCGTCGCCTTGCCGAGCAGCTTCTCGGCGGTCGCCGCTTCGAGTTCTGCCAGTTGCCCGACGGTACGGATGCCGAGCCGATGCAGCTTCTCCGCGGTGACTGCACCGACCCCCCACAAGCGTTCCACTGGCAGCGGGAGCAGGAACTCCTGCTCCCGCTCAGGTTCGACGACCAAGAGCCCATCGGGCTTGCTGACCGCGCTCGCCACCTTCGCGAGGAACTTCGTCCGCGCGATCCCCACCGAGATGGCCAATCCGGCCTCCGCACGGACCCGCTCGCGCAATCGCACCGCGATCTGCTCGGGCGTGCCCGAGATGCGTCGGAGCCCCCCGACTTCAAGGAACGCCTCGTCGATGGAAAGACCCTCCACGAGCGGCGTCGTGTCCCGGAAGATCGCGAACACGGCTCGACTGGCCGCGGAATACGCGTCCATGCGTGGCGGAACGACCACCGCATCGGGGCAGAGCTCGCGCGCCTGCCGGCCGCCCATCGCGGTGCGCACTCCACGGGCCTTCGCCTCGTAACTCGCCGCCAGCACGACACCGCCGCCGACGATGACCGGCCTGCCGCGCAGCTCGGGCGCGTCACGCTGTTCGACCGAGGCGTAGAACGCGTCGAGATCCGCGTGCAACACGGTCGCTGCGCCGCGCATCCTGCCCTCCCACTGATCGTCCGTCCTGCCGATGGTCGCACGCCCCGGCGACACGGGGACGCTCAGTCCCTGCAAGCCGACTCCGTCACACGGCGGGCTCCGCCTGCGCCGACGCGACGCTCAGGGCGATCAACTGCTCGAGCGCGTCGTCGGGGATCTCGACGCCGGGGAATCGCGCGAACTGGCCCATCGGCATCGACTCGACCATCTTCAGCGCGTTCCCGTTCGCCTCGGCGGCCGCCTGCTGCTCGGGCGTCCCGTTCGCCATCATGCCCTGCATGAGTGCGGGTCCGACGATCGGGTGGCTGAACCACTCCTTCACCGTCGAAACGAGGCTGAGCGGTGCCGGGCGGTCGACATCGCCGACGAGGGGGAGTTCGCGCACGTCGATGATGTCGGTCGCCGAACGGCCGAGTTCGACGCGATAGGTGCCCGGGTCCACCCGCCAGCGCGAGCCGCGCACATCCCAGTGGGCGAAGGCGCGACGTTCGAGTTCGAGCGTCACGGTCACCGCCTCGCCAGGCTCGAGCGAGACCTTCGCGAACGCGCCCAGCTCCCGAACCGGCCTGCGCACGTCCGAGGGAGCGGGCGCGACGTACAGCTGCACGACCTCCGCTCCGGCCACCGCTCCGGTGTTCCGCACCGTCACCCGTGCGACCGCCGTGTCATGGCCGGTCGTCTCGACCTCGAAGGACTCGACTCCGAACGTCGTGTAGCTGAGCCCGTGTCCGAACGGGTAGCGCACCGCCCGCTGGGCACTCGTGTAGTACCGGTACCCGACGAAGACTCCCTCGCCGTGCCGCACGATCTGCTGTTCGCCGGGGAAGTTCAGGTACGACGGGGTGTCGGTGAGTGCGAGTGGGATCGTCTCGGCGAGCCTTCCCGAGGGATTCGTCGAGCCGGTCAGCACGTCGGCGAGGGCGCTGCCGACGGCCTGCCCGAGCGCCCAACCCTCGACGATGGCCTCGACGCGGTCGTGCCACGGCTCGAGCGTGACCACGCCGCCGTTCGAGAGGACCACGACGGTGCGCGCTGCGACCTCGGCGACCGCCTCGATGAGCGCGGTGTGGGCGGCGGGCAGGTCGAGGTGCTCGCGGTCGAACCCCTCCGACTGGTCCTCCTCGTACAACCCGACGAACACGACGGCGACATCGACGGATGCCGCGGCACCCCGCGCCTCGTCCAGCATCGCGTCGGTCGCCGCCTCCGTCGCACCCTTCGCGTACCCGGCCGCGAACGTCACGCGCTCGTCCCCGAGTGCCCGTCGCAGCTCGTCGAGCGGCACGTCGACCCGGGTCGGGTTCACGTGCGAACTGCCCCCGCCCTGGTACTGCGGCTGGACGGCGAGCTCCCCGATGACGGCGATGTGCTGATCCGCCCGAAGCGGCAGCGTCTCGCGCTCGTTGCGGAGCAGCACGACGGATGCCGCGGCCGACCGGCGGGCGAGCGCGTGGTGTGCGTCGGCGTCGAAGCCCGCTGGCCCGGTCGTCGGAGCCGTGCGCTCGGCGAGCCCCCGCAGCCGCTCGACACTCGTCTCCACGACCGAGCGGTCGAGCCGACCATCGCGAACCGCCTGGAGGATCGCCTCGGTTCCCTCGTCGCCGGTGCCGGGCATCTCGAGGTCGAGACCGGCGGCGAGCGCGTCGACCCGGTCCTTGATCGCGCCCCAGTCCGACACGACGAGGCCGTCGAAGCCCCACTCGTCTCGCAGCAGTCCAGTGAGCAACCAACGGTTCTCCGACGAGAACACACCGTTGATCGCGTTGTACGCGCTCATCACCGAGGTCGGCGCCGCTTCCTTCACGACACGCTCGAACGCGGGCAGGTAGATCTCGCGAAGCGTACGGTCATCGACCTCGGCGCTCACGCGCATGCGTTCGGTCTCCTGGCTGTTGACGGCGAAATGCTTCACCGACGTGCCGACGCCGGTGCTCTGCACCCCGCGCACGTACTCGACGGCGAGCGCGCCGGTGAGGCGCGGATCCTCTGAGAAGTACTCGAAGGTGCGTCCGCCGAGGGGGGACCGCTTGATGTTGATCGCCGGCCCGAGCAGCACGTCGACGTCGAGCGCGCGCGCCTCACGGCCGAGGGCCTCGCCGACTTCGCGAACGAGCGCGGGATCCCAGCTCGAGGCGATCCCGGCGCCGGGCGGGAAGCACGTCGATGGCAGGCTCTGGTTGAAGCCGAGGTTGTCGGCGGTGCCCGCCTGCCTGCGGACGCCATGCGGGCCGTCGACGAGCACGAGCGAGCGGATGCCGCCGCCCTCACGTGTCGACCAGAAGTCGCGTCCACTGAGCAGCGCGGCCTGTGCCTCGAGGGTCCGCCGGTCGTCATCGCCTGCCGGCTCGTGGTCGCGATCACGGATGTCGGTCATGCGAGGGCTCCTTCGGCGTTCGAGTGGGTGACGGCGTGCTCGAGGTCGGCGCGGAGTTCATCGGAGGCGCCCGGGATGTAGCCGAGCACGATGTCGAGGCTCATCGCTGCCGCCTCGGGGGCGGTCCCGTCGATGGGGATGCCGGGCAGGTGCTTGGCGAACACCTCGGTGACGTCGCGCCAGACGACCGGGTCGGCGGCCAGCACGTTCAGCATGGTGTCCATGGAGTACTCGGGCCGGTCGACCGTCGGCAGTTCGTACCGCCATGAGTGGGTGCCGGCGCCGACCGTCGCGGTCGCGGCATCCGGATGCAACGGGAGCTCCACGTCGGCCACGACGCCGGCCGGCACCGCGACGTCGAGCGTCACGTCGGCACCGTCGACGCGCCACGCGACAGCGATCTGTCCGTGCACTGTGTCGTGCCGCGTGTTCGCCGACACGAGGCCGCCACCCGGCTTCGGAGCGATCCGCACGCGTCGGTAGCCCGGCTCGATCGCCTCGATGCCGCCGACGACGCGGTGCAGCCATGACGCGACCGCGCCGAGCGCGTAGTGGTTGAGCGAGGTCATCCCCGAGGGATTGATGGTCCCGTCGGGCCGGATCGAATCCCAGCGCTCCCAGATCGTGGTCGCGCCCATGGTCACGGGGTAGAGGAACGACGGGCAGCGCGTCTCCATGAGCAGTGCGTACGCCTCGTCGAGGTGGCCCGTGCTCGAGAGCGCATCGGTCACGAGCGGGGTGCCGGCGAATCCGGTCGAGATGGTGAACCCCGCCTTGGCGACCAGCCTGGCGAGCAGGTCGCCGGCGTGCTCGCGCTGTTCCTGCTCGAGCAGGTCGAACACGATCGCGAGCGCGTACGCGGTGGCGGACTCGTTCACGATGCGGCCGGCTTCGGTCACATACTCTCGACGGAACGCGGCCCGCACCCGGTCGGCGAGCGCCGTGAAGTGCGCGGCATCCGCCTCCTCACCGAGCAGTGCGGCGGCGTGGGCCAGCTCGCGGGTGGTCTTGCAGAGGTACGCGGATGCGACGAGGTGGCGGTCGGTCTTGCCGCCTGCGGGATTGTCGATCGGCGCATCGGGGTCGAGCCAGTCGCCGTACTGGAACCCGGTCGACCACAGGCCGTACGCATCCAGCGAGGGTTCGACGCTGCGGATGAACGACGTCATCGACGGATACGCCCGGCGCAGGATCTCGAGATCGCCGTACTCCCGGTACAGCGCCCAGGGCAGGCTCACCGCGACGTCCGACCACAGTGCGGTCGGTGACGAGGGTGTGGAGAGCACGTCGGGCACGACCCACGGCACGAAGCCCTTCTCCTGCTGCTCGGCCGCGAGGTCGTCGAGCCAGGAGCCCAGCACGCCGCGCACGTCGTACAGGAAGGCCGCCGTCGGCGCGAACGCGTTCAGGTCGCCGGTCCAGCCGAGGCGCTCGTCGCGCTGCGGGCAGTCGGTCGGCACACCCACGAAGTTGTCGCGCATCGACCACACGGCGTTCTCGTGCAGGCGGTTCACGAGCTCGTTGGAGGTCTCGAACCAACCGGTGCGGGTCATGTCGCTGTGCACGACGACCGCGCGGACGTCCTCGGCGGAGACGTCGCCCGGCCAGCCGTCGACCTCGACGTATCGGAACCCGTGGAACGTGAACCGCGGCTCGAACGTCTCGCCGCCGCCGCCGCGCGCGACGTACACGTCGGTCGCCTTCGCGGTGCGCAGCGTCTCGAAGTCGAGCTCACCGTCGGTGAGGGTCTCCGCGTGTCGAATGGTGATGGTGTCACCGGGTGCCGCGTGCACGGTGAAGCGCACCCAGCCCGAGATGTTCTGGCCGAAGTCGATGACCGTGCGGCCGCTCGGGCTGGTCGTGATCGACACCGGCGCGAGTTCCTCGATCCGCCGGATCGGTTCCGCAGTCGGCTCGAACAGGGCTTCAGCGGGCCACTCGAAGGGTTCGACCGGTGACCAGTCGCCGTCATCGAATCCGGTGTCGCTCCAGCCCTCGGGCTCGAGCCGGGCATCGACCACTTCGCCGTCGTAGAGGCTCGACGACCGGATCGCGCCGGTCGACGAGCGGAACGCGGCATCCGTCACCACCGTCTCGACGCGGTCGGGGTACTCGAGCACGAGCTCGGCCCACAGGGCGGGTCGGTCGCCGTAGTGATTGCGCCGGTTCTCCCAGCCCAGACGTCCGAGCGCCCACCCCTCGCCGACGATCGCGCCGACGACGTTCTCGCCCTCGTGAACCAACGGGGTGACGTCGTGGCTCGAGATCGCGAGACGGTGCCGATACGAGGTCCACCCCGGCGCGAGCACCTCGTCGCCCACGCGAGTGCCGTTGATCCACGCCTCCACGAGGCCGATCGCGGTGATGCGGAGGGTGGCCCGCCGCAGGCCGGCGGATGCCGCGAACGGGCGTCGGAAGTAGGGGGCCGGGTCGCCCTCACGCCCGCTCTCGAAGGCCGGCGTGATGAAGGTGGCGTCAGGCATGGTCGATCTCCTCGACTGGTCGGGGCGGGGGTCTGCTCAGCGGACGGACTTGATGCGAAGGATGACGAGCCCACCGAGC
Organism: Agromyces sp. 3263; assembly: GCF_031456545.1. Classification (NCBI taxonomy): domain Bacteria; kingdom Bacillati; phylum Actinomycetota; class Actinomycetes; order Micrococcales; family Microbacteriaceae; genus Agromyces; species Agromyces sp. 3263. Next base: position 234,255 of record NZ_JAVDUV010000002.1, read on the forward strand.
AGGACGAATGCGGCGGCGAGGAAGAACAGCAGCGAGTAGTTCTTCGCGTCGCCGGTCACCCCGATCACGAGGATTCCCGAGGCGATGAAGGGGGCGGCTGCCTGGGGGATGGACGTGGCGAAGCCGGTGATGCCCATGAATCGCCCGGCGTCCGTCTCCTTCTCGGGCAGCACGTCGAGAAGCAGCGCCATGTCGACGGCGGCGAAGAGACCGATGCCCAGCGAGACGACCAGCGATCCGGCGAACAGGAACGGAAGATCCGACGAGAGGGCCATCGTGACCATGCCGACCGCCATGATCGCACCGCCGATGACCAGGAACACCTTCCGCCGGCGGAAGCGGTCGGACATGAAGCCGCCGCCGATCGCTCCGGCTGTGGTCGCGAGCACGCCCACCGCACCGAGTGTGCCGATGACCCCGGAGACGTCGGTGATGGAGAGGCCGAGGCGATCGGCGAAGAAGAACGCGGTGAAGGTGGTGTTCAGGGTGAGGCCGAAGTAGAAGAGGAAGCGCCCGAGCCAGTTCCACGAGAAGTCCGGGAAGCGGCGCGGGTTGTAGACGTACTTGCCTAGCACGCCGGCGAAGCCGATGCGTTCGAGCGGGAGCGCGCGACTGTCGTCCTCGTGGACGAGGGTGACGAAGAGCGTGACGAGGACGACCCCTACCGTGCCCGGAACGAGGAACAGCAACAGCGGATCGCCGGTGAGGCCCATGGTGGCGATCACCCCGATCACCGGGGCGACCTGGGTCGCGAAGCCGGTGAGGCCCGCCACCTTTCCGCGCTGGGACTCGGGCAGCCGGTCGGCGGTGGAGTTCTGCAGGTTGCCGAGCACCGTTCCCCAGCCCCACTGGGCCAGGATCCACCCGGCGCCGAGCACGAGCACCGAGGGAGCCAGCGCCATGACGACCAGCGAGAGCACGCCCACGATCATCCCGCCGATCATGAACGGACGGCGCCGACCGAGGCGGGAGCGGGTGCGGTCGCTCCAGATCCCCATGAACGGGGCCGTGAGCATCACCCAGAGTGCACCCGCTCCGGTGATGTATCCGAGGTACTCCTGGTTGTCCGGTGCCAGCTCACCGAGTCGCACCGCCAGCGAGATCGCGATCGGCGTGATGAACGCCATGAACACGCCGAACTGGGCGAGGACCATCAGCCAGATGTACCTGGGACCCACTTCGGGAAGGCCGGGCGCGGGCTCGACGGCTTCGGCGATCGCCTCGGGGTCGACCGTCGTGGTGGGGAGCGGGTACGCCACCGGCGTGATGGTCGGCTCGTTCTCGCGCTCGTTCGGGTTCATCGGGACTCCGTTGTCGTGTGGTCGGGGCGTCAACTAGCGCGTGCTAGCGAATGCGGTCGATGCTACATTAGGCGACTAGAGCGCGCAAGCGATCGCGCCATGAAAGGCGAGGATGTCCGATACCAGCACCACGCGCAGGGTCACGGCGGCCGACATCGCCCGTTCTCTCGGCATCTCCCGCGCCACCGTCGGGTTCGTGCTGAACGACACGCCGGGCCAGACGATCTCGGAAGGGACACGCCTGCGGGTCATCGAGGAGGCGAAGCGTCTCGGCTACCGGCCTCACTCGGCGGCCCGTGCGCTCGCGAGCGGGCGGACGCACCTCATCCTGATGGTGCTGCCCGACTGGCCGCTCGACTTCACCCTCCGCCGCAACATCGAAGAGGCCTCACTCGCGCTCGACGAGGCCGGCTACTCGCTCATCACCTACACACCCCATCCGACCGGGGCCGCTCGCCCCCTGTGGGAGACGCTGGAACCCGACGTGGTGATGTCGCTGACCGGGTTCGCGCCCGACCAGGTCGCGTCGATCCGCGCCGCCGGCATCTCGGCGATCATCCCCGACCCCGATGCGTCCGAGGACCGGGCGTATGTCGAGGACGGGCCGCGCCTGCAGGCCGAGCATCTCGTCGCGCTCGGCCACCGCCGCATCGCGTTCGCCGGCTCCAGGGACCCCCGCATCGCCGACCTCGTCAGCACCCGACGCGCGACGTTCCAGCGCGCGGCCGCCGGGCTCGGCATCGAGCCGGTGCTCACCGCCGATTTCGACTACGCGGATGCCGCAGTGCCCGAGCTCATCGCCCACTGGCGAGACGCCGGGGTCACGGCGGTTGCCGCCTACAACGACGACATCGCCGCGACGACGCTGGGCGCCGCCCTCCGGCTGGGACTTCGAGTTCCCGACGAGCTCGCCGTCATCGGCTACGACGACACCCCGCTCGCGACCATGATCGAGCCCCAGCTCTCCACGGTGCGCATCGACACGGCGGGGCTGGGGCGCTTCTCGGCCGCGCTCGCGATCAGCGCCGCCACGGGCCGACCCGCGCCCGAGGTCGGCCCGGAGTTCACCTCCGAGCTCATCGTGCGGGCATCGACCCGAGCGCCCACGAACGGCGGGCCCGTGCACTGACCTGCCCCTGCCTGCGGGCGTGCAGCCCCCGGCCGCGCATCCGATGCAACTCAGGGTGAGCCCCTCCCAGGAGATGTCCGGGCGACCCGCGTCAACCGCCGACGTGGATGGTCGGCCGCTCGGCCGGATCCTTCTCGACCTCTCGCAGGATCTCGCGGACCACAGGGGCCGTGTCGCCTCGCCCGAGCAGGATGTAGCGCACCATGTGCACGAGCGGGTTCCCCTCTGACCACTCGAAATACGCGTGGGGGAGGACGCCCGAGGCATCCCGCATCGCGACGAGGATCGCGGCGATCGCGTTGGGAGCGGCGGGGCTGTCGGCGCGGAGCACGCGATGGCCGTCGACGTCGACGCCCCGCACGTGGAGCACCTCGCGGAACTCGGACGGGTCCACGACGTGGATCTCGAGGAACAAGACGTCCGCCCGACCCGGCACCGGGTTGAGCCGGCGCTGTGCGCGTTCCTTCTGCTCGTACTCGGCGGCGTCTCCGACGCCCGGACGGTTCGCGATGACACTGAGCCGGCCGTCGTGCATCAGCGAATCCTGGATGAAGCGCCGGGCCGTCTCGTCGAACTCGATCCGGTCGGCTCTGATCTCGGTGGTGCGCGTCACCCTCGACACGATGGACACCACGACGATGCCGAGGATGAACATGGCTGAGATCGCGAGTCCGTCGGGCTTCTCGATGATGTTGTCGACGAGCGCGTACCCCAGCACCACGGTCAGCACCGCGAATCCGAGGATCGCCGGGGCCCGTCGGCGACGGAGGGCGGAGATGAGCACCGCCACGGACGCCGAGACCATCATGGCGAGGATGCCCGTGGCGTAGGCGCCGGCCTGGGCGTCGACGTCTGCCTGGAAGGCCACCGTGATCGCGATGCTGATTCCGGTGTACACGACCACGACGGGGCGGACCGCGCGACTCCAGTCGGGAGCCATGCCGTACGTGGGGAGGTACCGGGGCACGATGTTGATCAGGCCGGCCATCGCGGACGCGCCGGCGAACCACAGGATGAGGATGCTGCTGATGTCGTAGGCGGTGCCGAAGGCGTCGCCGAAGAACTCGTGGGCGAGGTAGGCGAGTGCGCGGCCGTTCGCCTGACCGCCCGGTTCGAACTGGTCCGCCGGGATCAGCAGGGTGGTGACGAGGCTGCTGGTGATCAGGAACACGCTCATGATCACGGCCGCCGCCGTGAGCAGCTTCTTCGTGTTCCGGATCCTCGAGGCGAGCCGCTCTTCGGGGGTCGTTCCCCGGGAGGCGACGAGCGGCATCATGCTCACGCCGGTCTCGAAGCCGGAGAGGCCGAGCACGAGCAGCGGGAAGGCCAGGACGGCCGGGACGATGACGTCGGTGAAGCCCCCGCCGCCTCGGGTGAGGGCGGCCCACCAGTCGGTGATGGTGGCCGGGTGGTCGATGATCTCGACCAGGCCGGTCGCGATCACGACGGCATTGAGGCCGAGGAACACGGCGACGAGCGGGATCGCGACGTTGACGGCTTCCGTGAACCCGAGGAGGAAGACACCGCCGAGCACGAGCAGGAAGACGATCGTGATGGCGACGGCCTGACCGCTGAGCGCTTCGGGCACGAGCGGATTCTCGATGAGGTGCACCGTCGCATCCGCCGAGGAGAGGGTGATGGTGATGATCCACGAGGTCGCGACGAAGCCGAGGAGCACGAGCACGACGATCTTTCCGCGCCAGAACGGAAGCAGCCGCTCGAGCATGGCCACCGAACCCTGGCCGTGCGGGCTCTCCTTCGCCACCTGGCGGTACATCGGGAGCATCCCGAGCAGGGTGAGGGCCACGATCAGGAGCGTGGCGATCGGCGACACGGCGCCGGCGGCCACGATGGCGATGGCGGGAAGGTAGGACAGCGTGGAGAAGTAGTCGACACCGGTCAGGCACATCACCTTCCACCAGGAATGCTGCTCGACGCTCGACTCCTCGACCTCCGGCCCCGCCGGCTGCACGGTGTGCTCGAGGAACCACCGGGTGAACCGGTTCTCGGGGCGGTGGGCATCCGGTCCCGGAACCCGCGCCGGGAATTCGAACTGGGACCAGTCGCGCATCACACTCCTCCGAGCCGCCGATCGGCGACGGACGATCGATCATCCCACCCCGTCGGCCGATCCAATAGGTCGACTCCCGAGCGAGGGGCGACCGGATCGTCAGCCGCGACGGCGCCACCAGGGACGGCGTGGCGTCGTCTGCTCACGCTCGAGGCGTGCGCGCTCCTCGATCGCCTGGCGCCGTCGGACTTCGCGCCGCTCGCGCCACGCACGGACCTCCGCATCGGCATCCCGCGTCGGGGTCACCACCGGTGGGCCGCCGAGCAGCTGGCGTCGCGCCTCGATCACGCGCCGGTTGAAGTCCTCGACGGCCTCGCGGACCTCGGATTCACGGTGCATCGCATCCAGGCGGGCCTCGAGCTGGCCGTTCTCGACTCGCAGGGTGAGCGCCGGCGGACCCAATCCGGTCAGCTGCTCGCGCTCGATCTTGCGGCGGATCCACCAGTCGGGATCGTGCTGCCCGTTCAGCCCTTCGAGGGGCTTTCCGGCGCCGGGAAGGTTGTCGAACTCGCCCCGACGGATCGCCTGTTGGATCGCGTTCTCCACGTACGCCGACCGCTCCGCCTGCGTGAACGATCGAGCCTGTTCCGCCGCCGCATCGGCGACATCGGGTGCTTCGCCACGGGCGATCGCCTCTTCACAGGCGGTGCGATCGAGCCGATACTGCCACGCGGCGCGCTGGGGATCGTCGCTCATCCTCGACCTCCCTCGCGGCGTCGGAATTCCCGTACTCCACGATACGACGGCGACCGCGTCACCCCGAATGCACGGCAGCGGGCGGCAGGTGACTGTGCCGGTCTTGTCGAACGTCGGTGCCGATCGGCAGACTGGCAGCACAGAGGCGAGGAGTCTGCCATGGCCGACGACGACGAGGTGCCGGTGACGGCCCACGTGATCAAGCCGCTCACTCCCGAGACCTTCCCGGCGTGGCTGGCCCTCGCGCAGAAGCACAACGGGGTCTGGGGAGGCTGCTACTGCTCGTACTTCCACGACGACACCGAGCACACCGCCAAGGACGAGGTCGATCGGCCGACGTTCAAGCAGCGACTCGTGGCGGAGGGCGTCGCGCATGCCGCGCTCGTCTTCGACGGCGACCATGCGATCGCGTGGTGCGAGTACGGCAGTCCGGTCGAACTGCCGAACATCTACCACCGCAAGCAGTACGACGCGGGCGAGACCGCACCGGCACCGTGGCGCATCACCTGCTTCTTCGTCGACCGCGACCACCGTCGGTCGGGGGTGGCCCGGGAGGCGCTGGACGGCGCGCTCGACCTGATCGCGCAGGCCGGCGGAGGCGAGGTGGTCTCGTTCCCCAACGAGCTGGTCCCGGGCAAGAAGACGTCGTCCTCCTTCCTCCACAACGGCACGAGGGCCATGTTCGAGAAGGCCGGATTCACGTTCGAGCGCCACATCGGCAAGAGCAAGACGGTGATGCGCAAGACGGTTCCACCGGCCCTCGGCTGACGCGGGCCGGGGGCTTCAAGGCTGACCGCCCTCCGGGTATCGTCGCTCGCATGTGCCGAAACATCCGAGTGCTCCACAACTTCGAGCCGCCGACGACCGATGACGAGGTGCGTGAGGCCGCGCTGCAATTCGTGCGAAAGGTCAGCGGATCGACGCACCCCTCGCGGGCGAACACCGAAGCGTTCGACCGGGCGATCGATGAGATCGCTCAGGCCACCCGACGGCTGCTCGACGGTCTCGTGACGAACGCGCCACCGAAGAACCGCGACCTCGAGGCGGTCAAGGGACGGGAGCGCCACGAGAAGCGGATGGAGCGCGAGGTCCGCATCCGAACCGCCTCAGCCTGAGCGGCATCCGATCGAGGCACTTGAATCACGGCACTGACAGGCGCAGAGTGGAGGGGTCGAGGGAGGTTCCATGCGCGACGCGATCGCCCAACCCGATGTCCTGCCGATGCTCTCCCCGGGTCGGCATCGCTCACCACGGCGCGGCGCCTGCTTCATGGAATTCGCGTCGTACCTCGCGGGGGAGCGTTGGAGCGACCATCCCGCATGCACGAACGCCACCCTGGCGCACCTCGCGCGATTGGTGAACGACTCCGTGAGCGATGCCGGCCGTGCCCGGCTCACGCCGCTCATCCCGACGGTCATCGGGCTGACGAGCGACGACCCGCTGCTCGATGTCCTCCTCGCCGTCCGTGCCGCCGCGGCCGCCCTCCCCGTCGCCGCGGAGGAGCGCCAGCGATCGCAGGCGGTGGGGCTGCGCATGGCGCTCCGAGTCCTCGCGGACCGCGACGACGAGCTCACCTCGGAGCCGCGCGAGCTCGCGGACGCCGCCCTTCGCAGCGCACCGGCAGCCGATGCCTGGGGCATCCGGTTCATCGAGAACGTCGGTCCGGGACGCCGCGGCATGAGCGCCCAGCAATGCCGGGACATCGTGACCGGCGCGGTCGACGGGATCGCGCGGGCGTGCGTCGGTGATCGCGACGATCGGCTCGTCACGCTCCTGACGGCGGCGGTGTCCGATACCGCGCGATTCGTGGACAGGTCGGGCCCGCGGCCCAGCGAGCAGGCTCCGCCCGCCTACCTCGCCGTTTCCAGCGTCGCCAGGGCCTGAAGGGCTCTGGGCAGGGAGTCGAACACCCCGACCTGGCGGTCGGCCCAGTCCCAGACCACGAAGGCGGATGCCGTGTGCCAGACGTGGCCCGCGACCGAGAAGCTCTCGCGGAGCTGGATGTCCCACCTTCCTTCGCCCGCTTCGATGACGTCGAACCCGTGAATCGCGTCCATGCCGCACCTCCGATCGTTTTCCGGCAACGTAGCCGCAGCACATGACGGACGTGTGACCTCGAGAAGAACGGCCAGAGACGAAGGTGCGGTCAGGACGACGCCCTCGACGCCGAGACCGCGTGTTCCGTGCTCCACGACGCGAGGAGCCTGAGGCGGTCCGCCGACGGGGATCCGGGTTCCGCGGTGTAGATGAGCAGGACCTGGCCGGGCTCCGCCGTGATGGCGAACTCCTCGTACGCCAGGGTGAGCTCGCCGACGATCGGATGGTTGAAACGCTTGGTCCCCGTGCCGTGCGTGCGCACGTTGTGCGCCGCCCAGAGGGTACGGAAGGTCTCGCTGTGCGTGGACAGTTCGCCGACGAGGTCCTGCAGTCCCTTGTCGTGCGGGTCGCGTCCGCCTTCGGCGCGCATGATCGCGACGCACATCTCGGCGAACCGGTCCCAGTCGGGGTAGAAGTCGCGCGCCGCGGGGTCGAGGAACTGGAATCGGGCGAGATTTGGCGTGCGGCCGTTGGTGCCGATGACGGGGGAGTAGAAGGCCGCACCGAGCGCATTGGTCGCGATGAGGTCCTGTCGCTGGTCGCGGACGAACGCGACCGCCTCGGTGATGGCCGAGAGCGCCCACTCCAGGCTCGGCCGCGGCATCGAGGAGCGCGTGGCACGGCGGCGCATCCGCCCGGATGACGGGATGCCGTCAGCGGCGCGCGCGAGGTCGAGCAGGTGGGCGCGTTCGGTGTCGTCGAGCTGCAGTGCCCGAGAGAGCGCGTCGAGCACCGCGGCGGATGCCCCCGCGATCGCGCCGCGCTCGAGCTTGGCGTAGTACTCGACGCTCACGCCGGCGAGCGAGGCGACCTCGCTCCGCCGCAGGCCGGGAACCCGTCGATTGCCGCCGGTGATCACGCCCGCGGATTCCGGCGCGAGCCGCGCGCGGCGCGACATCAGGAATTCGCGCACCTCGGATCGGTTGTCCATTCCGCCAGCGTACGTCGCGCGGCTTCCGCGAGGGGTGCCCTCCCAGTACACGCTCCGTCCGGGGCTCCCGAGCGCGATGGCCCGCGAGCAGGCTGGTGCACATGCTTCCCGACGCTCTCGCCCCGCGGCCTTCGCACAGCCGGTGGCTGCCGACACTGCTCCTGCTGCTCACGGTGTTCGGGCCGATCTCGATGGACCTGTACCTGCCGGCGCTGCCCGCGCTCACGGCGCAGCTCGGCGCCGCGACCTCCGTGGCGCAGCTCACGATCACCGCGTGCCTCGTCGGACTGGCCGCGGGCCAGCTCGTCGCGGGCCCGCTGTCCGACCGGTTCGGCCGCCGCGGCATCCTGCTGATCGGCATCCTCGCGTACATCGTCACGTCCGCCCTGTGCGCGATCAGTCCGACGATCGAGCTGCTGATCGCCGCCCGCCTGGTGCAGGGGCTCGCCGGCGGAGTCGGGATCGTCATCGCGCAGGCCGCGGGCCGTGACGTCTACTCGGGCGGGGCGCTGATCAGGTTCTACGGCCGGCTGACGGTGATCGGCGGTTTCGCCGCGGTCGTCGGCCCGCTCCTGGGCGGGCTGCTGAACACGATGACCGACTGGCGGGGCCTGTTCGTGCTCCTCGCCCTGATCGGTGTCGCGATCCTCGTCGTCACGCTCGTCGTGTTCCGCGAGACGCTGCCCCTCGAGCGTCGCACCGCCGGGGGCTTCGCCCACACCATCCGGGACTTCCGCATGCTGCTCGCCGACCGGGTCTTCGTCGGCGCGGTGTTGAACCAGGGCTTCCTCTACGCCGCACTGTTCGCCTACCTGGCCGGAGCCACCTTCGTGCTGCAGGACGTCTACGCGCTCTCGCCGCAGGAGTACGCGCTCGCATTCGGGCTGAACTCGGCCGGCTTCATGGTCTTCGGATACCTCGCCGGCCGCTCCTCCGAGCACTGGAGCGTCCGTGGCACCCTCACGATCGGGATCGCCGTCGCCGGGCTCGGCGCCGTCGGCCTGCTCGCCGCCGGCCTGAGCGCCGTGCCGCTGTGGGTCGTGCTCGCGTCGCTGTTCGCGCTGGTGGGCGGCGTGGCGATCACCTCCCCGCCGGCGACGACGATCGCCCTGGTCGGGTACCCGCAGGTCGCCGGCACGGCATCGTCGCTCCTCGGCATGGTGCGCTTCGGCTTCGGCGGGGTCGCCGCGCCGCTCGTCGGCATCGCCGGGGCCACGAGCATCCTGCCCCTCGGCGTGGTCACGGTGACCGCGGTCGCGCTTGCCGGGGTCGCCTTCGCCGCCCTCGGCAGGTCGCGGCCGAAGGCCGCCGCGCCGTCGACGCCCTCGGCCGAGCCGGCCCTCCACTGAGCTGCGAGCAGCCGCACCGAACACCACCCTCACCGAACACGAAGGAGCACCCCATGCGTGGAGTGATCATGTACGCACCAGGCGACGTCCGCGTCGAGGACCGCGACCGCCCGTCGATCGTCGAGCCGACCGATGCCGTCATCCGCCTCAGCGCGTCCTGCATCTGCGGGTCTGACCTCTGGCCGTATCGCGGCGCTGAGCCGGTGGACCGCACCCCGATGGGCCACGAGTACGTCGGCGTGGTCACCGAGATCGGCGACGAGGTGGAGGACATCAGGATCGGCGACTTCGTCGTCGGATCGTTCTTCGCGTCCGACAACACCTGCGAGATCTGCCGTGCCGGCTACCAGACCCATTGCGTGCACCGCCAGCCCGGCGCGCCGACGGGCGCACAGTCGGAGTACGCCCGCATCCCCCTCGCCGACGGCACCCTGGTGGCCACGCCCGCCCATCCCGATCCCGACCTGATCCCGTCGCTCCTCGCCGCCTCCGACGTGCTGGGCACCGGGTGGTTCGCCGCCGTCGCCGCGGAGGCGGGCCCCGGCAAGACGGTCGCGGTCGTCGGCGACGGCGCGGTCGGCCTGCTCGGCATCCTCGCGGCCAGGGAGCTCGGCGCCGAACGGATCATCGCGATGAGCCGCCACGCCGACCGGCAGGCGCTCGCCCGCGAGTTCGGGGCCACCGACGTGGTCGAGGAGCGCGGGGATGCCGGCGTCGCGAAGATCAGGGAACTCACCGACGGGCTCGGGGCGCACAGCGTCATCGAGGCGGTGGGCACGCAGGAGTCGATGATGCAGGCGATCCGCGCCACCCGCGCCGGCGGGCACGTCGGCTATGTCGGGGTCGCCCATGACGTCGCGCTCGACGGGCAGGAGCTCTTCTTCTCGGGGGTGCACCTGCACGGGGGACCAGCCCCGGTGCGCCGATTCCTCCCCGAGCTGATCGAGCTGATCTGGGCCCGAAGGATCGACCCCGGCAAGGTCTTCGACCTCTCGCTTCCCCTCGAGGAGGCGGCGGAGGGCTACCGGGCGATGGACGAACGGCGAGCCGTCAAGGTGCTGCTCACCACGGACTGATCGGGGCGCATCCCGTCAGCTGCTCGCGAAGCGGGCGATCATCCGCTGGGCGAGGGGAGCGGGCGACATCATCGGCGTGCCGTGATGTCCGCCCTCGAGCACTTCGAACTCGATGGAGGGCGCCACCTCGGCGAGCGACCGCGCACCGGCGCGGAAGAACGGCTCGCTGCGCGAGCCCACGATGACGACGCCCGGTGCCGTGAGCTCCTTCCAGCGATCGGCCGGGAGCGGTCGGCCGTCCTGCAGGCCCTCCAGTACGGCGAAGTCGTAGCGGACGGTCGGCACGATGCGCTTCGCCCGCCGCCACATCGGCATGAGGCGCATCATCGCGACGAAGACGGGTGGCACGCCTACCGCCTCCGTGAAGAACGCTGCGGATGCCGCGCCGGTCCGGCCGTCCGCGACGTCCGCGGCGATCCGACGGGGGAGGTCGTGCGGGACCGGGGCCCTGCTGTCGTCGACGATGAACGGGGGCTCGTAGATCACGAGGCCCGTGACGGCGTCGCCCAGGCGTGCGGCAGCCTCGAGGGCGAGCGCCGCTCCCGACGAACTGCCGAAGAGGATGGCCCGACCGCCGTGCGCCGCGATGACGGCTGCGACGTCGGCGACCTCGTTGGCGACATCCGTGCCGGTGGGATCGGCGTCGCCGCTGTCGCCGCGCCCGCGGCGGTCGTAGCCGACGACCGTGAAGTGCGGTGCGAGCGCGGTCGTGAGCTTGGCGGAGTCGCGGCGGGTCGCCATGGCGGGGTCGACGAGGACGAGGAGAGGGCCGGTGCCGACGGCCTGCGTGGTCAGGCGTGTTCCGTCGGCGGAGACGACGGTCGAGGTCGCGGGTGCGGCGGTGGAGTTCGCTCCGCCGACGCGCGTGCTGCTCATGATGGCGTTCCCTTCTCGAGATGACGGTCGAGGCGGTCGAATCCGCCCCGCCACCCCTCCACCATGCCGATGGCGGCGATTCGCTCCAGGCGGGCGATGGAGGGGAACCTGGTGTGCAGGACGAGCCGAGTGCGGCCGGGGTCGAGCCCGAAGAACTCGACCGTCACCGCCTGCGACTCGGGATCGAGGTCGGCGCCCGTGGCGTCCGAGAAGCCCTCGACGTACGCCAGCACCGCGTGATCGATGACCTCGCTGTAGATCGAGCGGATCCACACCTCGGGTTCGCTGCTGCCGACGGGGCCCATGCCGAAGTGCCACAGCCCACCCGGACGAACGTCGAGCGAGCGCACGGTCGTCGCCCAGCCTTCCGGCCCCCACCACGCTTCGAGCTCCTCGGCTACGGTCCACGAACGCCACACGCGGTCGGGATCGGCGCCGAGTTCGCGCTCGAGGGTGATCTCGCGCCGCTCGAGGTCCTTGACCATGCGAAGGGCCGTCATACGGGGTCCTCGCTGCGGCGCAGGTGGGCGTCGAGGCGGTCGAGGCGGCTCTCCCACACCGCGGCGAAGGAATCGAGCCATCCGTCGATCTCTTGGAACGGAGCCTCCTCGAGGTCGTAGATGCGACGTTGGGCGTCGACGCGCGCGGCGACCATGCCGGCGTCGCTCAGGACGCGCAGATGCTTGGAGACCAGCGGCTGGCGCAGGTCGAGCGTTGCGGCGATCTCGCCGACGGAACGCGGCCCGTGGTCGCGCAGCAGCTCGACGATGGCGAGCCGATTCGGCTCGGAGAGTGCGTTCAGTGATTCGATCACGAGCCTTAGTATCACTCGCTGGTAATATAACTGTCAAGAGATAAACGATGCGACCGCGAGTTCCTCCACTCGGGCGGGGTCTGCGAGCACGTCGAGCCCGACGATCCGGTCGCCGTCGAGCTCGAACGCCATGATCGACACGACCCGCCCGTGCATGATGGCCGCGACGCCGGGTCGGCCGTCGATGAGCACGGGGGTCGAATGCGCCGCCAGCCTCCCCGCGAGCACCGCCTGCCCGGCGATGGCCTGGGCACCATCCACGAGCTGCACCGTGGTGCCATAATCGGCCCGAAGCACGGCGCCGTCGTCGAGCAGTTCCAGCAGGGCCCGCACGTCGCCGTCACGCGCCGCGATGAGCCACGCGTCGACGATGCGTCGGCCGCGGTCACGGTCGGGGCGCGCGGGGCTCTCGGCGCCGCGCACCCGGCGACGTGCTCGAGACGCGAGCTGGCGGGCCGCCTCGGGGGAGCGGTCGAGCACGTCGGCCACTTCGTCGAAGGAGCGGCCGAACACGTCGTGGAGCACGAGCGCGATGCGTTCGGCAGGGCTGAGGGTCTCGAGCAGCACGAGCAGCGCCACGCTCACCTGGTCGCTCTGCGCCACGAGCTCGGCCGGGTCGGCCTCGGGTGCGACGGGTTCATCCCGCCAGGGCTCGACCTGCCACGAGTGCTCGCGCTTCCGGCGCGGTGCGCGGAGCAGGTCGAGGCTCACTCGGGACACCACGGTCGTCAGCCAGGCCTCGAGGTTGTCGATGCCGTCGACGTCCACGCGTTCAAGCCGGAGCCACGTCTCCTGCACGGCATCGTCGGCGTCAGCGGGCGAGCCGAGCAGCCGTGTCGCGATGGCGTGCAGCCGGGGCCGTTCGGACTCGAACCGCCGGGCCAACATTCGTCGATCGGTCATGTCACATCTCCTCGGTGTCGTTCGTCGTGATGTCGACGAGGGAACGCCCTCCGTTGTGACACGGGAGGAACACCAATATGAACGCACCTCTGCTCGTGACGGGCGGCACCGGCACCATCGGCGGCCGCGTCGTCCCAATGCTGCGCGAGGCCGGCCGCGACGTCCGCATCCTGACCCGCCACCCGCGCGAGGCCGCGCCCGGCATCCATCATGTCGAAGGCGATACCGTCGCCGGCCGAGGACTCGCCGCGGCACTCGACGGGGTGAAGGTCGTGCTCCACCTCGCCGGCGGTGCGAAGGGGGACGACGTCGCGGCGCGGAACCTCGCCGCTGCGGCGCGCGATGCCGGAGTGCAGCACCTCATCCTGATCTCGGTGATCGGCGCCGACCACATGCCGATTGGCTACTTCCGCGCCAAGGCGGAGGCGGAGCGGGCGATCGCCGGATCCGGCGTGCCGTGGTCGGTGCTCCGCGCCGCACAGCTCCACGACTTCGTCCTCCCGGTGGTGGGCGGCATGGCCAAGCTGCCCCTCCTTCCCGTGCCGGGCGGCCTCCGCTTCGAGCCCGTGGACGTCGGCGACGTCGCCGCGCGCCTCACTGAGATCGCCCTCGGCCGGCCGTCGGGGCGTGTGGCCGACCTGGCCGGACCCGAGGTGCTGGACATCCCGCAGCTCGCCGCCGCACTCGTCGAAGCCAGGGGCGGACGGATGCGTCGTCGACTGCCGATCCGGATGCCGGGGGCCGTCGGCCGCGCCTACCGTGGCGGCGCCAACCTCGCGGGCGCCGACGCGCAGCGCGGCAGCGTCACGTGGCGTGAGTTCCTCACCGCCCAGGGCTCGACGCCCCGGCAGGCGACGACCTCGCGCTGAGCGCAGCCGCGGCCGTCATTCTGCGCGGTGCGCCGGTGCGACGACGAGCGCATCAACGGCCTCGTGGCCGCGGAGTTCTCGCATGCGCTCGACCACCGCGTCGACGACGGTCGGGCCGAGCGCACGGCACACGATGCTGTTCGCGTTGATGGCCTCGAGCCCGCCGGCGCGGATGCGGATGACCTCCCAGCCCACCTCGGCGAGCGCCTCGTCCTTCTCCACGTCGGAGCCCTGCTTCAGGCCGCTGTGAGCCCGTCGGGAGCGCCCCGGGTCGTCGTACTCGATCGCGATGCGCAGCTGCGGCACGAGGATGTCGGGCCAGACCTCCTGGCGTCCGTAGAACGTGCGCGCGATGCGGACCGCGTTGACGCCGTGGTGGAGGCGGATGCGTTCGGCCAGCAGCACCCGGAGCCGCTGCTCGGTCTGCGACGTGCGTGTGCGCAGGCCCGGATTCATGTAGGCCACCCCGGCCTCCCGAACCGAGCTCGGGCCGGCCGCGTTGGTGCCGCACTTCGGGCATCCGGGTCCGGTGAGGACCTCGCGCACCGAGGCCGTGTAGCGATCGTGGCCTCGAGCGCACCGCCAGTCGTATGCGGCGCCCACCCTCGTCTCGTGGGCGAGAGCGCGTCGTTGGGCCGGAGCGACCCGGCCGAGGAGCTCGCCGCGGCTGCGATGCGTCTCGTGGATGAGCATGCAGAGCGGGCACACGCGGCCGAGCCGCACGGCGCCCGGATCGTCGACGCCGGCGCCGTGCCCGCACCGGAAGCTCACCGCGACCATGCTCGCCCGTCTCGCCGTTCCATGGCTCCATGGTGACGGTCGCCGCCGACATCGGCGTGCGCGTGAGCGGGTCATGTCATCGGCGCCCACGAGAATGGGGAGGTGCAGGTGGTCGTCGCAGCGGGGGAGTCGGGTCGCGTCGTCCTCATCGACCCCGACCGTCCGTCGGAGCCGATCGCGGTCGGCGGCGACGAGCACCTGCCCGAGGTGATGCGTCGGCTCGAGGCCCAGCATCGTCCGCGCTGGGTGTGGGTCGACGCGCGTGCCTTCTATCCGGTGCTGCTCGATGCCGGGGTGCGAGTCGAGCGCTGCCACGACCTGCGGCTGTGCGCGGCGATCCTCGACCATGCGGTGGCGACTGAGCAGGCGAGGTCGAGCGGGCGATATCCCCGTCCCGACTGGGTGCCGGCCGGCCCCTCGGAGGCGGGGTCCGACGTGGGCGGCCAGCCACGCCCCTCGCCCGTGGGCGCCGCCCACAGCACGCTCTTCGACCTCGACGCCCTGAGTGGGCTCGACGCACCCACCGAGGCGGTCCCCGCGCCGCCTCGCGTCGCCCCGACCGGGCAGCCGGCAGCGCGGGCCGTCCTCGACGAGCTCGCGCGCCAGCTCGCCCTCGTCGAGGCGAGCGACGATCCGCGCGCCCTGCGCCTGTTGCTCGCAGCCGAGTCCGCCGGGGCCCTGATCGCCCTGGAGATGCGCGCGGCCGGGCTGCCGTGGAACCGCACGGTGCACGAGGGCGTCCTCGAGGCCGAACTCGGTCCGCGGCCGTCCCAGGGGCGCAAGCCGGCGCGCATGGACGAGCTCGCCGCGCGGGTGCGGCTCGACCTGGAGGCCCCCGGACTGAACCTCGACTCCCAGGTCGACCTCCTGCGCGCCATCCGGGGCGCTGGCATCCAGGTCGACTCCACGTCGCGGTGGGAGTTGCGCGAGCACGACCACCCGGCGATCGAACCGCTCATCGACTACAAGAAGCTGGCACGGCTGCTGAGCGCGAACGGCTGGTCCTGGCTCGACGAGTGGATCGCCGACGGCCGGTTCCGCCCCGAGTACGTGCCGGGCGGCACCGCGACCGGACGGTGGGCGACCTCGGGCGGGGGAGCGCTGCAGCTGCCCAAGAACGTCCGCGCGGCGGTCGTCGCCGACCCCGGGTGGACGCTCGTCGTCGCCGACGCCGCCCAGCTCGAGCCGAGGGTGCTCGCCGGAATGGCGCGCGACGAGTCGATGGCGACGGCCGGCCGGGGTCGCGACCTCTATCGCGGCCTCGTCGACTCGGGCGTGGTGGCCACGCGTGACGAGGCGAAGATCGCGATCCTCGGTGCCATGTACGGCGCGACCACGGGCGACAGCGGTCGCCTGGTTCCGCGACTTGCGCGCGCGTTCCCACGCGCCATGCAGCTCGTCGACCGTGCGGCTCGCGACGGTGAGCGCGGTCGCTCCGTCAGCACGCTGCTCGGTCGATCCTCGCCGCTGCCGTCCGCGGACTGGCGGGCGGTGCAGGCTCGTGCGAGCCAGCCCGACGCGACCGCCGCCGACGAACGCCGTGCCCGATCCTCGGCCAGGGACTGGGGGCGCTTCACGCGCAACTTCGTGGTGCAGGGGAGCGCCGCCGAGTGGTCGCTGTGCTGGATGGCGGCGCTCCGCGGCCGCCTGGCGGAGCTCGGCGCACAGCCGCCGACCTCCGTGACGCGGGCCATCGCCTCCGGCCCCGTGTTCGAGCGGGCGCCGCACCTCGTGTACTTCCTGCACGACGAGATCATCGTGCACACGCCTCGCGAGCTGGCCGACGAGGTCGCTGCAGCGGTGGAGACGGCCGCGAAGGGTGCCGGCCGGTTGCTGTTCGGCGACTTCCCGGTGGAGTTCCCCCTCGACCTCGCGGTCGTCGACAGTTACGCGTCAGCCGGCTGAGGCTCGGAGCGACGGGGCTCGGGCACGTCCTCGGCCGGCCCTCCGGGTCGCCGGCCGCGCTTCGGTCGATCGGTGCTCGGGGCGAAGGGCAGCCGCGTCGTGCCGGCGAGCGAGGCGAGCCAGGCGAGTGCCGCCTCAGTGCGGTGCAGTTCAGCGGATGCCGCGAGCCGGCCGAGTGCGGCCTCGGCTCGCCGTGCAGCCGACCCGTCCTCGCCGCTCGCCTCATGGTCGGCGTCCGAGCCGTCGGCCGTGGCCGCAGCCGCCGCGGATGCCGCGAGCCGGCGTTGCGCCCACCTCTCGCGCTCCGCCGACACGACGGCCGCCGCATCGCACCCTGGAAGCGACCACGCCACGAGCACCCGGTCGACGGTCTCGTCCCATGGGTCCCCGCCTGAGGCATCCGCCCCACCGAGCCAGGCCGTCGCCGCACCCTCGCCCGCTACGGTGAGCCGATGCAGCGGCAGGCCGTCGCTCGTCGATCCGGCCGACTCGATGAGCCCCTGCTTGGTGAGCCGTTCGAGCGTCGCGTACGTCTGGCCGACGTTCACCACCCGACGGCCGCCGGTGCGGGCCGGGAGCCCGCCGTGCAGCTGGAAGCCGTACGCGGGTCCGGCGGTGAGCAGTGCGAGCAGTGCATCGCGCACGGCCATGGAGTGCCTCCCTGAGGGATGAGAAACGCTTCACCGAGCATAGTGTTCCGGGCAGCCACCCCGTCGGCGGCGCTCCGGACCGCGCGGAGCCTTGTCCTGCGCGGGATTCCACGGCATAATCGGCCCATGACGGCTCGCCGTCCACAATCGAACACTCGCCATCCGGCGGTTCCGAGGTCGTAGGGGAAGACGCACCTCGAGAACGGAGACGGAGATGGCGGAGAAGGTCACGCGGGCTCAGCGCGCCGCGCGAGGCGTGCTGTTCGTGCACTCCTCGCCGCGGGCGCTCTGCCCGCATGTGGAGTGGGCTGCAGGTCGTGCGCTCGGCACGGCGGTGAACTTCGACTGGTCGGAGCAGCCGGTCTATCGCGGGCTCATGCGCGCCGAGTTCTACTGGGAGGGCGAAGCCGGAAGCGGCGCCAAGCTCGCCTCAGCGCTTCGCGGCTGGGAGCAGTTGCGCTTCGAGGTGAGCGAGGATCCGACCCCGGGTTCCGACGGTGCCCGGTGGATGCACACGCCCGAGCTCGGCGTGTACTTCGCGCAGACCGACACCGCGGGCAACACCGTCATCCCCGAGGATCGCATCCGCTACGCAATGGAGGTGGCCGGGCACGACACCGTCGAGCTGCACCGCGAGCTCAGGCTGGCGCTCGGACAGGCCTGGGACGACGAGCTCGAACCCTTCCGCCACGCGAGTGACTTCGCCCCGGTCGTCTGGTTGCACCAGGTGGGCTGAGGCGGCGCGGTCCGCGGGTGGCGTGACGCGAGGTCGGATGTCCCATTCCCGGCGTCGAGTGGAGCGAAACCCGCGGACCATGACGAGAAGACCCCGGCGCCGAAGGGCGACCGGGGTCTTCTCATGAGGCTCGCGCCCCGCGACATCCGCTCAGGCGGTGCGGAAGGCCGCGACCGCGTTGTGGCCGCCGAAGCCGAACGAGTTCGAGATCGCGACGACCTCGCCGTCGCCCAGCGCACGCGGCGACGTGACGACGTCGAGCGGGATCTCAGGGTCCTGCTCGGTCAGGTTGATCGTGGGTGGCGCGGTGCGCTCGTGCAGGGCGAGCACCGTGAAGAGCGCCTCGATCGCGCCGGCACCGCCGAGGAGGTGCCCGGTGGAAGCCTTGGTCGCCGTCACGGCGATGCCGTCGAGCGCGTCGCCGAAGACGCGACGGAGCGCGTTGTACTCGGCGATGTCCCCGACCGGCGTGCTCGTGGCGTGGGCATTGATGTGCCGCACGTCGGCAAGGGACGCCCCGGCGCCCTCGATGGCCGCCTTCATCGCCCGCGCCGCCGCCGACCCCTCGGGGTCGGGGGCGGTGATGTGGTACGCGTCGCTCGTGACGGCGCCACCGAGCAGCTCGGCGTAGATGCGCGCGCCGCGGGCCTTGGCGTGCTCCTCGGTCTCGACGACGAGCGCCGCGGCGCCCTCGCCCAGCACGAAGCCGTCGCGCCCGAGGTCGTACGGCCGCGAGGCGATGGCCGGCTCGTCGTTGCGGCGCGACAGCGCCTGCATCGACGCGAAGGCGGCGATGGGCAGCGGGTGGATCGCGGCTTCCGAGCCGCCGGCGATCACGACATCGGCGAGCCCGGCCTGCAGGTGGTCGTAGGCGTTCACGAGGGCCTCGGTGCTCGACGCGCACGCCGAGACGACCGTGCGGATGCCGGCGCGCGCGTGCAGGTCCATGCCGATCGCGGCGCCCGGGCCGTTCGGCATGAGCATGGGCACGGTCATGGGGAGCACGCGACGCGGGCCGCGCTCGCGCAGCGTGTCCCAGGCGTCGAGCAGGGTCCAGACCCCGCCGATGCCCGTCGACCAGTCGACGGCGAGTCGCTCGGGGGCGACCTCGGGAGCGCCCGCGTCCGCCCAGGCCTCACGGCCGGCGATGAGGGCGAACTGGCTCGAGGGGTCGAGGCGCTTGAGCTCGTGGCGCTCGAGCACGTCGGACGACGGGACCTTGGCGGTCGCCGCGAAGGTCACTGGCAGTTCGAGCTCGGCGACCCATTCCTGCTCGAGGGTGCGCGCACCGGACTCGCCCGCGAGCAGGGAGTTCCAGCTGTCGCGCGCGGTGCCGCCGAGCGGCGAGGTCGCGCCGATGCCGGTGATCACGATCTTCTTGGTCATAACGAAAGCACTCCGTGGATTGGAGGGAACAGGCTGCGTGATCGGGCGGACGGCACGAGTGCGTGTCGCCCGCCCGAGCAGCGACTAGGCCTGGGCCTTGACGATGAAGTCGACGGCGTCGCCGACGGTCTTCAGGTTCTTCACCTCTTCATCGGGGATCTTGACGTCGAACTTCTCCTCGGCGTTGACGACGATCGTCATCATCGAGATCGAGTCGATGTCGAGGTCATCCGTGAACGACTTGTCCAGCTCAACCGTGTCGGTCGCAATGCCGGTCTCGTCGTTGATGAGCTCGGCCAGGCCGGCAAGCACTTCTTCGGTGGACAATGCCATTGGTTCTTCTCCTTGAGGGTGTCTCGTTTGACCGAGAGACAGTCTAGATGGACAGTGATCGGTGGTTCAGGGCAGAACCACCACTTGGGCGCCGAACACGAGGCCGGCGCCGAAGCCGATCTGGAGGGCGAGGCCCCCCGAGAGTTCCGGATGCTCCGCGAGCAGCCGGTGGGTCGCGAGCGGGATCGACGCCGCCGAGGTGTTGCCGGTCGTCGCGATGTCACGGGCGATCACGACGGACTCGGGCAGCTTCAGCTGCTTCGCGAACTCGTCGATGATGCGCATGTTCGCCTGGTGGGGGATGAAGGCGGCGAGGTCCGCGCTCGTCACGCCTGCGGCATCCAGTGCCTGCTTGGCGACCTTGGCCATGTCCCACACGGCCCAGCGGAAGACGGTCTGGCCCTCCTGGCGGAGGGTCGGCCACTCGGCGGCGCCATCACGGAAGTCGGTGAGGGTGCCGTTCATGCCCACGGCGCCGGCCTTGGAGCCGTCGGAGCCCCAGATCGTGCGGGCGATGCCGGGGAAGTCGCTCGGACCGATGACCACCGCGCCCGCCCCGTCGCCGAGGAGGAACGAGATGGAGCGATCGGTGGGATCCACGACGTCCGAGAGCTTCTCGGCGCCGATCACGAGTGCGTAATGCGCGACCCCCGTGCGGATCAGGGCATCGGCCTGGGCCACGGCGTAGGCGTATCCGGCGCACGCGGCGTTCGTGTCGTACGCAGCGGCGGGGTTCGAGCCCACCCGGTCGGCGACGACCGCGGCCATCGACGGCGTCTGCTGCACGTTCGAGATGGTGGCGATGATGACGAGGTCGATGAGCTCGGGCGCGACGCCCGACTTGGCGATGGCCTCCGTCGCGGCATCCGTCGCCAGGTCGAGGGCCGACACGTCGGCACCGGCGCGCGTGCGCGTGATGATGCCGGTGCGCTGCTGGATCCACTCGTCGGATGAGTTGATCGGTCCGACCAGGTCGTCGTTGGGGACGGCGTTCTCGCCGCGCGCGGCGCCCACCGCGTAGATCCGGGTGTAGGCGGGTCCGTGCGACTGCTGCAGCGTGGGTTTCGTCATGCTCGGCTTTCTCTTCGCGCCCGGTTCAGGCGGCCTGCTCGATGAGCTCGATCGCGGCCGGGAGGTCGTCGGGCGTCTTCACGGCGACCGTCGGCACGCCCTTGAGCCCGCGCTTGGCGAGGCCGACGAGGGCGCCGGCGGGTGCGACCTCGATGAGGCCGGTGATCCCCGCGTCGGCGAACGACTCCATGCAGAGGTCCCAGCGCACCGGCGAGGAGACCTGGCCCACCAGGAGGTCGACGAACGCCGAGCCCGAGGTGACGACGCTGCCGTCGCGGTTGGTCCAGAGGGTGATCCCGGGGTCGGAGACGTCGTGGTCGGCTGCGACCGCCGCGAGGCGCTCGACGGCCGGACGCATGTAGCGGGTGTGGAAGGCTCCGGCGACCTGCAGGGGGATGACCCGCGCGCCCGCGGGCGGCTCGGCCTTGAGCTGCTCGAGGGCGTCGAGCGCACCCGCGACGACGATCTGGCCGCCGCCGTTGTAGTTCGCCGGTTCGAGACCGAGCTCGTCGAGCCGCGCGATCAGTGCCGACTCGTCGCCACCCAGGACGGCGCTCATGCCGGTCGGCGCCAGGGCTGCGGCATCCGCCATCGCCCGGCCGCGCTCGGCGACGAAGTGCATGGCGTCGGCGTCGGCGAGCACTCCGGCGCCCGCGGCGGCCGTGATCTCGCCGACGGAGTGCCCGGCGATGCCGCCGATGCGCTCCCTGCGTCCGTCGGCGAGCAGGTGCTCGAGCGTCAGGAGGCCGGCGGCGACGATGAGTGGCTGCGCGATGGCCGTGTCGCGGATGGTGTCGGCGTCGCTCTGGGTGCCGTGGGTCGCCAGGTCGACGCCGGCTGCCTCCGAGTACCCGGCGAGGCGTTCCGCGGAAGCGGAGTCGGCCAGCCAGGGCGCGAGGAAACCGGGGGTCTGCGAGCCCTGTCCAGGGCAGACGACGACGATCACGCTCTCTAGTCTGTCAAGGTCGCGTGGTGCGGGTGTGTGACGATGCCACAAGCTCTCGTCGAAAGCCTTGTGCGTGGCCGACATGCGGCGCCGCGTGGCGGTGCTCGAAAGGGTCAGCTCGGGCGGCGTCGAGGCTGGTGCTCGTGGTCGCTCATGGAGCCGATGATGAGGGCCGACTGCAGGATCAGCGCTTCGCGCGCTCCGGTCGCGTCCCACCCGATCACGTCGGACACGCGCTTCAGGCGGTACCGCACCGTGTTCGGGTGCACGAACAGCTCACGGGCCGTGGCTTCGAGCGACCGGCCGTTGTCGAGGTAGCTCCAGAGCGTGGTGAGGAGCTCGGTCGAGTGGGCCTGCAACGGGCGATAGATGCGGTGCACCAGGGTCGCGCGGGCGAGCGGGTCGCCGGCGAGCGCACGCTCGGGCAGCAGGTCGTCGGCGTGCACCGGCCGCGGCGCGTGCCGCCACGACCTCGCCACGGCGAAGCCCGCGAGCGCCGCCTTCGCACTCTTCGACGCGTCGACCAGGTTCGGCACCTCATGCCCGAGAACGAGGTGCCCCGGCCCGAAGTGCGGCTCCAGTTGGGTCGCGATCTCCATGAAGGTGAGTGCGGCCGACGTGCCGATGGTCTCCTCCGGCTCGGATCCGAGCGGGTCGGAGCGCCCGATCACGAGCACGAGCCGGTTGCCCTGCACGCCGATGAGCACGTCGGCGTGCATGTGCCGGGCGGCGCGGCGCACGTGGTCGACGTCGAGCTGCTTCGGCGCCGTGCCCACGAGCACCGCGACCTCGCCGTGCCCGTGCCAGCCGAGCGCCGCGATGCGGCTCGGCAGCTCGTCGTCGTACTCGCCCGACAGGATCGAGTCGACGACGAGCGCCTCGAGACGCGCGTCCCACAGCCCGCGCGCCTCGGCCGCCCGGGCGTAAACGTCGGCGGCGGCGAAGGCGATCTCGCGCGAGTACAGGAGGATCGCCTCGCGGAGCGGCTCGCTGCCGTCCTTCACGCGGTCCTCGACGACCTCGACGGTGACCCGGATGAGCTGCAACGTCTGCTGCAGGCTCACCGAGCGGAGCAGCTCACGGGGAGCGGCGCCGAAGACGTCGGCGGCGATCCACGGGGTCGAGCGAGGGTCGTCGAACCAGGAGATGAACGAGGAGATGCCCGCCTGGGCGACGAGGCCCACGGCCGACCTGCGGCTCGGGGGCATGTCGCCGTACCACGGCAGCGTGTCCTCGAGGCGCTTCAGCGTCTGGGTGGCGAGCTCGCCCGCGATGGTCCGCAACCACGCGAGCGTCTCCGCCTTCGTCTTGGGCTTCGTCGCCACCTCGTCGCCCGCTAGCTCTCGCCGCCGGCCGATCCGGTGGTGCCGGCGTTCACGTCGTGGAGCCGGTACTTCGCGATGGCCTGCGCCGGGAGGGAGCGGTCGACCTCCCCGCGATCCGCGAGCAGTTCGAGCGTGCGCACCACGACGGACGGGCCGTCGATCGTGAAGAAGCGGCGCGCCGCCGGGCGGGTGTCCGAGAAGCCGAACCCATCGGCGCCGAGCGTGGCGTAGTCACCGGGCACGTACGCGCGGATCTGATCGGGCACCGCGTGCATGTAGTCGGACACCGCGACGAACGGGCCCTGCACGCCCGAGAGCTTCTGCGTCAGGTAGGCCGAGCGGCGCTCGGCATCCGGGTTCAGGAAGTTGTGCTCGTCGGCGGCGAGGCCGTCACGACGGAGCTCCGTCCAGCTGGTGACCGACCACACGTCGGCCGACACGCCCCAGTCGTTCGCGAGCAGCTCCTGCGCCTCGACGATCCACGGCACGGCCACGCCCGAGGCGAGCAGCTGCGCCTTGGGGCCCTGCACCGTCGACTCCGAGAGGCGGTGGATGCCGCGGACGATGCCCTCGACGTCGGTGCCCTCGGGCTCGGCGGGCTGCACGATCGGCTCGTTGTAGACCGTGAGGTAGTACATGACGTTGGGGTCGGGGTGGGTGCCGCCGTACATCCGGTCGAGCCCCGCCCGCACGATGTGGCCGATCTCGTAGCCGTAGGCCGGGTCGTACGAAACGACGGCCGGGTTCGTGGAGGCGAGGAGCAGCGAGTGCCCGTCGGCATGCTGGAGGCCCTCGCCGGTGAGCGTGGTGCGACCCGCCGTCGCGCCGATCATGAAGCCGCGCGCCATCTGGTCGCCCGCCGCCCAGATCGCGTCACCGGTGCGCTGGAAGCCGAACATCGAGTAGAAGACGTAGATCGGGATCAGCGGCTCGCCCTGCGTCGAGTACGACGTGCCGACGTTGGTGAACGCGGCGAGCGCGCCCGCCTCGTTGATGCCGACGTGCACGATCTGGCCCTGCGGGCTCTCCTTGTAGGCGAGCAGCAGTTCGCGGTCGACCGAGGTGTAGTGCTGGCCGTTCGGGTTGTAGATCTTGGCGTTCGGGAAGAACGCGTCCATGCCGAACGTGCGGGCCTCGTCGGGGATGATCGGGACGATGCGGTTGCCGAAGTCCTTCGCCCGCATGAGGTCCTTCAGGAGCCGGACGAACGCCATGGTCGTGGCGATCTCCTGCGTGCCCGAGCCCTTCTTCGCGATCGCGTAGGCCGAGTCGTCGGGCAGCGTGATCGCGGTGTGGTTCGTGCGGCGCTCGGGCAGGTAGCCCCCGAGCTCGCGACGGCGCTCGTGGAGGTACCGGATCGCCTCGTCCTGCTCGCCCGGGTGGTAGTACGGCGGCAGGTAGGGGTTCTCCTCGAGCTGCGCGTCGCTGATGGGGATGCGCATCGCGTCGCGGAAGGTCTTGAGGTTGTCGAGCGTCATCTTCTTCATCTGGTGGGTCGCGTTGCGGCCCTCGAAGCTCGGACCGAGGCCGTAGCCCTTGATGGTCTTGGCGAGGATGACGGTGGGCTGGCCCTTGTGCTCGGTCGCGGCCTTGAACGCGGCGTACACCTTGCGGTAGTCGTGGCCGCCGCGCTTCAGGTTCCAGATCTGCTCGTCGGAGAGGTCCTTCACCAGCTCGAGCGCACGCGGATCGCGCCCGAAGAAGTTCTCGCGCACGTAGGCGCCGGACTCGGCCTTGTAGGTCTGGTAGTCGCCGTCGGGCGTGACGTTCATGAGGTTGCGGAGGGCGCCGTCGTGGTCGCGCGCGAGCAGGTCGTCCCACTCGCGGCCCCAGACCACCTTGATGACGTTCCAGCCGGCGCCGCGGAAGAAGCTCTCGAGCTCCTGGATGATCTTGCCGTTGCCGCGCACCGGGCCGTCGAGTCGCTGGAGGTTGCAGTTGATGACGAACGTCAGGTTGTCGAGGCCCTCGTTCGCGGCGACCTGCAGCTGCCCGCGGCTCTCGACCTCGTCCATCTCGCCGTCGCCGAGGAATGCCCAGACGTGCTGGTCGGAGGCGTCCTTGATGCCGCGGTTGGTGAGGTACTTGTTGAGCTGCGCCTGATAGATCGCGTTGATGGGGCCGAGGCCCATCGACACGGTCGGGAACTGCCAGAAGTCGGGCATGAGGCGCGGGTGCGGGTACGACGAGAGGCCGTTGGGCGCGTGCGACTTCTCCTGCCGGAAGCCGTCGAGCTGGTCGGCGGTGAGCCGGCCCTCGAGGAACGCGCGGGCATACGTGCCGGGGGAGGCGTGCCCCTGGATGAAGATCTGGTCGCCGCCACCGGGGTGGTCCTGGCCGCGGAAGAAGTGGTTGAAGCCCACCTCGTAGAGCGCGGCGGACGACGCGTACGTCGAGATGTGGCCACCGACGGCGATGCCGGGCCGCTGCGCGCGGTGCACGAGCATGGCGGCGTTCCAGCGGATCCACGCGCGATAGCGGCGCTCGACCTCCTCGTCGCCCGGGAACTCGGGCTCGTTCTCGGGGGCGATCGTGTTGAGGTAGTCGGTCGTCGGGACCATCGGCACGCCGAGGTGCAGCTCCTTCGAGCGCTTCAGCAGGCTGAGCATGATCTCGCGCGCCCGCTGGTGCCCCTTCTCCGCGACGAGTGCGTCGAGGGATTCAGCCCATTCGAAGGTCTCCTCGGGATCGGAGTCCATCGCCTCGACCGAGTAGGGGTCCTGGTCGTTGACAGTCACACTCGACCTCTCTCTTCAGCAGATCATGCCTGCGGTGTGGGGGCGTGCGCACGACGGAGGGACCGGATCACGGTCGCGTGGCACCACGCCATCCTAGTGATTCTATGCCCCGTGCGTCGGGGCTAGGCTGGGCGCCGTCGAAGCCGCATGAACCCCGGGAGCCAGACGACGATGATCCTCCAGCCCGGCACGGCCGCCCCCGACTTCTCGCTCCGCAACCAGTTCGGGCAAGCGGTGTCCCTCTCGGCGTTCCGGGGTACCACCCCGGTGACGCTCGTGTTCTTCCCGCTCGCCTTCTCGCGGACCTGCCAGGGCGAACTCTGCGAGCTCCGCGACCACCCCGAGCTGTTCCGCACCGCCGGGACGGAGCTCCTGGGCATCTCGGTCGACTCGAAGCACGCCCTCCGCGCCTGGGCGGAGGAGCAGTCCTACGACTTCCCGCTCCTCTCGGACTTCTGGCCGCACGGCGAGGTGGCACGGTCGTACGGTGTGTTCCTCGACGAACCCGGCTACGCCGCGCGAGCGACGTTCGTGATCGGCGTCGACGGCGTCATCCGTGCGAGCTTCGCCACCGGACCGGGGGAGCCCCGGTCGCTCGAGCAGTACCGCGTGGCGCTCGGAGCCTGATGCGACGGGCCTGACGCGACGGAGCCCGCGATACGACGGTGAGCGGATGCCGCGGCATCCGCTCACCCGCCGGTGTCGAGGATTCCCACCGAGCGGGCGATGACGAGTGCGAGGATCACGAACCCGCCGAAGGCCTGCAGCCCCATGAGCAGCTTGACGCGTTGCGAGAGCGGCATCGCGTCGCTCGCGCTGAACGCCATCGAGTTCGACAGCGACGTGTAGAAGTAGTCGACGAACCGCGGCGTCCAGTCGAGCACGGCGGCGGATCCGGCGGCCACCTCGGCGATCGCGTCGTGGTCCTCGTCCTGCGAGAAGCGGAAGTCGGCGGCGGGCAGCTCGGTGCGCGCCCACGTGGTGCGCACCACGGGCCCGCCACGGTCGACCTCCCAGTACAGCAGCGCGAACCCGATCACGTTCGCCACCCAGACCTGGAGCGCCGCGAGGAGGAGACCGGGCGCATCGTGCCGGCCGCTGATGAGCTTGAAGACGAGCAGCACGAGCGCCACCTGGTTGGCGAGCACCAGCAGCAGCGCGAGCGAAACCGACAGCGCCCGGGTCCAGCTGGTCTCGCGCGTCAGCCGGTGCGGGTTCACGATGATGAGCGGCACGAGGAGCGCCAGGCCGGCTCCGACCACGACGAAGCGCAGCGGACCGATGAGCTCGTTCGGGAGGAACGCGTACAGCGCCAGGGCGGCGAGCAGCGCTCCCACCGCCGGCCACCGATGCTCGGGCGGTGCCGTGCGGCTCGGATGCTGCGTCCCGGGCTCCATGGGCGTGAGTCTAGGGACGCTCCGCTACCATGGGCATGCGCCGCGCGGCGTGTGCCGCCAGGCGGCCGCGCGTGCGGGCCTTTAGCTCAGTTGGTAGAGCGCCACGTTTACACCGTGGATGTCGTCGGTTCGAGCCCGGCAGGGCCCACCGCCGACTCGGCCCCCGCCTCCGGTGCGGGGGATAGGCTGGGGCGCGTGCCAGCCGTTCTCGCCGAGGTCCTGACGACGATCGATCGACTCTGGCCGCTCGGCGGCGCCGAGCCGTGGGACGCGCCGGGGCTCGTCACGGGCGATCCCGACGCTCCGGTCGACCGCGTCCTGCTCGCGGTCGACGCCGTCGCCGCCACGATCGACGAGGCCGTCGACGCCGAGGCCGACCTCCTCATCGCCCACCACCCGCTGCTCCTCCGCGGGGTCACGAGCATCGCGGAGGACCGCTACAAGGGCGCGCTCCTCGCACGGCTCATCCGCGCCGACTGCGCGCTGGTCGCGGCCCACACGAACGCCGATGTCGTCGAGCAGGGCACCTCCGCCGTGCTCGCGGCACGACTCGGGCTCGTGGACGTGCGGCCCATCGTGCCGGGCGCCGACCCGTCGACCGGACTCGGCCGCATCGGACGCCTTCCCGAGCCGACGACGCTGGGCCGGCTCGCCAGGCTCCTCGCCGAGCTGCTGCCGCCGACGGCGACGGGGGTCCGCGCCGCTGGAGGCTTCGACGACCGCGTCGAGACCGTGGCGCTCTGCGGCGGCGCCGGCGACTCGCTGCTCGGCGACCCCGTCGTCCGTGGTGCCGACGTCTACATCACCGCCGACCTGCGTCACCACCCGGCCTCCGAGGCTCGTGAGCAGGCGCTGCTCGCCGGCGGCCCCGCGCTCCTCGACGTCTCGCACTGGGCCAGCGAATGGCTCTGGCTCGATGCGGCGGCCGCCCAGCTGCGCGAGGCGCACCCGCAGCTCGACGTGCGCGTGAGCGAACTCCGCACCGACCCCTGGGACTTCCAGGTCGTGCAATGATGACCACTTCCACTCCGTCCCCCACGAGGAGCACCACGTGAAGGCCAGCCCAGCCGACCAGCAGGAACTGCTGCGACTCCAGTCCCTCGACACCCGTCTCCAGCAGCTCGCCCATCGGCTGGGATCGCTGCCCCAGGCCGCGCCGCTCGCCGAGCTCGCCAAGCGCGACACCGCCGTCCGCGGCACGCGCGCCGAGGCCGTCGGCGGGCTCGAGGACGCACGTGCCGAGCTGAAGCGGCTCGAGTCGGACGTGCAGGTCGTCGAGGCGCGCATCGCCCGCGACGGCGACCGGCTGCAGCACACGTCCTCGACGAAGGATGTCGCGGCGCTCGAGTCCGAGCTCGCGTCACTCGCCAAGCGCCTCTCCGACCTCGAGGACCAGGAGCTCGTCGTCATGGAGAAGGTGGAGACCGCCGAGGCCGTGGTCGCCGGCATCGACGAGGAACGCGCGTCGATCGCGGCCGAGGCGGCGGTGCTCGAAGGCCGGCGCGACGACGCCGCCGCGGGATTCGCCGCGGAACGCGACGCCACCGAGCGCGACCGCGCCGTCGTCGCCGGGAGCATCCCCGCCGACCTGCTCGCCTTCTACGAGCAGCGACGCACCCGCGGAGGCGGCGTGGGCGCCGCGCTGCTCAGCCAGCGCACCTGCAACGGCTGCACCATCACCCTCACCGGCTCCGATCTGGAGAAGGTGCGCCGCTCGGCTCCCGACGACGTCGTGCAGTGCCCCGAGTGCGACCGCATCCTGGTCCGCACCGACGAGTCCGGTCTCTGATCGGGGGTCGCGGCCTGTAGCCTGAAGGGGCGAGCGGGTCGGCAAGACGGCCGCGTCATCCGGTGCGAACCGGGTGCCGAGGAACGTCCGGGCTCCGCAGGGCAGGACGGTGGGTAACACCCACCCGGGGCAACCCGCGAGACAGTGCCACAGAAAGCAGACCGCCCCGGGCTTCGGCCCGGGGTAAGGGTGAAACGGTGGGGTAAGAGCCCACCAGCGGCCGCGGTGACGCGGTCGGCTCGGTAAACCTCGTCCGGAGCAAGGCCAGACAGGGAACGATGGGGCTGCCCGTCCCGTTCCCGGGTAGGCCGCTGGAGGGCTGCGGCAACGCAGCTCCGAGAGAGATGGCCGTCCAGCCGGTGTCGCGCAAGCGCCCGGTGAACAGAACCCGGCGTATCAGCCGGCCCGCTCGCACCTACCGGATCGCGAGCGCCGCGGCGCCCAGGATGCCCGCGTTGTTGCGGTGCACGGCCGGCACGATCGGCGCGGTGAGCTTCAGCAGCGGCAGGAAGTGCTCGTGGTGCTTCGACACGCCCCCGCCGACCACGAAGAGGTCGGGCGAGAAGATGAACTCGAGGTGCGAGTAGTAGCGCTGGAGGCGCTTCGCCCACTTCTCCCAGCTGAGCGACTCGCGCTCCATCGCGGAGTACGCCGCTCGGCTCTCGGCATCGTGGCCGTCGAGCTCGAGGTGGCCGAGCTCCGAGTTGGGCACGAGCACGCCGTCGTTGATGAGCGCCGAGCCGATGCCGGTGCCGAGGGTCGTGAGGATGACGAGCCCCTCGACGCCGACCGCGGCGCCGTACCGGGATTCGGCGTAGCCGGCGGCATCCGCGTCGTTGATGAAGTGGATGTCGCGGCCGAGCGCCTTCTCGAACATCTCCTCGGCCGGCAGCCCGATCCACTCGCGGGAGATGTTCGCCGCCGAGAGGGTGCGCCCGCCTTTGACGACCGCGGGGAAGCAGACGCCGAGCGGCAGCTTCGTGCCGGTGCGCTGGTCGATCCCCGTGACGAGCTCCTCCGTCGCGGCGAGGATGTCGGCCGGACGGCCGCCCTCGGGCGTTCGCACCTTCACGCGATCCGTGACGAGCTCTCCGGTGCCGAGGTCGATGACCGCCCCCTTGATGCCCGTGCCGCCGATGTCGATCCCGATCGCGTGGTCCGTCGCCATGCGGCCAGACTATCGCGCGGCCCACGGCCGACGTTCAGGGGAGTGTCAGGATGTCGGCGCCGCGGTCGGTCACCACGAGCGTGTGCTCGAACTGGGCCGTGAGGGCGCGATCGCGGGTGACCACGGTCCAGTCGTCGTCCCAGAGGTCCCAGTCGGTCGTCCCGAGCGTGAGCATCGGCTCGATCGTGAAGACCATGCCCGGCTCCATCACCGTGTCGAACTCGGGCGCGTCGTAGTGGGGGATGATGAGCCCGGTATGGAACGCGCGCCCGACGCCGTGGCCCGTGTAGTCGCGCACGACGCCGTAGCCGAATCGCTTGGCGTACGCCTCGATCGCTCGGCCGATCACGTTCACCTGCCGGCCGGGGGCGACGGCGCGGATGCCGCGGGCGAGCGCTTCGCGCGTGCGCTCGACGAGCAGCGTCGCCTCCTCCGTCGCATGCCCGACGAGGAACGTGTGGTTGAGGTCGCCGTGGTAGCCGTCGAGGTAGGCGGTGACGTCGAGGTTCACGAGGTCGCCGTCGTCGAGCACGGTGTCGTCGGGGATGCCGTGGCAGATCACCTCGTTCACCGACGTGCACGACGACTTGGGATAGCCGCGGTAGCCGAGCGTCGACGGGTAGGCGCCGTGCGCGACGACGTAGTCGTGTGCGATGCGGTCGAGCTCGTCGGTCGTCACCCCGGGTCGGATGGCCGCCGCCGCCGCCTCGATCGCCCCGGCGGCGATGCGGCCGGCCGCACGGATCCGCTCGACCTCCTCGGGCGTGTACCAGTCGCCGGCGGCGTTCGGAGCGGGTGCGCGCCGGCCCACGTACTCGGGCCGGACGACGGACTCGGGCACGGTTCGGATCGGCGAACGGAGGCCGGGGATCAGGTGGCCGGAGGCGTCCTTGGGCATAGGATCAGCCTATGGCCGAGGATGTCGAGCACCAGTTCTGGTACAACATGCACACGGGCGAGGTCGAGCAGGGCTTCCAGTCGCCGGCGGTCGATCGCGTGGGGCCGTTCGAGACCCGCGCCGAAGCCGAGCGGGCGCTCGAGATCCTGCGTGCGAACAGCGCGAAGTGGGCCGAGGAAGAGGCCGAGGACCGCTGATCCTCTTCGCGCCGAAGAGTTGGCCGGCAGGCCGTGAGAGCGCAGCCGCTACTCGTAGCTGTGCTCGGCGTCGGGGTAGCTCCCCGACTCCACGTCTGCCCGCCACGCCTTCGCCGCACCGCTCAGGATGCCCGACAGGTCGGCGTACTGCTTCACGAACTTCGGCACGCGCCCGATCGTGAGCCCGGCCCAGTCGGTCCAGACGAGGAGCTGGCCGTCGGTGTGCGGGCCGGCACCCACGCTGATCGTGGGGATGTCGAGCAGCTCGGTGACCTGACGTGCCGCATCGGCCGGCACCATCTCGAGCACGACCGCGAACGCCCCGGCGTCCTGCACGGCCCTGGCATCGGCGAGCAACTGCTTGACGCCCTCGCCGCGGCCCTGGATGACGTGCCCGCCGAGGCCGTGCTCGCTCTGCGGTGTGTAGCCGATGTGCGCCATGACGGGGATGCCGGCGCCGACGATGCGCCGGATCTGCTTGTGGCTGCGTTCGCCGCCCTCGAGCTTCACGGCGTGGGCGCCGGTCTCCTTCATGAAGCGCACGGCGGTGTGCAGCGCCTCCTCGGGTCCGTTCTCGTAGGAGCCGAACGGCATGTCGGCGACGACGAACGCGCGCCTCACCGCGCCGGCGACGGCGCGCGTGAGGGGGATGAGGTCGTCGACCTTCACCGGCAGTGTGGTCTCGTAGCCGAAGACGTTGTTGCCGGCCGAGTCGCCGACGAGCAGGAAGTCGATGCCCGCCTCGTCGAAGATGCGCGCGGTGAGCATGTCGTAGCTGGTCAGGCCGGTGATCTTGATGCCGTCGCGCTTCGCGTTCTGGAAGTGGCGGGTGCGCACCCGCTTGGGGCCTCCGGATGCCGCGCCGCCGCCGTACGGGTTCGTCTCCACGTTCGCCGTGCTGTCGGAAGGAGTGTCGTTGACGGGCTGCTCTGACATGTCGCCAGTCTGGCACACGCGGCATCCGCGCCCGGCGCTCCGCCGGCCGTTCTGCCGCTACCCTGAGAGGTGCGAGAGAGGGTGTGGATGGATAAGCAGCGCGACTTCGTTCTCCGGACCATCGAGGAACGAGGAGTCAAGTTCGTCAGGCTCTGGTTCACCGACGTGGTCGGAACCCTGAAGTCGGTGGCGATCGCCCCGGCCGAGGTCGAGGGGGCGTTCACCGAGGGCATCGGGTTCGACGGATCCGCGATCGAGGGGCTGAGCCGCACGTTCGAGTCCGACCTGCTCGCCTACCCCGACCCGACGACGTTCCAGACGCTTCCGTGGCGCGGCGACATCGACCCCACGGGGCGCATGTTCTGCGACATCACGACGCCTGACGGCGAGCCGGCCGTCGCCGACCCGCGCAATGTGCTCAAGCGCACGTTGGCCCGCGCGGCCGATCGTGGCTTCACGTTCTACACCCACCCCGAGATCGAGTTCTACCTGCTGCGTTCGTCGAAGTACGGCGAGGAGGGGCCCGTCCCCGTGGACTCGGCCGGATACTTCGACAACGTGCCCGGTGGTACCGCGCACGACTTCCGGCGACGCAGCGTGCGGATGCTCGAGGACCTGGGCATCTCGGTGGAGTTCAGCCACCACGAGGCCGGCCCGGGGCAGAACGAGATCGACCTGCGGTACGCCGACGCGCTCACCACCGCCGACAACATCATGACGTTCCGCACGGTGATCAAGGAGGTGGCGATCGAGCAGGGCGTGTACGCGACCTTCATGCCGAAGCCGTTCTCGCAGTATCCCGGCAGCGGCATGCACACCCACCTGTCCCTCTTCGAGGGCGATGCGAACGCCTTCTACGAGGCCGGGTCGCAGTACCAGCTCTCCAAGATCGGGCGCCAGTTCATCGCGGGCCTCCTGCGCCATGCCAACGAGATCTCCGCCGTCACCAACCAGTTCGTCAATTCGTACAAGCGCCTGTGGGGCGGCGACGAGGCGCCGAGCTTCATCTGCTGGGGCCACAACAACCGCTCCGCGCTCGTGCGTGTGCCGCTGTACAAGCCCAACAAGGGGCAGAGCGCGCGCGTCGAGTACCGGGCGATCGACTCGGCGGCGAACCCCTACCTCGCGTTCTCGCTGCTGCTCGCCGCGGGCATGAAGGGCATCGAGGAGGGCTACGACCTCCCGCCCGAGGCGGAGGACGACGTCTGGGCCCTCACCGACAGCGAGCGACGTGCCCTCGGGTACCACCCGCTGCCGGCGAGCCTCGACCACGCCATCGAGTACATGGAGGAGTCCGAGCTCGTCGCCGAGACGCTCGGCGAGCAGGTGTTCAACTACGTGCTCGCGAACAAGCGCTCGGAGTGGCGCGACTACCGCTCGCAGGTGACGACCTTCGAGCTGCAGCGCAACCTCGAGATCCTCTGACCCGCGACCGGATGTCACGCCAGGCCCCGACCCTCGGTCGACTCGCGCGGGCGGGCTTCGACGACCTCGACTCGGCGGCGGCCGGCCTCGAGGCCCTCGCCACCGCGACGGGCGTCGACGAGGAGCGCCTGCTCGCCGCGTTCGCCCACGCTGGTGACCCCGACGAGGCGCTGGTCGCGGTCGCACGGCTGCGGGAGCGCGCGCCGCATGAGGTGGCCGTCGTGCTCGAACAGGACGCCTCGGCCGAGCGCCTGGCCCGACTGCTCGGCGCATCGCGGGGGTTCGCGGACTTCCTGATGCGTCATCCGGGCGAGGCGGGACTGCTGCAGCAGGTGCCCATGCCGCCGCCGGCGACCGCGGAAGCGCGCGAGTCGCTCCTCGCGGCGCTCGACGACGTCGATGCTCCGCCGGCGGGCTACCTCGACGCCGCGGCATCCGCCCTGCGCGTCCGCTACCGACGGCTGCTGGCGGGCATCGCCGTGTGGGATCTCAGCCGGGCCGACGCGGTGGAGGCCGTCGATGTCGTGGCATCCGGCCTCGCGGACCTGGCGGGCGCGACCCTCGACGCGGCGATCGTGGCCGCACGGCGTGCGATCGCCCGAGCGGATGGCGCCCCGGCTGCGCCCGGCACGTTCCCGGCCGCGGAGGTGGACGCCACCCGGCTCGCCGTCATCGGCATGGGCAAGGCCGGCGCGCGCGAGCTCAACTACGTGAGCGACGTCGACGTGATCTACGTGGCCGACTCCGCCGACGAGGAGGTCGTGTCGACGCCGCGCGCGCTCGACATCGCCACGCGCATCGCCATGATCGCGATGCGGGTCATCGCCGAGCCCGGCATCGAACCGCCGCTGTGGGAGGTGGACCCGAACCTGCGGCCCGAGGGCAAGGACGGCGCGCTCGTCCGCACACTCGACTCGCACCTGCAGTACTACGACCGCTGGGCGAAGAGCTGGGAGTTCCAGGCCCTCCTGAAGGCGCGACCGCTGGCCGGCGACGCCGAGCTCGGTGCCCGGTACGCCGCCGGCGTGGCGCCGAAGGTGTGGTCCAGTTCGGGCCGGGAGGGGTTCGTCGAGTCGGTGCAGCGCATGCGCGAACGCGTCACCGAGCACATCCCAGCCGGCGAGGTCGACGTCCAGCTGAAGCTCGGGCCGGGCGGGCTGCGCGACATCGAGTTCACCGTGCAGCTCCTCCAGCTGGTGCACGGGGCGACCGATGCCGACATCCATCAGGCCGGCACCCTGCCGGCGCTCGCGGCGCTGGCCGACGGGGGATACGTCGGACGCGAGGAGGCGGCGGAGTTCTCGCGCGACTACCGCATCCTCCGGGTCCTCGAGCACCGCCTGCAGCTGCAGCGCCTGCGGCGCACGCACCTCATGCCGCGCGGCGCCGCCGAGCTCCGCGCCCTCGCACGGTCGTCGGGCCTCGGGCGTGACGACCACGACCTGTCGGCGCTCTGGCAGTCCACGCGGCAGCGCGTGCGGGGCCTCCACGAACGCCTGTTCTACCGGCCGCTGCTGTCGGCGGTCGCGGCGTTGCCCGCGAGCGGGCTCGAGCTGACCAGCGAGCAGGCCGCGGCCCGACTCGCGGCGATCGGATTCCGCGATCCCCGCGGCGCGCTGGCGCACATCGGTGCGCTGACCGCGGGGGTGTCCCGCCGCGCCACCATCCAGCGGCACCTCATGCCGGTGCTGATCTCCTGGTTCGCGGAGGGCGCTGATCCCGACTACGGCCTGCTCGCCTTCCGGCGTCTGAGCGAGACGCTCGGCACGACGCACTGGTACCTGCGCCTCCTGCGTGACTCGTCGGATGCCGCGCTGAGGCTCACGCGAGTGCTGTCAGGGTCGCGCTTCGCCGGCGAGCTCCTCGAACGCACGCCCGAGGCGGTCGCCTGGCTCGAGGACGTCGACGAGCTGCGGCCGCGATCCCTCGCCGCCCTCGACGACGAGAAGCGCGCGGTGCTCGGCCGGCATGTCGACGCCGCGGCCGCCGCGAAGGTGTTCCGCGCCATCCGCCGCCGGGAGGTGCTGCGACTGGCCCTCTCGGCGATCCTCGACGTGTGCACCGTCCAGGAGCTCGGTCACGGGCTCTCGGATGTCACGGAGAGCCACATCTCGGCGACGCTCACGGCCATTCGCGGCGTCGAGCCCGACGGCATCGAGTTCGCCGTGATCGGCATGGGACGGTTCGGCGGGCGCGAGCTCGGCATCGGATCCGACGCCGACATCGTGTACGTGTTCCGGCCGACGGATGCCGCGGCCGAGGCCGCGCAGGCGCGGGCGCTGCGCATCGTCGCCGACCTCGTGCGACTGACCGAGGACGCCAGACTGCCGTTCGAGCTCGACGCCGACCTGCGCCCCGAAGGACGCAACGGCGTCGTCGCCCGCTCCCTCGACGCCTACCGGGCGTACTACGCCCGGTGGTCGCTCACCTGGGAGGCGCAGGCACTGCTGCGCGCCCGTCCGGTGGCAGGCGACACCGCGCTCCTCCACGACTTCATGGAACTCGCCGACACGGTGCGCTACCCCGAGCACCTCACCGAGCAGGACGTGCGCGAGGTGAAGCGCATCAAGGCCCGCGTCGAGAACGAACGGCTGCCCCAGGGCGCCGACCCGCGACGCCACCTCAAGCTCGGACGCGGATCGCTGTCCGACGTGGAGTGGTTCGTGCAGCTCGTGCAGCTCGAGCACGGCGCGGCGGAGCCGTCGCTCCGCACCCCGTCGACGCTCGACGCGTTGGCCGCCGCCGTGGAGCACGGACACATCCCGGCCGGCGACGCGCGCACGTTGCGTGCGGCATGGGTCTTCGCGTCGCGTGCGCGGTCATCGCTGACGCTGTGGCTCGACCGCACGACCGACGTGCTGCCGGTGGAGCGATCGCAGCTCGAGGGCGTGGCGCGCATCATGGGCTACCCGCCCGGCTCGGCCACCCGGCTCGAGGACGACTACCTGCAGGTCACCCGCCGCGCCCGTGCGGTGTTCGAGCGCGGGTTCTACGGCCTGGAGACGCGTCGCGAGCCCAGCACGGGCTGAGGCGGCGTCGAACGGCGCTCGGCCAGGGTCGCCCATCGCTCATCGTCGCCGGATCACCCAACGGCCGAAGGGCCCGCATCGCCGAAGCGATGCGGGCCCTTCGTGGGAGTGCAGGGGCGGATCAGACGCCGTAGTACAGCTCGAACTCGAACGGGTGCGGACGCTGGGCCAGGGGCTTCAGCTCCTTCTCGCGCTTGTAGTCGATCCAGGTCTCGATGAGCTCCTTGGTGAACACGCCGCCCTCGAGGAGGAAGTCGTGGTCGGCCTCGAGCGCGTCGAGCACGGCGTCGAGCGAGCCCGGCACCTGGGGGATCGTCTTGGCCTCCTCGGGCGGGAGCTCGTAGAGGTCCTTGTCGACCGGCTCGTGCGGCTCGATGCGGTTCTTGATGCCGTCGAGGCCGGCCATGAGCTGGGCGGCGAACGCGAGGTAGGGGTTGCCCGAGGCATCCGGAGCGCGGAACTCGATGCGCTTGGCCTTGGGGTTCGTGCCGGTGATCGGGATGCGGATGGCCGCCGAGCGGTTGCCCGCCGAGTAGACCAGGTTGACCGGTGCCTCGAAGCCGGGCACCAGGCGGTGGTACGAGTTCACCGTCGGGTTCGTGAAGGCGAGCAGCGCGGGCGCGTGGCGGAGGATGCCGCCGATGTACCAGCGTGCGAGGTCGGACAGACCGCCGTAGCCGGCCTCGTCGTAGAACAGCGGCTTGCCGTCGTTCCACAGCGACTGGTGGGTGTGCATGCCCGAGCCGTTGTCGCCGAAGAGCGGCTTCGGCATGAACGTGGCCGTCTTGCCCCACTCGTTGGCCGTGTTCTTGACGATGTACTTGAACTTCAGGATGTCGTCGGCGGCGTGCACCATCGTGTCGAAGCGGTAGTTGATCTCGGCCTGGCCGCCGGTGCCGACCTCGTGGTGGGCGCGCTCCAGGATCAGGCCCGCCTCGATGAGCTTCAGCGAGATGTCGTCGCGCAGGTCCGCCTGCTTGTCGACCGGCGAGACGGGGAAGTAGCCGCCCTTGTAGGGGGTCTTGTTGCCGAGGTTGCCGCCCTCCTCGACACGGCCCGAGTTCCACGCGCCCTCCTCGGAGTCGACCGAGTAGAAGCTCGCGTTCTGCTTCACCTCGTAGCGCACGTCGTCGAAGATGTAGAACTCCGCCTCGGGTGCGAAGTACGCGGTGTCGGCGATGCCGGTCGAGGCGAGGTACTTCTCGGCCTTCTTCGCGACCTGGCGCGGGTCCTTCGCGTAGATCTCGCCGTTGCGGGGGTTGTAGATGTCGAAGACCATGACGAGCGTGCGCTCGGCGCGGAACGGGTCGACGTAGGCCGTCGAGACATCCGGGATCAGCTGCATGTCCGACTCGTGGATCGACGCGAAGCCGCGGATCGAGGAACCGTCGAACAGCTGGCCGACCGTGAAGAACTCCTCGTCGACGGTCGACGCCGGGATGTTGAAGTGCTGCTGCACGCCCGGGAGGTCGGTGAAGCGGATGTCGAGGAACTTGACATCCGTCTCCTTGATGAACGTGAGCACTTCGGACGAATCACTGAACATGTGACGGAATCTCCAAGAGGGGCGGGGTGGGACCGGACGGACGTGCACAGCCGCTAGCGACGCTATCGAGTCGCGGTTTCCCTGCCATGACGCCGATGTTTCCGCCATGTTACGCGCATGGCCGGTCGGTAGACTCGGGGGATGCCTGACCCCAGCCCCCGCACCTTCGGCGAGCTCGAGCCCAGCAGGTGGCCGGGGGAGCGGCTCGGCCTTCCCGACACGGGCCGCGGCTCGGTCGGCCGCGTCGGTCGTCGCCTCGGCGCGATCGCCATCGACTGGGGCCTGGCGCTGCTGATCGCGTTGCTCTTCGCCCCGTACAGCTCGCTCACCCACTCGTGGGTGACCCTCGTCATCTTCGCGATCATGCAGGTCGTGTTCATCCCGACCATCGGCGGTAGCATCGGCCACCGTCTCACGGGCATGCGGGTGGTGCCGCTCACCGGTGGCTGGGTCGGCGTCCGTCGGCCGATCGTGCGCACGCTCCTGCTGGTGCTGGTCGTGCCCGCGCTCGTCTGGGACTCGGACCAGCGCGGCTTCCACGACAAGGTCGCCGGCACGGTGTTGATCCGGGTGTGACGAGGTCGATCGGGTGTGGCGGAGTCGAGCAGCGGTGACGGTGACGGCCGTTCGCCCATGGGACGGCGAACGGCATCCGCCGATCGACGGATGCCGCGTGCTGCCGACCCGGGTCAGCGCATCTTGCCGCGCTGCGGGCGCGCCTTCATCGGGTCGATGCCCTTCGGAATGGGAAGCGCCGTCTGCAGCGAGTTCAAGCGGTTCGACACCGCGAGCACCTCGGGCTTGGTGAGCGTGCGCTTCGCCTTGCGCAGCGTCGCAGGCAGGCGGTAGAGCTCGATCGAGCCGTCGTCGTGGCCGACGGAGATGAGCGTGACGGGCACGTTCGGCAGGATCCGCGTGACCTTGCGCTGCTCTTCGTCGAGCATGCGCTTGGTGCGCGTGACCGGGCCCTCGCTGATGAGCGCGACACCGCCGCGACCGACGGCGCGATACACGGCGTCCTGCGTCTTGCCGTTCACGGCGATCGGCATCTCGTTGCCGACCCATCCGCCCCGCAGGCCGCTGCGGAGCACCGCGCCGACGGCGCCCGGCTGTCCGTCGATCTGCGCGTACGCGGCACGCTCGGCGCGACGGCCGAGGATGACGAGCGCGAGGAGGAGACCGGCGAGCACACCGGCGACGATCCACAGGGCGATCGTGAACCCGTTGCCCTCGCCGAGCCAGAGCGCGAGTCCGAGGCCGATCAGCACGGGGACGAGGAATCCGAGCAGCATGAGCCATTGCGCGCTCGAGTCGTAGCGGCGGGTCATCTGGAAGACCTGCCACATCTGCTTCATGCGACCCGGCTCCTTCGGAGCGGAGCCCTTGTCCTTGGTGCGTGCCATGGTCACAAGGATACCGGCGGCGGACGCCGCCCCCGACCGTGTTCTCGATGGGCGGAGGCGACGTCTGGGCGCCGGGTTCTGCCGGTCTAGCCGACCGCCTGGGCGAAGCCGAGCGAGGCGTCCGCGAGGTGGGCGAGCTCGGCCGGCAGGGCGCGGCCCTTCGCGTGCATCGACTGCGCCCAGAGGCGCCCGGCGCGGTACGACGAGCGAACGAGCGGACCGGCGAGGACGCCGAGGAAGCCGATCTCCTCGGCCTCATCCTTCAGCTCCACGAATTCCTCAGGGCGCACCCAACGATCGACGGGGAGGTGGCGAGGGCTCGGCCGCAGGTATTGCGTGATGGTGATGATGTCGGTGCCGGCGTCGTGCAGGTCGTGGAGGGCCTGCGACACCTCGGCCCGCTCCTCGCCCATCCCGAGGATCAGGTTCGACTTCGTGATGAGGCCGGCGTCGCGGCCCTGGGTGATCACGTCGAGCGAGCGCTCGTAACGGAACGCGGGCCGGATCCGCTTGAAGATGCGCGGGACCGTCTCGACGTTGTGGGCGAACACCTCGGGCCCGGCGGAGAACACCTCGGCGAGGTGCACGGGGTTGCCCGAGAAGTCGGGCACGAGGATCTCCACCCCGGTGCCCGGCGACTGCCGGTGGATCTCCCGGATCGTCTCCGCGTAGAGCCAGGCGCCCTCGTCGGGAAGGTCGTCGCGAGCGACGCCCGTCACCGTGGAGTAGCGCAGCTGCATCCGCACCACCGACTCGGCGACGCGTCGCGGCTCGTCCACGTCGTAGTCGGCGGGCTTGCCGGTGTCGATCTGGCAGAAGTCGCATCTCCGCGTGCACTGCGAGCCGCCGATGAGGAAGGTGGCCTCGCGGTCCTCCCAGCACTCGTAGATGTTGGGGCAGCCGGCCTCCTGGCAGACCGTGTGCAGCTCCTCGCTCTTCACGAGGCTCTGCAACTGCCGGTACTCGGGGCCCATCTTGGCGCGGGTCTTGATCCACTCTGGCTTTCGCTCGATCGGCGTCTGGGCGTTTCGGACCTCGAGGCGCAGCATCCGGCGCCCATCGGGTGCAGTGCTCATGCGGCGACCGCCGCGGCCTCGGCGAGGAACCGCCGCGTGATCGGTTCGACGAGGTCCTCGGGCACGACCCGGTGTCCGACCTCGCGGGTGATGGTCGTCACTCCGGCGTCCCGGATGCCGCAGGCCACGATCTTCTCGTAGGGCTCCAGCGAGTTCGAGCAGTTCAGCGCGAACCCGTGCATCGTCACGCCGTCGGCGACACGGATGCCGATGGCGGCGATCTTGTTCTCGCGGCCGGGTTCACCGACCCAGACTCCCGACCGTCCCTCGACGCGACGTCCGCCGACGCCGAGGTCGGCCAGGACGTCGATGAGGATGCCCTCGAGACGGCGGACGTAGCCGACCACGTCGATCGGCTCGGCCAGGTGGAGGATCGGATACCCCACCAGCTGGCCGGGGCCATGCCACGTGATCTTGCCGCCGCGGTCGACGTCGATGACGGGGGTGCCGTCGGTCGGTCGTTCCTCGGGAGCGGTGCGCTTCCCGGCGGTGTAGACGGAGGGGTGCTCCAGGAGGATGACGGTGTCGGGGCGTTCGCCCCTGACGACCGCGCGATGGACGGCGCGCTGAAGGTCGAGACCCTCGATGTACGGCACGGAGTTGGCGCTTAGCCCCGCGACGACGAAGTCGAGCATGTCGTCCAGTCTAGGTGCGCGGATGCCGCGGGCGGCCCTCGACCGCGGATCGACTCGTCCTCGCCAGACCGGGATCGGGATCGGCAACTTCCAAGCCGGGGTGGAGGCCGCCACGCGCCCGCCGGAAGCGACACGATGCCCGTATGAGCCGCACGCGCCGATCCGTCCCCGTGCCGACCGAGCCACAGCCGATGCAGGCCTCCGACCCGGTCGAGGGTCGCCTGGTCGGCTACCGGATCGTGCGGCGCATCGCATCCGGATCGCGTGCCGACATCTACCTGGCCGCGGCCGAGTCGGCTGCACTCCACGACTCCGCACTGGCCGAAACGGCGGGATCGGCGACCGGCTCTGCCCCTGCTGCGCACGACCCCGTCGAGGCGGGGCGAACGACGGCGGTGCTCGTCGCGCTGCGGGTCTACGAGGCCGGCACGGCAGACGACTCGATCGCCGCGGAGATCGAGGCGATGTCGGCGGATGCCACGGGCACCCTGCCCTCGCTCATCGACGTCGCGAACCTCGAAGACGGCCGGTGCTGCCTCGTGGTCGAGCGGCTGGGCGGCCGCACGTTGGCACGGGTGCTCGCCGAGCGACGGCTCAGTCCAGGTGAGGCGGTCACGATCCTCGCGCCGCTCGTCGTGGCCGTCGGCGAGCTGGCACGCGTCGGATTCGTGCACGACCGCCTTTCGACGACCGATGTCGTCCTCGACGACGACGGAAGACCCCGCCTGCTCGGGCTCGGCGCGTTGCGACGCCTTCCGGGTCCCGGCGAGGCGCGTTCCGCCCTGCAGCGTGCCGGCCACGAGGCGCTCGCCGAGCTGATCGACGAGGTCGGGTCGGTCGTGTCACCGCGCGATGCCCTCGAGGACGTGTCCCGGTACCTCCGCGGTCGGCTGGCCGTTCGCCCCTTCGAACCCTGCGACGGCGAGGTCGAACGGCGCCTGTTCACGTCGGCCGCGCCCGAACCGGTACGAGGGTTCACGCCGCGTGTCACTCCGCGAGCGGCGCCGGCGCGGGCGATCCCACCGGTTGCCGCCGAAGCGGTACCCACGCCTTCACCGGACCCGGGCGGGAAGCCGCGCTTCGGGATGGGCCTCAGACGCGTGCTCGCGCTGGTGCACGGCCCCGACGACCTCGTCGAGCAGCTCGCGGAGGCGGCGGACCTCCGCCCGGCAGGTCCGCTTCGCGCGCGGATCACCAGCGCGATCGGCCGTCGGCGTGGCGCGCTCGTCGTCGGCGGCCTGGTCGGAGGGGGTGCCCTCGTGCTGCTGCTCACGATGGTGCCTCAGGCACCACCCGATGGGCACGATCAGGCGGTGGCAGCGGAGCCGGACGCCACCGCGCATGTGGATGCGACCGGAGCGGGTCCCGGCGAACCCTTGTCATCGGGCGGCACGAGCGGCGCCGCAGAGCCCGAGACCGACGCGGAGGCGGATCCCCTCGCGGCGGCGCGCTGGCTGCTCGATCGGCGGGCGTCCTGCTTCGAGATGCTCGACCTCGGGTGCCTTGACGCCGTCGACCAGCCGGGCTCTGCCATCGGGCTGTCCGACCGTGATGCCATTGCGCTCGCCCGAGACGGGGCAGACCACCATGTCCCGCGCTTCGACCCCACGTCGATCGTCCTCACCGCAGATCTGGGTGGAGCGGTCCTGGTGCAGGCGGAGACCGTGGCGGAACGCGAACCGGCCTCGCTCCTCATGGTGAGGGGCGAGGCCGGATGGCGCTTGCGCGACGTCTTCGACTAGATCCCGAGGTCGGCCTCGAAGGCCCCCTCTTCCAGTCGTTCCTTGACCGCCGTCAGGAAGCGGGCCGCGTCGGCGCCGTCGATGATGCGGTGGTCGTACGAGAGCGCCAGGTACACCATCGAGCGGATGGCGATCGCGTCCTCGCCGTCCTGCTTCACGACGACCGGGCGCTTCACGACGATGCCCGTGCCGAGGATCGCGGACTGCGGCAGGAACACGACCGGCGTGTCGAACAGCGCGCCGCGGGATCCGGTGTTGGTCAGCGTGAAGGTGCCGCCCGAGAGCTCGTCGGGCTTGAGCTGGTTGTTGCGGGTGCGGTCGGCCAGGTCGGCGATCTGCGCAGCCAGCGCGGCGATGTCGAGATCGCCCGCGTTCCGGATGACCGGCGTCAGCAGTCCACGCTCGGTGTCGACCGCGATGCTCATGTTCTCGGTCGGCGGGTAGACGATGCTGTCACCGTCGACCGTCGAGTTCACGATCGGGTAGGCACGGAGCGCCTCGGCTGCTGCCAGCGCGAAGAACGGCAGGAACGAGAGCTTGTTGCCGGTCTTCGCGAGGAAGTCGCCCTTCACGCGGTCCCGGAGACGAGCGACACGCGTCACATCGACCTCGACGACGGTGGTGAGCTGTGCCGTGGACGTCATCGAGACCACGGCCCGCTCTGCGACGACCTTGCGGAGGCGCGTCATCGGCACGGTCGTCCCGCGGAGGGGCGACGTCTCGAGCGGCGTACGGGCAGGTGCCGCCGCGGGGGCGGGAGCGGTTGCGGGCGCCTGGGCTGAGATGACGTCCTGCTTGCGGATGCGTCCGCCCACACCGGTACCGGTCACGCTCGAGAGGTCCACGCCCTGCTCGTTCGCGAGCTTTCGCACGATGGGGGTCACGTAGCCGCTCGGGCCGGCGTGCGCTCCGCCGGTGGCGGCGGGAGCCGCCGGTGCCTCGGCTGCCGGGGCGGGAGCCGCCTGCGGCGCCGGTGCGGCCTCGGCTGCCGGGGCGGGAACCGCCTGTGGCGCCGGTGCGGCCTCGGGAGCCGGAGCAGCGGGAGCGGCCTGCGGGGCAGGTGCCGGCGCGGCGGGTGCGGCCTCCGGTGCCGGAGCAGCGGGTGCGGCCTGGGGAGCCGGCGCAGCGGGAGCCGGCTGCGGGGCAGGCGCGGCCTCCGGTGCGGGGGCGGCCTGCGGCGCGGTGGCCGGGGCCGCCGGGGGAGCCTGAGGCGCCGCCGGTGCCGGGGCAGCCTGAGGTGCCGGTGCGGCCTCGGGCGCCGGCGCGGCGGGTGCGGCCTCAGGCGCCGGTGCAGCCTCAGGTGCCGGTGCAGCGGGCGCTGCCTCCGGCGCGGGGGCCGCTTCGGGTGCCGGCGCGGCCTCGGCGGGCGCCGCAGCTGCGGAGCCGTCGCCGATGGTCACGAGGGCCGTGCCGACCTCGACCGTCTCGTCCTCCTGGACGAGGATCGCCTCGATCACGCCGGCGACCGGCGATGGGATCTCGGTGTCGACCTTGTCGGTCGA
The DNA here is from genome assembly GCF_031456545.1 of Agromyces sp. 3263. NCBI lineage: Bacteria > Bacillati > Actinomycetota > Actinomycetes > Micrococcales > Microbacteriaceae > Agromyces > Agromyces sp. 3263. Next base: position 278,980 of record NZ_JAVDUV010000002.1, read on the forward strand.
CACTTCGAGCAGCGGCTCGTCGACCTCCACACGGTCGCCGACGTTCTTCAGCCAGCGGGTGACCGTGCCCTCCGTGACACTCTCACCGAGTGCCGGGAGGCTGACGGATTCGCTCATGCGCTTGTCTCCTTCACAGCGTGTGACGCTATCTAGCTTATTGCAGTCGTGTTTCCGGGGTCGGGCTCAGAGCGCGTGCAGCGGCTTGCCGGCGAGCTTGAGGAACGCCTCGCCGAGTGCCTCGTTCTGCGTCGGGTGCGCGTGGATGAACGGGGCGATGTCCTCGGGGTACGCCTCCCAGTTCACCGCGAGCTGCGCCTCGCCGATCAGTTCACCCACGCGGGCGCCGATCATGTGCACGCCGACCACGGGGCCGTCGTTCACGCGGACCACCTTGATGGAGCCGCTGGTCTCGAGGATGTGGCTCTTGCCATTGCCCGCGAGGTTGTACTCGTACGCCGAGACCTGGTCTGCGCCGAACTTCTCGGCAGCGCGCGCCTCGGTGTAGCCGATCGACGCGACCTCGGGCTCGCAGTACGTGACCTTGGGGATGTTCACGTCCTCGACGACGATCGGGTTCAGGCCCGCGATCTCCTCGGCGACGAAGATGCCCTGCTGGAAGCCGCGGTGCGCGAGCTGCAGGCCCGGAACGATGTCGCCCACGGCGTACACGCCGGGGATGTTGGTCGCGAGGCGCTCATTCGTGATGACGAATCCGCGATCCATCGTGACGCCGACCTCGTCGTAGCCGAGGCCCTGGGTCACGGGTCCACGCCCGACGGCCACGAGCAGCAGCTCAGCCTCGACGGTGTCGCCGTTCTCGAGGGTCACGACGACGCCGTCGTCGTGCTGGGTGACGCCCTGGAAGCGGACGCCGAGCTTGTACTCGATGCCGCGCTTGCGGAAGGCGCGCTCGAGCTGCTTCGAGACCGACTCCTCCTCGTTCGGGACGAGGTGGGGGAGCGCCTCGATGATCGTGACGTCGGCGCCGAAGGACTTCCAGACGCTGGCGAACTCCACGCCGATGACGCCGCCACCGAGCACGGCCACCTTGCGGGGCACGAAGTCGAGCTCGAGCGCCTGCTCGCTCGTGATGACGCGGCCGCTGATCTCGAGGCCGGGAAGCGAGCGGGAGTACGAACCGGTCGCGAGGATGACGTTCTTGCCGACGATGCGGTCGTCGCCGACCTGCACCGCGTTGGGGGCGACCAGGCGGCCCTCGCCCTCGACCACGGTGATGCCGCGCGCCTTGACGAGCCCCTGCAGGCCCTTGAACTTGCTGGCGACGATGCTCTCGCGGTACTGCGTGACCGCGGGCACGTCGATGCCCTCGAACGTGGAACGGACGCCGAACCTCGCCGACTCCCGCGAGCTGTCCGCGACCTCGGCCGCGTGCAGCAGCGCCTTGGTCGGGATGCACCCGCGGTGCAGGCACGTGCCACCCAGCTTGTCCTTCTCGATCAAGCCGACGGTGAAGCCCAGCTCGACGGCACGCAGCGCCGCCGCGTACCCTCCGCTGCCGCCACCGAGGATGACAATGTCAAAGTTCTGCTCGGACAACCGCAATCTCCCTTGCGCAATTGATCTGCGACACGGACTGCCGCCGTTGATGATCGGGGGCAGGGTGCTCGGGCGACGTTCTCGCCCATATGACCTTACTACCCGGCGGAGAGGTCCTCGCCCAGCCGGACGAGGGTGCGCACGGCCACTCCGGTGGCCCCCGATCCCGTGTATCCCCACGCCGCGCCGGAGTTGTTCGACGGGCCCGCGATGTCGAGGTGAGCCCACGGGATCCGCTCGTCCGAGCCGTCGCGGGTGCCCACGAACTCGCGCAGGAACACGCCCGCCAGCAGCATGCCGGGCACCGTGACCCCGAGCTTCGTGTTCGCGAGGTCCGCGACATCGGACTTGAGCAGGGGGAGCAGGTCGGCCGGGAGCGGCATCGGCCAGGTCGCCTCGCCCACGGCGTCGGCTGCGGCCCGCACGTCGGCCACGAGGCCGTCGTCACCCATCAGTCCGGTGATGCGATGGCCCAACGCGACGACCTGCGCTCCGGTCAGCGTCGCGACGTCGATGATGGCGTCGGGCTGCTCTGCGGTCGCCGCGACGAGCCCGTCGGCGAGGACGAGCCGGCCCTCGGCATCGGTGTTCAGCACCTCGACCGTGGTGCCCCCGTGCATGCGGAGCACGTCGTTGGGGCGCACCGCTGTTCCGGACGGCAGGTTCTCCGCGAGGCAGAGCCATCCCGTGACGCGGATGGGCACCTGCAGCTCGGCGAGGGCGACGACGGCCGAGAGGACGGCGGCCGCTCCGGCCATGTCGGTCTTCATGCCGACCATCGAGGCCATCGGCTTCAGCGACAGGCCACCGGAGTCGAAGGTGATGCCCTTGCCGACCAGGGCCAGGTGCATGGATGCCCCGTCGGGCGCGTAGTCGAGTCGGACGAGCCGCGGCCCGCGGCTGGAGCCGAGCCCGACCCCGAGGATGCCGCCGAAGCCGCCTTCGGCGAGCGCCTCCTCGTCCCAGACCTTCGCCGAGACCCCGGCAGCGCTCGCGGCCTCGACCGCCAGCTCGGCGAGGCGCTCGGGGAACAGGTCGGCGGGTGACGCGTTGACGAGGTCCTTCGTGCGTGCGACGCCGGCCGTGACGGCCCGGACGCGGTCCACGCCGATCGCGGTCTCGTCGAGGTCCGAGTGCAGGATGATGCGCTCGATCGGCGCCTTCGCCGTCGACTTGTACTCGGAGTAGGCGTAGGCGCCGAGGGCTGCGCCCTCGAGGGCCGCGGCGGCGAGTTCGGGGTCCTCCATCGGGATCGCGATGGCGATGGACGTGACACCGGAGAGCTGGCGTACGGCGCTGCCGATCGCGAGGCGGTACGCCGCGGCATCCGCTGCACCGCCCGTGCCGGCCACGGCCACCATGCGGGGGCCGTCGCCGTTGCCCGGAAGTCGCGTGAACTCCTCGGCGGTGCCCTTCGCGCCGACGGCGGCGAGCGCCGCGGGCACCCACTCGTAGCCCGGGACCGCCATGAGCTCGGCGCCGTCGCTGCCGCTCATCGCGGCGAGGATCACGACGTCCGCGTCGGAACCGAGGGCGGGGGAGGCGGAGACGGAGAGCGAGGGAACGGTCATGCAGGCGATCGTACGTGTTCGCTCTCGGCATCATTCCACCGGTCCGCGAACGGGAGGGGGTCCCGAACGGCGTCAGTAGGCTGGATGCATGCGCGATCCCCGGTCACTCTACGAGCTGAATCCGGACGTCCAGGTCCCACCCGGGCTGCCACTCGTGGCGGGCCTCACCGGATTCGCCGACGCCGGCTCCGCGGTCGCGCAGACCAGCGACTACCTGCTGTCGACGCTCGACACCACCGTCGTGGCCACCTTCGAGGCCGACGAGCTGCTCGACTACCGTGCGCGCCGTCCGATCATCCTGTTCCAAGGCGACCACCTCGCCGACTACCGGCCGCCCCGACTCAGCCTCGACCTCGCGCGTGACGAGATCGGGCAGGAGTTCCTGATGCTCACGGGCTACGAGCCCGACTTCCAGTGGGAGCGGTTCGGTGCGGCCCTGCTCGGCCTCATCGACGACCTGCAGGTCTCCTCGACGACGTGGATCAACTCCATCCCCATGCCCGTGCCGCACACCCGGCCCATCGGCATGACGGTCAGCGGCAACCGCGCCGACCTCATCGAGGCCATGTCGATCTGGCGGCCGACCACCGAGGTTCCCTCGAATGCGCTGCACCTCGTCGAGTACCGGCTGCAGGAACAGGGGCACCCGACCACCGGTTTCGTGCTCCTGGTGCCGCACTACCTGAGCGACGCGGAGTATCCGACGGCCGCCGTGGCGGCACTCGAGGCCATCAGCGCCTCGACCGGTCGGATCTTCCCCACCGATGCGCTGCGCGAACAGGGCCGCGACTTCGTCGCCCGTATCGACGAGCAGGTGGCCGAGAACGGCGAGCTCGCCAAGCTCGTCGGCACACTGGAGCAGCGCCACGACTCCTACATGGAGGGGACCTCGCTCCGTTCACCGCTCACCGACGAGGACGGCGAGCTGCCGTCGGCCGACGAGCTGGCGGCCGAGCTGGAGAAGTTCCTCGCCTACCGCCGCACCCGGGACGACGACACGCCCCTCGGCGGGTGACCTCGACCGATCGGGGAGGGCCTGCCGGGGCCGTCGTTCGGCGTTCACGATCGGTCGAAGCGCCCGGCCAACCGGGAATTCCCGTTGCCATCCGCGCGTTGCACACTGTGGGCGAGGAGCGGGCGGAGCGACGTCCGGCCGACCCCGAGTCTGTATAATGGAGTCAGGACCCGTTCTGGTCTGCTGGCGCAGTTCACGTGCGCCGACGAAGCAGACTTGACATGGGTCCTCATAGTGTCCGAAAACGACCGGGCCGACAGCACGAGCCGAGCGCCCGAGAGGGCACGCGCCGGGCAACGGTAGGAGAGGTTCAACCAATGGCAACGACGAAGGCTGCGACGTCGGCGAAGAGCGAGGCGGACAAGCCCGCTGCGCGCACGACGGCTGCGAAGTCGACCGCCGCGAAGACCGCCGCGACGGCCACCAAGGCCTCCGCGGCGAAGGCCGGCACGAAGGCGGTCACCCCAGCGACGAAGACGCCGCGCACCAGCACGGCCAAGACCGCCGCCAAGCCGCGCACCAAGGCCAAGGCCGGCGCGACGGGCGACGATGAGGACGAGGTCGAGCCCGGCGAGCTCGAAGAGGTCGAGGTCGACGCCGAGGTCGAGGTCGAGGTCGACACGGCGGCGGTCGTCGAGGCCCCCGAGACGGATGCCGACACCGACACCGACGACGACGAGGCGAAGCCCGTCGCGGTCGAGCCGCACCCGACGGGCGCGCTGGTGCTGCGCGCCGTCGACGACGAGGACGAGGTGCCGGTCTACTCGAGCGCGATCACCGGTGCGACAGCGGACCCGGTCAAGGACTACCTGAAGCAGATCGGCAAGGTCGCGCTCCTGAACGCGGCCGAAGAGGTCGAACTCGCAATGCGCATCGAGGCGGGCCTGTTCGCCGAGGAGAAGCTGTCTCACATGAGCGACGCCGAGAAGCGCTCCCAGCTCGGTCGTGAGTTGCAGTGGGTCGCGAAGGACGGGCAGCGCGCGAAGAGCCACCTGCTGGGCGCGAACCTGCGCCTCGTGGTCTCGCTCGCCAAGCGCTACACCGGTCGCGGCATGCAGTTCCTCGACCTGATCCAGGAGGGAAACCTGGGCCTGATCCGTGCGGTCGAGAAGTTCGACTACACCAAGGGCTTCAAGTTCTCCACGTACGCGACGTGGTGGATCCGCCAGGCGATCACCCGCGCCATGGCCGACCAGGCTCGCACCATCCGCATCCCGGTGCACATGGTCGAGGTCATCAACAAGCTCGCCCGCGTGCAGCGGCAGATGCTGCAGGACCTGGGTCGCGAGCCCACGCCCGAGGAGCTGAGCCGCGAGCTCGACATGACCCCCGAGAAGGTCATCGAGGTGCAGAAGTACGGCCGCGAGCCCATCTCGCTGCACACGCCCCTGGGCGAGGACGGCGACAGCGAGTTCGGCGACCTCATCGAGGACACCGAGGCGGTCGTGCCCGCGGACGCGGTCGGCTTCACGATGCTGCAGAAGCAGCTGGAGTCGCTGCTCGACTCGCTGAGCGAGCGTGAGGCGGGCGTGATCCGCATGCGCTTCGGCCTCGGCGACGGCATGCCGAAGACCCTCGACCAGATCGGCGACACCTTCGGCGTGACCCGTGAGCGGATCCGCCAGATCGAGTCGAAGACGATGGCGAAGCTGCGCCACCCGTCGCGGTCGCAGTCGCTCCGCGACTACCTCGAGTAGGACCCAGGTGCGCTACGCGCCGGCGATCCTCGTCGGCAGGCTCACCCGATTCGCCGCCCGGCTGCGCAAGCCGGGCGGCGGTTCGGCTGTTCCGGGACTCGTCGTCAACCGCCTCGCGCCCGGGTACCTGACCCGCACGCTGTCCGGCTTCCCGCAGGGACTCGTCGTGGTCTCCGGCTCGAGCGGCAAGTCGACCACCACGAAGATGCTCGTGGCGATCCTCCGCGCCCACGGCATCGACGTGTTCACAAACCCGTCCACCGCGAACATCAGCCAGGGGCTCACCTCCGCATTGCTCGAACGGGCGGACTGGCAGGGCCGAGTGCCGGGCGAGGTCGCCGTGCTCGAGATGGACGAGGGCCACGGCGCCCTCGTCATGCAGGGCGTCGATGCCCGGGTGGTCGCGCTCACCAACGTGATGGTCGACCAGATCGACCGCTTCCACGATTCCGAGATGGTGGCCGGGATGCTCGAGCGCATCGCCGCGCGAGCGCACGAGGCGATCGTGGTGAACGCGGACGACGCCTACCTCGAGCGGCTGGCGGCAAAGGCCGGGCCCGGCGTGGCGGTGCGGCGGTTCGGGGTGTCCGCCGACGTCCTCGCGCGCTCGCCTCGCGGCCTCGGGTACACCGAGACCACGGGCGGGCGCCTCGGTTCGAGCGACGGAGTGGTCGTGGCCTCGGTCGACGGGGCGGCCGCGGTGCTGCGCGACGGCGAGGCATCCGTCGAGATCACGCTGCCCGCGAGGGGCACGCACTACGCGGTCGACGCGGCCGCGGCCTACGCCACGGCACAGGCCGTGCTGGGGGAGCGGTTCGCCGCCTCCACGGCAGCCGACGCCCTGAGCGCCATTCCCGCGGTGTTCGGCCGCGGCGAGCGGGTGACCGTGCGCGGTCACGAGGTCGAGTTCGTGCTGGTGCAGAACCCCGCGAGCTACCAGCTGAACGTGGACAGCATCGAACCGGGCACCGAGCAGATCCTCTTCGCGATCGGGTCCGACGTGCGTGACCCGTCCTATCTCTGGCCGACGGATGCCTCGTCGCTCGGCCGTGTCTCCATCGTCAGCGGCTCGAAGGCCGCCGAGGCGGCGCTGATGCTCGCGTACGACGGCGTCGCCATCGACCGGGTGGAGCCCGACCTCGGACAAGCCCTGGACGACTTCCTCGCCGCGCCGGAGCCCGGCTCCGGCGTGAAGACCATCGTGTTCTCCGCCGACGCCATGCGCCGGACACGCGCCCACCTCGGACTCACGGGAGCGGAATGACCACCCTGAACATCGTGTCGCTCCTGCCCTCGCTGATGAACACGAACGGCGATGCCGAGAATGCGACGGTGCTCCAGCGGCGCGCGGAATGGGCCGGCCTCGAGGCGTGTGTCATCGCCGTCGACTCGCCCGCCGACCTGCCGGGTCGGGTGGACGCGGTCGTGATCGGCTCGGGAAGCGACGCCTCGCTCGAGGCGGTCCGGTCGAAGCTGCTCACGATCCACGACGAGTTGCGCACGTGGGGCACCGACGGAATCCCGATCCTCTCGGTCGGCACCGGGTGGGAGCTGCTGAGCTGGGGGATCGAGCGCCGCGACGGCTCGACCGTCGAGGGCCTCGGCATCCTCCCGGGGCGTGCCGTGCCCCGCGACGGCCGGGCCACCGGCGATGTCGTCGTCGCGTCGCCGCGGTTCGGGCTGCTCGTCGGGTTCGAGAACCATGCCCGAGACTACGTCGGCGCCGAGGGCTCGCCGCTCGGGCGCCTCCGCTCGGGCACCGGCAACGGCCGCGGCTCGGGCCAGGAGGGCGTCGTGATGGGCGCGGTCATCGGCACGCACCTGCACGGTCCCGTGCTGGCGAAGAACCCGGAGTTCGCCGATCACCTGCTCGCGTCGATGGCGGAGCGGGCCGGGCTCGAGTACGTGGCCGGGCCTGCGGCAGCTGTCGCCGACGCGTACGCGGCTGTTGCGCGCGAGACGCAGCTCGCGGCCGTCGGCGCCGCGGCATCCGTCACCGAGGCCTGACCCGGCGACCCGCGACCGACCACCGACCCGAAATGCACGAACGCCCCGGCCGAGGCCGGGGCGTTCGTGTCTGATCGGTGGGCTCAGTCGCGGCCGTCGACGAGGAGCTTGCTCGACTCGTCGTGCCAGCTGTGCGCGATCTGCGAGAGCTTCTCCTGGTGCTTGCGGCCGTGGTGGGCGCAGAACAGCAGCTCGCCGCTAGCGACGACGACCCGGATGTAGGCCTGGGCGCCGCACGCGTCACAGCGGTCGAGCGCGGTGAGCTCATATGGGGTGTCGAGTTCGTCGACCGCACCGGTGGTGTCGGTGTAGTTCGTCATGGCTCCTCCTCCTGGCTCACGCTCGATGCTTCCGTTCCTCAATGAAAGCACGCCCGCGGCGGTCCACCGCCCGTTGAGCCGGGCATTTCGCTCAGCGCGTAGCGCCTCGCACGCGGTGTCGTCGACCGTCAGTAGGCTTGTGCGACGTGAGCTCCGACTATTCCGCCCGCCATCTCTCCGTCCTCGAGGGACTCGAGGCGGTGCGCAAACGACCGGGCATGTACATCGGTTCCACCGACTCGCGCGGGCTCATGCACTGCCTGTGGGAGATCATCGACAACTCCGTCGACGAGGCCCTGGGCGGCCACGGCAGCGAGATCGGCGTCGTCCTCCACCCCGACGGCAGCGTCGAGGTGCGCGACCGCGCCCGCGGCATCCCCGTCGACATCGAGCCCAAGACCGGCCTCTCGGGCGTCGAGGTCGTCTTCACCAAGCTGCACGCCGGCGGCAAGTTCGGCTCCGGCTCGTACGCGGCCTCCGGCGGGCTGCACGGTGTCGGCGCATCCGTGGTCAACGCGCTCTCAGAGCGGCTCGACGTCGAGGTCGACCGCGACGGCAAGACGTGGGCGATGTCGTTCCACCGGGGCGAGCCGGGCATCTTCGCCGACGCCGGCACGCCGAGCCCCGACGCGCCGTTCACCCCGTTCGAGGAGCGCAGTGAGCTCCGCGTCGTCGGCAAGGTGGCCAAGGGCGTGACGGGCACGCGCATCCGGTACTGGGCCGATCGTCAGATCTTCACCAAGGGCGCGGAGTTCCAGACCGAGGAGCTGCTCTCGCGTGCGCGCCAGACGGCGTATCTCGTGCCCGGCCTCGCGATCGACGTCACCGACGAGCGCGGGGCCGAGCCGCACACCACCTCATTCCAGTTCGAGGGCGGCATCTCCGAGTTCGCCGAGCACCTCGCCACCGATGCGGCGCTCACCGACATCTGGCGCATCACCGGCGTCGGCCCGTTCACCGAGACGGTGCCCGTGCTCACCGACGCCGGCGCCATGGTGCCCACCGAGCTGCACCGCGAATGCCAGGTGGATATCGCCCTGCGCTGGGGCACCGGGTACGACACGATCGTGAAGTCGTTCGTCAACATCATCGCCACGCCCAAGGGCGGCACGCACCAGACCGGCTTCGACCAGGGCCTCCTGAAGTTCCTCCGCCAGCAGGTCGAGCTGAACGCCCGTCGCCTGAAGGCCGGCAATGACAAGCTCGAGAAGGACGACGTGCTCGCGGGCCTCACCGCCGTGATCACGGTGCGCCTTCCCGAGCCGCAGTTCGAGGGCCAGACGAAGGAGGTGCTCGGCACGCCGGCCGTGCGCGCCATCGTCGCCAACGTGCTCACGAAGGAGCTCGGAGCGCGATTCGCCTCGTCGAAGCGCGACGACAAGGCGCAGTCCGCCCTGCTCCTCGACAAGGTCGTCGCGGAGATGAAGTCGCGCATCTCGGCACGCGCGCACAAGGAGACGCAGCGTCGCAAGAACGCGCTCGAGAGCTCGTCGCTGCCGGCGAAGCTCGTCGACTGCCGATCGAGTGACGTGGCGCACAGCGAGCTGTTCATCGTCGAGGGCGACTCGGCGCTCGGCACGGCGAAGCTCGCTCGGGATAGCGAGCACCAGGCGCTCCTGCCCATCCGCGGCAAGATCCTGAACGTGCAGAAGGCGAGCGTCTCCGACATGCTCGGCAACGCGGAGTGCGCCTCGATCATCCAAGTCATCGGGGCCGGGTCGGGCCGCAGCTTCGACCTGTCGACGGCGAGGTACGGCAAGGTCATCATCATGAGCGACGCCGACGTCGACGGCGCCCACATCCGCACGCTGCTCCTCACCCTGTTCTTCCGCTACATGCGTCCGATGATCGAGGAGGGCCGCGTCTTCGCGGCTGTGCCGCCGCTGCACCGGGTGGTCGTCATGAACCCGGGCTCAAAGCCGAACGAGATCGTCTACACCTACTCGGAGGCGGAGCTGCAGGGGGTGCTCGCCACGCTGAAGAAGCAGGGGCGTCGATACCAGGACCCGATCCAGCGCTACAAGGGACTCGGCGAGATGGATGCCGACCAGCTGGCGACGACCACGATGGACAAGCGCCATCGCACGCTCCGGCGCGTCGGCCTCGGCGACGCTGAGAACGCCGGGCGGGTCTTCGAGCTGCTGATGGGCAACGACGTCGCGCCGCGCAAGGAGTTCATCATCGACAGCTCCGACTCCCTCGAGCGCGACCGCATCGACGCCTGAGTGCCCATCGAGGTCAGCCCCGGCTCGGCCGGATGTTCTGGTTGAGGTGGAAGGCGTTGCCCGGGTCGTACCGGTCCTTGACCGCCGTGAGCCTGGCCAGCTTGTGCTCGGTGTAGGCCCGCCGGAGCCCGGCGGCTCCATCGTCGCCGAGCACGTTGACATAGGCGCCGCTGGCATAGTCGTCGAGCGCCGCGGCGTAGCGGCGAGCGGCCGACATCCGTGCCTCGTCCTCGGCCGGGTCGCTCCAGCGCGACGCCGCGACGAATTCGAAGGCGGTGTCGCGCCTGGCGAACGCCGTGTCGGCGTCGGGCACGTCGGCGATCGCCCCGCCGTACGCCTGCAGGCTCACGTTCGGGAGGTCGGGCCCCTCACGGGTGAGAAGGGCATCGATCGCCTCGTCGCCCAGTGCGCTGAAGTAGTGGCCCTTCCAGTACCGGCGCCACGCGTGGCCCTTCTCGTCGTCCTCGCGGGTCTGCAGTTCGAGGTACGTCATCGGGATGATGGTCTCCTGCACAGGCTCGGCGTCGCGGGCGAGCTCGTCGCGGAGCGCCGAGATGATCGCGTCACCCTCGGCCGGGTCCCCGACCCAGACCAGACCGAGTGCGACCACCTGGCCGACGATCGTCACGGTGAAGGTGGCCCGCCGTGGCGCCGCGCCGCTCAGGTCACGCCAGCGGCGCATCGGGACGCCGGCTTCGGCGGCCGCGAAGTGGAACTCGGCGGCGATGGCGTGCCCCGTCTCGGGATGCAGTGCGAACTCGAAGTCCGTGACGACACCGAAGTTGCCGCCTCCACCGCGCAGTGCCCAGAACAGGTCGGGACGCTCCTCGGCACTCGTGTGCACGACCTCGCCATCGGCGGTGACCATCTCGAACGAGACCACGTTGTCGCACGTGAGGCCGTGCTCCCGTGCCAGCCAGCCCATCCCGCCGCCGAGGGTGAGGCCGCCGACGCCCGTGTGCGAGACGTTCCCCGCTGTGGTGGCGAGGCCGTGCGCCTGCGCCGCGCGGTCGAGCGCGCCGAGCAAGGCGCCGCCCTGCACGCGTGCGCGCCGGGACGCCGGGTCGACCGCGACCGCTCCCATCGGTCGCAGGTCGATCATGAGACCGTCATCCGGCACGGCGTGACCGACGATGCCGTGGCCGCCGCAGCGGATGCCGAGGTCGAGGTCGTGCGCCCGCGCGAACCGCACGGCATCGGCGACATCCCCGGCGCCTGCGCACTGCACCACGTATCGCGGCGTGCGATCGATCATCGCATTCCATACGGTGCGCGCCCCGTCGTAGCCAGGATCTCCCGGCTCGAGCACCCGGCCGTCGATCGTCGATCCGAGCGTTGTCCGCGTCATCGCGCCCCCTCCATACGGCTGGGCGGTCGACGGCCGTCGGTCGTGTCGTCGCAGCCACGCCCGAATATGCCGCGGCGTGGGTCGGGCGTCAAGGTCGGGCGGCCTCAGCAGCGCAGGCCGACCGCCGGTCTCAGCCGATGCGGGCGCCGATCGCGGCGACGACGGCTTCGAGCGGCTGACCCGACCCGTCGCGCTTCGCCCCGCCGTCGGGCAGCTGCCGGGCCGACCCGTCGGCGCCGACCGCCAGCGCGGGGGAGCGGCCCACCCAGGCCAGGTGCAACGCATCCTCGCCCTTCAGGAACCGCTGGGCACGCACGCCCCCGGTGGCCCGCCCCTTGGGCGGGAATTCCGCGAACGAACTCACCTTCGCCGAGCCCGGGTCGGTGCCGAGCAGCGTCTCGTTGCTCGCGGCCACCGTCACCACGACTGCATCGTCGGCCGCGTCGGCGGGAATGCTCGTGAAATGGACGACGTGGGAGCCGGCGGCGAGGTTGATGCCCGCCATGCCGCCGGCGGGGCAGCCCTGCGGACGCACGCTGGATGCCGGGAACCGCAGCAGCTGAGCATCGGATGCCACGAACACGAGCTCGTCGGACTCGTCGCCCTGGACCGCACCGACGACCTCGTCGCCGGCCTTCAGGCCGATGACCTCGAACTCGGGCTTGTTGGGGTACGCGCCCGTGGAGACCCGCTTCACGACCCCCTGCTTGGTGCCGAGGGCGATCGAGCGATCGCCGTCGAGCGAGACGAGTGCGAGCACCTTCTCGTCGCGGTTCGGCAGCGCGAGGTAGTCACCGACCCGGACACCGGCGCCGAGCTGCACGGAGGTCGGCGGCAGCATCGGCAGGTCGACGGGCGTGAACCGGATGAGGCGGCCGAGGCTGGTGACGGCCCCGATCTCGGCCCGGCTGCTGGTGTCGATGGTCGATCGGATCGCGTCGTGCTTGCTGCGGCGGGCGGGCGGCGTGATGGTCGGCGGCCCGTCGGGACCGTCGGGCAGGTCGACCCGCGCGATGCGCCCGGTGGCGCTGAGGAACACGCGGCACGGGACGTCCGCCACCTCGAGCACGGCGGCCTGTCGCTTGGCGGCCGCCCCGGCGATGCTCGGACGGGCGTCGGTGAGCAGGGTGCGCCGCGGCGTGCCATAACGCTCGGCGACCTCGGCGAGCTCGTCGGACACGAGGGCTTCGATGCGATGACGGCTCGCCAGCAGCTCCTCGAGCTGGGCGATCTCGGCGCGCAGCTTGTCGCGTTCGGCTTCGAGCTCGATCCGCGAGAACTTGGTGAGCCGGCGCAGCTGCAGCTCGAGGATGTACTCGGCCTGCACGTGGCTGAGGTCGAACACCTCCATCAGGCGGGCGCGTGCCGCCGCGGTGTCGTCGCTCGACCGGATGACCTGGATGACCTCGTCGATGTCGAGGATGGCGATGAGCAGGCCGTCGACCAGGTGCAGGCGTTCGCGCCGGCGGGCGAGGCGGTACTGCGACCGACGCGTGACGACCGAGATGCGGTGCGCCACGTACACCTGCAGCAGCTCGCGAAGCCCGAGGGTCTGCGGTCCGCCGTCGACGAGGGCGACGTTGTTGATGTTGAAGGAGTCTTCCAGCGGGGTGAGCCGGTAGAGCTGCTCGAGCACGGCGTCGGGACTGAAGCCGGTCTTGATCCCGATGACGAGCCGGAGCCCGTTGGTGCGGTCGGTGAGGTCGGTGACGTCCGAGATGCCGCTGATCTTCTTGGCGTTGACGCCGTCCTTGATCTTCTCGATGACCTTCTCGGGACCGACGAGGTAGGGCAGTTCGGTGACGACGAGCCCGGTCTTGCGCGCGGTGATGTTCTCGACCCGCACCTTGGCCCGGGTCTTGAACGCGCCGCGGCCGGTGGCGTAGGCGTCCTTGATGCCGGCGAGGCCGACGATCGTGCCGCCGGTGGGAAGGTCGGGGCCGGGCACGAACTCCATGAGCTCGTCGAGCGTGGCATTCGGGTGTGCGATGAGGTGCCGGGCCGCCCCGACCACCTCGATGAGGTTGTGCGGCGCCATGTTGGTGGCCATGCCCACGGCGATGCCGCTGGCTCCGTTGACGAGCAGGTTCGGGTAGGCCGCCGGCAGCACCTCGGGCTGGGTCAGCTGGTTGTCGTAGTTCGGCACGAAGTCCACGACGTCCTCGTCGAGGCCCTCGGTCATCGCCAGGGCGGGGGCGTCGAGCCGTGCCTCGGTGTATCGCGGCGCCGCCGGACCGTCGTCGAGTGAGCCGAAGTTGCCGTGGCCGTCGATGAGCGGCACGCGGAGCGTGAACGCCTGCGCCATGCGGACGAGCGCGTCGTAGATGGCCGTGTCGCCGTGCGGATGCAGCTTGCCCATGACCTCGCCGACGACCCGCGCCGACTTCACGTGCCCTCGATCGGGCCTGAGCCCCATCTCGACCATCTGGTAGAGGATGCGTCGCTGCACGGGCTTCAGCCCGTCGCGTGCGTCGGGCAGTGCCCTCGAGTAGATGACCGAATAGGCGTACTCGAGGAACGAGCCCTGCATCTCGGTGGCGACGTCGACGTCTTCGATGCGTTCGACGATCGGTTCGTCTGCGGGCGGGTTCTTGGCTCGGGTCATCCGTGGTCTCTGCGGCAGGCGTGCTGGGGGCACGCGGCGAACGAGGAGCGCGCCCTGGCCTGTGCCAGACTGGGCGCGATGCCTGCCATGCTACCGGTGCCCGCCGTCACAGCTCCGCGGCTTGCCGGGGTGCTCGCCAGTTCGATCGCGAGCCTGGCGGGGGAGGCGAACGAGTTCGCGCTCCCCGCGGCATCCGGAGCCGTCGTGGTGCTCATCGACGGGCTCGGCGCGGCCAACATCCAGGCCAGGGCCGGGCACGCCCGCTTCCTGGCGGGGCGGATGTCGCGGCGCGACGTCATCCGCACGGTGGTGCCGTCCACGACCGCCGCGGCGATCGCGAGCTTCACCACCGGCCGGATGCCGGGCGAGCACGGGCTCGTGGGCTACCGGGTGCTCGACGCCGCCCACGATCGCCTCGTCAACCAGCTGAGTGGCTGGGACGCCGGCATGGTCCCCGAGACCTGGCAGCGCTCGGCGACCCGCTTCGAGGAGGCCGCAGGGCGCGGCATCCGGAGCTTCGCCGTCGGCGCGGCCCGTTACGCCGACTCGGGCTTCACCAGGGCCGTGCTGCGCGGAGCGGAGTACCGGGCGGCCGCGACGATCGCCGACCGGTTCGCCGAGGCGCGCACGCTGCTCGAGGGGGATGCGGGTGCGCTCGTCTACCTCTACGTTCCCGAACTCGACCAGGCGGCCCATGCGCACGGCTGGGAGTCGGACCGCTGGCTCGGCATCCTCGAGCAGCTCGACGCCGAGCTGTCCGCCTTCGAGCGACGGATGCCGCGTGGCACGGGCCTGCTCGTCACCGCCGACCACGGCGTGATCGACGTGCCAGCCCACCGGCACGTGTTCATCGACGCGAAGCCCGGGCTCGTCGACGGCGTGCGACACGTCGGCGGTGAGCCCCGGTTCCTCTCGCTCTACCTCGAGCCCGGCCTCGACGCTGCGGCTCGCGCGGAGCTCGTCGACCGGTGGCGTGCCGCCGAGGAGCATCGCGCGTGGGTCGTCACGCGTGAGGAGGCGATCGCCGCGGGCATGTACGGCGACGTCGCCGACGAGGTGCGGCCCCGCATCGGCGACCTGCTCGTGATCGCCCGGGCGGGCATCGCGTACTACGACCGGCGGGAATCGAATCGGCAGGCGGAGTCGATGATCGGCCAGCACGGCTCGCTCAGCGACGAGGAGACCCGGGTGCCGCTGATCAGGGCCGGAGCGTACGCGCGAGCGGACTGAGCCGTGTGGCCGTTCGCGAACGTGTGCGCATTCGCGTCAGGACGGGTACTGCCCGCGCTTGACCTGCGGCTTCGGAAGCCGCAGCGGACGAAGCTGCAGCGCACGCATCGCCGCGTACCAGCGCACGCGCTCCGCCTTGTCCGCGCCGAACTTGGCTTGCACCTTGCGCGTGACGACGTATCCGAGGATCACGACGTCGACGACGGCGATGAGGAAGAACGCCCAGAGCGCGAGGATGCCGATGGTCTGCACCTGGGCGCTCGGGATCAGCGTCAGGAGGATCACGAGGAACATCACCGGGATGAGCACCTCGCCGATGCTGAACCGGGCGTCGACGTAGTCGCGCACGAACTTCTTCTGCGGTCCGCGGTCGCGTGCGGGCAGGTAGCGGTCGTCGCCGAGGGCCATGCCGACCCGGGCGCGCTCGCGCGCCTCGGACTGCTGGGCGCGGGCCTGCTTCGCCGCTTCCTTGCGGTCGTTGGGGACGAGCGGTCGCTTGCGTGCGGCCTCCTGCTCGGCGCGGCTCGGCGTGGGCGCACCCTTGCCGGCCTTCACCCGGGCCTGGGTCTCTTCGAGCGTCTCGACGCTCGGCTGGTCGCTGCTGTTCGGTTGCTTTGCCACGGGAGTCCTCGGTTCGGTTGCCCTTAAGATTACCGGCATGACCGACCCCCGACTCACCGAATCCGACGTCGTTCCCGCCCCCGAGACGTCCGAGGCCATCCGCGCGGCCGTGGACGCCGGATTCCCGGCCGCCGTCGCCGACCTCGCCGGCCTGGTCCGCATCCCATCCGTGTCGTGGCCGGCGTTCGACGCGGCCCACGTGGCCGAGAGCGCCGAGGCGGTCGCAGCACTCCTGCGCGGCACCGGCGTCTTCGACCTGGTCGAGGTGCGCCGGGCGGCGGTCGAGGACGGATCCGAGCTCGGCCAGCCGGCGGTTGTCGCCAGCCGTCCGGCGCGCAACGGCCGGCCCACCGTGCTCCTCTACGCCCACCACGACGTGCAACCTCCCGGCAAGGACGAGGACTGGGAGACCCCTCCGTTCGAGCCCACGCAGCGGGGCGATCGCCTGCACGGACGCGGCGCGGCCGACGACAAGGCGGGCGTGATGGCCCATGTCGGCGCCATCCGCGCGTTCGCCGAGGCATCCGGCGACTTCGATCTCGGCATCGCCGTGTTCGTCGAGGGCGAGGAGGAGTGGGCGTCGCGGTCGTTCGCGAACTTCCTCCGCGAGAACCGCGATCTCCTCAGCGCCGATGCCATCATCGTGGCCGACTCCGGCAACTGGGACCTCGAGACGCCCGCGATCACGGTCGCGCTCAGGGGCGCCGTCGCATTCAACGTGCGCTTCGACACCCTCGACCACGCGTCGCACTCCGGCATGTACGGGGGAGCGGTGCCCGACGCCATGCTCGCGGCCATCCGCACCCTCGACACCCTCTGGGCCCCCGACGGGTCGGTGGCCGTGGCGGGCGTCCGCAGCGCCGACCTCGAGACGCCTGCGTACGACGAGGACCAACTGCGCCGCGAGACCGGACTGCTCGACGGCGTCTCACCGATCGGCCACGGCACGATCCTGTCGCGCATCTGGGCGCAGCCGGCGGTCACGATCACGGGCATCGATGCCCCGGATGTCGCGAACGCCTCCAACACGCTGGTCCCGGGAGTGCGCGTGCGCGTCAGCGCGCGCATCGCTCCCGGTCAGGACGCCGACGAGGCGTTCGAGGCGATTCGTACGCACCTCGAGGCGAATGCCCCGTTCGGCGCGCGCCTCACCTTCGAGGACGTCGACACGGGGCAACCGTTCCTCGTCGACACGAGCGGCTGGGCGGTCGCCGAGACGCGGGCGGCGATGGCCGCGGGCTGGGGTCGCGAGCCGGTCGAGATCGGCGTAGGGGGCTCGATCCCGTTCATCGCCGAGCTCGTCGAGGAGTTCCCCGGAGCGCAGATCCTCGTGACCGGCGTCGAGGATCCCGACTCCCGCGCCCACAGCCCCAACGAGTCGCTGCACCTCGGGGTGTTCAAGCGCGCCCTGCTCAGCGAGGCGCTGTTCCTCGCGCGCCTCGAGGACCGGACCACGACTTCCTGAGCAAAGACCGGACGCGCACTCCGGTTCCGCGGTTACCATTGAGGAAGGTTCCCGCGTTTCCGACGCACCGAGGAGAGACATGAGCGACACGATCACCGAGACCGCGCACGGCGTGAAGCTGAGCGACCCCGCCGCCGACAAGGTGCGCAGCCTCCTCGAGCAGGAGGGACGCGATGACCTGCGCCTCCGCGTCGCGGTGCAGCCCGGCGGTTGCTCCGGCCTCATCTACCAGCTGTACTTCGACGAGCGTCTCCTCGACGGCGACGCGGTGGTCGATTACTCGGGCGTCGAGGTCGTGGTGGACAAGATGAGCGTGCCCTACCTCGACGGGGCCTCCATCGACTTCGAGGACACCATCCAGAAGCAGGGCTTCACGATCGACAACCCCAACGCCCAGGGCAGCTGCGCGTGCGGGGACTCGTTCCACTGAGCGCAGCCCGTCACACTCCGAAGGGAGGTCGCCGAGGCGGCCTCCCTTCGTTTTTTCCGCCGATCGAGATGGGAATCCGCGTCGCGACGTGCTCGATCGGAGCCCCGCGTGCACACCCGGGCAGCAGGTTCGGAGTAGGCTAGGTCTTGATCACCGCGCTTCGCTGAGAAGCGCCTTCGAGTCTCCCGAAAGGTCACCGGTGCGCCACAATCGCCGTCTCCGATGGGCTGCAATCCCGATCGCAGCGTCGCTCAGCCTCGTCCTCGCAGGATGCACCGAGGCGCAGCTGAACGGATTCCTCCCGGGATTCGAAGCCGGTCAGCCGCCGGTCACGAACCACACCGAGCTCGTGTCGGGCCTCTGGGTCACGTCATGGATCGTGCTGCTCGTCGTCGGCGTCATCACCTGGGGCCTCACCATCTGGGCGGTCATCGCCTATCGCCGCCGCAAGGGCCAGACCGGACTCCCGGTCCAGCTGCGCTACAACATGCCGATCGAGGTGTTCTACACGATCGTGCCGCTGATCCTCGTGCTCGGCTTCTTCGCCTTCACGGCGCGCGACCAGGCGATCATCGAGCAGCGCTTCGCGGAGGACGACATCGACGTCAAGGTCGAGGTCATCGCCAAGCAGTGGGCGTGGGACTTCAACTACGTCAACGAAGACGTGTACTCGCCCGGCATCCAGGGCCAGCTCTCCGACGAGGGTGCGAAGGGCTCGCTCGTGCAGTCCGAACTGCCCACGCTCTACCTGCCCGTCGGCAAGAACGTCGAGATCGAGCTCCAGTCGCGCGACGTGATCCACTCGTTCTGGGTCGTGGACTTCCTCTACAAGAAGGACATGTTCCCGGGCAAGACGAACTACATGTCATTCGTCCCCGAGCGTGAGGGCACGTACGAGGGCAAGTGCGCGGAGCTCTGCGGCGAGTACCACTCGCTCATGCTCTTCAACGTCGAGGTCGTCTCCGAGTCCGAGTATGAGCAGTACATCGAGTCGCTGCGCGACCTCGGCCAGGAGGGTCAGCTCTCCGACGAGTACGACCGCAACCAGAACCTGCCCGGCACGGGCACGCCCAAGCTGCAAGAGGAGACCCAGTCCGAATGAGCACCACGACCGCACCGGCTCGCCCTCAGTCGAGCAGCCTGCCGTTCGGCGCTTCGAAGGTCGAACGCAAGGGCAACATCCTCGTTCGGTGGATCACCTCCACCGACCACAAGGTCATCGGGTACCTGTACCTGATCACCGCGTTCATCTACTTCTGCATCGGCGGCGTGATGGCGCTCATCATCCGCGCGCAGCTCTTCGAGCCCGGCCTCGAGATCGTCCAGACCCGCGAGCAGTACAACCAGCTGTTCACGATGCACGGCACGATCATGCTGCTCATGTTCGCGACGCCGCTCTTCGCCGGGTTCGCGAACGTGCTCATGCCGCTGCAGATCGGCGCGCCCGACGTCGCGTTCCCGCGCCTCAACGCCTTCGCGTACTGGCTGTTCAACTTCGGCTCGCTCATGGCGGTCGCCGGCTTCTTCACGCCGCAGGGCGCCGCCTCGTTCGGGTGGTTCGCCTACCAACCGCTCGCGTCGACGACGTTCTCGCCAGGCATCGGCGGCAATCTGTGGATGCTGGGTCTCGGCCTCTCGGGCTTCGGCACCATCCTCGGCGCCGTGAACTTCATCACCACGATCATCACCATGCGCGCGCCCGGCATGACCATGTTCCGCATGCCGATCTTCACGTGGAACACACTCGTCACCTCGATCCTCGTGCTGATGGCCTTCCCGGTGCTCGCCGCCGCGATCCTGGCGGCCGGCGCCGACCGGGTCTTCGACGCCCACATCTACGATCCGGCCAACGGCGGCGTCATCCTGTGGCAGCACCTGTTCTGGTTCTTCGGGCACCCAGAGGTGTACATCATCGCGCTGCCGTTCTTCGGCATCGTGTCGGAGATCTTCCCGGTGTTCAGCCGCAAGCCGATCTTCGGCTACAAGACCCTCATCTACGCGACGATCGCGATCGCTGCGCTGTCGGTCACGGTCTGGGCCCACCACATGTACGTCACCGGCTCCGTGCTGCTGCCGTTCTTCGCACTGATGACCATGCTCATCGCGGTGCCCACCGGCGTGAAGATCTTCAACTGGATCGGCACCATGTGGCGTGGTTCGATCACCTTCGAGACGCCGCTCGTGTGGTCGATCGGGTTCCTGATCACCTTCGTGTTCGGTGGACTGACCGGCGTCATCCTCGCATCGCCGCCGCTCGACTTCGCCGTCTCCGACACCTACTTCGTCGTCGCCCACTTCCACTACGTCGTGTTCGGCACCGTGGTGTTCGCGATGTTCGCCGGCTTCTACTTCTGGTGGCCGAAGTGGACCGGCAAGATGCTCAACGAGACGCTGGGCAAGTGGCACTTCTGGCTGCTGTTCATCGGCTTCCACACCACGTTCCTCATCCAGCACTGGCTGGGCGTCGTGGCCATGCCTCGCCGGTACTACTCGTACCTCCCCGAGGACAACATCACCTGGATGAACCAGCTGTCGACCATCGGCGCCGGCATCCTGGCCGTCTCGATGATCCCGTTCTTCCTCAACGTGTACCTCACCGCACGTCGCGCGCCGAAGGTCACCGTGAACGACCCGTGGGGCTACGGCCGCTCGCTCGAGTGGGCCACGAGCTGCCCGCCGCCGCGCCACAACTTCACGTCCATCCCGCGCATCCGCTCCGAGGCACCCGCGTTCGACCTGAACCACCCCGAAGCCGGGATCCCTGTGGGCATCGGTCCGGCGAAGGACGCACCTGAAGCACCGGTCTACGACGCAGCGACGAAGGAAGTCAAGTAAATGCGCGCGAACGCCATTCTGTTCTGGATCCTGGCGGGCTTCTTCGCCTTCTCGGCGATCCTCTACAGCGTCTGGACCAGCATCGACGGCAACGACCCCGGTGTGGAGTGGGCGGGAACCGTCGCGTTGTCGCTCACGACCGTCCTGGCCGCCTTCATCGCGTTCTACCTCGGACGGGTGCACAAGGCGCAGGGGGCTGAGCTTCCCGAGGACCGTCTCGATGCCAACATCGACGACGGCGACCCCGAGCTGGGCTTCTTCAGCCCGTGGAGCTGGTGGCCCATGGTGCTCGCGGCCGGTGCGGCCCTCGGCTTCCTCGGTCTCGCCATCGGATTCTGGATCGCATTCATCGCCGTGCCGATCGTGGTGATCGCCCTGGTGGGTTGGGTCTTCGAGTACTACCGCGGTAACTTCGCGCGCTGAGTCCAGCTCCGCACGTCTCTGAAGCCCCGGCGCCAAGGCGCCGGGGCTTCGCGCATGCCCTCTCGCCGGACGTCAGCCCCGCACGGCACCGAGGACGCACCAGGCCGCACCACGATGGCGGTAGGTGGGTTCGAGGCCGTGGGAACGGACGACGTCGACCATGAGGTGAGGCGAATGCACATAGCCGCGGTAGCTCCGCCCCGATACCCGGACCATGAGGTTGCCGATGGCCACCGTCGCTCGCGTCAGGACGGTGCGCGGCGGATACGAGAAGACGATCGTTCTGCGCGCACGATCTGCCGCTGCACCCAGCAACCGCTGGACGTCCGGATAGCAGCACACCACACGATGCAGTACCACCACATCGGCTCGCTCGACGGCTTCGGGCGACGCGGCGAGATCGATGCCGAGGATGCGGTCGACTCGGCCGCCCACTCCGGCCTCCTCGATCAACCGGGCCGCCTCAGCCTCGTATGCGGCGGACAGCTCGAGATTCGTCGTGTGGGCGGCGCCGCGGGCGAGGAGTTCCAGTTGCACCTCGCCGACACCCCCACCCACCTCGAGCACCGTTCGGCCGCTCAGTCCGGTGCCGGTAGAGGCGAGGAACTCGACGAGCTGCCGCTCACTGGGCGTGAGGCCGTTCCGACGGTACCGACGCGCCCGCTTCTCGGCGAATCTCGCATCGAAGACCGCATCATAGCCACTCGGGTCGGTCGGACCGCAGCACTCGTCCATGGGAACAGTATGAGTCGATCGCTCGGTGTTGTCGCCGCCGCAACGCCATCACGATACCGTGCCTCCCGGACCAGTCAGCCGGTCGATGCGGTCGTGCGTCCGAAGACCAGGATATCGACCGAGATCGTGACATCGATCGGCTGGTCGAGTCCAGCATCGGTCGTCGTCGACGTCGTCGCATGGCGAGCAGAGGGCCCCATGCCGACGAGGAGCCGACGCATGGGCGGATCGGTTCGAAGCGCGTACTCGATCGTCGTCGATACGGTCAGGCCGAGGCCATGGGGCGCGAACTGGTTCACCACCTGCTCGGCCTTACCGGCCGGCACGTCGAGCATCTGGCCGTCTCGTCGGAGTTCGGCGAGGTGACCGGGGCGCGGCACCACCACCACGAGGCGCCCATGGGGCGCGAGCACGCGTGCGAACTCGGCCGGGTTGCGCGGACCGAACACGTTGAGCGCGACGTCGACCACGCCGTCCCGGATCGGCAGCGGACTCCACAGGTCGAGGACGATGCCGGTTGCGTCGGGGGTCGACCGCAGGCTCATGCGAACGGCGTCGGGGGAGCGGTCGGCCAGGAGCAGACGTGCACTTGGAACCGAACGCGCGAGGGCACCAGAGTAGTAGCCGGTGCCGCAGGCGAGGTCGGCGATGCGCATCGAAGGGTCACTCGAGACCGTGGAATCGACCCGGCCGGCCTCGATCACCGCGTCGGAGATGGGGGAGTAGGCACCGCCGTCGAGCAACGAGGCCCGCGCCGCGAGCATCTCGCGGTCGTCACCGAGGGTTCTCGGCGCACGTGGAGGCAGGAGCGTCAAGTAGCCGTGCTTGGCGCGGTCGAAACGGTGGCCTGCAGTGCACCCGTAGACCCGTTCGTCCACGGCGGCGAGGTCACGGAAACAGTTCGGGCACCGGAGCCACGTCGAATCGATCGACATGGGCCCGGTGCCCGATTCCGTCTGAAGCCGTGACTCAGTGATGCGTCGAGTGCGATGCCTCGAGCTCGCCCCGGGTGACCGGTGCGATGCGGTCCTCGAAGAACCAACGCGACATACCCGCACGGAGCTTCTGGCCGACCGTGATCTTGCCACGCGCGTTCGGCCGCAGCATGAGCGGCTGGTACGCGTCGTAGCTCACGAGGCGCCAGCGGTCGTACTCGTCGAGCGGCTGGTGGACCTCGATGAACTCGCCACCGGGCAGCTTCACGATGCGGCCCGATTCGTACCCGTGGAGGACGATCTCGCGATCCTTCTTCTGCAACGCGATGCACACGCGCTTCGTGATGAAGTACGCGACGAACGGCCCGATGATCACGACGGCCTGGAGGGCGTGGATGACCCCCTCCATCGTCAGTGCGAAGTGCGTCGCGAGGATGTCCGAGCTCGCCGCGGCCCAGAGGCCGGCGTAGAACGTGACGCCGGCAGCGCCGATCGCGGTGCGAGTCGGGGCATTGCGGGGCCGGTCCGCGATGTGGTGCTCGCGCTTGTCGCCGGTGACCCAGGCCTCGATGAAGGGATAGGCCAGCACGAGGACGATGAAGATGCCGATCGCGATGAGCGGGACGAGGATGTTGAACGACCAGGTGCGGTCGAGCCACACGAACTCCCAGCCCGGCGGGATGAGACGCAGCGCGCCGTCGGCGAAGCCGATGTACCAGTCGGGCTGGGTGCCCGCCGAAACCGGCGAGGGATCGTAGGGCCCGTAGCTCCAGATCGGGTTGATCGTGAACATCGAGGCGATGAGCGCGAGCACGCCGAAGATGATGAAGAAGAATCCGCCGGCCTTCGCCGCATAGATCGGCAGGATGGGCGGGCCGACCGCGTTCTGCTGCGTCTTGCCGGGTGCGGCGTACTGCGTGTGCTTGTGCACGACGACGAAGACGAGGTGGATGGCGATGAGCGCGACGAGGATGGCCGGCAGCAGCAGGATGTGCAGCGTGTACAGGCGTCCGACGATCGCCGTGCCGGGGAACTCGCCGCCGAAGAGCAGGAACGAGGTCCACGTTCCGATCACCGGGATGCCCTTGATCAGGCCGTCGATGATCCGCAGGCCGTTGCCCGAGAGCAGGTCGTCGGGGAGGGAGTACCCGGTGAAGCCCTCGCCCATCGCGAGGATGAACATCGTGAAGCCGATCACCCAGTTGAGCTCGCGCGGCTTGCGGAACGCACCCGTGAAGAAGATGCGCAGCATGTGCAGGCCGATCGAGGCCACGAAGAGGAGCGCCGCCCAGTGGTGCATCTGGCGCACGAACAGGCCGCCGCGGATGTCGAACGAGATGTCGAGGGTCGACGCCATCGCCACCGACATCTCGACGCCCTTGAGCGGTACGTACGAGCCGTCGTACTGGACCTCGGCCATCGACGCCTGGAAGAAGAACGTCAGGAAGGTGCCGGTGATGAGGATGACGACGAAGCTGAAGAGCGCGACCTCGCCGAGGAGGAACGACCAGTGGTCGGGGAAGGCCTTGCGACCGAGCTCCTTGACGAAGCCGGCGAGGCTGGTGCGGTCGTTGACGTAGGTCGAGGCCGCAGCCGTGAACGACCGCTTCTGCGTGTCGTCGCGAGAGGTGATGGTACTCAACTGCGCTCCCAGAAACTCGGGCCGACGGGTTCGTTGAAGTCGCTCTGGGCGATGAGGTAGCCCTCATCGTCGACGGCGATCGGAAGCTGCGGCAGCGGGCGCTTGGCGGGGCCGAAGATGACCTCGCAGTGGTTGGCCACGTCGAACTGCGACTGGTGGCACGGGCACAGCAGGTGATGCGTGTGCTGCTCGTACAGGGCCACGGGGCATCCGACGTGCGTGCAGATCTTGGAGTAGGCGACGATGCCGTCGTACGACCATGACTCCCGATCCGGCGCCTGGTTGAGCTCACTCGGCTCGAGGCGCATGAGGAGGACGGCCGCCTTGGCCTTCTCCTCCAGCTTTCCGTGCTCCAGCTCCGCCAGGCCCTCGGGGATGACGTGGAACGCGCTGCCGATCGTGATGTCGGCGGCCTTGATCGGCACGCCCGACGGGTCGAGCGTGAGACGCGTGCCCTTGGCCCACATGGTGTGGCTGAGCAGTTCGACGGGAAGCTGGTCTTGGGGTGCGAAGCCGCGGAAGAGCACGACCGCGGGCAGCGGGAACGCGATGAGCGCGCCGATGAGGCTGTTGCGGATCACCGATCGACGGGTGAAGCCGGACTCGCGGTCTGCATCGGTGAAGACCTTGACGGCGGCCGCCTGCGTCTCAGGGGAACCGCCGACCGGGTGCCGCTCATCGGCGAGCTCGACGTCGGCCATGATCGACTTGCCCCAGTGCACGATGCCGAAGCCGAGCCCCAGGAGGGCGAGCGTGGCACCGAGGCCGATGAACATGTTGTTCAGTCGAACCGCGCCGACGTCGTTGGACTCGATGGGGAACAGCATGTAGGCCGCCACGGCCCAGACGCTGCCGACGATCGACAGGTAGAAGAGCGTGTAGACCGTGCGGCTCGCACGCTTCTCGCGCGCCGGGTCCTCGTCGGTGACGCGCGGACGGTGCGGCGGGAAGCCGGGGTTCTGGAACCCGTCTGTGGTGACGATCGCGGTGCCCGGCGAAACGGCTGGTTCGTGCGCGGCGTGCGACGAGTCGGCAACGGCGAGATCAGCGCCGCTGTGGTCGTCCTGTGCCATGGTTCTCCTTCTTGAGGTATTCGGTGCCGGGCGCTAGTTGGATTTCGCCGTGATCCACACGGTGATCGCGACGATCGCGCCGAGACCGAAGATCCAGATGAACAGGCCCTCGGCGACCGGGCCGAGCGAGCCGAGCTCGAAGCCGCCGGGGGAGCGGTTGTCCTGCACGTACTTGAGGTAGGTGATGACGTCGCGCTTGTCTTCCGGCGAGATGTTCAGGTCGTTGAAGACGGGCATGTTCTGGGGGCCGGTGACCATGGCCTCGTAGATGTGCACGCCCGAGACGTCGGTGAGCGGAGGAGCGAACTTGCCCTCGGTGAGCGCGCCGCCGGCGCCGGCCACGTTGTGGCACATCGCGCAGTTGATGCGGAACAGCTCGGCGCCGTTGGCCGCGTCGCCGCCGCCGTTGACGAGGTGATCGGCGGGGATGTCGGGGCCGGGGCCGAGCGACGCGACGTAGTAGGCGAGCTGCTTGACCTGCTCGTCCTCGAACTGCGGCGGCTTCTGCTGCGCCTGCGGACCCTGCATCTGCATCGGCATGCGGCCGGTGCCGACCTGGAAGTCGACCGCTGCCGCACCGACGCCGATGAGGCTCGGCCCGGTGTTGGTGCCCTGTGCCTCGAGGCCGTGGCAGGTGGCGCAGTTGGCCTGGAAGAGCTTCTTGCCCTCTTCGATCGTCGCCTGCGACGTCGGCTCGGCCTCGGCCTGGGCGGTGCCCGTGCTCAGCGCCGCGTACGCCCCGCCGGTGAAGACGAGTCCGAGCGCCAGCAGGGCGACGGTGGCGAGCGGGTGCCGGCGTCCGGTGCGTCGCTTCGAGCGGTTCATCAGTTTCTTCCTGTTCGCGGGCATGCTGTTCGTGAAGCTCCTGCTGTCTCTATTTGAGGACGTAGATGACGAGGAACAGGCCGATCCAGACGACATCGACGAAGTGCCAGTAGTAGGAGACGACGATCGCGCTGGTCGCCTCCTTGTGGCCGAAGTTCTTCACGGCGAAGACGCGGCCGATGACGAGGAGGAACGCGATCAGGCCACCCGTGACGTGCAGGCCGTGGAAGCCGGTGGTGAGGTAGAACGCCGAGCCGTAGGAGTTCGAGTCGAGCGCGATTCCCTCGGAGACGAGCGTGGCGTACTCCCAGATCTGGCCGGCGACGAAGGTGGCGCCCATGGCATAGGTGAGGAAGAACCACTCGACCATGCCCCACTGCGTCGGCTTCCAGCCGGTGGCATAGGGCTGCAGGCGCTCGGCGGCGAAGACGCCGAACTGGCACGTGAAGGAGGAGAGCACGAGGATGATCGTGTTCGTCAGCGCGAACGGGAAGTTGAGGCGATCGGCCTCGAAGTTCCACAGGTCGGGCGACGTCGACCGCAGCGTGAAGTAGATCGCGAAGAGCCCCGCGAAGAACATGACCTCGCTGCCGAGCCAGACGATCGTGCCCACCGCAACGGTGTTCGGTCGCTTGATCACGGGCGCGCTCGCCTGATAAGTGATTGAGGTGCTCGTCACGCTCCCCATTATGGCTGAAATCAAGCGTGAGTTTTCGTCGACCTCGGCGTTCGTTTCGACGTCGAACGGTAAGGGAAACCTAACTTCCGATGGGTTCATGCCGTGAATCCGCCCTGAACCCCCTCGCTAGGATCGAGCCATGCCCGCCGAACAGACCTGGCCCTCCATCATCTCCGCGCTCCTCGACGGCGAGGACCTCAGCGTGTCGGATGCCGCGTGGTGCATGGAGCAGGTCATGACGGGCACCGCGACCCAGGCCCAACTCGCCGGCTTCCTGATCGCCCTCCGGGTCAAGGGGGAGACGGTCGACGAGATCGTCGGCTTCCGCGATGCCGTCCTCGAGCACGCCATCCCGCTGCCGGTCGACCCCATGGCCCTCGACATCGTCGGCACGGGCGGCGACCGCTTCGGCACGGTCAACGTCTCGACGATGGCGTCCGTCGTCGCCGCGGCATCCGGAGTGCCCGTGATCAAGCACGGCAACCGTGCGGCGAGCTCCTCGTCGGGCTCGTCCGACGTGCTCGCGGCGCTGGGCCTCGACCTCGCCCTCCCGGCGGAGCGCGTCGCCGAGGTGCTGGGGGAGGCGGGCATCACGTTCGCCTTCGCCGGCGCGTTCCACCCGGGCTTCAAGCACGCGGGGCCCGTGCGGGCCGAACTCGGCGTGCCCACGGTGTTCAACTTCCTCGGTCCGCTGTGCAATCCCGCACGCCCCGAGGCATCCGCCGTCGGAGTCGCCCACCTCGATCGGGTGCCGCTCATCGTGGGCGTGTTCCAGACCCGCGGCGCGACCGCGCTCGTCTTCCGAGGCGACGATGGGCTCGACGAGCTGACGACGACCGGCCACTCGCACATGTGGGAGGTCTCGCTCGGCACCGTGAAGGAGCACGACCTCGACCCGCGCGACCTCGGCATCCAGCGCGCGCGTATCGACCAGCTCGTCGGCGGCGATGCCGCGCACAATGCCGAGATCGTGCATCGGGTCCTCGCGGGGGAACGCGGACCCGTACGCGACATCGTCGTGCTGAACGCCGCGGCAGGTTTGGTGTCGTTCGCGCTCGCGAAGGACCCGACCGAGTTCCAGCGGGCGATCCTGGACCGCTTCCGCGACAAGATGGCAGTGGCCGAGGAGGCGATCGACAGCGGCGCGGCAGCGCGCAAGCTCGAGGAGTGGATCGCCGCCACGAGGCGCTGACTCCGCTGAACTCGGGCCAGCGTGATGCGAACCCGGCGTACGACAGCGGCCGGGCATGCGACAGGCCCCGCGGAGGTCGCGGGGCCTGTCGTCAGGTGATCAGCGCACGTCGTCGTCGACCCAGTCGAAGGTCTTCGTGACGGCCTTCTTCCAGAGCCGGATCTGACGGTCGCGCTCCTCGGCCTCCATCTTGGGCTCCCACCGGGAGTCCTCTTGCCAGTTCGCGCGGAGCTCGTCGAGGTCGGACCAGAACCCCACGGCCAGTCCCGCGGCGTACGCGGCGCCGAGGGCGGTCGTCTCGGCGACGACCGGACGCACGACCGGAACGCCCAGGATGTCGGCCTGGAACTGCATGAGCGTGTTGTTCGCGATCATGCCGCCGTCGACCTTCAGCTCGGTCAGGTCCACCCCGGAGTCGGCGTTGACGGCCTCGAGCACCTCGCGGGTCTGGAACGCCGTCGCCTCGAGCGCGGCCCGGGCGATGTGGCCCTTGTTCACGTAGCGGGTGAGTCCGACGAGTGCCCCGCGGGCATCCGAGCGCCAGTACGGCGCGAAGAGACCCGAGAACGCGGGCACGAAGTACGCGCCGCCGTTGTCCTCCACCGTCTTGGCGAGATCCTCCACCTCTGCCGCGCTCGAGATCAGGCCCAGGTTGTCGCGCAGCCATTGGATCAGCGATCCGGTCACGGCGATCGACCCCTCGAGGGCATAGTGCGCCGGCCCGTCGCCGAGCTTGTAGCCCAGCGTGGTGAGCAGCCCGTTCTTCGAGTGCACGACCTCGGTGTCGGTGTTGAAGATGAGGAAGTTGCCGGTGCCGTAGGTGTTCTTCGACTCCCCGGCGTCGAACGCCGCCTGGCCGAACGTCGCGGCCTGCTGGTCGCCCAGGATGCCGGCGACGGGGACCTCGCGGAGGAGGCTCGACGGCTCGACGGTGCCGTAGACCTCGGACGACGACTTGATCGCCGGCATCATGGACTTCGGCACGCCGAACGCGGCGAGGATGTCGTCGCGCCAGCTGAGCGTCTCGAGGTCCATGAACATCGTGCGACTGGCGTTGGTGACATCTGTGGCGTGCACGCCGCCGTCGACGCCGCCGGTGAGGTTCCAGAGCACCCAGCTGTCGGTGGTGCCGAAGAGCAGGTCGCCGGCCTCGGCCTTCTCGCGCGCGCCGTCGACGTTCTCGAGGATCCAGACGATCTTCGTGCCCGAGAAGTAGGTGGCGAGCGGCAGGCCGACATCCTGCTTGAACCGCTCGACCCCGCCGTCGGCGGCGAGGCGGTCGACGATGGGCTGGGTGCGGGTGTCCTGCCAGACGATGGCGTTGTAGACCGGCTGGCCGGTGTTCTTGTCCCACACCACGGCCGTCTCGCGCTGGTTGGTGATGCCCACGGCAGCGATGTCATGGCGGGTGAGGTCGGCCTTGCCGAGGGCCTGGCCGATCACCTCGCGCGTGTTGCGCCAGATCTCCAGCGGGTCGTGCTCGACCCACCCTGCCCTGGGGAAGATCTGCTCGTGCTCGAGCTGTCCGGTGGCGACGATCGACCCCTTCTTGTCGAAGATGATCGTGCGGGTGCTCGTCGTTCCCTGGTCGATCGCCAGGATGTAGTCGGCCATGACTTCCTCTCAATTGTGCGGATGCCCCGAGGGCACGCATGCCGAGGGGGCCTGTTGCGTGCGAAAGACGGAGAGGCCGGCCCGTTCGGACCGGCCCCGCCGGATGGTCAGGTGATGATCGGCAGCAGCCAGAGCGCCGCCCAGCCGGCCAGGACGCCGCCGATGATCGGGCCCACGACCGGAACCCACGAGTAGGACCAGTCGGAGGCGCCCTTGCCCCTGATGGGGAGGAACGCGTGGGCGAGCCGGGGCCCGAGGTCACGGGCCGGGTTGATCGCGTATCCGGTCGGGCCACCGAGCGAGACGCCGATGCCGACCACGAGGAGGGCGACCGGCAGCGCACCGAGCGAGGCGAGTCCGGAGGGATCGCCCTGTCGGCCGAAGCCGATCACGACGAAGACCAGGACGAACGTGCCGATGATCTCGGTGACCAGGTTCCATGCGTAGTTGCGGATGCCGGGGCCCGTCGAGAAGGTGCCGAGCTTGGGCGCCGGGTCGGGCTCCTCATCGAAGTGCTGCTTGTAGGCGAGCCAGACGATGACGGCACCGATGATGGCGCCGATCAGCTGGGCACCGATGTAGGCGATGACGGAGAGGAAGTTGACCGGAACCGTGAGGTCGAGCGCGGCGTTGCCGAATTCGGTCGCACCGTTCGCGACGAGGCCCAGCGTCACTGCCGGGTTGATGTGCGCGCCGGAGGCGTAGGCGACGATCACGCCGGCGAAGACCGCGAAGCCCCAGCCGAACGTCACCATGAGGAACCCGCCGTTGAAGCCCTTCGTCTTCGCGAGGGCGACGTTGGCCACGACACCGCAGCCGAGGAGCACCAGCATCGCGGTGCCCACGAGTTCCGAGAGGAACAATATTCCGAGATTGTCCACGTCGACCTTCCATCCTTTTCGCTTGGCCCCGAGGGCTTCGCCCAGGGGCGGAACACTGCCCACCATACTCAGGCCATGCACCGCGCGGAATGGGCGCGCTGGATTTGCGGATGCTCCTACCACGGCGACCCCGAGGGGCGTAGGTTGAGTCGCGAGTGCTGCGTCGGCGCCGATGCACGGTCGCGTGGCGTGCGACAGCCATGGTGAAGGGATGCTCGTGAAGAAGATCATCAACGATCCGAAGCGTGTCGTCGACGAGTCCGTCGCCGGTTTCGGACTGGCGCACGCCGATCTCGTGCGCGTGGAGATGGACCCGATCCACGTGGTGCGCGCCGACGCGCCGATCGCCGGCAAGGTCGGCATCGTGAGCGGCGGCGGCAGCGGGCACGAGCCCCTGCACGCCGGCTACGTGGGCTTCGGCATGCTGGATGCCGCAGTGCCCGGCGCCGTGTTCACCTCGCCCACGCCCGACCCGATCCTCGCCGCGACGAAGGCCGTCGACGGTGGCGCCGGCGTGCTGCACATCGTGAAGAACTACACCGGCGACGTGTTGAACTTCGAGACCGCCGCCGACCTGGCGGCGGCCGACGGCATCACCGTCCGCGCGGTGGTGACCAACGACGACGTCGCAGTGAAGGACTCGCTGTACACCGCCGGGCGTCGCGGCGTCGCCGGCACCGTGCTCGTCGAGAAGATCGCCGGCGCGGCCGCCGAACGCGGCGACTCGCTGGACGAGGTCGCCGAGATCGCCGAGCGGGTGAACGCGAACGCACGTTCGATGGGGCTGGCGCTCACCCCGTGCATCGTTCCCCACGCCGGTGAACCCAGCTTCCAGCTCGCGGAGGACGAGATCGAGATCGGCATCGGCATCCACGGCGAGCCGGGTCGAGAGCGGATCAAGCTCGAGCCCGCCGACCAGTTGGTGGACCGCCTCATCGAGCCGATCCTCGAAGACCTGCCGTACGCCTCGGGCGACCGGGTGCTGCTGTTCGTGAACGGCATGGGCGGCACGCCGCTCGTGGAGCTTTACCTCGCCTACCGCAGGGCCGCCGAGGTGCTCGAGGAACGCGGCATCGAGATCGCTCGATCGCTGGTCGGCAACTACATCACGTCGCTCGAGATGCAGGGCATGTCGCTCACGCTCCTCAAGCTCGACGACGAGATGATCAGGCTGTGGGACGACCCGGTGCAGACCGCGGCGCTCCGCTGGGCACGATAGGGAGGCATCCGTGGGTCTGGACAGCACCTGGGCGGTGGAGTGGGTCAGGCGAAGCGCCGAGGTCATCTCCGAGCATCGCGTCGAACTGCTCACGCTCGACCGCGAGATCGGCGACGGCGACCACGGGGAGAACATGGATCGCGGCTTCCAGGCGGTCCTGCCCAAACTCGACGACCTGCCCGCCGGCTCCACCCCGGGTGACGTCCTGAAGCTCGTCGCGACGACGCTCATCTCGACGGTCGGCGGGGCGGCTGGTCCGCTCTACGGCACCGCCTACCTGAAGGGCGCCGTGGCGGCGGGCTCCGACGCGACGCTCGACGGTGCCGCCGTCGCCGCCGTCCTCGCGGCGGCCCGAGACGGGATCGTGCTCCGCGGCAAGGCGGAACCGGGCGACAAGACCATGATCGACGCCTGGACGCCTGCGGTCGACGCCGCGGAGTCGGCTGCGGGCAACGGCGCGGATGCCGCGGCCGTGTTCGCCGCCGCGGCCGAGGCCGCTGAGGCCGGTGCCGTCGCAACGGAGCCGCTCGTCGCCCGCAAGGGGCGTGCCAGCTACCTGGGGGAGCGTTCCGCCGGTCACCGCGATCCCGGGGCGCAGTCCACGGCGCTGCTGCTCAGGGCCGCCGCCGACACCGCGTCGACGGCCGCGGGAGCCTGAGGTGGGGACACCCGGCAAGGTCGGCGTCGTCTTCGTCTCGCATTCCGCGCGCATCGCCGACGGCCTCGTCGAGCTCGCCCGCCAGATGGCCCCGAGCGCGGCACTCGTCGCCGCAGGCGGCACCGATGACGGACGCATCGGCACCAGCTTCGACCTCGTGAGCGCGGGCATCGGCGCAGCGGATGCCGGTGACGGCGTCGTCGTCCTGTGCGACCTGGGATCGGCGATCCTCACGGCGGAGACGGCACTCGACTTCCTCGACGACGACGCGCGCGCCCGGGTGCGGATCGTCGACGCCCCGCTCGTCGAGGGCGGGGTGGCGGCCGCGGTCGCCGCCGAAGCCGGCGACCCTCTCGACCAGGTGGTCGCGGCGGCGGAGTCCGCGCGCGGCGGGCCTTCCGTGCACGGCGGCGACACGGTGGCGCCGGCTGACGGCGGCGGTGAGGCATCCAGGGTGCAGCGCACGGTGACCCTGGTGAATGCCGACGGCCTCCATGCGCGCCCCGCTGCCGAGCTCGTGAAGCTGGCGAGCACGTTCCCGCAACGGGTCACCGTGAACGGCACCGACGCGAAGAGCCTCCTCGGCATCATGTCGCTCGGCCTCACGAAGGGCGCGACCGTCGAGATCGCGAGCGACGACCCTGCGGGCCGGGAGGCCGTCGACGCCATCGCCGCCTTGGCGGAGTCGGGCTTCGGCGAGGCGTGACCGGTCGTCGCTGACGACGAGTGGTCAGTTGCCGCCGGCGACGCGAATGTCGGCGCCCGACGTGTAGGAGGCGTCCGGAGCGAACAGGTAGGCGACCGCCCCGGCGACCTCGTGTGCCTCGCCCGGTCGGCGCATCGGGATGCCGGGGGCACGCTCGTCGGGGGCGTTCGGGCGGCCGGCCGCTGCGTGGATCTCGGTGCGTGTCGTGCCGGGCGACACGGTGTTGACGCGCACCCCGACCGGCCCGAACTCCTTCGACGCTCCCATCGTCAGCACGTTGAGCGCCGCCTTGCTCATCGCGTAGGGGATATAGGTGTTCGGCGATCCGGTGGTCGCCGCGCCCGAGGAGATGTTCACGATGCACCCGCCCGCACCACCGCGGTCCGTCGCCATGTGGGCGATCGCCGCGCGCGTGAGCACGATCGGCGCCAGTACGTTGACCCGGAACACCAGCTCGGACTCCTCGATGGACGCATCGAGGAATCCGCCGATCAGGCCAGTGATCCCGGCGTTGTTGACGAGCCCGGTCACGGTGCCGAACCGCTCGACGGCCGCCGGCACCACGGTCGCGGCCGCATCGAGGTCGGCCAGGTCGGCCTGCAGGAGCAGCACCCGCGAGCCGGATGCCTCGCATGCGCGCCCGACCTCGGCGGCATCCTCCTCGCGGTCGCGGTAGGTCAGCACGAGGTCGTGGCCCTCACGTGCGAGGCGCTCGGCGATCGCGGCACCGATGCCACGACTGGCCCCCGTGACGATCGTGACCGGGCGGCGAGGGGCATCCGTCTGCATTCGCCCAGACTATGACGCGCGGGACGGGTCTGGCGCCGGTGTGACCAGCGGGCGTACCATCGGGCGCATGGCACGCGAGGAGGCGAGCCCGCCACAGGGCAATTCGTTCACCAGGTTCTTCGATCGCGTCGACCGGGTCCTCGGGCCCGCGTTCGTTTCGCCGCTCATGCCCGCCGACGAGGAGTCATCCGCGATGCCAGAGGACCAGAAGCCGTGCCCGCTCTGCGGGCGCCCGATGTTCGAGCATGTCATCGACCACTCGACCGCGAACACCGTGCTGCTCTGCCCGACGGATGAACGCCTGCCCGAGCACGAGGTCGAGGGGCCGCTCAACGAACTCGGCATGCCGGCCAGCGGGCGGCGACTGGAGAAGTACGAGGAGCGCGAGGCCCGCGAACGCGACGTCCGGGAGGAACGCGCCGAGCAGCTCTGAGGAACCGCTCAGCCGGGGGAGAGCAGGACGAGCTGCTGCGTCGCCCTCGTCATGGCGACGTAGTGGTCGACGGCGCCTTCGATGCCGTCACCGAACCCATCGGGCTCGAGCAGGACCACCAGGTCGAACTCCAGTCCCTTCGTCAGTTCGGGCGTGAGTCGGCGAATCCGGGTGGCGGCTTCGGCCGAGATGCCGATCGCGTGGAGGTGCGCATCGTCCCTCGCGATCACGCACGCGATGCCGTCGTCGTGGGCGGCCAGCCACGACGCGAGGATGGCGTCGAGTTCGGCAACCGCGCCGTGCAGCACCGGGAGCCCGCTGCTGCGGATCGAGGTCGGCACATTGGCGTCGGGAAGGACGGCGCGGATGACCGGCGCGGCCTCGGCCATCACCTCCTCGGGCGTGCGGTAGTTGATGCTCAGGCTCGCGAGGTCGATCCGTTTGATGCCCACCCGCTCGAGGCGTTGCCGCCAACTCTCGGTGAAGCCGTGCCGGGCCTGCGCTCGGTCGCCGACGATGGTGAAGCTGCGGGACGGGCAGCGTGAGAGCAGCATCTGCCACTCGGCATCCGTCAGCTCCTGTGCCTCGTCGATCACGATGTGCGCGAACGGTCCGGCGAGCAGGTCGTGATCGCGTGTCACCTGCACCGCCTCGTCGACCAGCGTGAGCTGCGCGTCCTGCCCGCGGAGCATCTTCATGACGCCCAATGCGGAGTCGTCGGCCGCGATGAGGTCGTCGACGACGCGATCCATGACCTCGCGGTGCGAGGCGAGGGCCGCCTCATCGCGACGTCTTCGAAGCGATGCCTCTGGGTCTCCGATCCGCTGCCGTGCGGCGTCGAGCAGCGGCAGGTCGGAGACGGTCCAGGCGCGGGCGTCGTCGCGTCGGAGCATCCGGATCTCGACGGGGGAGAGCCACGGTGCACATGCCGCCAGATACGAGGGAACCGACCACAGGTCGCCGACGACGCCCGCCGGGTCGAGCAGCGGCCATGCGCGAGTGAACGCCGAGCGCAGTTCGGTGTTCTGTTCGAGTGCTCGGCGCAGGCGGGCGTCGGTGACGCCCTCGTCGTGGTTGTCCATGAGGATCGCGATGAGCGCCTCCCAGACCTCGTCGCGCGCCTCGTTGTGCGGGGTCGCCGGTTCTCGGGCGTCGAACGCCTCGGCCCAGTCGCCGGGATCCAGCCAGACGTCCGCCCAGGGGGTCTCCACCGTCATCCCTCGCGCGGGTGGCCGCTCGTAGTGCGCGACCGCGGCCGCGACGGCGTCCACCAACCGTGCCGAGGCCTTGAGCCGTGCGACGGCCGCGTCCAGCTCGCCGACGGCTGCGAGGCCCTCTGGAACGAGATCCCGCAGAGTACAGGTCTGCACGCCCTCCTCACCGAGGCTCGGCAGCACATCGGCGACGTAGTCGAGGTAGGGCTGGTGCGGCCCGACGAACAGCACGCCACCTCGGCGATGACCGAGGCGCGGGTCGGAGTAGAGCAGGTACGCCGTTCGGTGCAGCGCGACGACCGTCTTCCCGGTGCCCGGCCCCCCGTCGACGACCAGCGCGCCTCGGGAACCGGCACGGATGATGGCGTCCTGGTCGGCCTGGATGGTCGCCAGGACGTCGCGCATGCGGTCGGACCGCGTCCCACCGAGCGAGGCGATGAACGCGGACTGGTCGTCGAGCGCAGCGCGGTGGCCCTCGAACCCGTCGATCGTGAACACCTCGTCCCAGTAGTCGGTGATCCGGCCTCGGGTCCAGCGGTAACGTCGCCGGCTCGCCAGTCCCATCGGATCGCCGTGCGTGGCGCCGAAGAACGGCTCGGCGGCGGGGGAGCGCCAGTCGAGCAGCAGGCGGTGCCCGTCCTCGTCGACGAGGCCCAGGCGGCCTATGTAGAGCGGGTCTCCACCCTCGGGATCCATGCGGCCGAGGCAGAGGTCCAGCCCGTAGCGTCGCAGGGTGCGCAAGCGCGCGGCGAGCTGGTGGATCTCGAGATCGCGGTCCAGCGCAGCCTGCCCTCGACCTCCCGCTGTCTTGCGGACGCGGTCGAGCCTGGTCGAGACGGCGGCGATGGAGCGTTCCAAGGTCGTCGCGATGGCCGCGAAGTGCTGTTCATCGGCGCCGATCAAGGCGGGCTGCGCCTTGTCGGCGAGTCTAGGCGGAAGGTCGAACACGCTGGTGGTCAGGACGGCTCCTCGAGTGGGCGGCGGGACGGCCGTCCATTGTGCGCCATCAGGGGGCCCTTGCGGCAAGGCCCCCTCGCTCCGATATCCTGAAAGCGGGAGGTCGAGACGACCTCCCGTTCGTGTGTCCGGCTCGATGTGCCATGTGCCGGGCTTCGGGTGCCCATCGCCCTGGCAGGGCCGGGGGAGCACCGGTACTTCTCAGCAAACTTTCAGGAAAGCCGTATCCGGCCGACTCGAGTCGCGTGTCGGTTCGGGTCGATAGCATGCAAGCATGCCGATCAAGCTCGAGAATGTCGGGATCGCCGTGCGCGACCTCGAGGCGACCATCGCCTTCTTCACCGACCTGGGACTGACGGTGGTCGGCCGGGACACAGTGAGCGGGGAATGGACCGACACCGCCGTGGGCCTCGATGGCAATCACGCCAAGATCGCCGTGCTCAACACGCCCGACGGTCATGGCCAACTCGAGCTCTTCGAGTATCTCCATCCCGAGGCGATCGAGACGGAGCCGACACGTCCGAACGAGATCGGCATGCATCGCGTCGCCTTCTCCGTCGACGACCTCGACGAGGCGCTGGCGATCGCCGCGCGACACGGCTGCCACCCGCTGCGCGGCGTGGCCACGTACCAGGATGTCTACAAGCTCACGTACCTGCGCGGTCCGAGCGGCATTCTCGTGATGCTCGCCCAGGAGCTGAAGAAGAACTGACGCCCTCGCGGCCCGGCTCTCAGGGGAGCGGGCACTCCACGTCGGCTCTCGCGGTCGTGAGAGAAAACCGAGGCCGCGAAAGTCAAACCGACATAATGTGCATTATCGGCGCACGGCAATGCCTGTTGGAAGGGCTGACGAGCCGGACGCAATGGCCGGGCTCGTCGCGACGGCCGCTTCCCGTCAGGCACCAAGCGTCTGCCCGGTGTAGAACGCGAACGTCGCGTCAGCCGCGCGAGCAGCGTCGTCGGGATCTGCGCCGTCGGCGACGTGCGCGTCGGCCCAGCGGTCCGCCGCGGCTCGGCTGAACATGCTGCCCTCGGCGGACAGCGCCCACTGCTCGCCCTCCTCGGGTGAGATCCGGCCGTCCAGCGCGCCGAGGTGCAATGCCAGGCCGAGCAGCGCCTGATCCCAGCCGACGCCCGTGGCACCCGGCCCGTACGTCTCCCACATGCCGGCCGGCAGGTCGGCGGCTCGTGCGACATGATCGAGCTCGAACCGGGTGCGGTCCGATCCGAGCGACGTGAGCCGGACGGTCACCCAGGAGACGCTGCCGGCGAACTCCCACGTGACGCGATAGCTCGCACTTCCGTCGGAGGGCGGCGTGCACTCGAGGACCTCGCCGCTCGCGTTGCGCGTGAGCTGGTACCGACCACCGAGCTGAAGGTCGCCCGAGACGGGCAGGAACCAGCGTGCGATCCGATCGGCTGTGGTGGTCGCCTTCCAGACGTCATCGATGCCGGCGGGATAGTCCTGGGCGATCGTCTGGATCCGCGATGCCGCACCGTCGACCGTGTCGGTGCGCAGGGTGCGGGTCACGGCCTCGACCTGTGAACGAACGTCAACCATCATTGCTCCTCATCTCGTGGTGGTGCTGGATCGCGTGGATCCCCGGCGTCACTCGCCCCGGGGTCTCCGCCGGCCATGCGTTGCTCGCGTCTGCCGCGGGCGAGTTCCGTTCCGAGGGCCGCCAACGGGCCGCGCCAGTACCGCTCGAACGGACTCAGCCAGGTCTTCACCTGCTGGAGCCCGCCTGCATCGACGGCGTAGAGGCGTCGGGTGCCGTCTGCCCGGACGGTGGCGAAGCCCTGTTCGCGCAGCACCCGAAGGTGCTGCGACACCGCCGGCTGGCTGATGCCGAACTCTTCGCTGATCGTCGCGCCGATGCGGCCGGCCGGGGCCTCGCCGTCGGCGAGCAACTCGAGGATGCGGCGGCGAACCGGGTCCCCCAGGACATCGAGCGCGTGCATGCGTCGATTCTTGCGTCAGTGCTTATATAAGTCAAGGCTGAATTTGGTAGGCGACATGAGCTGGCCGCGCCATCCGGGCGAGCGACCGCCCGCTCGTCAGGAGCCGACGTACGTTGCCAGGTGCTGGCCCGTGAGCGTCGAGCGCGCCGCGACGAGCTCGGCCGGAGTGCCCTCGAACACGATGCGACCGCCGTCGTGACCGGCTCCCGGCCCGAGGTCGATGATCCAATCGGCGTGGGCCATGACAGCCTGATGATGCTCGATGACGATCACGGATTTGCCCGCATCGACGAGCCGGTCGAGGAGTCCGAGCAGTTGCTCGACGTCGGCCAGGTGCAGCCCCGTCGTCGGCTCGTCGAGCACGTAGACGCCGCCCTGTTCCGCCATGTGCGTCGCCAGCTTGAGCCGTTGGCGCTCACCGCCCGACAGGGTCGTCAGCGGCTGGCCGATGGTGAGGTAGCCGAGCCCGACGTCGACGAGCCGTTCCAGGATCGCGTGCGCCGCCGGCAGGCGCGACTCCCCCGCGCTGAAGAACGACTCGGCGTCGGCGACGGACATGCCGAGGACCTCGCTGATGTCGCGACCGCCGAGCTTGTATTCGAGCACGGAGGTGTCGAAGCGCCGTCCCTCGCAGACCTCGCATGGTGATTCGACCGTGGCCATCATGCCGAGGTCCGTGTAGATGACGCCGGCCCCGTTGCAGTTCGGGCAGGCGCCCTCGGAGTTCGCGCTGAACAGCGCCGGCTTGACGCCGTTGGCCTTCGCGAACGCCTTGCGGATCGGCTCGAGCAGGCCGGTGTACGTGGCCGGGTTGCTGCGACGAGACCCGCGGATCGCGCCTTGGTCGATGGAGACGACGCCGTCGCGCCCTGCCACCGACCCGTGGATGAGCGAGCTCTTACCCGATCCGGCCACCCCCGTCACGACGACGAGCACGCCCAACGGGACATCCACGTCGACGTCCTGGAGGTTGTTCTCCAAGGCGCCGCGAATCTCCAATGCGCCGTTCGGCGTTCGCACCTCCCCTTTGAGCGACGCCCGGTCGTCGAGGTGCCGCCCCGTGAGCGTGTCACTCGCCCGCAGGTCGTCCACCGTGCCCTCGAAGACGATCTCTCCTCCGGCGGACCCAGCGCGCGGACCGAGGTCGACGACGTGATCGGCGATCGCGATCGCCTCGGGCTTGTGCTCCACGACCAGCACGGTGTTGCCCTTGTCGCGAAGCTGCTGCAGGAGTCGGTTCATCCGTTGGATGTCGTGCGGGTGCAGGCCGATCGTGGGCTCGTCGAACACGTAGGTGACATCCGTCAGCGACGACCCGAGATGGCGGATCATCTTCGTGCGCTGCGCCTCGCCGCCCGACAGCGTGCCCGAGGGCCGGTCGAGCGAGAGGTAGCCGAGGCCGATGTCCACGAACGAGTCGAGGTTCTGCTGCAGTCCGGCGAGGAGCGGCGCGACCGAGGGCTCGTCGAGGCCGCGCACCCAGGTGGCGAGGTCGCTGATCTGCATCGCACAGGCATCCGCGATGCTGATGCCGTCGATCTTCGACCTGCGCGCTCCCTCGCTGAGCCGGGTGCCGCCGCACTCGGGACAGGCGGTGAAGGTCACGGCCCGCTGGACGAACGCGCGGATGTGCGGCTGCATCGCGTCGACGTCCTTCGACAGCATCGACTTCTGCAGCTTCGAGACGAGTCCCTCGTAGGTGAGGTTGATGCCGTTGACCTTCACCTTGCCCGGCTCGCGGTAGAGGAAGTCGTGCAGCTCGGACTCGGTGTAGTCGCGGATCGGCTTGTCGGGGTCGAAGAACCCGGACTCCGAGAAGATGCGCACCGACCAGCCGTCGGCCGTGTAGCCGGGAACGGTGATCGCTCCCCCGGCGAGCGACTTCGTGTCGTCGTAGATCTGCGTGAGGTCGATGTCGGAGACCGTGCCCATGCCCTCGCACCGCGGGCACATGCCGCCGATCTGGCTGAAGTCGCGTGAGACGGTCGTGCTCTGACCACGGTCGATGGTGATCGCACCGCTGCCCTGCACACTCGGGATGTTGAACGAGAACGCCTGCGGCGACCCGATGTGCGGCTGGCCGAGTCGACTGAAGAGGATGCGCAGCATCGCGTTGGCGTCGGTGACGGTCCCGACCGTGGAGCGCGCATTCGCGCCCATGCGCTCCTGGTCGACGATGATGGCCGTGGTGAGCCCTTCCAGCACGTCGACGTCGGGGCGTGAGAGCGTCGGCATGAAGCCCTGCACGAATGCGCTGTAGGTCTCGTTGATCATGCGCTGGGACTCGGCGGCGATCGTGCCGAACACGAGGGAGCTCTTGCCTGAGCCCGACACCCCCGTGAACACGGTCAGGCGGCGCTTCGGGATCTCGACGCTCACGTCCTTCAGGTTGTTCACCCGGGCGCCCTGCACCCGGATCAGGTCGTGGCTGTCGGCGACGCGCGCCTCGCTGTCACTGGCGTGCGTCACGGTCGTCGTGCTCATCTGTCTCCCTCCGCCGGGCGCACCGATGCGCCCGGATGCCCCGGCATGGCCTGCCACGATTCAACCAGTTCCGTCCGACGCGAGAGGCGAGCTCTCCCCCGTCATCGCAGCTCCTGGATCCGGATCATGTTCCCGGCCGGGTCGCGCACGGCGCAGTCACGCAGTCCGTAGGGCTGGTCGGTCGGTTCCTGCGCGATCTCGACGCCGGCTTGCTTCAGACGCTCGAAGGTCGCATCGAGATCGGCGGATGCCAGGAGCAGGCCGCCGTACGTGCCCTTCGCCATCATGGCGGCGATCGTCTCGCGCTCCTCCTCCGTGAGGCCAGGCGCGGCGGCGGCCGGCTCCAGCACGATGGACGTGTCGGGCTGATCGACGGGTCCGACGGTGATCCAGCGCTTCCCGTCGTAGCCGACGTCACCGCGGACCTCGAACCCGAGCAGGTCTCGGTAGAACACCAGGGCACGTGCAGGGTCGTCGTGCGAGAGGAAGCTCGCGTGGATGATGAGGCGCATGGCTGCGACGCTACGCGTCACGTGCCACCGGCTGCTTCTCCGTTCCTGACCGATCCAACAGTACTGGGCGATTGACAAACGATAGATAGTGAGCGAAAGTCGATACATGCAGAAGCTCGATCGTGTCGTCCTCCCCCTCCGCGTGCTGCTCGTCATGGTCTTCGCCGGTCTCGTCGTGGCGCAGTTCCTGAGCCTGCCGGGCCAGTTCACGCACA
Source organism: Agromyces sp. 3263 (assembly GCF_031456545.1). Taxonomy (NCBI): domain Bacteria; kingdom Bacillati; phylum Actinomycetota; class Actinomycetes; order Micrococcales; family Microbacteriaceae; genus Agromyces; species Agromyces sp. 3263. The sequence continues at coordinate 321,054 of NZ_JAVDUV010000002.1, forward strand.
TGGCCGCCGAGCATCCCGAACTCGGAGGCATCCCCTGGCTGCTGCTCACCCTCGGCATCCTCGAGGTCCTCTGCTTCCAGGTCGTGATCGTGTGCACGTGGCGACTGCTCACGCTCGTCAGATCCGACCGGATCTTCAGCGAACAGGCCTTCGGATGGGTCGACGCGATCGTATGGTCGCTCGCGGCCGCGTGGCTGCTGCTCGCCTCCGTCTCGGCCTACCTCGTCGGCGTCATCTACTTCACGCCGGAGCTCCGGGATCCGGGCATCCCGGTGCTCCTCACCGGCATGGTGCTCATCGGCGGCGTCGTGGTGCTCACCCTCGTGGTGCTGCGCGCCCTCCTGCGGCAGGCGAGCGTGCTCAGGTCCGACCTGGAGGACGTGATCTGATGCCGATCGTCGTGCGCATCGACGTGCAACTGGCCAAGCACAAGATGAGCGTCGGCGAGTTCGCCGAGCGCGTGGGGCTCACCCCGGCGAACATCGCCGTGCTCAAGAACGGCCGCGCGAAGGCCGTGCGGTTCAGCACGCTCGACGCGATGTGCCGGGTGCTCGAATGCCAGCCGGGCGACCTGCTCGAATGGGTCGACGAACCACCCGAACCACCCACGGTCCAGGAGTGAGCCTCGGGCTCAGTCGGCGCGTTCGAGCCGACCGATCTCCGCGCCGTCAGCACCTTCGACGGTCATGGTCGAACCCGAGATGGTGGCTTGGCTGAGTCCGGCGAGCCACGTGTCCACGTCCTCGCAGGCCTTCTGCGTCGAGGCCACCGAGCCGAAGTACACGATGTCGTCGTCTTCGACCTTCCATTCGCCCGAGAGCTGGTTGCAGCCGTCCGTTCCGGACAGCTTCCCACCTTCATCGAGGGTCAACGACGGCGCATCCGCGTCGCTCGATTCGGACCATGTGCCCACAGCGTCGACGGAGTCGTCACCCGAGGCTGCGCACCCCGTGAGTGCGACGGCGGACAGCACCACGAATGCGGCGAGAGCCGCTCGTTTCCCAGACATGCTCGCAGCATAGCCCGCGGGCCTCGCGTGGGGGCAGATCCCCGCGGGCGGAAGTCACGCCGGCCGGAGCAGGCCGTCGGCTTCGATCGCGGACCGCGAGAGCACGCGATATCCCTCCTCCTCGAAGAACACGGTGATGCGGTCCGCTTCGATGCTCATCACCCGACCCTCGCCCCAGGACGTGTGACGCACCTGCTGGTCCACCGCGAACGACGCAGCGTCGTCGGTCGCGGCGTCGGCCTGCTCCTCATACGCGGTGCCGCGGTCGCACGTGTCGCAGTTGCCGCATGGTTCGACCGCCTCCGCGCCGAAGTACTCGAGGATGACGGCGCGGCGGCACCGCGGCGTCTCGGCGTAGGCACGGACCATGGCGCGCCGCGACTCGTCGATCCGGCTCCTTCGCTCGACGAGGTCGTCGACGATCTCCTGCGCCCGCTCGGGGGTGAGCGAACCGCGCGCGGCCACGCCACCGGGACCGGATCGGGCCGCGCCGCCCTCGACCAGCATGTTCACGATCGTGGTGACCGCGCGCAGGGGCAGTCGGAGCTCATCAGCCAGCGCGCGAACCCCGACGGGCCGCGGGGCCGCCTCGAGGGCTGTGGCGACGGATGCCACGCGTTCCGCCCTCGGCCTGCCCGACGCGAAGTACGCCCGAAGGCCGAGATCCTCCGGCCGGTAGTGCAGCACGGCGGATGCCGGTCGCCCATCGCGCCCGGAGCGACCGACCTCCTGGTAGTAGGCGTCGAGCGACTCGGTGACGGCCGCGTGCACCACGAATCGCACGTTCGGCTTGTCGACGCCCATCCCGAACGCACTCGTCGCGACCACGACGTCGAAGCCCGACGGGCCGTCGGCGAGGAAGGCCTCGTGCACGTCCTGTCGCGCCCGCGCGGCCATCCCGCCGTGGTACGCCGCCGTGCGCAGCCCCTCCTCGCGGAGGCGCTCGGCCAGCCGCTCGGTGTCCTTGCGCGTGGCGACGTAGAGCAGGCCGGGCTTCTCGGCCGTGACCACCGACCGCAGGACGGCCTCCTCCTTCTCGCGCGCCTGCTCATGGCGCTCCACCGCGAGGTGGATGCCGGGCCGATCGAAGCCGCCGACCAGGATGCGCGGGCCGCGCATGCCCAGCCGCTCGACGATCTCCTCGCGGACCGGCGCGGAGCCGGTCGCCGTCAGCCCCAGCACGCGGGGGTGGCCGAGCGCCTGGATCACCGCGCCGAGGCCGAGGTAGTCGGGCCTGAAGTCGTGTCCCCATGACGAGACGCAATGCGCCTCGTCGATCACCACGAGCGACACGCCCGCATCGGCGAGTGAGGCGACGACCTCTGGCTTCGCCAGCTGCTCGGGAGCGAGGAAGAGGAACTCGGCCTCGCCGTTGCGCACCGCCTCCCACGCGTCGGCGTTCGCACCCGCGGCCCGGCTGGAGTTCACGGCGACGGCCTCGCCCTCACCCTCGGCTTCGGTGATCTGGCGGACCTGGTCGACCTGCAGCGCGATGAGCGGAGAGACGATGAGCGTCGGCCCGTCGAGCAAGTGGGCCGCCACCTGGTAGATGGCCGACTTGCCGTAGCCCGTCGGCATCACGGCCAGCACGTCGCGCCCTGCGACGACCGCCTCGATGGCCTCGGCCTGGCCCGGCTTCAGTCCGCTCCATCCGTAGACCGTGGACGCGACCGCGTCCATCCGCTGCCGGAGTCCCACCATGTCGACGTCGATCCCGTTCATCGGACTCATCGCACCACATGCGGCGCGCCCCCGTGGCATCCATCCACACCCCTTGACACCGCGACGCAGTGCGACGCGCGACGACGCGCGCGTTCACATCCGACGCACAGCGGGCGTCGAGGAATAGCCTGACCCCAGCAACGCACCTCGACGTCGCCCTCAGAAAGGACAGTCTCATGTCTTCGCCACAGTCCAATACGGTCTTCGCCGCGTTCTCGCTGGATTCAGCCGAGCTGTCGAAGTCCGCGATCAACACGGTGCGCACCGCCCTCGGCGTCAGCGGCGCCGTCGCCCTCATCGTCGGCATCCTGATCACGTTCTGGCCGAAGAACTCGCTCCTCGTGATCACGGTGATCCTCGGCATCTACTTCATCATCGCCGGCATCGCCTACGCGGGCCTCGGCATCTTCTCGAAGGGCATCTCCGGGGGCGCGAGAGCGCTCGACATCATCCTCGGCGTGCTCTTCGTCATCGGCGGCGTCATCGCGCTCGCCAACGTGCAGGCCACGGCCGAGGTGCTCGCCGTGTTCTTCGGCATCCTCATCGGAATCCTGTGGATCGTCGAGGGCATCGTGACCCTCGTGCAGTCGGGCGATGCCCCGTCGCGCGGCTGGGCGATCTTCTTCGGCATCCTCAGCGTGGTCGCCGGCATCGTGCTGCTCTTCTCGCCGCTGTGGGGCGCGATCGTGCTCTTCATCATCGCGGGCATCAGCCTGATCGTGCTCGGCATCGTGCAGATCGTGCGCGCGTTCACGTTCGGCCGCGGCGCCACGGCTGCCGCGTAGCATCCAGCGGATCCACCGACGACGAAGGCCGGTCCGAAGCGTTCACCGCTTCGCGACCGGCCTTCGCGTGTGCCGGGGCGACTCAGCCTTCGCGGACGAAGCCCGACGTGTCGCCGACGTACCGGGTGTGCTCCGCGGGGATCGGATCGACGGCGGCCGCGGCCACCTCGGCGGCGAACTCGGACACGTTGTACAGGCGTCCGGCGTCCTCCTTGCGCGCCGCGATGGCGCCGGGGTTCGCCCGCTCGAGCAGGGTCGCCGTGATCGTGCCCTCGATCATGTCGCCCGACACGACCACGAACTCGACGCCGGATGCCTCGAACTCGGACAGCTTCGCGCGGAGGGCGTCCTCGCCGGCGCGCTTCGAGAGGGCGACGGGCTCGTACTCGGGCATGGTGGGGGTCGTGCGGATGAAGTGGGCCTGGTGGCTCGTGACGAACACGATGCGGGCCCCCTCGGCGAGGTGCGCCTCCGCGCCCTCGACGACGTTGACCTGCGCGTCGCGGTTCAGGCGCATGGCGTAGTCCTCGCCCATGCCCGTCTCCATGCCGCCGGAGGCATTCAACACCAGGATGTCGATCAGGCCGAGCTCGGCGACGGTGCGCTCGAACATCGCCGCGACCGAGGCGGGGTCGGTGAGGTCGGCGCCGACCGCGATCGCGCGACCACCGGCATCCGTGATCTCGCCGACGAGCTTCTCGGCACGCGGCGCCTTGCTGCGGTAGTTCACGACCACGGCTGCGCCCGCGCCCGCGAGGTAGCGGGCGGTGTCGGCCCCGATGCCGCGCGAGGACCCCGTGACGAGGGCGACGCGACCGTCGAGCGATCCGGGGGCGAGTGGGTTGGTCACGGCGGGACTCCTCGTGGCTCTTGGAACGGACTCTCGGGTCCTGGCGATGCGCCGAACCGAGACTATCAACTCCCCCGCGGCGGCATCCGCCCTGATAGTTTCGAAGGGGGCGCGTGCAAAGGAGACCGAATGGATGTGCTGACCCAGTACGCGTGGATCGTCTGGCTGGTGCTCATCCTCGTCTTCGCGACGATCGAGGTCTTCACGCTCGAGATGACGTTCCTCATGCTCGCGCTCGGCAGCGTCGCCGGCCTGCTCTCCGGCCTTTTCGGCATCCCGTGGTGGGCGCAGTTCATCATCGCCGCCGTCGTGGCGGTGGCGCTCATCCTGACCCTGCGACCCCCGCTCCTCCGCATGCTGCGTCGCGGCGGCGACCCGGCCCGGAGCAACATCGACGCCCTCATCGGCGCCGAGGGCAGCGTCGTGCGCACCCTGGGCCCCGCGGGCGGGCAGGTGCGGCTTCAGAACGGGGAGACCTGGACGGCGCGGCTCTCCCCCATCACCGAGCAGGCCGATGTGGCGGTGGGCGAGCGCGTGCTCGTCACCGGCATCGATGGCGCGACGGCCGTCGTCGTGCCCGTTGAGAGGAGCGCCCCGCAGTGAACGGAATCGAGGTGAGCTCGATCATCGGCGTGGTGATCGTCGCCGCCATCACCATCTTCGTCATCGTGGTGCTCGCCCGGTCGATCCGCATCATCCCGCAGGCGTATTCGGGTGTCGTCGAACGGCTGGGCCGGTACCACAAGACGCTCATGCCGGGCCTGAACATCCTGATCCCCTTCATCGACCGCCTCCGGCCGCTCGTCGACATGCGCGAGACGGTCGTGTCCTTCCCTCCGCAGCCCGTGATCACGGAGGACAACCTCGTCGTGTCGATCGACACCGTCGTGTACTTCCAGGTCACGGATGCCAGGGCCGCGACCTACGAGATCGCCAACTACCTCGGGGCGGTCGAACAGCTCACCACCACCACCCTCCGCAACGTCGTCGGCGGCCTCAACCTCGAGGAGGCGCTCACCAGCCGAGACAACATCAACGGACAGCTGAGGGTCGTACTCGACGAGGCGACCGGCAAGTGGGGCATCCGCGTGTCCCGCGTCGAGTTGAAGGCGATCGACCCGCCCCATTCCATCCAGGACTCGATGGAGAAGCAGATGCGCGCCGAGCGGGATCGTCGTGCGCTCATCCTCACCGCGGAAGGCACGAAGCAGTCGCAGATCCTCACCGCGGAGGGCGCGCGCCAGGCCGCGATCCTGCAGGCCGAGGGTGATGCCAAGGCCGCCGTCCTCCGCGCGCAGGGCGAGGCGGAGGCGATCCTCACCGTCTTCGACGCCATCCACAAGGGCGACCCCGACCCCAAGCTGTTGGGCTACCAGTACCTGCAGATGCTGCCGCAGCTCGCCGAGGGGCCGGCCAACAAGCTCTGGATCGTCCCGAGCGAGCTCACCGAGGCGTTGAAGGGCATCGGCAAGGCCTTCACTCCCCCGGCCGCTCCCTCGACGGATGCCACGAGCGCGACGCCCGTCGACGGCGCACCGTCGACCGGCGAACCGCCCGTCGGCCGTCCCTGACCCGTGGCCTCGACCTACTTCGACCCGCCTGGGCCGCGCGTGCTCGCGCACCGGGGACTCGCGATCGATGCGCCCGAGAACTCACTCCTCGCCTTCGGCAAGGCCGCCGAGGCGGGCGCCGCCTATGTCGAGACCGACGTGCACGTGTCGTTCGACGGCGTGGCGGTGATCGCACACGACCCCACGCTGAAGCGCGTCGCCGGACGGGACGTGCCGGTCGCGAAGCTGACCATGGGCGAGTTGCGCAAGGTCGACCTCGGACTCGGGCAGGGCTTCTGCTCGCTCGAAGAGGCGCTCGACGGCTTCCGCGACCTCCGGTTCAACATCGACGTCAAGGCGGAGGGCGCGGTGCCCGCCACGGTCGCCGCCGTGCGCCGCACGGCGGCCGCACGGCGCGTCCTGCTCACGAGCTTCTCCGATCCGCGCCGACGGAGACTCGGTGCGCTCGTGCCCGAGGCGGTCACCTCGGCCGGACGGGAGGGGGTCGTCCGCGCGCTCCGGGCCTCGTACTCGACGGCGGTCGCCTTCCGCCGCGCCCTCCGCGGAGCGATCGCCCTGCAGGTGCCCGAAGGGCTCGGTGGAGTGCGGATCGTCACCCCCCGCTTCGTCGATCGTGCGCATGCGGCGGGCGTCGAGGTGCACGTCTGGACGGTCAACGAACCGGAGCGGATGACGCGCCTGCTCGACCTCGGCGTGGACGGACTCGTCACCGATCGCGCCGACCTCGCCGTTCCGCTCGTCGCCACGCGAATCTGAGAATTCCCCGGCAATCACCCAGCCGCTGGAAGGGGAATGCCCAGCTTGATCGTTTATACCTGTAGACGATCGAGAGGAGTTACGCCATGGCGGACCGGAGCCTTCGGGGCATGCGAATCGGCGCGCAGAGCCTGCAGAGCGAGGACGGCGTGATCTTCGCCGACCGCGCCGATTACACCTACCGTTGCGAGACGTGCGGCCGCGAGACGGTCATGACGTTCTCCACCGAGGCAGAGCTTCCCGAGACCTGGGAGTGCAAGTACTGCGGGGCTGGGGCCACCCTGCTCGTGGACTCCAAGCCGGTCGAGATCGACCGCTCCGGCGAGAAGGTCGCGCGTACCCACTGGGACATGCTCCTCGAGCGTCGCACCCGTGCCGAGCTCGAAGAGCTCCTCGAGGAGCGACTGGCCTTCCTGCGCGCCCGTCGCGGCCAGCAGAAGATCGGCGCCTGACCGACTGGGCCCGAGCGGCTGACGCCTGCCGCGACTCAGTCGGCGGCGGTCGTCATCTCGTCGGCCCGCAGCGACTCCGCATCGCCTGACGGCCGACCGTTGCGTGGCGACCGGCGCCTGGCAAGGATGCCGGCCGCGATCAGTCCGGCGAGGGACCCGAAGACGATGACCGCCGGAACGGCGGCTCCGAGCATCACCGACGGCGTCAGGCCCGTTCGCAGCGCGACATCCGTCACCATCGCACCCGGCTCGTAGGCGGGGAGGGCATCGATCGTGCGCCCGCTCGGGTCGATGACCTGGCTGGTGCCGACCGTCGAGATGTTCACGACGGAGCGACCCGTCTCGATCGCCCGCAGCCGCGCGATCGCGAGCTGCTGCTCGTTCTCGTCGGTGCCGCGGAAGTCGGCGTTGTTCGTCTGGAACATGTACAGCTCGGCGCCATCTCGCGCGCCCTCCCAGATGACGTCGTCGTAGATCACGTCGAAGCAGATGGCCAAGCCGGTGACCGCGTCGCCGAGGTCGAAGACGGGCGGGTTGGTGCCCGGGGTGTAGCCGCGCTGGATGAGCCCGATGAGGTCGGGAGCGAAGGGCTCCCAGAAGGCGCGATCGGGGATGTACTCGCCGAACGGCACGGGATGGCGCTTGTCGTAGCTGTCGACGGCACCCTCGCCGGCTCGCCACAGCAGCGACGTGTTGAAGTACTCGTCATCGCGCGTCGTGACGGTGTTGAGCACGAGCGGGGCGTCGAGCTGTTCGCTGAGGTCGTCGAAGACCGCGGCGGTCTCGGCACTGCGGAGGGGGTCGATGTCGGAGCCGCCCTCGGGCCACAGCAGCACGTCGATGCCGGGCTCGTCGAGGATCGGCTCGGTCGCCTCCAGCTGGGCCCGGAGGACGTCGCCGGGGGCGCGCTCGTCGAAGTAGCCGGCCGGGCCGTTGCCCTGCACGCTCGCGACACGCAGTTCGCCCGCCCCGGCGGTCGTCCAGGCGGGCAGCACCATGGCCACCAGCAGCACCGCGGCGACGGGGATGGCCGTGCGGAGATCCTGCCATCCGCGCAGGCGCACCCACTCGATGACGCCGGCGACGATCGCCACCATCACGAATCCGAGTCCGGTCGAACCGATCCACGAGACGACGTCGGCGAACGGGCTCTGCGACTGGCTGAGCGCCGCACGGCCCCACGGGAACCCGCCGTACGGGATGGTGCCGGTGGCGGCCTCGCGCACGCACCAGAGCCCCGCGACGAGCAGCGGCAGCCACACGAGACGCACCCAGCGCGACGAGCCGGCGCGGGGAACCCAGCGGTAGGCCAGCGCGATGAGCACGCCGCCACCGGCGACGAACAGCGATTCGAGGATCGACAGGGCCAGCCACGGGATCGGACCGAGGTACAGGGCCGTCCACGACACCTGCTGCAGGTAGAAGGCGAGTCCGAACGCGAGACCCACGAGGGCCGCCGACCAGACGCTCCGCCCGATCAGGCTGATCAGTGCGAGCCCGATGCCCACGAACGCGAGCGGCCAGATGCTCGCCCCGGGGAAGCCGAGGTCGTAGACGAGTCCGCCGGCGACCGCGATGAGCAGTGCGACCCACAGCGGCAGCAGCGGGCGGCGGTCGGTCTCGGGCACCAGATCAGCCTAGGCGACCTGAACGGGAGCGATTCACGCCACCGAGCCGTAGGCGACGACGCCCCGGCGCACCGCATCGATCGCCGCGCGCGCGGTCGCCCCGAGCTCGGCGTCCGCCACGATCGACACCTGGTCGAGCAGGTCGACCACCTGCTTCGTCAGGCGGACGAAGTCGCCCGCGGCCAGGTCGGTGTCGGCCAGCACGAACCCGAGGTCGGCGCCGTTGGCCCAGGCGTGCATCGCCGTCGCCAGGGCGGGCGAGGGAACCTCGCTGCCCGACAGGCGATGATCGCGCTCGAGGTCGTCGAGCTCGCTCCACACATCGGTGGTGCGATCGAACGCGTCCCGGAAGCGGCCGCGCGGCAGGCGGAACTGCTCGCCGCGGTCATCCCGCCGCGGTTCGTACACGAGCGACGCCGCCATCGCCGCGAGGGAGGGCACATCGAGCCCGTCCCACAGCCCCTGACGCAGGCATTCCGCGACCAGCAGGTCGCGTTCGCCGTAGATCCGCTTCAGGATGCGGCCCGCCGACGTCGAGACCAGCGAACCGTTCGGGTCGCGCTCGAGATATCCGAGTTGCTCGAGCACCTCGGCGACGCGGTCGAATCGCTTGGCGACCTGGCCCGTGCGCGTGCGGATCTGGCGGGAGAGCTGGTCGTGCTCCTGCCTGAGCCGCCACCAGCGCTCGGCCCACCGGGCGTGCTGCTCCCGTTCAGCGCAACCATGACAGGGATGCGCGCGCATGGCCTTGCGCGCGTCGCCGAGCTCGCGCTGCAGCCGCTCGCGCTGGGCGTGCGTCGGGTTGCCCTTGGACGTCTGCCGCTCGAGCTCGCCGATGCGTCGACGGATGGCGGCATACTCGCCGAAGTCGCCGAGGTGGCAGCGCATGGCCTCCTCGAAGCCGGCCATCGACTCCTCCTGCTTGCGGAGGGTGCGGGCCAGGTCGACCACCGCGCGGTCGGCCTGGAACTGCGCGAAGGACAGTTCGAGGATCTGGCGGGTTCGCTCGCGGCCGAACTGGTCGACGAGGTTCACGGCCATGTTGTAGGTGGGCTTGAAGCTCGAGTTCAGCGGGTAGCTTCGACGGGACGCCAGCGAGGCAACGGCCTCGGGGTCGAGTCCGTCGACCCACTGGATCACCGAGTGCCCCTCGACGTCGATGCCGCGGCGCCCGGCGCGGCCGGTGAGCTGCGTGTACTCCCCCGGCGTGATCGGCACCCGGGCCTCACCGTTGAACTTCTCCAGCTTCTCGAGCACCACCGAACGCGCGGGCATGTTCACGCCGAGTGCGAGGGTCTCGGTGGCGAAGACGACCTTGAGCAGCTTGAGCTGGAACAGCTCCTCGACGATCTCCTTGAACGCGGGCAGCATGCCGGCGTGGTGGGCGGCGACGCCGCGCTGGAGCCCCTCGAGCCATTCCCAGTAGCCGAGCACCGCGAGGTCCTCGTCGCGGAGCATCCGCGCCCGCTCCTCGACGATCGAGCGGATCTCGTCGCGTTCGGCGGAATCGGTGAGCCGGATGCCGGATCGGAGCACCTGGCGCACCGCCTGGTCGCAGCCGACCCGGGAGAAGATGAACACGATGGCGGGAAGCAGGTGCTTGCCGTGCAGCAGCTCGATCACCTCGGGGCGGTCGGCTCGGCCGCTCCCCGCAGCCGGCTGGTGGTACCGACCGCGATCGCCACCCCGCCGTCCGCGAGCGGAGCGCGTCGAGATCGACCGGCCGCCGCTGCGCGCAAGGCGCTGGAGCTCGGGGTTCACGCGATTCGTGGCGGCCTGACCCGAGGAGTCGAAGAGGTCGAGGAGCTTCGCCTTCACGAGCACGTGCTGCTCGAGCGGCACCGGCCGATCCTCGGAGACGATCACGTCGGTGTCACCGCGGACCGCCTGCAGCCAGTCGCCGAACTCCTCGGCGTTGGACACGGTCGCCGAGAGGGACACGAGCCGCACCGCCTCGGGGAGGTGGATGATGACCTCCTCCCACACGGCGCCGCGGAACCGGTCGGCCAGGTAGTGCACCTCATCCATGACGACGTAGGCGAGGCGGTCGAGCAGCGGCGAGTCGGCGTACAGCATGTTGCGCAGCACCTCGGTGGTCATCACCACGATGCGCGCGCCCGAATTGACGTTCGTGTCGCCCGTGAGCAGGCCCACCTGGTCGGCGCCCCACTCGTCGCTCAGCTCCTGGAACTTCTGGTTGCTCAGCGCCTTGATGGGCGTGGTGTAGAACACCTTCGCACCGGGCTCCTGCATGGCCAGGAACACGGCGAACTCGGCGACGACCGTCTTGCCCGCACCCGTCGGCGCCGCGACGAGCACGCTGCGCCCTTCGTCGAGCGCACCGCACGACGCGCGCTGGAACGGGTCGAGGTCGAATCGGAGCCTGGCGGCGAACTCGGCGAGTCGTGGTTTCCGGCGCTGGTCGCGGGAGATCGCATACCGTTCGGCCGGGGAGAGGCTCATCACCCCTCCAGCCTAGACAGCCGCTCCGAACTCGAGGCGGTTGCGGCGCTCGACACGACGATCGTGCAGGTGCGCGATGAACCAGGCCGCGAAGTAGAGCGCCACCATCGGGATCGCGAGCAGGAACATCGAGACGATGTCCGCCGAGGGCGTGGCGATCGCGGTGAAGAGCACGATGACGAGGATCGCGACCCGCCACGACTTGATGATGGACGCCGCGCTGATGACCCCGGCGAAGTTCAGGAGCACGATGAACACCGGCACCACGAACGCGATGCCGATCGCCACGACGAGCTTCAGCACGAAGTCGATGTACTCCTTCGCCGTGAGCAGCGTCTCACCGCCCTCGGGGACGAAGCTCGTCATGATCTTCACGATGTTCGGCAGCACGAACCACCCGGCGGCGCAGCCGGCGAAGAACAGCGGGATCGCCGTGGCGAAGAACCCGAACGTGAACCGGCGCTCACGGGTGTTCAGCCCCGGCACGAGGAACGCGAAGATCTGGTAGAGCCACACCGGGCTCGAGATGACGATTCCCAGGGTGAACGAGATCTGGAGCATCAGGTCGAACGAGCTCGAGATCGTCGGGAAGATGATCGCCATCTCGCTCGTGTTGCCCTGCGCGTCGGCGAGGCGGAGGACCGGCTCCTGGAGGGCGTTCCACACGAACGCGTCGGTGAGCCACCACCCGATCGCGGCGCCGATCACGATCGCGAGGGCGGAGATGAACAGTCGCTTGCGCAGCTCGATGAGGTGCGCGCCGAGCGACATCCGCTTCTCGCGGTTCTTCTCCTCGCGGTCCTTCTCCCCGCGATCCTTCACCGCGGACATGAAGTCAGCGACTCGAGCCGGAATCGGCCTCGTCGGGCTTGCGCGTCACGACGGTGGCGTCAGGCGCAGCGGTGTTCGCTGCCGGCGCTGCGGGAGCCGCGGGCGTGCTCGCAGCCGAGTCGGCCGCGGCGGGCTCGTCCTTGTCGGAGCGCACCTCGCTCTTGAGGATCTTCATCGACTGTCCGAGGCTGCGGGCGAGTGCCGGGAGCTTGGGGGCGCCGAAGAGCAGCAGGATGACCACGAGGATGATCAGCGCGTGCCAACCGGTGAAGCCTTGCCACATGGGTGTTCGTCCGTTCTCGGGAGGATCGTGACGACAGTCTACCTGCCGCCGGGGAACGCCGCCTGAAGTCGGTCAGGAGCCGTCGGAGCCGGGCGCCCTCGGCCGCTCTGCCGGACCCACGCTCTGCTCGGAATCCGGCGTCGGATAGCCGGCGAGGCCCGCCGCCGCCCACTCCGCCACGGCCGCACGCGCCTCGGCCGGCGCGACGACCGTGACGAGCCCCGGCAGCCCCGCGACGAGGCGCTTGAGCCCGTGCACGTGCGCCAGCCGCAGGGTCACGCGCAACCTGCCGTCGACCTCGCGGGCGCTCGCGTCGGCGAGGTAGTCGGCGAGCAGCGGCAGCGTGGCCGGCGACACGTCGACCACGACGTCGAGGTCGGAGTCGGAACCCTGGAAGAGCGTGTCGGGGACCGCGCGGTCGGAGTGGTCGCCGATCGGCTCGTCGGTCAGCAGCAGGTCGCTCATGCGGTCGACGCGGAAGTTGCGCACGTCCTCCCGCGTGTGGCAGTACGCCTGCAGGTACCAGTCCGCGTCCTGCGAGATGATGCGCAGCGGATCCGCGCGACGGCGGCCGCGCTCGCCACGCGCGTTCAGGTAGTCGAACTCGAGCTGGCGCCCCTCGGCCACCGCCTCGCGGATGAGCGCCAGCGACGCGTCGGCCTCGGTCTCGGCGACCGCGAGCCGGCTGGGGGCGGCGGAGGCTCCGGCGGCGAGCTTCGCGCGGAGGGAGGCCAGCGAGGCGCTGCCCGCCCCCTCTGGCGCCGCGGAGAGGTACTGCAGGCCCGCCATGAGCGCCGCGGCCTCTCGCGCTGAGAGCCGCGGTGCGTCGTCGATCGCCACGTGATGCACGATCACGATCACGTCGTCGTCCTCGAAGGAGTCCCAGTCGATGTCGAAGAGGTCGTTCGGCTGGTAGGTGCCCGTGGAGCCGGGAAGGCCCGACGTGGCGATGAGGCGCACGGCGTCGCGGATCTCCGGCTCGGTCATGCCGAAGTGCGCCGCGGCCTCGGCGACGTCGACGACGCGCTGCTCGAGCAGGTAGGGCACGAACGAGAGCAGGAACACGAGCTTGTCGGGTGCCTTCAGCGGCTTGCTGCGCGCAGCCATCATGACGCTCCTCCGTCGCGGTGGGCGGCGGCGACGGCGGCGAGGCGATCGCGCACCTCGTCGCGCAGTGAGGCCGGGGCGATCACCCGGACCTCGGGGCCGTAGGCCGCCAGCTCGTCGGCGAACACCGCGGCATCCGTGTAGTGCAACCGGATCACGCCGGCGTCCTCGTCGCGCAGCACGGCCCGCTTGCCCAGCCGGACCTCCGCGTCACTGCCCGCCGTGACCGCGAGGTCTGCGGCGTTGCCGAGCCGCACCTCGTCGAGCTCGGCGAGGATGCGGTCCTGGATGTCGGGCGGCGGTGCCTCGAAGGTTCGCCCGGGCAACGGCTCGACGCCGCCGACGATGCGCGAGAGCAGGAAGGTGCGGGGCGCCCGGGCGTCGTGGTCGTAGGCGTGCAGGTGCCAGCGCCCCTCGTGGAGCACCACGGCCAGGGGGTCGACCGTGCGCTCGCTCGGAGCGCCCTCGCCGGGCTTGAAGTAGCGGAACCGCACCGTCTGCCGCCTGTCGAGCGCCTGCCGAAGCGGCTCGAACGCCGCGTCGCGCACGCGGAGTCGCGGGGCGTAGCCGATGACGGGCTCGCGGGGCTCGATGCCGAGCGACCGCAGCTTGGTGAGCGCCCGCTGCGAGTCGGCGGAGAGTGACGCCTCGCGCCACACCTCGGCCGCGAGGCCGAGCAGTGCCAGCTCGTCTGGGGTGAACCGCACCTCTTCGGGAAGGTCGTACCGGCCCTTCGGGATGCGATAACGCAGCGCCTGGTTGTCGCCCGGTCGGTCGGGAGACTCGACCGTCTCGAGCGGGATGCCGAGCTCCCGGATGTCGTCCTTGTCGCGCTCGAACTGGCGCTCGAGGTTGGCGTTCTGCCCGGATTCGTCGTAGCGCTCGGCGTAGCCGCGCACCGACGACAGGATCTCGGACTTCAGCAGGCCCGTCTCGGTGGCGAGCAGCGCGAGCACCAGGCTGAAGAGCCGATCTTCGACCGGGATCCTCGGCTCACCCTTGCGCGATGCACCCGACACAGGAGCGATCATACTGAACCGCGGGCGGCCCTCGGCCGCGATCGCCGGGTCAGACGACACCCAGGATGTCGATGACGAAGAAGAGCGTGGAACCGGCGGGCACCTTGTCGTTGCCCTGGTCGCCGTAGCCCTGCGACGACGGCACGATGACCCCGATCTGCGAGCCCACGGTCTGGCCGATGATCGCGTTCGAGAACCCGGGGATGACCTGCGCGTCGTCGCCGGTGCTCACCACGAAGGTCTTGGGACCCGGCTGCTGGTTGCCCTCGTCCGCGGTCGTCCACGTGGAGTCGAACACTGAGTTGTCGTCCCACAGCACGCCCGTGTACTGCACGACCACGGAGTCGCCGTCCTCGACGACCTCGCCGGAGCCCTTCTTCAGCACCTCGACCGCGATCTCGTCCTTCACGGGCGGGTCGGACTTCGGCACGGTGATGCCGGGGCGGCCGTCGGGTGCGAGCACCACGGCCGGGAACCCGTCACGGGAGAGCTGGGGTGCGCCGTCGGCCCGGGACGGCAGCGCGCGCTTCACGTCGATGACGAACACGAGGCTGTCGTCGGCGCCGATGCCGATCGACTCGTTGCCCTGGTCGCCGAAGGCGTCCTCGGCGGGCACGACGACCGCGACCCGCGAGCCCTCGCTGCCGCAGGTGAGCGCCTTGCGCAACCCCGGAAGCGTGGCGTCCGACACGGTGAGCGCGATCGGGTCCTCGTCGCCGAAGCCCGTCGGCTCCTGCACGGTCTCGCCCGTGGTGCCGTTGTAGACGGCGAGGCCGATGAGGGCCTGCTGGCCGTCTTGCAGCTTCGCGCCGTCACCCGCGATGACCTCGGTGCACTGCGTCTCGTCGGGCGCGAGCGGCGCCGGGAACTCCACCTTCGGCGCGTCGCCGAAGTCGCCCTTCACCACGACGGCGTCGGAGGACCGCCCCGAGGTCGCCTCGGGAGCTGCCGGCGCCGGCGTGCAGCCGGAGAGGGCCACGGCGACGAGGCCGGCGGTGGCGATGAGCGCGAGTGACGAGCGCACTGATCCTCGATTCATGGGGTGGGTCGCGGAGGGGCGTTGGTAGCCTACAAGGCTTCGCCTGCGGGATCGGTGTCGGTCGCTCGCGAGCGCTCGGCCGCGGCATCCGCTGCTCGCACCCGCTTGCGCAGCGCCTTGGCGCTCACTGCCCGTTCGCCGAGCGCGCCGGGCGTCCACGCCTCGACGTCCTCGTCGCTGAACTCCGTCTTCGACGGGCGCCGCTTGAGCTCGGGCAGCACCGTGTCGGGCGCGAGCCGGCGGGCGGTGAGGAGGAAGCCGGTGTGGGCGATCATGCGATGGTCGGGCCGGACCGCGAGCCCCTGCACGTGCCAGCCACGCACCATCGTCTCGGTCGACTGCGGCTCGGTGTACTCCCCCGTCGCGCGGATCGCCTCGGCGACCCGCGACAACTGGGTGGCGGTCGCGATGTAGCAGAGCAGCACGCCGCCGGGCTTCAGCGCATCGGACACGACGTCGATGCACTCCCAGGGAGCGAGCATGTCGAGCACGACGCGGTCGACGGATGCCGCGGGCGCCGCCTCGGGCAGCGCCAGCGCCAGGTCCCCGAGCGTGATGGACCAGTTCTCGGGGTCGTAGCCGTGGAAGGTGGCGACGTTGCCGCGCGCGACCTCGGCGAACTCCTCGCGGCGCTCGAACGACAGCAACCGGCCGGAGGGGCCGATGCCGCGGAGCAGCCAGAGCGACAGGGCGCCCGAGCCGACGCCCGCCTCGACCACGGTGGCGCCGGGGAAGATGTCGGCCTGCGCGAGGATCTGCGCGGCGTCCTTCGGGTACACGATCGCCGCGCCCCGCGGCATCGACATGACGAAGTCGCTGAGCAGGGGGCGCAGGGCGAGGTACTCGATGCCGACCTGGTTGGCGACGACCGAGCCGTCGGGCAGGCCGATGAGGTCGTCATGCGCGATCGGGCCCTTGTGCGAGTGGAACAGCTTGCCCGGCTCGAGGGTGATGGTGTGCATCCGGCCCTTGGGGCCGGTCAGCTGCACGCGGTCGCCGACCCGGAACGGCCCGCTGCGCTCGCCTCGGCTCTCGCTCACGCGCGGGCCTCGCGAACCTCGAGGAGTGACGCGACATCCGACACCGACTTGTCGGCGAGGGTCTGCCACAGCACGTGCGCCGGTGCCTCGGCGAGGTCGAGGATGTTCGGCACCCCCACCGTGACGGCGCCGGCGGACCAGGCCGAAGTGAGTCCAGCGGGCGAGTCCTCGATCGCCACGCAGTCGCGCACGTCGACGCCGAGGGCCTCGGCCGCCGCGAGGTAGGGCTCGGGGTGCGGCTTCGCGTGCTCGACCGCGTCGCCCGTGACGATGACGTCGAAGGCCTCGAACGGGATCGCGCGCACCACGTCGTCGGCCATGGACCTGACCGACATGGTCACGAGCGCGGTGGGCACGGATGCCTGGCGCAGCGCCTCGAGCAGTTCCCTCGCGCCCGGCCGCCAGGGCACGCCGTGCTCGGCGAGCTGCTCCTGCACGCGTGCGGTGAGGCGCGCCACGATCGTGTCGGCGTCGAGGTCGACGCCCGCCGCCTGGAACACCGCCGCCGCCTCCCAGAGGCCGCTGCCGACGAGGCCGAGGGCGTCCTCGTGGGTCCAGCGGCCCCCGAAGGACTCGACGAGCTCCTCCTCGGCCGCCATCCAGTAGCGTTCGGTGTCGACGAGGGTTCCGTCCATGTCCCAGAGGACGGCGGCGGGAAGGCGAGTGGTCACAACCCGCAAGTCTACGGGCACGGCCTATTGTGGAGAGGACCCCGGGAGTCCGGGGCGGGAAGCGGGGCACCTGGAGTGGATCAGCGGGCCGGTTTCGAGGGCGGAAGGCTGCTCGTCGTCGCCTTCGAGGGATGGAACGACGCCGGCGAGGCGGCGACCGGGGCGGCGAAGCTGCTCGCGGAGCGGCTCGGCCTCGTCGAGATCGCCGCGGTCGACCCGGAGCTGTACTTCGACTACCAGTTCACCCGGCCCACGGTTGTGATGGGCGACGACGGCTCGCGCCGGCTCGAATGGCCCGGCGCCGCGATCCTCGGCCCAGGCGGGGCGCCGACCGACGACGTCGACGAACAGGTCACCGGCCCGGGCGCCGACACCCTCCACGTGCTCCTCGGGGCCGAGCCGGCGCGCAGCTGGAAGGGCTTCGCCGCCGAGCTCGTCGACGCCGCGCTCACCGCCGACATCGAGGGCGTCGTGCTCCTCGGCGCCATGCTCGCCGACGCGCCGCACACCCGCCCCCTGTCGGTCTTCGCGTCGAGCGAGAACCGCGAGGTGCGCGACGCACTCGGCGTGGAGCGCTCGAGCTACGAGGGGCCCGTCGGCATCCTCAGCGTCATCGCCGACCAGGCGGAGCGCGCCGGCATCCCCACCGTGTCGCTCTGGGCCTCGGTGCCGCACTACGTGCACAACGCGCCCTCCCCCAAGGCCGTGCTCGCCCTCCTCGGCAAGCTCGAGGAGCTCACCGGCCTCTCCATCCCCCGCGGCACCCTCGAGACCGAGGCGCAGGCGTGGGAGGCCGGCGTCGACGCGCTCGCCGCGGACGACGAGGACATGGCCGGCTACATCACCCAGCTCGAGCAGGCCCGCGATGCGGTCGACGCCCCCGAGGCGAGCGGCGAGGCCATCGCCCAGGAGTTCGAGCGGTACCTTCGGCGGCGGGGCGAGGGTCCCGACGGACGGGCCGACGGGCGCGACGGCCGCGAGGGGCCCCGCGACGAGCCGTGGCGCCCGCGGGACGGCGCGTAGCGGCATCCGTCGCACATCGTCGAAGCGGATGCCGCGGCATCCGTCACGCGTCGATGACGCCCGTGGCGAGCAGCGCGAAGATCGTGCCGCCGAGCAGGATGCGGTAGATCACGAACGGCAGGAAGCTGTGCCGCGAGATCCACTGCATGAAGAAGGCGATGACCAGGATCGCGACGACGAAGGCGACGAGCGTGGCCGCGGCCGTCTCGATGGGGCCGTAGACCGAGGGCTCACCCATGCTCTTGAACAGCTGGAAGAACCCCGAGCCGAAGACGGCGGGGATGGCGAGCAGGAACGCGTAGCGCGCGGCGGCGCCCCGCTCGTAGCCGAGGAACAGGCCGGCGGTGATCGTGCCGCCCGAGCGCGAGACGCCGGGAATCAGGGCGAGCGCCTGGGCGAATCCGAAGATGATGCCGTGCGGGACGGTCAGCTCGTCGAGCTTGCGCCGCTTCGCCCCGGCCCAGTCGGCGAGGCCGAGGATGATGCCGAACACCACGAGCATCGTCGCGACGATCCAGAGCGAGCGGAACGTGGTCTCGATCTCGTCCTGGAACAGGATGCCGAGCACGACGATCGGGATCGAGCCGACGATGATCAGCCAGCCCATACGGGCGTCGGGGTCGTTGCGCGGCACGCGACCGGTGAACGAGCCGAACCAGTGCGAGACGATGCGCACGATGTCGCGCCAGAAGAACACCACGACCGCCGTCTCAGTGCCGAGCTGCGTGATCGCGGTGAACGCGGCCCCCGGATCCTGGGCGCCGGGGAGGAACTCCCCCAGGATGCGCAGGTGCGCACTCGAGGAGACGGGGAGGAATTCGGTGAGGCCCTGGACGAACCCGAGGATGAGCGCTTCGAGCACAGTGGTATCCGCCTTCCGCCTCCGCGGAAGCCGGAGGAACGAGACCGGTCTTTGGTCAGTAGCTGAGCAACAGGTCTCGCAGGACCCTGTTACCGAAGGATAGTGCGTCGAGCGGTACTCGTTCATCAACGCCGTGGAACATCGCGGGGAAATCGAGGTCGTCGGGCAGGCGCAGCGGCGCGAAGCCGTAGCCGGCGATGCCGAGGCGACTGAGCGACTTGTTGTCGGTGCCGCCTGAGAGCAGGTACGGGAACACCCGGGCACCCGGGTCGTGCGCGCCGAGCGAGCGGGTGACCGCGTCGACGAGCGGCCCGCGGGTGGATGCCTCGAGCCCGACGTCCTTGTGCACGAACTCGATCTCGATGTCGTCGCCGATGATGGCGCGGACCTCGGCGAGCACGGCCTCCTCCTGGCCGGGCAGCGTGCGGATGTCGACGAGCGCGTCGGCCCGGTCGGGAATGACGTTGTGCTTGTAGCCGGCCTCGAGCTTCGTCGGATTCGTGGTCGTGCGGAGCGTCGCCGTGATGAACCCCGAGGCCGAGCCCGTGGCCAGGGCGAGCTCGTCGGGCGAGACCTGTTCGGGATCGACGCCGAGGGTCTCGGCGATCGCGGAGAGCAGCTCGCGGGTCGTGTCGGTGAGGTGCAGGGGCCACTCGGTGCGTCCGAGCCGGGCGATCGCCTCGGCGAGCTTGGTCACGGCGTTGTCGCGGATGAGGCGCGATCCGTGCGCCGCGACGCCTCGGGCGACGAGGCGCACCCAGATGAGCGACTTCTCCCCCGTCTGCAGGAGGTAGGCCCGTTCGCCGCCGACGGTGATCGAGTAGCCGCCGACCTCGCTGATCGCCTCGGTCGCCCCGTCAAAGAGCTCGGGCCGGTGATCGACGAGCCAGCTGGCGCCCACGCCGCCGCCGGCCTCCTCGTCGGCGAAGTAGGCGATCACGATCTCCCGTTCGGGAAGCGCGCCCGAGCCGAGGATGCCGCCGAGGGCGGTGAGCATCATCGCGTCCATGTCCTTCATGTCGACGGCGCCCCGCCCCCACAGCATGCCGTCGCGCACCTCGCCGGCGAACGGGTCGACGCTCCAGTTGCGAGGGTCGGCCGGCACGACGTCGAGGTGGCCGTGCAGCACGAGCGCGGGCTTGTCCGGGTTCCGTCCCGGCACCCGCGCGACGACGCTGGTGCGCCGGGGCTCGGGCTCGAACAGCTCGGGCGCGAGGCCCATGGCGGCGAGCTTCGCCTCGACGTACTCGGCGGCCTCGCGCTCGCCGTTGGCCCGTCCTTCGCCGTAGTTCGTCGTGTCGATCCGGATGAGGTCCCTGGCGATCACCGCCGTCTCGTCGAGGTCGTCGATCGGGCGCTGGACTGCGGATGACTCGGCCATGCGTTCACCGTAGCCGCCGCCATCGGGGCCGGGCCACCGGCGTTCGAAGCGCCTCTGAATCCGTGCTAATGTCTTCTCTCGGGCCTCCGAGCGATCGAGGGCCTGACACAACGCGCGGGTGGCGGAAATGGCAGACGCGCTAGCTTGAGGTGCTAGTGCCCTAACGGGCGTGGGGGTTCAAGTCCCCCCTCGCGCACGCGTTGTGAAGAAGGCCGGATCATCATGATCCGGCCTTCTTTCGTTTTCCGGTGGCCTCCGTTGCCGATGGACGCCGGATGCGGGACGGTCGGCTCCCCGGACTTGCCACCTTCGAACATATGTTCGAAACTGGGGTATGACCATGACCGCTCCCCGCATCGCCCCGGCACCCGGTCCGGCGCGAGTCGAGGAGCTGCAGGCCCGCATCCGCGGGATGCAGGCGACCCGGCTCGACTCCAAGGCCGTGCCGACGCATCCGGCGCTCGCCTCCGTGCTGCCGGGCGGCACGCTCCGCGAGGGCACGGTCGTGCAGGTCGAGGGCTCGACCACCCTGCTCATGGCCCTCCTCGCCGGCCCCAGCGCGAGCGGCCGGTGGGTGGCGGTGGCCGGCATGCCCGAGTTCGGGGTCGAGGCCGCCGCACGGTTCGGCATCGACCTCGAGCGGCTCGTGCTCGTGCCCGACCCGGGGCGGCAGTGGCTCACGGTCGTCGCCGCGCTCGCCGACGTCATCCCCGTGGTGGCGGTGCGGCCGGCGGGCCGGGTCTCCCCCGCCGAGACGAGTCGCCTGCAGGCCAGGCTCCGACAGCGCGGCACCACGCTGCTCGTCGCGGGCGAGTGGGCGGGCAGCGACGCCCGCCTCGGGGTCGAGGCGAGCGAATGGCAGGGGCTCGAACGCGGGCACGGGCACCTCGCCGAACGCGAGGTGGTCGTGAGCGTCGCGGGCCGCGGCGAGTTCGTGCGTCGTGCCCGGTCGCGACTGCGGCTGCCGGGCCGCTCCCTCGAGTTCGCGCCGGCCGAGCCCGCCGGCATCGCCGACGCCATCCCGCCGGCGCACCTCGACGAGCTCGAGCGGAGGGCCACCGGATGACCGCCGACCTCGGCCGCACCATCGTGCTCTGGTGCCCCGACTGGCCCATCCTCGCGGTGTGCCGCGAGCACGGCCTCGAAGCCGACGCACCCCTCGCCCTCGTCGAGGCCGGCCTCGTCTACGCCTGCTCGCCCGCCGCGCGACGCGACGGCGTGACCCGCGGGCTGAAGCTCCGCGAGGCGCAGTACCGCTCTCCCGGGCTCACGGTGCTCGACTACGACATCGCCCTCGACGTGCGCGCCTTCGAACCCGTCGTGCGACGGGTCGAGGCCACGGTGCCGGGCGTGCAGCTCGTGCGCCCCGGCACGCTCGCCATGCGGGCTCGAGGCCCCGCACGCTACTACGGCGGCGAGGCGGCCGCGGCGGCGGCCCTCCTCGAGACCGTGGCGGAGCTCGGGGTGCCGGGGGCCAGGGTCGGCGTCGCCGACGGGCCCTTCGCCGCCGAGCAGGCCGCCCGGGCGGCGCGCGGGCCCGCGTCCGTCGAGATCGTCCCGCACGGGGCATCCGCCGCCTTCATCGCCCCGCTGCCGGTAGGGCTCGTGGTCGATCCCCGCACCACGACACTGCTCAACCGTCTCGGCGTGCGCACCCTCGGCGAGTTCGCGGCGCTTCCCCCCGACGACGTGCGTCGCCGGTTCGGGGCCGCAGGGGCGTTCGCGCACGACCGCGCCGCCGGGCGCGAGCAGGCCAGGGTGATCGCCCGCACCCCGCCGCCCGAGTTCGAGGTGGAGCAGCACTTCGAGCCGCCCCTCGACCGCGTCGACCAGCTCGCGTTCGCGTTCCGGGTGCGGGCCGAGGAGTTCATCGAGCGCATGCGGGCGGTGCGGCTCGTGTGCACGGGCCTGCGCATCGAGCTCGACGACGAGGGCGGCGGCCACTCGAGCCGCAGCTGGCTGCATCCACGGTGGTTCACGCCGGCCGACGTCGTCGACCGCGTGCGGTGGCAGCTGCAGGGCGCCGGCACCGCCGACAGCGGGCTCGCCTCGCCGATCGTGCGGCTGCGGGTCATCCCCGAGCGCATCGACTCCACGAGCAACCACGAGGAGGGCCTGTGGGGCGGCGGCCCCGACGAGCGCGTGCACCACGGGCTCACCCGCGTGCAGAGCATGCTCGGGCACGAGGCGGTGGTGACCGCGACGATCGGCGGCGGTCGCATGCTCGCCGACCGGCAGGTGCTCGTGCCCTGGGGCGACCGACCGCCCGAGCACGCCGGCGACGCGCCGTGGCCCGGCAGCCTGCCCACGCTCGCGCCCGCGAGCGTCTTCCGCGAACGGCTGCCGATCGCCCTGCTCGACGGGCGCGGCGGCATCGTCGCCATCGACGATCGCGGGGCGATCTCGGCGGCGCCCGACCGGTTCGCCGTCGGTGGACGTGAGGCGACGCCGGTCCGGGCGTGGGCCGGACCATGGCCGGTGGTCGAGCGCTGGTGGGACGCCGAGCACGCCAAGCGCGTGCACCGGTTCCAGGTCGTCGACGACGACGGCTGCGCGTGGCTCCTCGTTCGCGACCGCGAGGGCTGGTGGGCCGAGGCGAGGTACGACTGATGGGCCGGGTGTAGCAGTGGGCTGGAACAATCCGTCGATCCCGTGGTCCGACCTCGAGCGCAAGCTCTCCGACCAGCGGCGGCCGGGCGGCCCGCCGCTCATCGCCGACGGCGGCGACAGCCCGGCATGGAGCCGCAAGCGGCATCCGTATCGCCCGTCAGAGGGCCTCGAGGTGCAGGCCGGGCCGATCGTGCCCTACGCCGAGCTGCATGCGCACTCCACGTTCAGCTTCCTCGACGGCGCCTCGACGCCTGAGCAGTTGGTCGAGGAGGCGCACCGCCTCGGTCTCTCGGGGCTCGCGATGACCGACCACGACGGCTTCTACGGCATCGTGCGCTTCGCCGAGGCGGCCGAGAGCTTCCCCGAGCTCGCCACCGTGTTCGGCGCCGAGCTCTCGCTCGGCCTCACCGAGCCGCAGATGGGCGCCGCCGACCCCGCGGGCGAGCACCTGCTCGTGCTCGCCCGGCAGGAGGCCGGCTACCACCGTCTCGCCAGCGCGATCACCGCCGGGCAGCTCGCCGGGGGCGAGAAGGGCCGGCCCACCTACTCGCTGGAAGAGCTCGCCGAGCATTCCGGGAATGAATGGATCATCCCTACCGGATGCCGTAAAGGAATGGTCCGCCGCGCGCTCGCCGCGGGCGGGGTGGATGCCGCGTGGCGCGAGCTCGACCGGCTGGTCGCGCTTTTCGGTCGCGACCATGTCGTCGTGGAGCTGTTCGACCACGGGCATCCGCTCGACCAGGACGCCAACGACGCCCTCGCCGGCCTCGCCGAACGGGCGGGGCTGCCGCTGCTCGCCACGAACGCGGTGCACTACGCCACTCCGGGTGAGCACCGGCTCGCCTCCGCGCTCGCGGCGGTGCGGGCCCGGCGCAGCCTCGACGAGCTCGACGGATGGCTGCCCGCCTCCGACGGGCTGCACCTGCGCTCGGGCGCCGAGATGATGCGGCGATTCGAGCGGTACCCGGGTGCGGTCGCGCGATCCGTGACCTTGGCCGAAGAGCTCGGGTTCCGGCTGCGGAGCGCGCGTCCGCGCCTGCCCCGCCAGGAGGTGCCCGACGGCCACACGCCCATGAGCTGGCTGCGCGAGCTCGTGTGGGCCGGCGCCGAGAAGCGCTACCCAGGACTCCCCCACCACGTGCGCGAGCGACTCGCCCGCGAGCTCGACGTCATCGAGCAGAAGGACTTCCCCGGCTACTTCCTGATTGTCTACGACCTGGTGCGCGAGGCGCGCAGCCGCGGCATCCTGTGCCAAGGGCGCGGTTCGGCCGCGAACTCGGCGGTCTGCTACGTGCTGGACATCACCGCGGTCGACTCGATCTTCTTCGACCTGCCGTTCGAGCGGTTCCTCTCCGCGCTGCGCGACGAGGAGCCCGACATCGACGTGGACTTCGACTCCGACCGCCGCGAGGAGATCATCCAGTACGTCTACGGCAAGTACGGGCGCAACAACGCCGCGCAGGTGGCGAACGTGATCAGCTACCGGCCCAAGGCCGCGGTGCGCGACATGGCGAAGGCGCTCGGCTACTCCACCGGGCAGCAGGACGCCTGGTCACGGCAGGTCGAGCGGTGGGGCGCGGTGGTCTCCACCGACGACCACGACATCCCCGCGCCCGTCGTCGAGCTCGCCGAGCAGCTGCTCACGTTCCCGCGCCACCTCGGCATCCACTCGGGGGGCATGGTGCTCACCGACCGCCCCGTCGGCGAGGTGTGCCCCATCGAGCACGCCCGCAAGGAGCACCGCACGGTGCTGCAGTGGGATAAGGACGACTGCGCCTGGATGGGTCTCGTGAAGTTCGACCTGCTGGGCCTCGGCATGCTCGCCGCCCTGCAGTACACGTTCGACCTCATCCGCGAGCACACCGGCGAAGAGTGGGAGCTGGCCACCATCCCGAAAGAGGAGGCCGCCGTCTACGACATGCTCTGCCGCGCCGATTCGATCGGGGTCTTCCAGGTCGAGAGCCGCGCCCAGATGGGCACCCTCCCCAGGCTGCAGCCCCGCTGCTTCTACGACCTCGTGGTCGAGATCGCCCTGATCCGGCCGGGCCCCGTGCAGGGCGGCGCCGTGCACCCCTACATCCGTCGGCGCACCGGCGAGGAGCCCGTCACCTACCTGCATCCCAACCTCGAACCCGTACTCGCCCGCACGCTGGGCGTGCCGCTCTTCCAGGAGCAGCTCATGCAGATGGCCGTCGCCGTGGGCAATTGCAGCGCCGCCGACGCCGACCTGCTGCGGCGGGCGATGGGCTCCAAGCGCGGCGTCGAGAAGATCGAGCGGCTCCGCTCGAAGCTCTACGAGGGCATGGCCGAGAACGGCATCGAGCCCGACGTGGCCGACTCGATCTACGCGAAGATCGAGGCGTTCGCCAACTTCGGGTTCGCCGAGAGCCACGCCCTGAGCTTCGGCCTGCTGGTCTACGCCAGCTCGTGGCTGAAGCTGCACTACCCCGCCGCATTCCTCGCGGCCCTCCTCCGCGCCCAGCCCATGGGCTTCTACTCGCCGGCGACGCTCACCTCCGACGCGCGACGGCACGGCGTCGAGATGCTCCGCCCCGACATCCTGCGCTCGGGCGTCGACGCGGGGCTCGAGGCGACCGGCACGGATGCGGCATCCGGGGACTTCGGTGGCAGCGACCGGCGCGAGCCGACGGGCATGGCGGCCTGCATCGACCCCGTGCAACCGCCCATCAGCCGGTTCGACCGCACCGCACCCGACCGGTCGTCGGAGCATCGGCGCGACGGCGCGTTCGCCGTGCGGCTGGGCCTCGCTGACGTCTCCTCGATCGGCGCGGCCGTGGCCGAGCGCATCGTCGCCGAACGCGAGGCGCACGGACCCTACCGCGACATGGCCGACGTCTCTCGCCGCGCCGGCCTCAACGCCGAGCAGCTCGAGGCGCTCGCCGCGGCGGGTGCATTCGACGTCTTCGGGCTGCAACGGCGCGAGGCGCTCTGGCTGGCGGGCGAGGCCGCCGAGGACCGGGAGGAGTACCTGGCCGGGTCCATCGTCGTCGTGCAGCCGCCGCTCCTGCCGATGCTGAGCCCAGCCGAGCAGGTGATCTACGACCTGTGGGCGACGGGCATCTCGCCCGACGACCATCCGATCCGCCACATCCGTGAGCAGCTCGACGAGCGCGGGGCGATCCGCATCGACCTCCTCAGCCACGCCGAGAGCGGACGTCGCATCGAGGTCGGCGGCGTGGTCACCCATCGGCAGCGACCCGCCACCGCGAGCGGCATCACCTTCATGAACCTGGAGGACGAGTCCGGCACGCTCAACGTCATCGCCGGCGTGGGCGTCTGGACCAGGTATCGCCGCCTGGCCCGGGAGGCACCGGCGCTGATCGTACGGGGCATCCTCGAACGCTCTCCCGAGGGGGTCACCAACCTCGTCGCCGACCGGTTCGAGCGCCTCACCGTGTCGGCGCCCACCCGCTCCCGCGACTTCCGTTAGCCTCGACCGGTGCCGACTGCGACCCACGACCAGAACGGACCCGACCGCTACGGCGCCGACGTGCTCGCCGGCGACTGGCGGGCACAGGGTCGACGCGTCATCCCGACCGTGGCCGTGGAACGCGACCTCGTCGTCGAGCTCGCCGCCGACGGATTCTGCGGGGCCGTGGTGGCCGCCGACAAGCGGACGGTCACGCTCGAGGACCGCCTCGGACGACGGCGCATGTTCCCGCTCGGGCACGGCTTCCTCATCGACGGCGAGGCCGTGCAGCTCGCCGCCCCCGCCCCGAAGGCACCGGCCGGCCGGCTCCGCACGGCGTCGGGCTCCTTCGCCGTCGAGCAGGCGCCGGCACGCGTCGCCCTGCCGAGCCGCATCTTCGTCGAGGGCCGCCACGACGCCGAGCTCGTCGAGAAGGTGTGGGGCGCCGACCTGCGCGTCGAGGGCGTCGTCGTCGAGTACCTCGAGGGCGTCGACGTGCTGGCCGAGCAGCTCGACGAGTTCCAGCCCGGGCCGGGGCGGCGCGCCGGCATCCTCGTCGACCACCTCGTGCCCGGCTCCAAGGAGCAGCGCATCGCCGACTCGGTCGCTCAGGGGCGGCACGGCCGCCACGTGCTCGTCGTGGGGCATCCGTTCATCGACGTCTGGCAGGCCGTGAAGCCGGCCCGCCTCGGGCGCGACGCCTGGCCGGTGGTCCCTCGCGGCACCGAGTGGAAGCACGGCGTGTGCGAGGCGTTCGGCTGGCCCCACGCCGAGCAGGCCGACATCGCCCGTGCATGGCAGCACATCCTCGGCCGGGTCCGCGGGTACGGCGACCTCGAACCCGCGCTGCTCGGCCGGGTCGAGGAGCTCATCGACTTCGTGACCGCGCCGCGCGAGGACTGACCTCTGCCGGCGCTCCGCCGCCGACCCGCGGTTCGGTGGTCCGAAATCCTGCCAATCCCGGCGAATCGGCCGGCTGCCCCTCCCGCCGCCGATATCGTGGCGGAGGCCGCGCAGGCGGCCGTGACGTGATGGGGCGGGAGCAGCCGATCACCGTCGGCCGCTCCTGGGCAGGATGTGGAGCAGATGAGCGACGTACCGCGCACGACGACCGACGCCGACCGCGCGAGGTGGCGGCGCTACCTCGCCGATGAACGCGCCGAGGCCGCGGTCTACCGCGAGCTGGCCGCACGACGCGAGGGCGAGGAGCGCGAGATCCTCCTGGCGTTGGCCGCCGCGGAGGGGCGCCACGAGGCGCACTGGCTGGCCCTGCTCGACGGCGACGATTCGAAGACGCCGCGCGCCGACGTGCGCACCCGGATGCTCGGCGCCCTCGCCCGCCGATTCGGCTCGATCTTCGTGCTGGCGCTCGCCCAGCGCGCCGAGGCCCGCTCGCCGTACGCGACGGACCCCGACGCGACGCCGGCGATGGCGGCGGACGAGCGGATCCACGGCGAGGTCGTGCGCGGACTCGCCGCTCGCGGCAGGCGACGGCTCGCCGGCACGTTCCGCGCGGCCGTGTTCGGTGCGAACGATGGGCTCGTCTCGAACCTCGCCCTCGTGCTCGGCATCGGCGCGACCGGCGTTCCGGCCTCAGTGGTGCTGTTCACCGGCATCGCGGGCCTCCTCGCCGGAGCCCTCTCGATGGGCGCCGGCGAGTACGTGTCGGTGCGGTCGCAGCGCGAGCTGCTCGAGGCATCCGCCCCTGACCCGACCGCGCGCGAGGCGCTCGTGGACCTCGACATCGACGCGAACGAGCTGGCGCTCGTCTACCGCGCTCGGGGCATGGGCGACGCCGAATCGCGGGAGCACGCGGCGCTCGTGATGGCGCGCGTGCAGGCGGCGGGCCAGTCCTCGACAGCCACCGATGCGCTGGCCGTCGTCGCGCACGACGACGAGGCCGTCGGCACGGGGCTCGCCGCCGCGATCTCGAGCTTCCTCTTCTTCGCCTCGGGGGCGCTCATCCCCGTGCTTCCCTGGATCTTCGGCCTGAGCGGCACTGCGGCGATCATCACCGCGACCGTGCTCGTGAGCGTCGCCCTGCTGGCCACCGGCGCGACGGTGGGCCTGCTCTCGGGCGCATCGCCGCTGAAGCGGGCGCTGCGCCAGCTCGGCATCGGCCTCGGCGCGGCGGCGGTCACCTACGTGCTCGGTCTCGCGTTCGGTACGTCGATCGGCTGACGCACGGCAGTGGCGCGACGGATCACCCGACGAGCTTGTTCCAACCGTCGCCGTCGACGTGCTCGAAGATCAGGTTGGTCTCGGTGTGGGCGACGGCCGGATGCCCCGTGAGGTGGGCGAGCACGAACTCGCGCAGCTCCTCGGCGTCGCGGGCGGCGACGTGCAGCAGGTAGTCCTCGGCGCCGGCCATGTGGAAGACCCCGAGCACGCCGGGCAGGTGCGGCACCTGCGCGCGGAACGCGTCGATCTCGCTGCGGTCGTGCTTCACCAGCCGGATGGCGATGAGCGCTTGCAACGAGACGCCGAGCGAGGCCAGGTCGACGTCGACCCGGTAGCCGCGCACCGTGCCGAGGCTCTGCAGCCGGCGCAGGCGAAGCGATACCGTGGACTCGGCGACGCCCACCTCGGCGGCGAGGGCCGCGCCCGACGCGCGGGCGTTCGTGGAGAGCGCCTGGAGCAACGCTCGATCGACACGGTCGAGTTCGGGTTTCTGCGCCATCGTCGGACCTCCCGGATCTCGGTTATGCAGATGCTTCGAGGTTTATAGCCTACCTCACTAGATCATGCATGACGACTTGCTGTTCGTCACAGCTTCTGCTTCATTCAAGGCATGCAGACATCGTCGTCGCAGTTCGAGACCCGCGCCGTCCACGGTGGCATGAGCGGCGTCCGGGCGAGCGGATCCCACGTGCCCGTCATCGACTTCTCCACCACGAACCCGCTGCCGTCGGTCGATACCGGCGGGCTCTCCTACGAGGAGCTCGCGACCGGCCACGACCTCGGCGAGGGCCGGTCGGCGGTCTACCAGCGCCTCTGGCAGCCCGGCGTCGCCCGCTTCGAGGAGTCGCTCGCCGGCCTCGAGGGCACGGATGGGGCGGTCGCGTTCGGCAGCGGCATGGCCGCGCTCGCGGCAACGCTCATCGCCGCGGCATCCGCGGGTACGCCGCACGTGGTCGCTGTTCGGCCGCTCTACGGCGGCACCGACCACGTGCTCGAGAGCGGACTGCTCGGCACGAGGGTGACCTGGACGGATGCCGCCGGCATCGCCGACGCGATCGAAGCCGACACGGGCCTCGTCGTCGTCGAGACCCCGGCGAACCCCACGCTCGAACTCGTCGACCTGCGGCGCGTCGTGGATGCCGCGGGCGACGTGCCCGTGCTCGTCGACAACACCTTCGCCACGCCCGTGCTGCAGCGCCCGGCCGAGTTCGGCGCCACGCTCGTGCTGCACAGCGCCACGAAGTACCTCGGCGGGCACGGCGACGTCATGGGCGGCGTGGTGGCGGCCGACCGCGACTGGGTCGAGCGGCTCCGACGGGTTCGGGCGCTCACCGGCGGACTGCTGCATCCGATGGCTGCGTACCTGCTCCATCGGGGCCTCCGCACCCTGCCCGTGCGCGTGCGGGCGCAGCAGGCGACGGCGCAGGTGCTCGCCGAGCGCCTGGGCGAGCACCCCGCGGTCGCGAGGGTGCGCTACCCCGGGCTGCCCGGCCAGGACCCGGCGGGTCTCGTCGGCACGCAGCTCGAGGGGCCGGGGTCGATCATCGCGCTCGAACTCGCCGGGGGCTACGACGCCGCGGCGCGGTTCACCGAGGCGTGCGAGCTCGTCACCCACGCCGTCTCACTCGGCGGCGTGGATTCGCTCGTGCAGCACCCGGCATCGCTCACGCACCGTCCCGTGGCGGGCGACGCGAAGCCGGATGCCGCGGTGGTGCGCCTCTCGATCGGACTCGAGCACGTCGACGATCTCACGGCGGACCTCATGGCGGCGCTCGACGCGGCGGCGGAGGTCGGTGGCCTCGTGACGCGGCGCGATCACGCGACCGTGGCGTGACCGCCGGGTCGCTCACTCGACGGTGTGCGGCGGGATGTGCGTGGACCCGGTCGAGGACGCCTCGGCCGGCGGCGGTGTCGCGCCCGTGGCATCCGGACTCGCCGCCGGGTTCCGGATGCCGATCCACGAGACGATCCCGCCGATGACGAGGAACACCGCGGTGGCCGTCGCCGCCCGGTGGTATCCGTCGACGTCGAGCTGCGTGCCCACGATCACGCCGAGGCTCGCGATCGCGACGAGGCCGGCGATGCGGGCCACTGCGTTGTTCACGGCCGACCCGATGCCGGCCCGGGCGGGATCCACTGCGCCGAGGATCGCCGAGGTGAGCGGCGCGACCGTCATGGCCATGCCGAGGCCGATGACGAGGATGCCGGGCAGGAACTGCAGCCAGTAGTTCAGCTCGGGCTGGACGCTCAGCGTGAGCAGGTACCCGACCGCCACGATGATCGGTCCGAGCGTCATGAACACCCGGGGGCCGAAGCGCGTGGAGAGCCCGCCGAACCACGACCCGAGCAGCACGAGCATGATGGTCGGGGGCAGGGTCGCGAGCCCGGCCACCGTCGCCGAGAAGCCCGCGGTCTGCTGCAGGAAGATCGTCATCACGAACGGACCCAGCGAGAACGAGGCGTAGACGAACACCGTCGCGAGATTGCCGGCGGCGAAGTTGCGGGCCCGGAACAGCGTGAGGGGCAGCATCGGCTGCGGCACCCGCCGTTCCCAGAGCACGAACGCGACGAGCGAGGCGAGGCCGACGAGGAGCGGCACGTACACCACGGGCGAGTCCCAGCCGAACCGCTCCTGTTCGATGAGCGCGAACACCGTGCCGCCGAGGCCGACGACGCCGAGGACAGCGCCCACCCAGTCGATGCGCTCGCGGTTCGGGTTGGGGTCGTCCCGCCCGAGGGCGCGCATGAGCACGAGCACGATCGCGATGGGCAGGAGGTTGATCCAGAACACGGCCCGCCATGACGCCAAGTCGACGAGGATGCCGCCGAAGAGCGGTCCGATGAGGAACGCGCTCGTCGTCCAGGCCGTCCAGCGACCGATCGCCTTGCCCTGCTCGGCCTTGGAGAACGTCGCGATGATGAGGGCGAGCGAGCTCGGCACGAGCAGCGCGCCCGCGGCGCCCTGGAGGGCGCGCCCGATCACGAACACGAGTCCGGTGGGTGCGAGCGCGCAGAGCACCGACGTCGCCGCGAAGCCGTAGAGCCCGATCCTGATGATGCGGAGCCGGCCGAAGGAGTCGGAGAGCGAGCCGGCGAGGAGGATCAGCGAGCCGAGGGTCAGCAGGTAGGCGTCGACCGCCCACTGCTGCAGCGCGAGGCCGCCGCCGAGCTCCGCCGCGATCGACGGGAGCGCCACGTTGATGACCGCGCCGTCGAGGAACGCGATGAACGAGACGATGATGGCGACGACGAGCACCCGTGTGCGACGGTCCATCAGCCCATGCTCGCACAGTCGACGGGAGCGTGGCATCGCCCGGTCAGCGGCTGCCGAGCCGCCGCCGCAGGAAGTCGATGCGCGCCTGCAGCTGGGTGACCGTGGCCTGCGCGACGGCAGGCCCACCGCACACCCGGCGCAGTTCGGCGTGCACCTGCGAGTGCGGTTCGCCCGTGTGCCTGGCCCAGAGTCCGACGAGGCTGTTCAGGAGTGCGCGCTGCTCCTTCAGGGTGCGGTACAGCGCCACCGGCTCGGCGCGGCCCGACTCCTCCGCCTCGGCGGTGTGCTTGCGCCGCTCTCCCGCACGCCGGGCCTGCCTCGCCTGCCGGTGCCGGAGCAGCTCCGAGACCTGCTCGGGCTCCAGGATGCCGGGGATGCCGATGAAGTCGTACTCCTCGTCGCTGCCCGGTTCGGCGAGCGTGCCGAACTCCGTGCCGTCGTAGAGCACGCGGTCGAACGAGGCATCCGACCCGATCGCCTCCCACGTCCCGAGACCGGCCTCCTCCGATGCGCGCTCTTCGCGGTTGGCGGACTCGAGCAGGCTGTCGTCGAGGCCGTCGTCATCCTGGTCGCCCGACCGCCGGTCGAGCGCGTGATCGCGTTCGAGCTCCATCTGCGCGGCGAGGCCCATGAGCGTCGGCACGTTGGGCAGGAACACCGACGCCGTCTCGCCGCGACGGCGGGCGCGCACGAACCGGCCGATCGCCTGGGCGAAGAAGAGCGGCGTCGACGCGCTCGTGGCGTACACCCCGACGGCGAGGCGGGGCACGTCGACGCCCTCGGACACCATCCGCACCGCCACCATCCAGCGCCGCGTATTGCCTGAGAACTCCTCGATGCGCGTGCTCGCCTCCTTCTCGTCGGAGAGCACCACGGTGACGGGTTCGCCGCAGATCTGCTCGAGGATCTGCGCATACGCACGGGCGACGGTCTGGTCGGTGGCGATCACCAGGCCTCCGGCGTCGGGGATGCCGTGCCGCACCTCGGTGAGCCGGCGGTCGGCCGCCTGCAGGACCGCCGGGATCCACTCGCCGGTGGGCTCGAGCGCGGTGCGCCACGCCGAGGACGTGATGTCCTTCGTGTTGTCCTCGCCGAGCCGCGCCTCCATCTCGTCGCCGGCCTTCGTGCGCCATCGCATGTGGCCCGCGTACACCATGAAGAGCACCGGCCGCACGACGCCGTCGGCCAGGGCACGCCCGTACCCGTAGTTGTAGTCGGTTTTCGAGAGCCGCACGCCCTGGTTGTCGGGCACGTACTCCACGAACGGGATCGGCGCCGTGTCGGAGCGGAACGGCGTGCCGGTGAGCGACAGCCGCTTCGTCGCCGGCTCGAACGCCTCCCGGATGGCATCGCCCCACGAGAGCGTGTCGCCGCCGTGGTGCACCTCGTCGAGGATGACGAGCGAACGACCCGAGAGGGTGAGCTCGCGGTGCAGCGCCGGGCGCATCGCGACCTGCGCATACGTCACGGCGACGCCGTGGTAGTGACGGGCCGTCTGGCCATGGGCGTTGCGGAACCCCGGGTCGAGCCGGATGCCGGCGCGCGCCGCGGCATCCGCCCACTGGCGCTTCAGGTGGTCGGTGGGCGCCACCACGGTGATGCGATCGATGAGCCGACGTGATCGCAGCTCGGCGGCGAGCCGGAGCGCGAAGGTCGTCTTGCCCGCGCCCGGGGTCGCGGCGGCGAGGAAGTCGCGCGGCAGGTCGGCCAGGTACTGCTCGAGGGCGTCGGCCTGCCACGCCCGGAGCTTGCTGGCGGTGCCCCAGGCGGCCCGCTCGGGGAACGACGGCGGGAGATGCTCGGCGGCCGAGGTGCCCGGCTGATGGCCGGAAGGGGTCGCTGTGCTCACTGGATTCGAGGGTAGCGGAGCCGCCCGACATCCTCGAACCCGGCGACTTGGCACAATGGGGGGATGGTCACGCAGCAGCATCCCTGGTCGCGCTACGTCGCTCTCGGCGACTCCTTCACGGAGGGCATCGGCGACCCCGAACCCGGCGTGCCCGGCGGGCACCGCGGCTGGGCGGACCGCGTCGCCGAGGTCCTGTCGCAGGGCGTCGACGACTTCGCCTACGCGAACCTCGCGGTGCGCGGCAAGCTCATCCAGCAGATCATCGACGAGCAGCTCGAGCCGGCCCTCGCGCTGCGGCCCGACCTCATCACGATCTCCGCGGGCGGCAACGACGTCATCCGGCCGCGCACCGACCCCGACGAGATCGCCGCGCGCTTCGAGTACGCCGTCGAGCGCCTCTCCCGCGACCACGCCACCATCGTGATCTTCACGGGCGTCGACGTGGGCTTCTCACCCGTCTTCCGCGGCATCCGGGGCAAGGTGGCGATCTACAACGAGAACCTGCGCACCATCGCCAAGCGCTACGACTGCGTGGTCGCCGACCAGTGGGCGCTGACCGAGATCCAGGACCAGCGCATGTGGGCGCCCGACCGCCTGCACCTCAACGCGCTCGGCCACCACACGGTCGCCCGCATGGTGCTCGCGGCACTCAACGTCGAGAACGGACTCGAGCCCATGAAGCCCGAACCGCTGCCCGCGAGCACGTGGCGCCAGGCCCGGGTCGAGGACCTGTCGTGGGCCAGGGAGTACCTCGTGCCGTGGGTGCTCCGCCGCATCCGGCACCAGTCGTCGGGCGACCTCATCTCGGCGAAGCGGCCGGACGCCGGTCCCTACTCGCTGCCCGACTGAGCCGGCTTCGGTGCGTCGAGCGCTCCCGGGTTCGCGAGCCGCCACCAGGCGCCGGGGTCCTCGAGGGAGGCGTCGAGCACCAGGGGCACCGTGATCTCCTGCGCACCGGCGTGCACCACCGCCGTGCCGACCTCGGCGCCACGGCTCGCCAGCGTGAGCGGATCGGCCCGCACCTCGACGTCGACGGGCGTGTCGTTCCAGACGACGACGGTGGCGCCCTCGGTCGTGCGGGCGCGCGCGGTGTCGCCCCACGGGGTGTCGTACTCGGCGAGCACCTCGTTCGCCTGGAGCGGCGACACCTCGTGGAAGCCGGGCGCGACGGAGTCGAGCAGCGCGGCGATCGCGTCGTTGAGCACTGCGTGCGTCTCGCCGCCGAGGAGCACGCCCACGACGGTGACGGTCCTGGAGCCGACGGGGTAGTCCGCGGAGAAGAGCAGGTTCGCGGCGTCATCCGTCGTGCCGGTCTTGATGCCGTCGACCCCGTGCGTGCCGAGCAGCTTGTTGGAGTTCTTCAGCTTCCCGATCTCGGGCACCTCCACGGAGGGCAGCGCCACGATCTCGGCGACGGTCGGGTCGGCGAGGGCGAGCTTGCCGAGCTCGACGATCTCGGCCGCCGTGCTCACGTCATCGAGCGACAGGCCGCTCGTGTCGACGAGGCGCGTGTTCACGAGCCCGTGCGCGTCGAGCCAGGTGCGGGCGGCGGTCAGGTAGCCCTCGACGGAGCCGAACGCCCAGTTGGCGATCGAGATCGAGTAGTTGCCGCCCGACGGCAGCAGCATCGCCTCGAGGCTCTCGCGGAGTGACAGCGTCGACCCCGCGACCACCGGGGCGACCGACGAGTTCTGCGCCACCTGGTCCCAGTAGATGTCGACGTCGTCCTCGGTGTAGGTGATGTCGGGCCCGCCCTCCCCCGCCGCGACCGGATGCGCGTCGAGGACGACGAGGGCCGTGATGACCTTGGCGATGCTCGCCATCGGCATGGGCTGCTGTTCGGAGCCGGCCGCGAGCAGCCCGTCGAATCCGACCGCGCCGACGGCGTAGGTGCCGAATCCGGGCAGAGCGAGCGGCTGCGGCGCGGCCGCGACCGGTGCGGGATCGGTGACCTGCGGCGCGGCCGACGGGATGGGTGCGCCGAGCGCGTTGGCCGTGTACACGCCGCCGCTGACGAGCAGGGCGAGCACCACCGCGAGCACGCTGAACACGACGATGCGCCGACGCCGGTACACGCGAGGGCTCGGCCGTCGCGACGGGACGACCTGCGTCGGGGGCGTGCTCGACCCGTGCGCCTGTGTGCGCGTCGCGCTCATCGGGCGTCTCCTGCATCGGATGCCGCGGGCTCGACCGCCAGCGCGTACAGCACGACCGCGGCGGCGGCCGCGACGTTGAGCGAGTCGACGCCGTGAGCCATGGGGATCGTGACGACCAGGTCGGATGCCTCGAGCGCGTGCCTGCTGAGTCCGTCGCCCTCCGCGCCGAAGACGAGGGCGAGCCGCTCGGGCGGATCCGCCGCGAGGTCGCGGAGCGACACGGCGTCGTCGGCGAGGGCGAGCGCGGCGATCGAGAAGTCGTGCGCGTGCAGCATCCGCCGCGCCTCGGGCCACTCGGGAAGCCGGGTCCACGGCACCTGGAACACCGTGCCCATGCTCACCCGCACGCTTCGGCGGTAGAGCGGGTCGGCGCAGCGCGGGCTGACGAGCACCGCGTCGGCGCCGAGCGCGGCGACCGAGCGGAAGATCGCGCCGACATTGGTGTGGTCGACGATGTCCTCGAGCACCACCACCCGATGCGCGCTCGCAAGCAGGTCGACGGGGTCGGGCAGCACCGGCCGCTCGAACGCGGCGAGGGCGCCGCGGTGCACGCGGTATCCGGTGATCTCCTCGAGCTGGTTGGGGTCGGCCAGGTGCACCGGAACGTCGAACGGCGCGAGCTCGGCCTCGAGGCCCGCCAGCCACTTCTCCTCCATCAGCACCGAGCGCGGGCGGTGCCCCGCGCCGATCGCACGGCGGATGACCTTGGCCGATTCGGCGATGTACAGGCCCTCGGCGGGCTCGTGGGCGCTGCGCAGGGTCACGTCGGTGAGCCGGGCGTAGTCGGCCACGGCGTCGGATGCCGCGTCGCGGACTCGTTCGATGTGCATTGATCTCCTCCCCCTAGCCTGCCAGTGCGCGAAACATTCCGGAAAACGGACACGTCTAGAATCGGACCACGTCGAAGGGAGACGCCGTGGTGCCTGGCCTCGAAGCTCCGATGATCGCCGACGAACAGCTTGAGACGGCGATCGGCCTCATGCGCGGTTCGCGCGTGGCGGTGCTGACCGGCGCGGGGGTGTCAACGGACTCGGGCATCCCCGACTACCGCGGCGAGGGCGCGCCGGTGCGCACGCCGATGACGCTGCAGGCGTTCCTCGCCTCCGAGACGGCCCGCAAGCGGTACTGGGCGGGCAGCCACCTGGGCTGGCGCAGCTTCGGCAGCGCGCAGCCGAACCGCGGCCACCTCGCGCTCGCCGACCTCGAGGCGCGCGGCATCGTCGACGGCGTCGTCACGCAGAACGTCGACGGCCTGCACCGCCGGGCGGGCAGCCGGCACGTGGTCGAGCTGCACGGCGGCATGGACCGCGTGCTCTGCCTCACCTGCGGCCAGCACTACGCCCGGCAGTCCATCGCCGACCGGCTGGCCGAACTGAATCCCTCGATCGACCTCGAGCGCGCGATCCGGGCCCGGCCGGACGGCGATGTGGACGTCGACGACGTCGACACGATGGTGATCCCCGCGTGCACCGTCTGCGGCGGCATCCTGAAGCCCGACGTCGTGTTCTTCGGCGAGTTCGTGCCGGTCGACGTGTACCAGGCCGCGGCCTCGCTCGTGCAGGCCGCCGACACGCTGCTCGTGGCGGGGTCGTCGCTCGTCGTGAACTCGGGCATGCGGCTCATCGAGCTGGCACGGCGCCGGCGCATGCCGATCATCGTCGTGAATCGCGGCATCACCAAGGGCGACAGCAGGGCCGCGGTGAAGATCGACGCGGGCGCGAGCGAGACGCTCACCGCCATGGCCGAGGCGCTGCGGTCCTGACGCCCCTCACGGGTCTGCCAGCATGGTGGGCATGACGGATGCCGCACCCGATGAGACCGTTCCCAGCGACGGGCTCGCCGCGCTCGACGCCAGGCCGGTGACCCTCGCGATCGTGCGCCACGGCGAGACCGACTGGAACCGCGCCCGCCGCATCCAGGGGTCCACGGACATCCCGCTGAACGACACCGGGCGGAAGCAGGCCGCGCACACGGCGTCCGCACTCGCGGGCGACCAGTGGGACGCGATCTACGCCAGCACGCTGTCGCGGGCCGCCGAGACCGCCGCGATCATCGCCGACCGTCTCGGACTTCCCGAGCCTGTGCTCGTCGCGGACCTCGCGGAGCGCAGCCACGGGGTGCTCGAAGGCCTCGACCATGCCGGTCGCGCCGCCGTGGAGGCGCAGGCCGCGACCATCGAGGGGCTGGAGTCCCGGTCGGCGGTGATCGCGCGCGCGTCGGCCGCGCTGCTCGCCATCGCGCGCAGCCATCCCGGCGGGGACGTCATCGTGGTCACTCACGGCGGGGTGATCCACGCGCTCATCATGCACCTCAGCGGCTGGACGCTGCCGGGCGCCTCCTACGTGATCGAGAACGGGTCCGTGCACCTGCTTCGCGTGGTGGGCGACGCCATCGAGCTCGTGGCCCCCGAAGCGCTCACGGGCACCGACGGCGCCTGAGGCCCACGCGCTCAGGCGCGGCGAGCCGACCGACGACGACGCGTGGCCGGCCCCACCGTGCGACGCATGAGCTCGAGCAGCTGCTCGGCCGACGACGCCCAGGTGTAGCGGGCAGCGACGGCGACGGATGCCGCGGAGCGGCGCTCCCACTCCCCGTCGCGTTCGAGCGACCACAGGGCCGCCACGAGCGCCTCGGGATTGGCCGCGTCGAAGTAGAGGGCGGCGTCGCCGCCGATCTCCCGGAAGATCGGGATGTCGCTGACCACCACCGGCGTGCCGAGCCGCATGGCCTCGACGAGTGGGATGCCGAACCCCTCGGCTCGTGAGGCGTGCACGAGCGCGGTCGCGCCGGTGAGCAGCTCGGCGTACTCGGCATCCGTCACGCCGTCGTGGAAGACGAGGCGCGCCTGCGGGGCGAGCCGAGTGAGCCGCGCTCGCTCGTCGGCGCTGATGCGGCTCAGCAGGTGCAGCTCGTGGTCGGGCAGCGCGGCGACCGCCCGCACGAGGGTGTCGACGTTCTTGTAGGGCATATAGGAGCCCATGTACACGAGCCGGTGCCCGGCGGGGCGGACGCGCGGGAGGTCGGGCACGGCGAGGTCGTCGGCGGCGTTCGGGATGACCGTGACCGGACGGTCGGTGAGGTGGTGCTCGTGGATGAGCCCCGCGGTGGTCTCGGAGACGGTGACCACGGCGTCGGCGCGATTGAGGAGGATCCGTTGCGGCCACCAGGCGAGGTGGTAGAGCCGCCACAGCAGCCGCACGGGTGCGGGCAGGTCGCGCGGCGGCGTGCGGTTCTCGTAGTAGATGAGGTCGTGCAGCGTGAGCAGCAGCCGGTAGTTGCGGCCCCACGACCCCATGGTCTGCATGGGGCTGAAGACGACGTCGGGGCGGAGCTTGCGCACCTGCAGGGCGACGAGCGGTTCACGGGGGCTCGTGGGCGAGCTCACGAGCTGCCAGGGCAGCGGGGGCAGCATGTCGAGCTGGCGGTGGTCGCTCACGAGCATGGTGAGCGGATGCCGCTTGCCGAGCTCGGTGACGATGCCCGCGGTGAAGCGGCTGATGCCGTCGTGCCGGCCGATGCGCACGTAGCGGCAGTCGACGACGATCCTCACGCGTTCGCTCCCGAGCGGAGGAACCGGAGGATGCGCGCCGCCGCGTCGCCCGGCGTCTCGTAGTGGATGAGGTGGCCGACCTCGGGAATGACCTCGAGCGTCGCGTCGGGGAAGCGCGTGACGAGGCGGCGCTGGGCGTCGAGGGGGGTGACGTCGTCGCGCTCCGCCGCCACGAGCAGGGTCGGCACGTGGATGTCGGCGGCGACCTCGCTCACGTCGTTGCCGACCGAGGCGCGGAACGCCTCGAGCACGGCGTCTCGATCGCCGAACGCCGAGAAGTAGCGGTCGTGCTGGTCGTGGATCCAGCGTCGCAGCGGCTTCGACCGGGTCTTGGCCATGGTGACGCTCATGACGCGCACGATGGCGCCGTTGCGCAGCAGCGCGAAGCCGGCACGTTCGGGCAGCGCCGCTGCC
Source organism: Agromyces sp. 3263 (assembly GCF_031456545.1). Classification (NCBI taxonomy): domain Bacteria; kingdom Bacillati; phylum Actinomycetota; class Actinomycetes; order Micrococcales; family Microbacteriaceae; genus Agromyces; species Agromyces sp. 3263. The sequence goes on from NZ_JAVDUV010000002.1 coordinate 361,010, forward strand.
GCGCGGTAGTACACCACCGCCAGCCGGGTCATCACGCCGCGTGGCCCCTCGAGCGCGGGCGCCCCGATCGGGTTCACGAGCACGAGCCGCTCGGGGGCGAGGCCTCGGGCCACCGCGTTCGCCGCGATGATCGAGCCAAACGAGTGGCCGAGCAGCGTGTACGGCCCGTCGATGCCCACCGCCGTGATGAACGCGCTGAGCCAGTCGGCGTACGCCTCGATGTCGTGCGGGCGGTCGACGAACACCGAGGAGGAACCGAAGCCCGGCAGGTCGGGAGAGATGATGCGGAAGCCGGGGAGCTGCGCGACGACGGGTTCGAGGCCGTGGTGATCGCCCCGGAATCCGTGCACGAGCACGAGCACCGGCGCGTCCGCTGCGCCGTACTCCCACCACGCGGTCTCGGTGCCGTCGACGTCGGTGCGGTGCTCGCTGACGGGGATGCGAGCGAGCTGCTCGGCGTACGGGGACTCGATCATCCCCGACATTCTACGGCGGGCCGCCTGAGCGTCGTCCCGCCCGGCCACCGCCGATCTGCGCACCCGCGGGTCGCTCCGCGGCTCTGACGGTGGGCCCGCATAGCCTTCGAACCATGGATGCCACGAGCAGCGCCCGATGGGCCGACACCCTCGCCGTGTTCGACCTCGAGACCACCGGCATCGACGTCGACACCTGCCGCATCGTGACCGCCCACGTGGGCGTGATCGGAGCCGACGGCGAGGAGCTCGAGCGTCACGAGTGGCTCGTCGATCCCGGAGTCGAGATCCCCACGGCCGCCTCGCTGATCCACGGCGTCACGACCGAACGTGCCCGGCTCGAAGGGCAGTCGCCGGTGTCGGCCGTGGCCGAGATCATCGCCACCCTCGCGGATGCCGCGGGCCGGGGCCTCCCGATCGTGGCGTACAACGCGGCCTACGACCTCACCCTCCTCGAGCGTGAGGCCGAGCGGTACGGGCACACTCCCCTGCCCGGCCCCGGACCGGTGATCGATCCGCTCGTGATCGACAAGGCGATCGACCGCTATCGGCGCGGCAAGCGCACCCTCACGGCCACGGCCGAGCACTACGGCGTCGCACTGCCGAACGCCCATGACGCCGGCGCCGATGCCGTGGCCGCGGGCCGCGTCGCCCAGGCGATCGTTCGCGCCTTCCCCGAGCTGTCGGCCATCGCGGTGGGCGACCTGCACGCGCGGCAGGTTGACTGGTGCCGCGAGCAAGCTGAGAGCTACCAGGCGTACCGCCGCGCGAACGGCGACCCCGACTTCACGACCTCGGGCGCCTGGCCCGTCCGTCGCACCACGGCACCCGCTCAGGCGTCCGTCGCAGCCCCTGCCGCGGCGGCCTCGGCGGTCGCCGTCCTCGACGGATTCCCGCCTACGGCGGATCCCGACGCGCTGTTCTGACCGCGTCGGGTTCGGCGCGCCATGCCGCGGGCACGACGAAGGGCGGACGACCGGAGTCGCCCGCCCTCGTACGGCAGGATTACTTGCCGAAGTTCTTGAAGCGCTGGTTGAACTTCTCGACGCGGCCGGCCGAGTCCATGATGCGCTGCTTGCCCGTGTAGAACGGGTGCGACTCCGACGAGATCTCGACGTCGATCACCGGGTAGGTGACGCCATCGAGCTCGATCGTCTTGTCGCTCGACACGGTCGAGCGGGTGAGGAACGTGGCGCCCGAAGCGAGGTCGCGGAAGACGACGGCGTTGTAGTCGGGGTGGATGTCGGTCTTCATGGAGACTTCCTTGTTGAATGGATGGTGGATTCGCACCTGCCTCGCGGGCAGGAAAGCACTCGGCCCATGGGCCAACAAACGATTCTAGCAGAATCGCGACGGTCGGAAGTCAGGCCGCGCGCGCGGTGTATCGGCCGTCGGCCTCGGTCAGGCCGATCTCGATGCCGAACGTCTCGGTCAGCGTGGCCGACGTGAGGGCCTCGGCCAGCGGCCCCGCCGCGACGATGCGCCCCTTCGAGAGCAGCATCGCGTGGGTGAAGCCCTGCGGGATCTCCTCCACATGGTGGGTGACCATGATGATCGCGGGCGAGGCCGGCGACGACGCGTAGCCGCCGAGCAGCCCGAGGAGCTCCTCCCGGGCGCCGAGGTCGAGGCTCGCGGCCGGCTCGTCGAGGAGCAGCAGCTCGGGGTCGGTCATCACCGATCGCGCGATCTGCACGCGCTTCTGCTCGCCGTCGGAGAGGCTGCCGAACCGTCGCCCGGCGAAGCCCTCGAGGCCCCACTCCGAGAGCACGCGCTGCGCGCGACGCAGGTCGATCTCCTCGTATTCCTCGTTCCACCGACCGGTCACCGAATAGGCGGCGGTCAGCACGACGTCGAGCACCGTCTCGTTGCGCGGGATCTTGCGCGCCATCGCCGTCGACGCGAAGCCGATCATCGGGCGCAGCTCGAACACGTCGACCTTGCCCAGCGACTCCTGCAGCACGTCGGCCGTGCCCTTCGTCGGGTGCATGGCCGCGGCGGCGATCTGGAGCAGCGTGGTCTTGCCCGCGCCGTTGGGGCCCAGGATGACCCAGCGTTCGTCGGAGTCGACGCTCCACGTCACCGAGTCGAGGATCGGATTCCCGTCTCGAACCACCGACACATCGCGGAACTGCAGCACCGTACTCGCCATAATCACCAATGCTATCGGGACGCGGACAGCGCTTCCGTCCGCAGCCGGCGTGCACGCACCGGAGGGCGCGCCTGATCGGCGTCAGCGCGCGAGCACGCGGCGGTAGAGCTCCTGCGTGCGCTCGGCGATCGCGTCCCAGGCGAAGTGCTCCTCGGCGCGTCGTCGACCAGCCTGGCCCATCGCGCGAGCCGTGGCGGGGTCGGCCACGACCCGGGTGAGGGCGGCGGCGAGGTCGGCGACGAAGGCGTCGGGATCCAGTGGCGTGCCCGTGCCGTCGTCGGCCTGCTCGATGGGCACCAGCACCCCGGTCACGCCGTCGTCCACGACCTCGGGGATGCCGCCGGTCGCCGTGCCGACGACGGGCGCGCCGCACGCCATCGCCTCGAGGTTGACGATGCCGAGCGGTTCGTAGACCGACGGGCAGACGAACGCGGTCGCCGCGGTCAGCAGCGCGGTCAGCTCGTTGCGGGGCAGGTGCCGGTCGATCCACACCACGAGCCCGCGCTCGGCGCGCAGCTCGTCGACGAGGGCGGTGACCTCCGCCATGATCTCCTCGGTGTCGGGTGCGCCGGCGCACAGCACGAGCTGCACGTCGGCGGGCAGCATCCGGGCCGCTCGGAGCAGGTAGGGCAGGCCCTTCTGGCGCGTGATGCGGCCGACGAAGATCACCGAGGGGCGATCGGGGTCGAGGCCGAGCGATCGCGCGAGGTCGGCGTCGTGGTTCGGCTTCCAGTCGGTGAGGTCGATGCCGTTGTAGACGACGTCCACCCGCGCGGGGTCGATGGCGGGGTACGCGCGCAGGATGTCCCGGCGCATGCCGTCGCTCACGGCGATGACCGCGTCGGCGTCCTCGAAGGCCGTGCGCTCCACCCACGAGGACAGTCGGTAGCCGCCGCCGAGCTGCTCGGCCTTCCACGGGCGCAGCGGCTCCAGGCTGTGCGCGGTCACGACGTGCGGGATGCCGTGCAGCTTCTTCGCGGTGAACCCGGCGAAGTTCGCGTACCAGGTGTGCGAGTGCACGAGGTCGGCTCCGGCGGAATCCCCCGCCATGAGCAGGTCGACCCCCATGGTGCCGAGCGCCGGATTGCGCCCGTCGAACTCGGCCGGCGTGGCGTAGCCGAAGGTGCCGGGCTCGTCGCGGGGAGCGCCGAAGCTGCGGACGACGACCTCGAGGTCGCGACGCAGCGCTCTGACGAGCTCGGCGACATGCACCCCCGCTCCTCCATAGACCTCGGGCGGATATTCGCGGGTGAGCAGGTCGACGCGCATGCCCTAACGGTATCGCAGCGCTTCCGCAATGGCCCGACTCCGTCGCCCGGAAACCCTCGTCGCCTGACTACGCTGGGTCCATGGCCACGCGCAAGGTATTCGGCATCGTGCTCGCTGGGGGCGAGGGCAAGCGTCTCATGCCCCTCACGGAGGATCGGGCGAAGCCCGCGGTGCCGTTCGGCGGCCAGTACCGCCTCGTGGACTTCGCGTTGTCGAACCTCCTCAACTCCGGCCTGCGCCAGATCGTCGTGCTCACGCAGTACAAGTCGCACAGCCTCGACCGGCACGTGTCGCAGACCTGGCGCATGAACGGCCTGCTCAACTCCTACGTGGCCTCCGTGCCCGCCCAGCAGCGTCTCGGCAAGCGCTGGTTCTCGGGTTCGGCCGACGCGATCCTGCAAAGCCTCAACCTGATCTACGACGAGCAGCCCGACATCATCGTGGTCGTCGGCGCCGACCACGTGTACCGCATGGACTTCAGCCAGATGATCGACGCGCACATCGAGTCGGGCCTGGCCGCGACCGTGGCTGCGATCCGCCAGCCGATCTCGCTCGCCGACCAGTTCGGCGTCATCGAGGTCGACGAGAAGCGCCCCGACCACATCCGCCGGTTCCTCGAGAAGCCCAAGGACCCGGTGGGCCTTCCCGACGCGCCCCACGAGGTGCTGGCGTCCATGGGCAACTACGTCTTCAACGCCGACGCGCTGATCGACGCCGTGCTGCGCGACGGGGAGCGCACGGATTCGAGTCACGACATGGGCGGCGACATCATCCCCGCATTCGTCGACCAGGGTGCCGCCGGCGTCTACGACCTCCGGCGCAACGAGGTGCCCGGGTCGACCGACCGCGATCGCTACTACTGGCGCGACGTGGGAACGATCGACTCCTTCTTCGAGGCGCACCAGGACCTCATCTCGGTCCTCCCGGTCTTCAACCTCTACAACCGCGAGTGGCCGATCTTCAGCCAGCAGCTGAACTCGCCGCCCGCGAAGTTCACCCGCGACGCGCGGGGCTCGCTCGGCACGGTGATCGACTCGATCGTCTCGCTCGGCTCGGTCATCTCGGGCGCGCACGTCGAGCGCAGCGTGCTCGGGCCGTGGGCGATCGTGGGGTCGGGCGCGCACGTCGCCGACTCGATCCTCTTCGACCGCGCGCGCATCGAGGCCGGGGCCACGGTGCAGCGGGCCATCCTCGACAAGGAGGTCGTCGTCGAGGCGGGCGCGCACATCGGCGTCGATCGGGCGAACGACCTCGCGCGCGGATTCATCGTGACCGACAGCGGCATCACCGTGGTCGGCAAGGGTTCGCGGGTGCGGGCCACCGCGTGACGGCGACGGCAGCCGGCCGCGCGAGCGGCCCCCTCGTCGTGCTCGACGCCGATTCCACGCTGATCCGCGAAGAGGCCATCGAACTGCTCGCGGATGCCGCGGGGAGCCTCGCCCTCGTCGCCGAGGTCACCGAGCGCGCGATGCGCGGCGAGCTCGACTTCGCCGCCAGCCTGCGCGAACGCGTCGCCACCCTCGCCGGGCTCGACCTCTCGGTGTTCGCCGAGGCCCGGGCGAGGATGACCCCCACACCGGGCGTGCAGGAGCTCATCGACGGCGTGCACGCGGCCGGCGGTCGCGTCGGCGTCGTCTCGGGCGGCTTCCACGAGCTGCTCGACCCGCTCGCCGAGCGGCTCGGACTCGACTTCTGCCGGGCGAACCGACTCGAGGTCGACGGCGGCTGCCTGACGGGGCGGGTCGACGGGGCGATCGTCGACGCGCACGGCAAGGCGGCGGCGCTCGAGGAGTGGGCGGCGGCCAGCGGCATCCGGCTCGACCGCACCATCGCCGTCGGCGACGGCGCGAACGACCTGGAGATGCTGCGCACCGCCCGGCTGGGCGTCGCGTTCTGCGCGAAGCCCGTGGTGCGCGAGCGGGCGGATGTCGCGATCGACGCACCCGACCTCAGCGCCGTGCTGCCGCTGCTCGGCCTTCGCGGCTGAGCGCCGCGCGGCCCGCGCACCGTCCGACTGGGAGCTTCCCCAGAACCCGTACCGCCGCGCGAGCGCGGACGTACCATGTCGCCATGTCCGGTCGCATCGTCGCACGCGCATTCGCCACCTTCGCTCTCACGGGGCTCCTCGCCGTCGCGGCGGCGGGCACCGCCCAGGCGAGTCCTCCACCGGGCGGGGGCATGTTCCCCCAGACCATCGAGCTCCCCGACGGGTTCCAGCCCGAGGGCATCGCCATCGGCCCGGGCGGCACCGGCTACGTCGGATCGCTGGTCGACGGCGACGTCTTCGTGTTCGACGTACGCACCGGTGAGCAACTCGACCGCCTCGAGGGGCCGGGGACCCCATCCGTCGGACTGAAGGTCGACGAGCGAGGACGACTGTTCATCGCGGGCGGGCCTGCGGGCGATGCTCGGGTCGTCGACGCCGACACGGGCGCCGTGCTCGAGTCGTACCAGTTCACGACCGACCCGGCGGCGTTCATCAATGACGTCGTGCTCACGCACGACGGTGCCTGGTTCACGAACAGCTCGGCCGCCGAACTGTACTTCGTCCCCGTGAGCCCCTCGGGTGAGCTCTCGAATTCGTTCGAGGTCCTCCCGCTGACGGGCGACTGGGACCAGGTCGCGGGATTCAACGCGAACGGGATCGCGGAGACACCCGACCATCAGGCGCTGCTGGTGATCCAGTCATCGACGTCGACGCTGTACCGGGTCGACCCCACCACGGGTGAGGCCACGGTCGTCGACCTCGGCGGCACCGACCTGCCGAACGGCGACGGCCTGCTCGTGGTCGGCCGCACGCTCTACGTCGTGCAGAACCAGCTCAACACCGTGGCCGTGGTGCGGCTCGACGCGCAGGGCACGAGCGGCACGGTGGTCGACCGTCTGACCGATCCCGACTTCGCCGTCCCGACGACCATCGCCAGGTTCGGCTCCGGCCTGTACCTGCCGAACGCGCGCTTCGGCACGCCGCCGACGCCCGACACCGGGTACGACGTGGTGCGGATCGACCGCTAGCCGGGCGGGGCCACCGCGGATGCCGCGAATCTTGGCCTGCTCGTCACGAACCGGTCGACGCGGCGAACTCCCGGATGAAGCGCGTCTGGGCGACGATCATGCGCTGGATCTCGTCGGGGTCGACGGACTCGTCCGACGCGTGGATACGTGACCGCTCCGTGTCTTCAGCACCCCACAGCACGATCGCGGCATCCGGCGCGACCTGCTTCAGTGACGCCACCAGCGGGATGGACGCCCCGCTGCCGATCGACTCGACCGGCGCGCCATAGGCCGTCGACAGCGCATCCTTCGCCGCCACGATCGCCGGGTGGGCCTCGTCGACGGCGAATGGGTTCCCCACCTTCACGCGTTCGACGACGACCTCGCAGTTCCATGGGCGCTGCCCGCGCAGGTGCGCCATGAGCGCCTCGAGCTGGGCATCGGCATCCGACCCGGGAATGACCCGCATCGAGAGCTTCGCCGTCACCTCGGGCAGCAGCACATTGGACGCCTCGGCCGTGTTCGGCAGGTCCATGCCGAGCACGGTGACCGACGGCTTCATCCAGATGCGGTCCGAGAGCGTGCCGGTCCCGAGGAAGTCGACGCCCGGCAGGATCGACGAGCCGTCTCGGTAGACCGCCTCGTCCATGTCGGCGCCCGCCCAGGTGCCGCGGTCCACGCCGTCGATGACGGTGTCTCCGTGCTCGTCGTGCAGCGAGTCGAGGATGCGGATCATGGCGGTCATGGCGTCGGGCGCCGCTCCGCCGAACATTCCCGAGTGCACGGGATTCTCGAGGGTGCGCACCGTCAGCGTGCAGGCCACGTCGCCGCGGAGCGCCGTGGTGAGGCCCGGACGTCCCACGGCCTGCGGGCCGATGTCCGCGATGACCGCGGCGTCGCAGGCGAACAGGTCGGGGTTGGCCTCGACGAAGGCCTCGAGGTGCGAGATCGTCTCCTCCTCGCCCTCGACGAGGATCCTGATGTTGCAGGGCCGGTCGGGTCCGAGCAGCTTCAGCGTGGCGTAGTGGATGACGAGGCCCGACTTGTCGTCGGCCGCCCCCCTGCCGTAGATGCGTCCGTCGTCCTTGGTCGTCGGCTCGAACGGTTCGCTCGTCCAACCCTGGCTCTTCGGCGCCGGCTGGACGTCGTAGTGCGCGTAGAGCAGCACGGTCGGCGATCCGGCCGGTCCCGGAAGGTCGGCGTAGACGCACGGATACCCGTCGGGGACGTCGAGCAGTCGCACGCCCTCGGCGCCGGCTGCTTCGAAGAGCTCCACGACGGCCTCCCCCATGCGGTGCACGGGCTCGGCGTCGAACCCCGGGAAGGCCACCGAGGGAATGCGCACCAGGGCCTCGAGACGTTCGATCACGTCGGGCATCAGGGCCGCGGCATCCGTGGCGGTCGTTTCTGGCATTGCTCCTCCTCGGTCCGGTGAGACGGTCGATGCGGGGTCAGGACGGGATGACGAGCTGGATCACCAGGCCGGACAGCACGACGGCCACCCACGAGACCAGCATCGGGATCGTGAACGAGTGCCAGACGACGACCTGCGTGAGCTTCGTCGATCCCGTGCGGTCGGTCTCGACCGACGCGATCTGACCGCCGTTCGCCGGGAACAGCCAGACGCCGATGAGCGACGGCCACATCGCCGTGATGATCCCGGGGGCCAGCCCGGCGGCGATCGCGATGGGGATGAGCGTGTTCGTCGTCGCGGACTGGCTGGTGGTGAGACCGCAGACGAGGAACAGCGCGACCGCGAGGAGCAGCGGCTGCGCCTCGATCATCGCGCCGAGCGGCTCGATGATCGTCTCCTCGTTCGCGGAGATGAAGGTGTCGGCCATCCAGGCGATGCCGAAGAGGGCCACCGCGGCGACGAACCCGGCGCGCAGCAACGGCTGCTCCACGACCAGCGAGGGCTTCACGCGACGCACGAGGATGATGACGAGGGCCACCGTGAACATGACCATCTCGATCACGATCGACATCGAGATCGGCACGAGCTCGCCCTCGTCGTTCTCGAAGGCGGGACGGAGACCCGGGAACAGCCCGAGGGCGACCACCAGCAGCGTTCCGGCGATGAAGATGAACGCGGCCGTGCGGCCGCCCGGCGGCACCGTGTGCTCGATCACCACGGGTCGGTCGCTGCCCGAGCCGGCAGGCTGTCCGGGCGGAGTGCCGCCTGCGACGGTGCCGTCTTGGGGCCTGGATTCCTTCACCGCGACGCCGCGTGCCGACCCGTCGGTCGTCGTCGCCGCATACTCGGCGGCGAGGACGGCCGGGACCTCGACCTGCCCCTCCGCCACGCGCTCGCGGAACACCGGGTCGTCGACCAGGTCCTTGCCGATCCGCTGCTGCACGAAGGATGTCGCGATGCAGGCCACGATGGCGGCGGGGATCGTGATCGCCAGGATCTGCGGGAGCCCGAAACCGTCGGTCTCGATGAGCACGAGGTAGGCCGCCATCGCCGCGGACACGGGGCTGGCGGTGATGCCGAGCCCTGAGGTCACCGTTGACGAGGCGAGCGCCTTCTCAGGTCGCTGCCCGTTGCGGTAGGCCGTCTCGTAGATGACCGGGATGAGGGCGATGAAGATGTTCGAGGTGCCCGAGAGCACGGTGAACACGAACGCGACGATCGGGGCGACGTAGGTGAGCCGCTTCGGGTTCCGCTGGATGATCTTCGAGGCGATCGACACGAGGTAGTCGATGCCGCCCGCCGCCTGCATCGCCGATGACGCCGTGATGACCGCGATGATGATGAAGAACGCGTCGATGGGCGGAGATCCCGGCGGGAGCCGGAACCCGAACACCAGCACGGCGGTGCCGACGACCCCCCACAGGCCGAGGCCGATCCCGCCGGTGCGTACACCGAGGACGATCGCGCCGATGACGACGACCGCTTGAAGGACGACGAGTGCATACTCCATTGACAACACCCCCTACATCGCACAGCCTGCACCAGGCATGCTGCGGGAGGAATCGCGCGATCTGCATGATGTTTCGGCCATGACGCGCGGCGAGCATGGCTTCGATGCGAGACGACGGGGCTTCGTGTCGGGGAGGCGGGCATGGTTGCTCCTGAGGCGCAGGCGAAGCGGATGACGGTCATGCAGGCGACCTTCATCGGCGTCGGATCGATGGTGGGCGCGGGCATCTTCGCCCTGCTGGGTGCCGCAGGGGACGTCGCGGGCTCGGCCGTCTGGCTGTCGTTCCTCATCGCGGGGGCGATCGCCGGCCTGCAGGGGTATTCGTTCGCCAAGCTCGGCTCCACCTATCCGACGGGCGGCGGCCTGCTGACCTACCTCTCCCGCGGGTTCGGCGAGGGGCATATCGCCGGCATCGGGGCGTGGCTCTTCTTCACCGCCGGATCCATCGTCGTCGCGATGATCGCCGCGTCGTTCGGCGGCTATGCGAGCTCCGTCGTGGCGGGCGGCGACGCCGGCTGGGCCAAGGCGCTCGGCGTCCTCCTCATCGCCGTGATGACCTGCCTGAACGCCATCGGCTCGAGCGCCGTGGCACGAGTGCAGTCGGTGCTGGTGACGGTGGTGCTCGCCATCCTGGTCGTCTTCGCCGCCGTGACCATCGCGAACTGGAACCCCGAACTCCTGGCCCCGAGCGGATACCCGGGCGTGCAGGAGATCATCGCGAGCGTCGCGCTGACCTTCTTCGCGTTCCTCGGCTTCGGCGTGATCACCTTCACGGCGAAGGACCTGCCGAACCCGAGACGACAACTGCCGAAGGCCATCTACCTCGCCCTCGCGATCGCCACCACCATCTACGTCGCCGTCTCGCTCGGGGTCTTCGGCACGCTCACCGCCGAGCAGGTGGTGGAGTACGGCACCACCGCCATCGCCGAGGCGGCCAAGCCCACGCTGGGCGAGACGGGCTACGTGCTCATGGTGATCACGGCGCTCCTGTCGACCACGGGCGCGGTCAACGCCGGCCTCTATCCGTCCATCGGCATGACGCGCAACCTGGCGTCGATCGGGCAGTTCCCGCCCGCGTTCGGGCGCTCGCTCGGGCGCTTCCCGGTCGGGCTGCTCGTGATGGCCGCGTTCGCGGCCGTGCTCGTCGTGGGGTTCGACCTCACCGCGATCGCCTCCATCGGCAGCGCGGTCGCGCTCATCGTGTTCTCCACGGTGACGATCGGCCATTTCCGGCTCCACCGTACGACGGGAGCGAACCTGATCGTGCTGGTGATCGCCCTCGTGGCCACGTTGGGCACACTGATCGTGTTCTGCACCACCACGCTCGTGAACGAACCGACGACCGCCATCGCGCTGCTCGCCATCGTTGCACTGTCGGTGGTCATCGACCTGCTGTGGAAGTCGCGGCGGGACGCGCGCCGACCCGACGCTCGCGATGACGCGCCAGAAGGGGGCAACGCCTCGGCGGGCTCCTGACGGCTAGTGGCCCATCCCGAGGCCGCCGTCGACGGGGATGACCGCGCCCGAGATGTACGCGGCGTCGTCGCCGGCGAGCCACGCGACGACGCGGGCGACCTCGTCGGGCGAGGCGAAGCGGCCGAGCGGGATGCTCTTCTTGTACTCGGCCTGCTGCGCCTCGGGCAGTTCGTCGGTCATGTCAGTCTCGATGAAGCCCGGAGCCACGACGTTCGCCGTGATGTTGCGGGCGCCGAGCTCGCGGGTCAAGGAGCGCGCCATGCCGACCAGCCCCGCCTTCGACGACGAGTAGTTCACCTGGCCGGCCGAGCCGTAGAGGCCCACGACGCTCGAGATGAGCACGATGCGTCCGAAGCGGGCCTTCAGCATGCCCTTGGACGCGCGCTTCACGACTCGGAACGCGCCGGTGAGGTTGGTGTCGATCACGCTCGTGAACTCGTCCTCGCTCATGCGCATGAGGAGCGTGTCGCGGGTGATGCCGGCGTTCGCCACGACGACCTCGACCGGGCCGAGGGCGGCTTCGATCTCGGTGAACGCCTGGTCGACGGATGCGGCATCCGTCACGTCGGCACGGACCGTGAGCGTTCCCACGGGGCCCTCGCCCGAACGGGCGGTCACGGCGACCCGGTGTCCCTGTGCGACGAACTCACGGGCGATCGCGTATCCGATGCCCCGGTTTCCACCGGTCACGAGGACGGTTCGGCTGGTCGTCATGTGGGACTCCGTTTCTCGGATGGCGCGGGCATGTCGGCCGATCGGCCCGTCCCAGCTTAGAGGCTGCCCGATCCGTGGCTCAGCGGGGCCCCAGCGGACGTAGGCTTGAGGGTGAGGAGCGCCGCGCGACCCCACGGCGAGCACCATGAAGCAGCAGCAGTCGATCACCTCGCTGCCGCCCTCGCCTGACGCGGAGCGGCGCGCGCGCATGATCAAGTACACGATCGCGATGACGATCCGCGTCGCCTGCATCTTCGCGCTGCTCTTCGCGAAGGGCTGGTGGCTGGCGGTGTTCGCGGCGGGAGCGATCTTCCTGCCCTATGTCGCGGTCGTGCTCGCCAACGTGGGCGGCCCGTCGCGGTCTCCTGAGGTGCTGCGGCCTGGCGGGCTCCTCCCCGTCACTCCCCCGCACCCCGACACCGAGCATGACGGGCCCGATCCTGCCGAACCCGCCGCCGGCCCCGACCCCGCGGCATCCGACCGGCCCGACGACGAGCGCGGTGCCGCGTGATCGGCGGCATCGGGGCGGATGCCGCCCCCGACGTCTGCTCGCGCGCCGCGTGCCGCGCGAGCGCCGCCTGGCGCATCGACTGGCAGAACCCGCGCATCCACACCGGTGACCGCTGGAAGACCTGGCTCGCCTGCGACGAGCACGTGGAGTACCTGCGCGGATTCCTCGAGGCGCGGTCGTTCCCCGTGCGGGTCGCTGCATTCGACCCGGCGACGGATGCCGCGACGGGAGTGGATGCGTGAACGACTGGCGCTTCCTCCGCTCTCCGCGGTGGGCGGGCTACCTCGCCCTGGTGATCGTGTTCGCGATCGCCTGCTGCGCCCTCGGCACCTGGCAGCTGAACCGCCGTGCCGAAGCGCTCGCCGAGGTCGCCAGGATCGACGCGAACTACGACGCCGAGGCGATTCCCGTAGCCGAGGCGCTGCCCGACCCGGCCGGCTTCGACATCGACCAGCGGTGGCGGGTGGTGGCGCTCTCGGGCGAGTACCTCCCCGACGAGGAGGTCGTCGTGCGGAACCGCCCGTTCGAGGGCAGCTCGGGGTTCGAGGTGGTGACGCCGTTCCGGCTCGATGACGGCACCGTGTTCATGGTGAACCGCGGCTGGATCGCGCAGGACTCCGACGGACGCCCGGGCGCATACGACCCCGCGCCCTCCGGGCATGTCGAACTCGAGGCACGACTGAAGGCGGGTGAGGGTCGCATCGCCGGCCGCACCTCGACCGGCATCGAGTTCGCCACGATCGACCTCGACGAACTCGCCGAGCGCGTGGGCGAACCCAGCTACACCGGCGCCTACGGCATCCTCGTGCAGGACGGCGCCGACGCCGAGGAACCGCCGCTGGCCGCCGCCCGTCCGGTGCGCGACGAGGGTCCGCACCTGTCGTACGCGCTGCAGTGGTTCGTGTTCGCGCTCCTCGGGTTCGTGGGCCTCGGCTGGGCCGCGAACCAGGAACGGCGGGGCCTCGCCGAGGCATCCGGCTCGCCCGATGCGCCCACGGCGCCGCGCGAACGCAAGCCGTCACGCGAACGCCGAGACGCCGACGTCGAGGACGAGATCCTCGACCGCCGGTAGCCGGTCGCCGTCAGCGGCCGCCGGCTCAGGCGAGCTCGATGAGCTCCTGGTACTCGCGGCTCCAGTGGTCCTCCGTGCCGTCGGGCATGATGAGCACCCGCTCGGGGTTCAGCGCCTCGACCGCGCCGGGGTCGTGCGAGACGAGCACGACCGAGCCCTCGTAGTGCGCGAGCGCGTCGAGGATCTCGGCACGGCTCGCGGGATCGAGGTTGTTCGTCGGCTCGTCGAGCAGCAGGACGTTCGCACCCGAGACCACGATCATCGCGAGCGCGAGGCGGGTCTTCTCGCCGCCCGAGAGCACGCCGGCGGGCTTGTGCACGTCGTCGCCGGTGAAGAGGAACGACCCGAGCACCTTGCGGGCCTCGGTCTCGGTGAGGTTCGGTGAGGCGCTCACCATGTTCTGCAGCACGCTGCGCTTCACGTCGAGCGTCTCGTGCTCCTGCGCGTAGTAGCCGACGCGAAGTCCGTGCCCCGCTTCGACGACGCCCGTGTCGGGGCGGTCGACGCCGGCGAGGATGCGGAGCAGCGTGGTCTTGCCGGCGCCGTTCAGGCCGATGATGACGACCTTCGAGCCGCGATCGATCGCGAGGTCGACGGCCGTGAAGATCTCGAGCGAGCCGTAGCTCTTCGAGAGGTCGTTGGCGGTCAACGGAGTGCGGCCGCACGGCGCCGGAGTCGGGAAGCGCAGCTTCGCCACCCGGTCGACCGCGCGCACGTCCTCGAGTCCGGCGAGGAGCTTCTCGGCGCGGGCGACCATCTGGTGCGCCGCGGCCGCCTTGGACGCCTTCGCGCCGAAGCGTGCCGCCTGCAGCTGCAGGGCGCCCGCCTTCTTCTCGGCGTTCGAGCGCTCCTTCTTGCGGCGCTCCTCGTCGGCGGCGCGCTGGCGCTGGTAGTGCTTCCAGCCCATGTTGTAGATGTCGATGACCGAGCGGTTGGCGTCGAGGTAGAAGACGCGGTTCACGACCTCGCCGACGAGCTCGACATCGTGGCTGATCACGATCACGCCCCCCTTGTAGCCCTTGAGGAACTCGCGGAGCCAGACGACCGAGTCGGCGTCGAGGTGGTTGGTGGGCTCGTCGAGGATCATCGTCTCGGCATCCGAGAACAGGATGCGCGCGAGCTCGATGCGGCGGCGCTGGCCGCCCGACAGGGTCCTCAGGGGCTGGTCGAGGATGCGGTCGGGCAGGTTGAGGTTCGACGCGATCGACGCCGCCTCCGCCTCGGCCGCGTACCCGCCGAGCGCGGTGAAGCGATCGGTGAGGTTGCCGTACTTCTTCATGGCGCGCTCGGCGACCGCGGGGTCGTCGCTGCCCATGTTCATGGATGCCTCGTGCATGCCGAGCACGAGCGAGCCCAGCCCGCGGGCGTCGAGGATGCGCGTGCGGGCGAGCATGTCGGGATCGCCGGAGCGGGGATCCTGGGGCAGGTAGCCGATCTCGCCCGAGCGGTCGATCCTGCCGCCGGTGGGCAGCGTCTCGCCGGCGAGGGTCTTCGTGAGCGTGGTCTTGCCCGCGCCGTTGCGGCCCACGAGCCCCACCTTGTCGCCCGGGGACACGCGGAAGTCCACGTGTTCCATGAGCACGCGTGCGCCGACGCGGATCTCGAGATCATGGACGGCGAGCACGGGGATCCTCCGTGGAAGTTGGTGGGGTGACGGCGTGCCGAGCGGCACAGCCCCCCAGTCTATCGCGCGGCGCGTCGATCACTGCCCAGGGATGTCACCGGCATCCGCCAGACTCGGAGCATGCCGACGACCGCGAGCCCGGCCCGTGTGCGAGCCGCGCGCCTGAACGCGCACGGCCTGCGCCGCGGCCTTCCCACGATCACCGCCGCCGTGCGACGACTCGGGGCCGTGCAGGCGCAGGATTTCGGAGCGGCCCGCTGGGTGCTCGGCGCACGGGTGCCCGGCTCCGTCGTGGCCGACGTCGACGCAGCGATCGCGTCGCGCGAGATCGTGCGCTCCTGGCCGATGCGGGGCACGCTGCACTTCGTGCCGGCCGAGGCGCTGCGACCGATCCTCGCGATCACCGGTCCACGCGAACTGCAGCGGGCGGCCACGCGGCACCGTCAGCTCGAGCTCGACGCCGACACCCACGCCAGGGCCCGCGTCGCGGCCGAGCGGGCGCTCGCGGGAGGCTCGCTCTCGCGGGAGGAGCTGCTCGCCGCGTGGGACGCGGCCGGCATCGCGACGACCGGCCAGCGGGGGTACCACCTCATCTGGCGGCTGGCGCAGGAGGCGGTGCTCTGCTGCGGTCCCGTCGAGGGGCGGGGCCAGCGCTTCGTGCTGCTCGACGAATGGGCGCCGTCGGTCGGCACGCCGCCCGATCGCGAACAGACGCTCGCCGAGCTCCTCGTCGCGTACGCGGCCGGTCACGGCCCGGTGACGGTGCGCGACTTCGCCTGGTGGACGGGGCTCACCCTCGGCGATGCCCGGCTCGCACGCGCCGCGGCCGGCGACGCGCTCGAGGCGTTCGATGACGAGCACCTCGTGGCCGCCGACGGCTTCGATGCGGCGGGCGAACCGCGGCGCCGCGGAACGGGCCGGCAGCATGCGCTCGCCGCGTTCGACGAGTACTTCCTGGGCTACACCGAGCGTGGGGCGGTCTGCGATCCACGGCACGCCACCCGCGTGGTGCCGGGCTCGAACGGCGTCTTCCAGCCGATCCTGGTCGACAGGAGGGGCGTCGTCGAGGGCGTCTGGCGGGTCGCACGGGCGAAGGGTGCGGCATCCGTGACGCTGCACGGCTTCGAGGGCGCCGTCGAGGAATCCGGGTACCGCACGGCGCTCACCCGGTGGGCCCGCTTCCACGGCGAGCGGCTCGCGTCGATCGAATCGGCGCACTGATCCCGGCGGCGCGATCGGCGGAACCGCGCACGCTCGGCCCGGACGACCACGGGCGGCACCCGCGAGGGCGCCGCCCGTACCGACCGGATCCGGCTACTGCTGGAGCGCCGCCTGCAGCTCGAGGGTGATCGTCACCTTGTCGCCGAGGAGCACGCCGCCCGTCTCGAGGGCCGCGTTGTACGAGAGCCCGAAGTCCTCGCGGTTGATGACGGTCTTCGCGGTGGCGCCGCCCTTGTAGTTGCCGTAGGGGTCGCCGCCGAAGCCGCCGAACTCGAAGTCGAACGTGACGGGCTTCGTGATGCCGCGGATGGTGAGGTCACCGTCCACCTTGAAGTCGCCGTCCACGACGCGAACGCCCGTCGAGGCGAAGTCGATCGTCGGGTAGGTCTCGGCCTCGAAGAAGTCGCCGGTGCGCAGGTGCGCGTCGCGGTTCGGCTCGTTCGTGGTGATCGAGGCGACCTCCGCCGACGCGGTCACGCTCGAGTCCAGGGGATCCTCGGCGGTCACGAAGGTGGCGTCGAAGCGCTCGAACTTGCCCTTGACCTTGCTGATCATGATGTGGCGGATGCTGAAGCCGACCTCGCTGTGCGCGGTGTCGACCTTCCAGGTGCCTGCGCGGTATCCGGGGATCTCGATCGTGGTGGCGGTGCTCGTCATGTGCGGTTCTCCGTGTTCGATGTCGGTGCGGCCCGGTCGGCCACACACATGCAAACGCATTGAGTTCCGATCTATTCCCCCACGTCCGGATTCATTCCGGACATCGTCTCGGACTCCTCGAGCGTCCGCCGCAGGGTCAGTACCCGATCAGCGGCGTCATCGAGCCGCTCCTCGCTGATCCGCCCCGACTGCACGGCACCGACGATCGCTGCGACGAGGCCGCCGACCGAGACGCCCACCGTGCCGGGATCGCCCGGCAGCACGTACAGCAGAAGGTCGGATCCCGCGGCGACGGCGCGAACCGCGTTCTCCCCGGGATCCGCGTACTCCGGAAGGCCGTTGTGCTGCAGCATGAGCATGTCGTCGGTCACGACCACCCCATCGAAGCCCAGCTCGTCACGCAGGATCCGATGCCAGGCGGGTGAGAGCGACGCCGGCGCAGGGTCGACCGCCGGGTATGCCAGATGCCCGGTCATCACGAGCTCGGCGCCTGCGTCGATGCCCGCGACGAACGGGACGGAGGGACCGGCGCGCCACGCGTCGAGATCGAGCGGCGCCGACGGGATGCTCGAGTGCGAGTCGCCCGGCGCCGCGCCGTGCCCCGGGAAGTGCTTCAGCGTACTGGCGACGGTGCCGCGCTCCCCCACCACCGCGGCGGCGACGCGGTCCGCAGCGCCGGCCGCGTCGGTGCCGAGCACGCGCCCCGAGATGAACGAGGCCGGGTCGGGCGTGACGTCGGCGACCACCCCGAAGTTCACGGAGACGCCGACATCCGACAGGGTGCTCGCACGCGCGGCGAAGGCCTCCTCTGCCGCCTGCGGCGGTGCGTCGCGCAACGTCCCGGCGCTCGCGGCGCCGTCCCACGGCAGCCGCTGCACCTCGCCGCCCTCCTCGTCGATGCCGATGAGCACGGGCGCCTCGGGGTCGCCCTGCACGGCGGTGGTCAGGGCGGCCAGTTCGACCGGCGTCGCCGGCACGTTGTCGCCCATCAGGATGAGTCCCGAGACGCCGGCGTCGACGTAGGCGCGGAGTGGTGCGGGATCGGTGCCGGGCGCGTGCAGCATGAGCAGTGCGGCGGCCTTCTGCTCGAGCGTGAGCTGCGACATCCGCTCGTCGACCCAGTCGGCGATGGGGTCGGACGGCGGCGTGGTCGGTTCCACCGACGGCGTGGCTGCGGGCGTGTGCGCTGCGGCCAGCGGGCTGCAGGCCGTGACGCCGACGAGCGTCGCCGCCAGCAGGAAGGTCGTGGCCGTGGGTCGGAGGGCGCGCATCCGCACGAGTGTACGCTGCGTGTCCGAGCGACCGCCGAGCGCACCCGTGGGTAGACTCGCGGGGCTCGGAGGGGGCCCTGTGCGACGCGGATGGAAGGCGACGGCGGGAGCGGCCGTACTGCTCGCGCTCCTCGCCGTGCCCCCTGCGACGGCGTTCGCCGAGGACTATCCCACGTGGGATCAGGTGCAGGCCGCGAAGGCCGACGTGGCGTCGCGTGAAGCGGAGGCGAGCCGCATCACCGCGTTCGTCGACGGACTCGAGGCCGAAGCCGGACGGCTGGGCGATGCCGCCGTCGCCGCCGCCGCGGCCTCCGCTGTCGCCGAGGCCGCGCGTGCCGACGCCGAGGCACGGGCGAGCACCCTTCGTGCGGCGGCGGATGCGGCGACGGCGACGGCCGAGGACGCCGCCGCGCGGCTCGGTCGCGTCGGCGCGGTCCTCGCACGGTCGGGCGGCGCCGACGTGACATTGCGACTGCTCTTCGCCCGAGGCGACCAGGCCGACCTGCTCGTGGGGCTGTCGCGGGCGGCACAGCTCACGAACCTCTTCGGCGGGGTCGCGGCGCGCGCGAAGGCGACGCGAGCGGATGCCGCGGCGCTGAGCGCCCAAGCGGCGGTCGCCGAAGCCGAGCGCACCCGGCTCGCCGCGGAGGCGGCTGCGGCCTCAGCGGCCGCAGAGGCCGCGCACGAGGCGGCCGAGGCCCAGGTGGCGGAGCAGCAGGCCGTGCTCGACACGCTCTACGCGCAGCTCGCGAGCCTCCGCGACCGGTCGGTCGACCTCGAACGCCAGTTCCGCATCGGCGAGCAGGCGGCTCAGGAGCGCGCCGCGCGCGAAGCCGCCGCGGCGGCAGCCGCTGCCGCGACGGCGGGCGTGGGCGGCGGCGGGGCACCCCCGCCCGGCGTCGTGGTCGACCGCGCGGCCGCCAAGTCGTACGCGGCGGGACGCCTCCCTGCCTACGGCTGGGGCTCCGACCAGTTCCGGTGCCTCGACCTCCTCTGGACGAGGGAATCCGGATGGCGCGCCGACGCGTACAACGCCTCGAGCGGCGCCTATGGCATCCCGCAGTCGCTGCCCGGCAGCAAGATGGCCAGCGCCGGCGCCGACTGGCGCACGAACGCCGCCACCCAGATCGACTGGGGCCTCGGCTACATCGACGCCCGGTACGGCTCCCCTTGCGCAGCATGGGCCCACTCGGAGGCCACCAACTGGTACTGATGGCCGATCATGGACTGATGGCCGATCACGACGAACGCGAGGTGTTCCGCCGGCACGGCGCCGAGGGGGCGTTGCTGCTGGGCGGCGGCGCCGCGATCCTCCTCCAGCTCGCCGATCCGCGCGTCGCGCGGGGCGTCGCCCGGCACAGCGGCTTCCAGGAGCGTCCGCTCGACCGGCTGCTCGGCACGCTCGACTACGTGTACGCCATCGGCTTCGGCGACGACGAGCTCGCCCGCGATGCGGCGCGACGGGTGAACGCACGGCACGCCCCGGTCCGAGGCGGCGCGACCGACGACGGGCCGTCGTACAGCGCCTTCGACGCCGACGCGCAGCGCTGGGTCGCCTCCACGCTGCTCGCCATGGCCCTCGCGGTGCACGAGCGCGTGTGGGGTCGGCTCGACACGGCGAGCGCCGATGCCGTCGTCCGCGGGTACGCCCGCCTCGGCACGAGCCTGCAGGCCGCCGGCAGCGGGTGGCCCGACACGCGGGCGGAATTCGACGAGTGGTGGGCCGAGCGGGTGCGCCGGCTCGAGGTCGGCGAGGAGGCGCGCACCGTCGCGCGTGCGCTGATGTCGGGCACGTCCGCGCTGCCGCCAGGCAGCCGCGTCCTCCTGCCGCCCGTGCGCCTGCTGACCGCCGCGCTCCTGCCGTCCGGCATCCGTGACGCCTACGGGTTCCGATACACGCCGCGTGCGGCGCGGGTCGCCGACGAGTGGTTCCGCGCGATCTCGCTGTTCTACCCTCGGCTCCCTCGGGGGGTGCGGCACGCCCCGATGCGCGCCTCGCTTCGTCGCGCACGTCGTCGCAGCCGCTACGCTGGGCATGAGCCACGAGGACGACGATGACCCAGCAGACACCGCACCGCAGCGACGCGCTCGACAGCATCGATCGACGCATCGTCGCCGAGCTGAGCCGCGACGGCCGGCTCTCCGTCCGCACCCTGGCCGAGCGGGTGCACATCTCCCGCACCGCCGCGCACAACCGCGTCCAGCAGCTGCAGAAGCGCGGCGTGATCACGGGCTTCGGAGCCCAGATCGACCGCAAGGCGATCGGCCTGAACATCTCGGCACTCGTCGTCGTGCGAATCGGAGAGGTGTCCTGGGAGGAAATCGCGGCGAAGCTCGCCACCCTTCCCTTCGTCGAGAAGGTGCAGGCCGTCTCCGGCGACATCGACATCATGCTCACGGTGAGCGCACCCGACCATGAGCAGCTCAGCCAGGCGATCCTCCGCGACATCCACGACATGCCCGGCGTCGTGTCGACGCGGTCGCACCTGATCCTCGCCGAACTCGAGGGCCACCCGCCCGCGCAGACCCTGGACATCTGGCGCACCTGAGCCCCCGTGACGTGGACGCGCGGCAACGCTTTGCCCGCGCCGCAGCCGTTCGTTCACGCTTCCGCTCGACGCGCCACGCGCGAGCGCAGACTGTCGCACCATGGCCGTATGAGCCTCAACGTCGAGCACCAGAGCGTCCGAACCCTCCCGTCGGAGAAGCCGATCCGGCTCCTCGACAACGCGGGCCACGCGGTGCACGGCGCGGCAGCCGGCGGCTTCGAGCTGCCCGAGCTCGACACGCTCCTCGAGCTCTACCGTCGCATGGTCATCGCCCGCCGGTTCGACGTGCAGGTCACGGCGCTCACCAGGCAGGGCCGGCTCGCCACCTACCCGTCGGCCTACGGCCAGGAGGCGTGCGAGATCGGCGCGATCTCGGCGATCGAGGCGCGCGACTGGTTCTTCCCGACCTACCGCGACAGTATCGCGCTGCTCACGCGCGGCATCGAGCCCGGCGACATCCTGCAGTCGTTCCGCGGCGACTGGCACAACGGGTACGACCAGCACGCGCACCGCACCGCCTCGCAGGCGACGCCCCTCGCCACGCAGGCGCTGCACGCGGTGGGCCTCGCGCACGCGGCGCGGCTCCGGCAGGACCCGATCGTGACCATGACCTACCTCGGCGACGGCGCCACGAGCGAGGGCGACGCCCACGAGGCGTTCAACTTCGCGGCGGTCTGGCAGACCCCGACCGTCTTCCTGGTGCAGAACAACCAGTTCGCGATCAGCGTGCCGTTGTCACGCCAGACGCGTGCGGCCACGCTCGCCGACAAGGCCGTCGGGTACGGCATGCCCGGCTACCACGTCGACGGGAACGACGTCGCGGCGGTCTACGCGGTCACCCGCGCCGCGGTCGAACGGGCTCGAGCCGGCGGCGGCCCGACGCTCATCGAGGGCCTCACCTACCGCATCGAGGCGCACACGAACTCCGACGACCCGACCCGCTACCGTCTGGCCCGCGACGTCGAGCACTGGAAGCGCCGCGACCCCATCGAGCGGCTCGAGAAGTACCTCGTGTCCGAGGGCGCGCTGTCCGAGTCCATGCGAGCCGAGATCACGGATGCCGCGGAGTCGGTCGCCGCGCACACGCGCGACCTGATGACCGTCGAAGCCGAGATCGACCCCCTCGAGCTCTTCGACCATGTCTACGCCCGTCCGCGTGCGGCTCTCCTCGAACAGCGGGCACGCCTCGAGGCCGAGCTCGCCGACGCCGCGATCCACGCCGCCCAGCCCGGCGCGGCCCAGCCCGCAGGAGCCGCCCGATGACCGCCACCACGACCGAGCAGGCGGCGCCCCAGGCATCCGCGCCGACGCAACTCACCATGGCCGGCGCCCTGAACGCCGCCCTCCGCGACGCGATGGCCGCCGACGACCGGGTCGTCGTCTACGGCGAGGACGTCGGCCCCCTCGGCGGTGTCTTCCGTGTCACCGACGGCCTCCAGGCGCAGTTCGGCGAGGACCGCATCTGGGATTCGCCCCTGGCCGAGTCGGGCATCATCGGCACGGCGATCGGCATGGCGATGTACGGCATGCGTCCCGTCGTGGAGATGCAGTTCGACGCGTTCAGCTACCCGGCGTTCGAGCAGATGGTCTCGCACGTCGCGAAGATGCGGAACCGCACGAAGGGCCGGATGTCGCTGCCCATGGTCGTGCGCATCCCCTGCGCCGGCGCGATCGGCGGCGTGGAGCACCACTCGGACTCCTCGGAGGCGTACTGGACCGCCACGCCCGGCCTGACCGTCGTGATGCCCTCCAATCCGGCCGACGCCTACTCGATGCTGCGCGAGGCGATCGACGGCGACGACCCGGTCGTCTTCATGGAGCCCAAGAGCCGGTACTGGTCGAAGGCGCCGGTCGCCCTGCCGGTCACGACCGCGCCGATGGATCGCGCCGTCGTCGTGCGCGAGGGCACCGACGTCACCCTGCTCGCGTACGGCCCCACGGTGCGCACCGCGCTCGAGTCCGCCGATGCCGCCGCCGCCGAGGGCCTCTCGATCGAGGTCGTCGACCTGCGCAGCCTCTCCCCCTTCGACGACGAGACGGTCGGGGCATCCGTGCGCAAGACCTCGCGGGCCGCGGTCATCCACGAGGCGGCCCAGTTCGGCGGCTACGGCGCTGAGGTGGCCGCGCGCGTGACCGAGCGGAACTTCCACCACCTCGCCGCGCCGGTGCTGCGCATCACCGGGTTCGACATCCCGTTCCCCTCGCCGAAGCTCGAGGAGTTCCACCTTCCGACGCCCGACCGGGTCCTGGCCGCGCTCGACACCTGGGAGTGGGACGACTGATGGGACGCGACTTCATCCTGCCCGACCTGGGCGAGGGCCTCACCGAGGCGGAGATCGTCGCCTGGCTCGTGCAGCCCGGCGACGAGGTCGTCATCGACCAGCCCGTCGTCGAGCTCGAGTCGGCCAAGTCGGTCGTGCAGCTGCCCACCCCGTTCGCAGGCGTCGTCGAGTCGCTCGGCGGCGAGACCGGCCAGGTGCTCCATGCCGGCAGCGTGCTCATGACGCTCGCCCCGGTGGGCGCGGCGGTCGAGACGGCGACGAATGCCCCGAATGCCGCGGCCGCGTCGGCGGCTGCTGCCCCGGCATCCGCGCCACCCGTCGCCGCCGAGCCCGGAATCGCCGTGCCCCTCGACACGGCCACCGAGGAGTCGGGCGCCGTGCTCATCGGCTACGGCACCCGCGCGACCACCGCGACCGCTCGCCCGTCGGGCGCGCCCACGAGGTTCGGCCGCCGCGGATCCTCGGCCGCGCCCGGCGCGAGCACGCCTCCGCCCCGCCCGGTCGCGCCGCCTCCGCCTTCGCGCCTGGATCCGGAGCGCCGCTCCCCCGTCGTCTCGCCGATCGTGCGCCGCATCGCACGGGAGCACGGCTTCGACGCGAGCCAGCTCGACGGCTCGGGCCCCGATCACCTGGTGATGCGCCGCGACGTCGAGGCGTTCCTCCGCGAGATCCAGGCTGCGTCGGATGCCGCCACGGGCCCCGGAGCGTCGTCGGCGCCCCCCGCCGACCACGTCTCGGCGACCCCGCAGCCCGCACCCGTGCCATCCTCCGCCCCGTCGACGCCGGATGCCGCGACCGACCGTCGCGTGCCGCTCGATCGCATGGGCCGCGCCGCCGCCGCGCACTTCTCACGCTCGCGGCGCGAGATCCCCGAGGCGACCGTGTGGATGGACGTCGACGCGACCGGGCTGCTCGCCGCGCGGCGCGAGCTGCAGGAGGCGACCGGCGAGCGCTTCGGCGTCACGGCGCTCGTGGCCAGGTTCGCCGTGGCAGGCCTGGCGCGGCATCCGCTGCTCAACTCCAGCTTCGACGCTGAGCGCGACGAGATCGTCGTGCACGGTGCCGTGAACCTCGGCATCGCCGCGCAGACGCCACGGGGCCTGCTCGTGCCCGTCGTCCACGGCGCCGACCACCTCACGCTCCGCACGCTCCGCGATGCCATCGGGGCACGCAGCGAGGAGGCGGCGACCGGCGCCTTCCCGCCCGCCGCCCTGCAGGGCGGCACCTTCACGCTGAACAACTACGGCACGCTCGGGGTCGACGGCTCCGCGGCGATCATCAACCACCCCGAGGCGGCGATGCTCGGGATCGGACGGCTCGTGCAACGCCCGTGGGTCGTCGACGGCGAGCTCGCCGTGCGCACGGTCACCGAGCTCACGCTCTCGTTCGATCACCGCGTGTGCGATGGTGCTGAGGCTGCGGCATTCCTCACGTACGTCGCGGGATGCATCGAGCGGCCGGTGTCGGTGCTCGCCGAGCTCTGACGGGGCCGGCCGCACGGCACGGCACGGCACGCCTGGTCGACCTCCAACGCGCCGGCGGGCCGACGGATCAGAAGAACTCGTCGGGCGTGCCCGCGGCGCGCTCGATGTCGCGCGTCTCCTGGCCGGCAGCGCGCAGCTTCGCCACGGCGACCCTGAGGCCCGACTCCATCTGCGCCGCCCACGCGTCGGACTCGCGAGCGCTGGCCTCCGCCGCCCGAGCGCGTGCCTCCGACGCCTCCGCAGAGCTGCGAGCGTCGCTGACTTGGCGGAGCGCGAGCGAGATGCCGTAGTACGCCGCCACCATGGTCGCGATGGGAGCCGCGATGACCGCGAGGGCGCTGATCGCCGCACCGGTCGGGCTGAACGCGATGAGCAGGGCGAACGCGAGGAACAGCACCACGATTCCGACGAGCACGACGAGCATGAACCGCAGGTCGCGGCTCCACGCGGGCGAAGCCGCGCGCGGGCCTCGCGGAGTCGGGCTCTCCTGCGCGGCACCGGAGGCGGGCAGCACCACGGTCGTGTCGTCACCGGAGACCTGACCACCGGGTGCCCCTGGCTGGTCGACGATCGGACGTGAGTACGCGTCGCTCATTGGTTCCCCGCTCCCTTGGATGGATGACCCCCCAATTGTGGGCCGCTCTCTGGGACCGGTCAAGGAAGCGCGCCGTCGGCCCGTCGGGCTCAGGCCGCCTGGGCCTCGGCGAGTCCTCGCTCGATGACGGCGATCACCGCGGGATCGTCGGGCTGCACGGCAGGCCGGAAGCGGACGACCTCGCCGTCCGGCAGCACCACGAACTTCTCGAAGTTCCACTTGACCCGACCGGTCTTGCCCGCGGCATCCGGAACCTTCGTGAGCTCCGCGTAGAGCGGATGCCGGTGCCGGCCGTTCACCCGCACCTTGTCCATGAGCGGGAAGCTCACGCCGTACGTCATCGAGCAGAATTCCTTGATGTCCTCGGCGGATCCCGGCTCCTGGCCGGCGAACTGGTTGCAGGGGAACCCGAGCACCGTGAAGCCCCGCGGGCCGTACTCGCGCTGGAGCGCCTCGAGCTTCTCGTACTGCGGTGTCAGCCCGCACCTCGATGCGACGTTCACCACCATCACGACCTGGTCGCCGTAGTCGGCGAGCGAGGCGGTGCCGCCGTCGATGGTCGTGATGGGGATGTCTCGGATGTCCACCTCACGAGCCTAACCCGCGCTATTCGTTCAACCGCCGAACGAGCCCGAATGCGACCCCTTCACGCTCGATCCGAAGCCGCCGGACTTCGCCGACGAGCCGAAGCCGCCCGACAGCGGCGCCCGCTCGCCGACCTTCGCGCCGGCTGGGGCGCGCTCGACGACGTCGGAGTGCGCCGTGGACCCCGGCTTGGCGAACCCGCCGCCGGTCACGGGCGCCCAGGAGCTGACACGCGACGAGTCCCAGCGGGAACCGGAGAACAGGAGCGGACCGAGCCACAGGCCGGCGCCGTAGTGACCGCGGTAGCCGTCGGACGATTCGCACAGCTGGTCGGGCGAGGCGTCCACCGCCGTGCCCTCTGCCCGGAGCAACCGGATCTGCTCCGAGACATCCGCGATGCAGTCGTCCTTCGAGGCGTACACGGGGCGTTCCGTGCCGTCGGGGAGGATGTACTCCTCGCCGTCGGCACCCGACACGACCACGCCGTCCTCGGGGAACGGCGAACAGCCGGCGAGGAGCAGCATGGCGCCGGCCATGCCGATGGCGGCGACCACCCGCGGAGCCGGGGCCCGGGTCGCCCCGGAGACCTCGACCAGCGCCGACCGGCGGCGTGCAGTGGGGCTCATCGCGACTCCTCGGGATCGATGATGAAATGCGGTACGAACTCGGCCAGGTCGCCGGTGATGGGCCCGCTCGTCTCACGGACGTCGATGCCGGCCGGCGTCTCGCCCACCACCCAGGATCCGATGACGACGGTCCTGCCGTCGATGCGAGCGAGGTCGGCACGCTGCTGGTACACGAATCCCGTGTCGCCGTAGTCGCCCCCGTTGGAGGCGATCTCGGCACCCGACGCATCGAGCATCGTGACGTTGGCTCCCTCGCGCCCCAGCTTCGGCTTCGAGACGTAGGCCGTCCCGGAGAGCGGCTCGGGCGTCGCCGACGCGGGAAGGAGGAGCGGATGGCCCGGGAAGAGCTCCCAGAGCACGACGAGCAACTGCTTGTTGGACAGGAGCATCTTCCAGATCGGCTCGACCCACACGGTCGAGTCGCGCGTGGACTCGAGGAATCCGGCGAACTGCTCCTGGGCCATCCACTCCCAGGGATACAGCTTGAAGATCTGCCGGATCGGCTCCCCGTCGGGGTCGACGAACCGGTGGGCGTCGACATCGAACCGGATGTCCTCCACGAAGATGAGCTTCGTGTCGAAGCCCGCCTGCTTCGCCGTCTCGGCCATGTACGCCACCGTGTCGGCGTCTTCGACGATGAGCTCGCCGTCGCCCGCGTCGTGCAGCGAGGCGAGATGCAGCCGCGCTCCGGCCGCCACGCCGAGGCGAGCCGTCCTGATGTGCTCCCACTGCTCGACGAGGAGCTCGTGCAGCAGGTTGAACTGGTCGGCGTCCTGGCCGCGCGTCTCCACCAGCCACTGCCACTGCGCGGCAGCCGACTCCACGAGCGAGGTCGGCGTGTCGGCGTTGAACTCGAGGAGCTTGATGGTGTCCTGGCCGTCGTAGGCGAGGTCGAAGCGGCCGTACACGGTCGGGTCGTCCTCATCCCACGAACGCGCGACCAGGTCGTGCAGCGGCGTGGGGATGCCGAACTCGGCGAAGCGGCGGGTGCGCACGAGATGTTCGACCGCGTCCATGCACCGGTCGAACAATTCTCGTGTCGCCTGCTCGAAGGCGTCGATCTCGGCCATCGTGAAGCCGTAGGCGGCCTCTTCCTGCCAATACGGACGCCCGCCTTCGGAAGGCAGGTCGTAGAACGTGAAGCCGATGCGATCGAACCGCCCACGCCAGTCGGCACGTGGCGTGGAGGAGGTGCGGATCACGTGAGTCCTTCGGGGTCGCGGCACCACGGACAGGAATGGCCGGTCCCGAGAGGGAACCGGCCGAACCGAATGAATGGTGGATCTGAGGGGACTCGAACCCCTGACCCCCTGCATGCCATGCAGGTGCGCTACCAGCTGCGCCACAGACCCGTGCGCCCCGTTCGGGGCAACGAATTGAGCTTACACCAGCCTCGCCCTTCGAAAGAAATCGAGGCGGCCTCAGCCGGCGGATGCCGCGGGCGTCAGTTCTCGCGCGCGAGCAGGGGTGCGACCGGCAGGGCCGGGCAGTCCAGCCAGAGCCGCTCCAGACCGTAGTAGAGGCGCTCCTCCCGGTGGAACACGTGCACCACGAGCCCGCCGAAGTCGAGCAGGATCCATCGGCCCGCGGCGTGACCCTCGCGGTGCAGGGTCTTCGCCCCGGCCTCGCGCAGCACGTCTTCGACCTCGTCGGCGATCGCGACGACGTTGCGCTCCGAATTGCCCGTGACGAGGAGGAAGACGTCGGCGAACGGCAGCGGTCCCGACACGTCGAGGGCGACGAGGTCCTCGCCGCCCTTCGAATCCGCTGCGGGCGCCGCGAGGGCGAGCGACTCGAGTGCCTGGTCGGATGCGGTCATGCGTTCACTTCCGGATGGTGGTGCGGTGGCGGACTCAGAAGAGCCCGGTCAGTGCACCGATGACGAGGGTGGCGACGACGCCGAGCGCGAGCACGCCGGCGGTCACGGCGAGCACGAGCGGAACGTTCATGCCCTCCTTCTTCGGCGGAGCCATCATGGCCCGCGCGGCGTTCTGGGTGCTGATGGCGCGGGTCGCGGCAACCGGGGCGCCCACGCCGGCGCCGTCCTCGACCTGGTCGAAGAGACGGTCGACGTCGGAGGAGTCGATCTGGCTGGGGTGCACGCCCGTGGCTCCGAAGCTGCGCGGCAGGTCGACGGAGCCGGTGACGATCGTCTCGCCGCTCGCCGCCAGCGAGCCGCCCATCGGCCCGTGGTCGGGAAGGGTCGGCAGGATGAGCGCGTTCGTCGTGGTCGGCACGCCGTGACTCACGCCGCCGCGCGACAGCAGCTGGTCGAACGGTTCGGCCCGGTCGACCGGGGCGTTGAGCTGGTCGGTCCAGTGTCCGACCGGCCTCGGCGCGATGAGGGGTTCGTCGGCGATCGCGGCGTCGGCGACCTGGTGAGGGGCGGGCGCCCGCAGGGGCGTGGGCTTCGGCGCGAACGGATCGAATCCGGTGTGCCCCTGGCCCGGCGCTGCCTGCGGAGCCGGCATAGAGGGCTGCTCGGCCTCATCGCCGAAGTCGAGCTCGTCGAACGCGCCCGTCGAGTTCGCGTCGAGCATCGCGCGCAGCTCGCGGCGGGTGAGCGTGCGCTCGGGGGTCATGGCCGTATCGGCACCCATCGGCGGCGGTAGGATCGAGGCGAACGGATCGCCCGCGGGCGTCGCGACGACGGCGCCGCCGAACGGGGAGGCGGGGTCCGCGCCGGCGCCGGCCGACCTGGGGGCGGCGTAGCCCGGCTGGGCCTGGGCAGGCGCGGCGGGCGCGGCAGGCGACGGAGGCTGGACGGGCGGAGCGGCCTGCACCGGCGGCGCTGGCGGGCGCTCGGGCTCGGTCGTCTGCGGCGCGGCAACAACCGGCTGGGCAGGAGCCGCCTGAGCATCCGGGGTCGGCGAAGTCTCCTGCTGCTCACGCAGCCGTTCGCGCTCACGCAACTCGCGGCGCGTCAGCGGGGGTTCCTGCGACGACGTCATTCGACACTCCGATAGAGATGGTGCTTGGAGATGTACTGGACGACCCCATCGGGCACCAAGTACCACACCGGGAATCCCCGGCGCACCCTGTCCCGGCAGTCGGTCGACGAGATCGCAAGTGCCGGAACCTCCAGCAAGCTTACGTCCTGCTCCGGCAATCCCGAAACGGACAGCACGTGTCCCGGCCGACTCACAGCGACGAAATGCGCGAGCCGCCAGAGCTCGTCGACGTCCTTCCATGACAGGATCTGGGCGATCGCGTCGGCCCCGGTGATGAAGTAGAGGTCGGCGTCGGGCCGCTCCTCGTGCAGGTCGCGCAGCGTGTCGATCGTGAACGTGGGCTTGTGGCGGTCGATGTCGACGCGGCTCACGGTGAAGGTCGGATTCGACGCCGTCGCGATGACCGTCATGAGGTACCGGTGCTCGGCCGGCGTGACGTCGGCCTTGTAGCTCGGCGCGCCCGTGGGCACGAACATGACCTCGTCGAGGCCGAGCGACTGCGCCACCTCGCTCGCGGCCACCAGGTGGCCGTGATGGATGGGGTCGAACGTGCCGCCCATCACGCCGATGCGTGGCCGACCGTTCTCACCCGTCATCGCGCGGAGGCCCGCTCAGTGCCCGCCGTGCTCGCTCCCGCCGTGACGAGCGGCGTAGGCCTCGGCCTTCGCGCGGTGGCGGTTGGCCACGTCGCGGTAGGACGCCGCGACGAACGCCAGGGCGGCGAAGATGATGATCGCGACGACGCCGTACATGAACGGCTCCATCGGGAGCTCTCTCGCGTGCACCGTCTCGGTGAGTACCGTGCCGGTCAGCACTGCGGTCGTGAGGCTCATTCGCCGTTCCTTTCGATCCTGCGGGTGTCGCTCGTGACAGTCTAGCGACGTCAGGCGCGCACGTGCCCGGCCCCGCGCACGATCCACTTCGTGCTGGTGAGCTCGGGCAGCCCCATGGGGCCGCGGGCGTGCAGCTTCTGCGTGGAGATGCCCACCTCGGCACCGAACCCGAACTCGGCGCCGTCGGTGAACCGGGTGGACGCGTTGACCATGACGGCCGCGGCATCCACCTCGTTGAGGAACCGCTCGGCGTTGCCGAGGTCGTTCGTGACGATCGACTCGGTGTGCTTGGTGGAGTAGCGCCGGATGTGCGCGAGCGCGTCGTCGAGCGAGTCGACGATGCCCACGGAGAGGTCGAGGCTCATGTGCTCGGTGGCCCAGTCCTCGTCGGTGACCTCGAGGGCCTCCGGGCGCAGCGACCGCACGCGCTGATCGGCGTGGATGGTGACGCCGGATGCCTCGAGCCGGTCGAGCACGGGCGGAAGCAGCCGCTCGGCCGCCTCCCGGTGCACGAGCAGCGTCTCGAGGGCGTTGCACACGCTGGGGCGCTGCGTCTTCGCGTTGTGCACGAGTTCGACCGCCCAGTCCTCACGCGCGCTCGCGTCGAGGAACATGTGCACCACCCCGGCCCCGGTCTCGATGACCGGCACGCGGGCCTCGTCGACGACCGCCTTGATCAGGCCGGCGCTGCCGCGCGGGATGAGCACGTCGACGAAGTCGCGAGCCTGCATGAGGTGGCGTGCGCCGGCTCGCCCGAAGTCGTCGACGGTCTGCACGCCGTCGGCCGGCAGTCCGACCGCCGCGAGTGCGTCGCGGAGCACGCCGACGAGCACCGCGTTGGTCTGCTCGGCGGCGCTGCCGCCGCGCAGCACGACGGCGTTGCCGCTCTTCAGCGCGAGCACGGCGATGTCGATGGTCACGTTGGGGCGGGCCTCGTAGATCGCACCGACGACGCCGAGCGGCACGCGCACCTGGTCGATGCGCACGCCGCTCGGAAGCGAGCGGCCGCTCACGGTCTCGCCCACGGGGTCGGTGAGGGCGATCACCTCGAGCACGGCGTCGGCGAGGGCGCCGATGCGTACGGGATCGAGCGTCAGCCGATCGAGGAGCCCCGCGGCGAGGCCGCCCGCCCGCCCGGCTTCGAGGTCGAGCGCGTTGGCGGCGACGATCTCGTCGGTGCGCTCGCGGAGGAGCGAGGACACCTGGGCGAGCGCAGCGTCCTTCTCGGATGTCGTCGCGCGCGCGAGCCGATAGGACGCCTCCTTCGCAGCGGCGAGGCGCGCGTCGATCACCGTGGTGTCGAGGTCGGGGTGCTCCATGCGACCAGCCTAGGCGAGGTCGGATTCGCCGCCTCGAGTGTGACGATCGGGTGCCGCATCGAACCACGTGCCGATCTCGGCACCCGCGAGGGCGTCGGCGACGAGCGGGGTGGCCGTGATGAGCACCGCGGCTCCCGCCTCTGCGGCGATGCGGGCGGCGGAGACCTTCGTCTCCGCTCCCCCGGTGCCGACGCCGGCACGTCCCACCGACCCGATCTCGACGCCGGCAAGCTCGTCGCCGAACGCGACGTGCGCGATCCGCTCGGCTCCCTCGAGGTGCGGCGGCCGTGTGTACAGGGCGTCCACGTCGGAGAGCAGCACGAGCAGGTCGGCGCCGATGAGCTCGGCGACGAGGGCCGCGAGCCGGTCATTGTCGCCGAAGCGGATCTCGTGGGTCGCGACGGTGTCGTTCTCGTTCACGATCGGCAGGATGCGAAGCGCGAGGAGGCGGTCCATGGCGCGCTGCGCGTTCGAGCGCGGCGTGGCGTGCTCGAGGTCGCCCGCGGTGAGGAGCACTTGGCCGGCGACGATGCCGTAGCGGTCGAGCGAGTCCTGGTAGCGGAACACGAGCAGGTTCTGGCCGACGGATGCCGCGGCCTGCTGTGTGGCGAGGTCGGTGGGCCGCGCGTCGAGCTTGAGGTAGGGCATGCCGGTGGCGATGGCCCCCGAGGAGACGAGCACCACCTCGGTGCCGCGCTCGTGCGCGGCTGCGAGGGCATCGACGAGCGGGCCGATCTGTCCGGCGTTCGCGCCGCTGATCGAGGACGAGCCGACCTTCACGACGATGCGCCGGGCATCGGGGATGTCGGCGCGCGTACGCGGTGTCACCGTTCGCCCTCCCCCGATCCCTCGCCGTCCGCCGGCTGCAGGTCGTCGACGGCGCCCTCGACGTCGGGGTCCTCGCCCCACAGGCCGGCCTCGCGCTCGCGCTGGAGCTCGGCGCGGGCTTCGGCCTTCGCGTCCATGCGCTCGTGGTACTCGGTCTTGCGCTCGGCGCGGGTGGCCCGGCGATTGTCGTCGAGACGGAGGTCCGCGCCGCGCGGGGCGGTGATGAGCTCAGCGGTCGAGGTGAGGGTCGGCTCCCAGTCGAACACGACGCCCGAACCCGGCCCGATGACGACGGTGGATCCGGCGACCGCGCCGGCGCGCACGAGCGCGTCCTCGACGCCGAGCCGCGCCAGGCGGTCGGCGAGGAAGCCGACGGCCTCGTCGTTCGTGAAGTCGGTCTGGTGCACCCAGCGCTCGGGCTTCACGCCGAGCACGCGGTAGAGCGTGCCGTAGCTGCCGCCCTCGGGGCGCACGACGAAGCCGGAGTCGTCGACGGCCTTGGGCCGCATCACGATGCGCTGGGCCTCGGGGGCGGATGCCGCGGCGGCGCGGGCCTCGTCGACGAGCTCGCCGAGCGCGTACCCGAGCTGTCGCAGGCCCTCGTGGCTCACGGTCGAGATCTCGAAGACGCGGTAGCCGCGCCCCTCGAGCTCGGGACGCACGAACTCCGCGAGCTCGCGGGCCTCGGGCACGTCGACCTTGTTCAGCGCGATGAGCTGGGGCCGATCGAGCAGGGGCACCTGGCCCTCGGGCACCGGGTAGGCGGCCAGCTCGGCGAGGATGATCTCGAGGTCGCTCAGCGGGTCGCGTCCGGGCTCGAGCGTCGCGCAGTCGATCACGTGCAGGAGGGCCGAGCATCGCTCGACGTGGCGCAGGAACTCGAGCCCGAGCCCCTTGCCCTCGCTCGCGCCCTCGATGAGGCCGGGCACGTCGGCGACGGTGAACCGGTGGTCACCGGCCTGGACGACGCCGAGATTCGGATGCAGCGTGGTGAACGGGTAGTCGGCGATCTTCGGCCGCGCCGCGGAGAGCGCGGCGATGAGGCTCGACTTGCCAGCCGACGGGAAGCCGACGAGCGCGACATCCGCGATCGTCTTCAGCTCGAGCTTCACCTCGCCCTCGAATCCGGGCGTGCCGAGGAGCGCGAAGCCGGGCGCCTTGCGCTTGGTGCTCGCGAGCGCCGCGTTGCCGAGCCCACCCTGCCCGCCGGGCGCGACGACGAAGCGCATGCCCGGCTCGGTGAGGTCGGCGAGCTCGCTGCCGTCGGGGTCCTTCACGACCGTGCCGACGGGCACCGGGAGCTCGAGGAGCTCGCCGGCCGCGCCCGAGCGGTTGTCGCCCATGCCGGGCTGGCCGTTGTCGGAGGAGCGGTGCGGGCGCCCGTGGTAGGCGAGGAGGGTCGTGACGTTCGGGTCGGCGACGAGCACGATGTCGCCGCCGTGGCCACCGTTCCCGCCGTCGGGGCCCGCGAGGGGCTTGAACTTCTCCCGGCGCACCGAGACGCACCCGTTGCCGCCGTGGCCGGCGCGCACGAACAACGTCACCTGGTCGACGAAGCTGACCATGCCGCATCCCTCCTCACGGGGTGAAAACACGTGAGGGCGAGCCGAAGCCCGCCCTCACAAGACCTGTCGGTCGACTATTCGCCGGCCGCCACGATGTTGACGACCTTGCGGCCGCCCTTGTTGCCGAACTGCACAGCGCCCGCCTCGAGCGCGAAGAGCGTGTCGTCGCCGCCGCGACCCACGCCAGCACCCGGGTGGAAGTGCGTGCCGCGCTGGCGGACGAGGATCTCGCCCGCGCTGACGACCTGGCCGCCGAAGCGCTTCACGCCGAGGCGCTGGGCGTTCGAGTCACGACCGTTGCGAGTGGAGCTCGCTCCCTTTTTGTGTGCCATGTCTGTATCTCCTTGCGGGCCGCTGCTACTTGATGCCGGTGATCTTGACGCGCGTGAGCTCCTGACGGTGGCCCTGGCGCTTCTTGTAGCCGGTCTTGTTCTTGAACTTCTGGATCACGATCTTCGGGCCGCGAAGGTCGTTCAGGACCTCAGCCGTGACCGTGACCTTCGCGAGCGACTTGGCGTCGGAGGTGATCTTCTCGCCGTCGACGAGGAGGACCGGGATGAGCGAGACGTTGCCGTCCTTGTCAGCCTTGATGCGGTCCATCGTCACGATGGTGCCGACTTCGACCTTCTCCTGCCGACCGCCGGCGCGCACTACTGCGTAAACCACTACTCGTACCTATCTCTGGGGAACCCGGGGGTTCCGGCTGTCTGATGGGGTGTCACTGCGCGGGACCCCAGCGGGAAGGAGGGTCGTCACTGCCAGAAAACTGTGCGGGCACACCGGGATAAGCGGTGGCACCAACGGTCGAGTTTACCTGATGCCACAGGGTCGGTCAAACGCGCGTCCCCGGCGAGTCGTGCGAGGCGCCCGCGTAGGATCGGCGGCATGGCCGTGCTCATCGACACCCCGCTCTGGCCGAAGCACGGCACGATGTGGTCGCACCTCGTGAGCGATCGCTCGATCGAGGAGCTTCGCGCCTTCGCGGAGCGCTCGGGGCTGCCTCCGCGTGCGTTCGACCTCGACCACTACGACGTCCCGGTCGAGCGCTACGACGAACTCGTCGCGGCCGGTGCGGAGCCCGTGGCCCCGCGGGAGCTCGTGCGCCGGCTCGCCGCCAGCGGTCTCCGGGTCACGCCGCGCGAGCGACGCGCCCGGAGAACCGGCTCAGCGCTCGGCTGAGTCCGCGGTCGCCGAGCCGTCGGCACGCGTGATCACCGGGGCGGCGCCCGCGGTGCTCAGCGCGGCGGTCGACACACGTCGGCTGCGCCCGCGGCCCTCACCCGCCTTCTTCGGCGCGGGGAGCGCGTCGAGCACGGAGTCGAGCAGCACCTCGGCCTCGGCGGGACGCACCGTGCGACGGCGCTCGGGCGGGGCCACCGGCGGCAGCTCGACGAGCGGCACCAGCGGCGATCCATCGGATGCCTCGGCAGCCGCCTCGTCGCGCGCGGGCGGCTCGGCGGGCGGTTCGGTCGTCTCGGCGGGGCCCTGCTCCTGGGTCACCCGACGGTGGCGTCCGCGCCGGCGACCGCCGGACGTCGGCTGCTGCTCCGACGGCGAGGCCTCGCCGCCGCGGTTCTGCCGCGCCGTCGGCTCCTCGGCGCCGGTCGTGCTCGCGCCGGGCGCCGTCGCCGCCGCGGCATCCGCCTCGGCCGGCTTGTGCTCGGCGTGGGGAATCGTCGACGCCGCGATCTGCGCGAGGGCGTGCTTCACGTCCTCGGTGATCGCGTGGGTGCCGGTGTGGGCCTTGGGCTCGGTCGACGCCGGCACCGGGGCCTGGTTGCCGCCGTTGCCGTTGCCGTTGCCGCCGTTGCCGCCTCGGCCGCGGCTGCGTCCGCCGCGCTCGACCTGCTGGGCAACCCGGTGCTTCACGATCGGCTCGTGGTGCACGATGATGCCGCGGCCGGCGCAGACCTCGCACGGCTCGGAGAAGGACTCGAGCAGCCCGAGGCCGAGCTTCTTGCGCGTCATCTGCACGAGGCCGAGGGAGGTGACCTCCGCGACCTGGTGCTTGGTGCGGTCGCGGGACAGGCATTCGACGAGCCGGCGCAGCACGAGGTCGCGGTTGGACTCGAGCACCATGTCGATGAAGTCGACCACGATGATGCCGCCGATGTCGCGGAGCCGCAGCTGCCGGACGATCTCCTCGGCCGCCTCGAGGTTGTTCTTCGTGACGGTCTCCTCGAGGTTGCCGCCGGAGCCGACGAACTTGCCCGTGTTCACGTCGACGACCGTCATGGCCTCGGTGCGGTCGATGACCAGCGAGCCGCCGGACGGCAGCCACACCTTGCGATCGAGGGCCTTCTCGATCTGCTCCGAGATGCGGAACTCGTCGAACGCCTCGCGCTCGCCCGTGTAGGCCTCGACCCGCTCGAGCAGGTCGGGCGCGACGGCGCGCAGGTAGCGCTCGATGGTCTCGCGCGCCTCGTCGCCGGCGATGATCATCTTCTGGAAGTCCTCGTTGAAGACGTCGCGGACGATCTTGATGAGCAGGTCGGGCTCGGAGTGCAGGAGCGCCGGTGCCTGGACCTTCTCGAGCTGCGTCGAGATGTCGGCCCACTGGGCGATGAGGCGGTTCACGTCGAGCGTGAGCTGCTCCTCGGTGGCGCCCTCGGCGGCCGTGCGCACGATGACGCCGACGTTGTCGGGAAGCACGTCCTTCAGGATCTTCTTCAGGCGCGCGCGCTCGGTGTCGGGGAGCTTGCGGCTGATGCCGTTCATCGAGCCGTTCGGCACGTACACGAGGTAGCGGCCGGGCAGCGAGACCTGGCTGGTGAGCCGCGCACCCTTGTGGCCCACGGGGTCCTTCGTGACCTGCACGAGCACGCGATCGCCGGGCTTCAGCGCCAGCTCGATCCGGCGGGGCTGGTTCTTCTCGCCGTTCTCGGCGGCAGCGTCCCAGTCGACCTCGCCCGAGTACAGCACGGCGTTGCGGCCGCGGCCGATGTCCACGAAGGCGGCCTCCATGCTGGGCAGCACGTTCTGCACGCGGCCGAGGTAGACGTTGCCGATGAGCGACGCCTCCTGGTTGCGCGCGACGTAGTGCTCGACGAGCACGCCGTCCTCGAGGACGCCGATCTGGATCCGGCCGCCCTTCTCGCGGACGATCATCTGGCGGTCGACCGACTCCCGGCGGGCGAGGAACTCGGCCTCGGTGATGACCGCGCGGCGGCGGCCCGCGTCGCGACCGTCACGCCGGCGCTGCTTCTTCGCCTCGAGCCGGGTGGAGCCCTTGACCTTCTGCGGCTCCGTGATGAGCTCGGGCTCGCGGGGCTTGCGCACCTTGACGACCGTGTTGCTGGGCTCGTCGCCCGCAGGGCGACCCTCCTCGCCGCTGCGGCGGCGGGTGCGGCGGCGCACGCTCGACGGCTCGTCGGCGGGCGCTCCACCCTCTCGCTCGTCGCGCTCGGGACGCTCGCTCGGCACCAGCACCGGCGGCGCGTGGAAGATGAGCGAGGTGGTCGTGAGGGTGGCCGGGATCGGTGACGCCGGCGCTGCGGTAGCGGGCTGCGCCGGTGCGTCAGGCGCGTCCGCCACGACCTCGGTGGTCTCCCCGTTCGACGGGTCGACAGCGCCGGTCGCGTGCGCACCTGCGGCGTCCGCCGAGTTCGCCGGGGCGACGGCATCGGACGTCGAGCCCGCCGTCGGGCCCGCATCGACCGCGGAT
The DNA here is from genome assembly GCF_031456545.1 of Agromyces sp. 3263. Classification (NCBI taxonomy): domain Bacteria; kingdom Bacillati; phylum Actinomycetota; class Actinomycetes; order Micrococcales; family Microbacteriaceae; genus Agromyces; species Agromyces sp. 3263. The sequence goes on from NZ_JAVDUV010000002.1 coordinate 398,646, forward strand.
GCCGCGTCGACCGGCTCTGGCGTCAGCGGGGCACGCTCACCGGCACCGCGACCTCGGCCACCGCGTCGTGCGCCGAACAGGCCGCCTCGACGCCTCGGTGTGCTGCTGCCGGATTCGTTCGTGTTGTTCTCGTTGCCTTCCACCATCTCTGGTGCACTCCTACGACGGTGTGGATGGCCGCGCCATCCGCTCCCGTTCTCGTCTCGAGCGGTCCTGCGCCGTGCGCTGGACCGCCAATCCTTCACTGCTGCGACCGGCAGGTTGCCTGTGTCGCCACGTCTCGCGGTGCGTCTCACCGCTCAGTCGGATGCGGTGCATCCTCAAAGCCTTCATTGGCGCCGTGCCGGGCGCGGCCCGGACGACTCCTTCGATTATCGCACGGCCGCGCAGGGTTGGCGTGGAACCGCATGCCAGAATACGAGGATGCCGGACTCCTCCCCCCAGTCCCGACCCGTCGGCGTCGCCGTCTTCCTCCTCATCGCGGGGGCGCTCGGCCTCCTCGCCGCGTGGAGCCTGACGATCGACAAGCTCGCCCTGCTCGCCGATCCCGACTTCGTGCCGTCGTGCGACGTGGGCGTGCTGGTCGGCTGCGGCGTGAACCTCGGATCGTGGCAGGGCGAGGTGTTCGGATTCCCCAACCCGCTCATCGGCCTCATGGCGTGGCCCGTCGTCATCGCCATCGGCGCCGCGATCCTCGCCGGAGCCCAGTTCGCGCGCTGGTTCTGGATCGCGTTCAACGTCGGCGTCGCCGGCGCGCTGGTCTTCGTGGGATGGCTCATCGCCCAGAGCATCTACGCGCTCGACGTGCTGTGCCCGTGGTGCATGCTCACCTGGGCGGTGACGATCCCGACGTTCTGGGTGGTGACCCTGCACAACCTCCGAACGGGCCACATCCCCGTCTCGGCACGGATGCAGCGGCTCGCCGGCGAATGGTTCAAGTGGATCCCGCTGATCACCGTGGTCTGCTACGCGATCGTCATCGTGCTCGCCCAGGCGCAGATGAACGCCATCCCCCGGGTCATGATCGACCTGCAGAACCTCTTCCGCTGACGGGCCGCGCCGACCGGGTGGACCGGCCGGCGCGGCATCCGCTCAGGCGAACCAGAGGGCGAGCTCGCGCTCGGCCGACTCGGGCGAGTCCGAGCCGTGCACGAGGTTCTGCTGCACCTTGAGACCCCAATCGCGGCCGAAGTCGCCGCGGATCGTGCCGGGCGCGGCGGTCGTGGGGTCCGTGGTGCCGGCGAGCACCCGGAAGCCCTCGATGACCCGGTTGCCGGCCACGCGCATGGCCACGACCGGACCGGACTGCATGAACTCGACGAGCGGCTCGTAGAACGGCTTGCCCTCGTGCTCCGCGTAGTGCTTCGCGAGGATCTCTCGGTCGGGCTGCACCATGCGGACGTCGACGAGGGAGTAGCCCTTCGCCTCGATCCGGCGGAGGATCTCGCCGGTGAGGTTGCGGGCGACGCCGTCGGGCTTCACGATCACGAGGGTCTCTTCGATGCCGGTGGTCATTCCTGTTCCTGTTCCGGAGCGGCCTGCGCCGTCCTGTCTCGATCGATTCGGGCGCCGGCGACCATGCAGTACCACCACAGGCCGCCGAAGAGGATGCCGACGAAGAACATCGCCGGGTTGAGGAAGCCCGCCGCGAGGATGAGCGCCTGCAGCACCCACCCGAGCGTGAAGCCCCACGGGTACCTGAGCAGCCCGATGGTCACCACCAGGCCGACGATCAGCACGCCGCCCGCGACGAGCGCGACCCACGGGGGAAGCCCCAGCGAGCCGTTCTCGGTCGGCGCGAGGCCCCAGATCACGAGCGCCGCGAGGAACACGATGATGATCTCGAAGCCCAGCACGATGGACGCCAGGCTCTGCCGGATCGAGCGCGGCCGGCCCCTCCCCGGCTCGGGCGCGGCGGCGGCGGGCGCGTCGCTCATGCGCGGCCCCATCCACGGTCGGCGGCGATCGACATGGCCTCGCCGACGAGGGCGATGGAGCCCGTGACCACCACCGCGCGCTTCGGCGACTCCGCCGCCCAGGCGCGCGCCTCGTCGAGCGCGTCGTCGAGCCGATCGACGGCCTGCACGCGGTCGGCGCCGACGCGGGCGGCGAGGATCGCCGCCACGTCCCGCACCTCGCGGGCCCGGTCGGACTCGGGCCGCGTGACGAGGAACGAGCCGCCCGTCCGGGCCAGGACGGCGGCGATGCCGTCGACGTCCTTGTCGGCGAGCACGCCGAAGACGAAGACGACCTCCTCGAAGTCGAAGTACTCGTCGAGCGCCGCCACCAGCGACTCCGCGCCGTGCGGGTTGTGCGCGGCATCCACGATGACCGTCGGATCGGAGGCGATGGCCTGCAGCCGCCCCGGGGAGGCCGCGACCGAGAGCCCGTCGTGCACGACCTCGTCGGCGAGGCGCACCGCGCCTCCGCCGATGAAGGCCTCGACCGCGGCGATGGCGACGGCCGCGTTCTCGGCCTGGTGGCGGCCGAAGAGCGGCAGGGCGATGTCGCGGTACTCCCCCGCGAGCCCGCGCACGGAGATCAGCTGCCCGCCCACCGCGACGCGCGACTCGAGGACGTCGAAGGCGTCGCCCTCCACGGCGAGGGTCGACTCCGTGAGCTCCGCGGCGTCTTCGAGCACGCGCAGGGCGTCATCGGGCTGCTTCGCGGTGACGACGGATGCCGCGGGCTTGATGATGCCCGACTTCGTGCGGGCGATCTCGGTGACGGTGTTGCCGAGGCGCGCCTGGTGGTCGAGGTCGATGGGCGTGAACACCGCGACCTGGCCGTCGGCGACGTTGGTGGAGTCCCACTCGCCGCCCATGCCGACCTCCAGCACGACCACGTCGGCGGGAGCGTCGGCGAAGCACGCGAACGCCAGCACCGTGAGGGTCTCGAAGAACGTGAGCGGCTCCTCGCCGCTTCCGTCGAGCTCGGCGTCGACGATGGCGAGGAACGGGAGGATCTCCTCCCAGTTGCGGGCGACCGCCTCGTCGGCGATCGGCTCGCCGTCGATGCGGATCCGCTCCGTGAACCGCTCGAGGTGCGGGCTGGTGAGCAGTCCGGTGCGCAGCCCCGAGGCCCGCAGCATCGCCTCGATCATGCGACTCGTCGAGGTCTTGCCGTTCGTGCCGGTGATGTGGATGACCGGCGCCGCCCGATGCGGGTCGCCGAGCAGCTCGACCGCGCGGCGGGTCGGTGCCAGGCGCGGCCGCGGGCTGCCCTCGCCGATCCGGTCGAGCAGCGCCGCGTAGACGGCGTCGGCCGCGTCACGGGACTCGGGGTCGTCGCGGTCGTCGAATGCCTCGTTCGCGTCGGATGCGTCGTTCACAGTCTCTCCAGGTCCACGAGCAGCGACGAGCCGTCGCCGACCGAGCGCGCTGCCTCGGCGCCCGAGACGTCGACACCGGTCTCGATGTCGAGCTCGGTGGCGAGGGTCTCGCGCGCGATGAGCGCATGATGGGCGGATGCCGCGGCCGCGCCGTGCGCGTCCAGCGTGAGGCCGAGGCGGATCCGGTCGCCCACGTCGAGCCCAGCGGCCTTGCGGGCCTCCTGCACCGCGCGCACGACGTCGCGCGCGAGGCCCTCGGCCTCGAGCTCGGGCGTGGTGGCGGTGTCGAGGATGACGAAGCCGCCGTCGGCGAGGAGCGCGAGCGCGCTCGAACCGTCGCCGGAGCCGCCCGCCTCGAGCACGAGGTCGTACTCCCCCGGCTCCAGGGCGATGCCGCCGGCGACGACGGTCTGGTCGCCGTCGAGCGTCCAGTCGCCCGAGCGCGCCGCCTGGATCGCCTGCTGCACGGTCTTGCCGAGGCGGGGGCCTGCGGCGCGCGCGTTGACGCTGAGCCGCTTCGTGACGCCGTAACGCTCGGCGCTCGAGCCGTCGAGGGTGACGAGTTCGACGGACTTCACGTTGAGCTCGTCGCGCAGGATGGCCTCGAACGGCGCCAGCGCCGAGGCATCCGCCGCCACTACTGTGAGCCGCGCGAGCGGAAGCCGCACCCGGCGGCCGGCCTGCTTGCGCAGGGCGAGGGTCGCACCGCTGATCTCGCGCACCGAGTCCATCGCGGCGACCAGGGCGTCGTCGGCCGGGAACTCCTCGGCGTCGGGCCACTCGGTCAGGTGCACGCTGCGCCCGCCCGTGAGCCCGCGCCACACCTTGTCGGTGATCAGCGGCAGCAGCGGCGCGGCGAGCCGGGTGTACGTCTCGAGCACGGTGAAGAGCGTGTCGAACGCCTCGGCACCCGAGCCGTCTTCTCCGACGCCGGCCCAGAACCGGTCGCGCGACCGGCGCACGTACCAGTTCGTCAGCACGTCGGCGAAGTCGCGCAGCTTCTGCGAGGCGAGCGTGGAGTCGAACGACTCGAGGTCGTCCGTCACCGCGGTCACGAGGTCGCGGAGCTTGGCGAGCAGGTAGCGGTCGAGCACATCGGTCGAGTCGGTGCGGCGGGTCGCCTCGTACCCGCCCTCGCGCGCCGTGTTGGCGTAGAGCGAGAAGAAGTACCAAGTGCTCCACAGCGGCAGCATGACCTGCCGCACGCCCTCTCGGATGCCCTCCTCGGTGACGACGAGGTTGCCGCCGCGCAGCACGGAGCTCGACATCAGGAACCAGCGCATCGCGTCGGCGCCGTCGCGGTCGAAGACCTCGGAGACGTCGGGATAGTTGCGCAGCGACTTCGACATCTTCTGCCCGTCGCTGCCGAGCACGATCCCGTGGCTCACCACGTTCTTGTACGCGGGGCGGTCGAAGAGCGCGGTCGAGAGCACGTGCATGACGTAGAACCATCCGCGGGTCTGGCCGATGTACTCGACGATGAAGTCGGAGGGGTGGTGCGTGTCGAACCACTCCTGGTTCTCGAACGGGTAGTGCACCTGCGCGAACGGCATCGAGCCCGAGTCGAACCACACGTCGAGCACGTCGGGGATGCGCCGCATCGTCGACCTCCCGGTGGGGTCGTCGGGGTTCGGCCGCGTGAGCTCGTCGATGTAGGGGCGGTGCAAGTCGGGCTCGCCCGCGGTGTTCACGGGCAGCCGGCCGAAGTCGCGCTGGATCTCCTCGAGCGAGCCGTAGACGTCGACGCGCGGGTACTCGGGGTCGTCGCTCTTCCACACCGGGATGGGCGAGCCGAAGTAGCGGTTGCGGCTGACCGACCAGTCCCTGGCGCCCGCGACCCACTTGCCGAACTGCCCGTCCTTGACGTTCTCGGGCACCCAGGTGATGTCCTGGTTCAGCTCGCCCATGCGGTCGCGGAACTCGGGCACGCGGATGAACCAGCTCGAGACCGCCTTGTAGATGAGCGGGTTTCGGCACCGCCAGCAGTGCGGGTACGAGTGCTCGTAGCTCGCCTGCCGCAGCAGGCGCCCCTCGGCCTTGAGCAGCTGGGTGAGCGGCTTGTTCGCGTCGCTCCAGAGGAGCCCCGCGACATCCGTCACCGCCGGCAGGAACCGGCCCGCGTCGTCGAGGGAGATGACGACCGGGATGCCGGCGGCCTCGCCGATCTTCTGGTCCTCCTCGCCGTACGCGGGGGCCTGATGCACGATTCCGGTGCCGTCCTCAGTGGTCACGTAGTCGGCCACGAGTACCTGCCAGGCGTTCTGGAGGCCGTACTGCTCGACGTCGGCGTAGTAGTCGAACAGCCGGTCGTAGGTGACGCCCTCGAGCTCGGCACCGCGCACGGTGCGCGAGACGGCGGCGCGGGCGTCGTCGGCCGAGTCGTAGCCGAGCTCCTTCGCGTAGCCGCCGACGAGGTCGCGGGCCAGGAGGTACTCGCCGCCGAGCACCTCGGTGTCGGAGGCGCCGGCCCGCTCGCGCAGCACCGTCGCGTCGGGCGTGCCGTTCGGCCCGGCTGGCACCACCGCGTACTCGATGTCGGGCCCGACCGCGAGCGCGAAGTTCGTCGGGAGCGTCCACGGCGTCGTCGTCCAGGCGAGCGCGCGCACGGCGGTGAGGCCGAGCGACTCCGCCTTCGCGCCAGTCAGCGGGAACGTGACCGTGACGGTCTGGTCCTGCCGCATCTTGTAGACGTCGTCGTCCATGCGCAGCTCGTGGTTCGAGAGCGGCGTCTGGTCGCGCCAGCAGTACGGCAGCACCCGGTAGCCCTCATAGGCGAGCCCCTTGTCGTGCAGGGTCTTGAACGCCCACACCACCGACTCCATGAACGTCACGTCGAGCGTCTTGTAGTCGTGCTCGAAGTCGACCCACCGCGCCTGCCGGGTGACGTACTCCTGCCACTCCTTGGTGTAGCGCAGCACCGCCTCGCGCGCGGCCTCGTTGAAGGCCGCGATGCCCATCGCCTCGATCTCGCTCTTGTCGGTGATGCCGAGCTGGCGCTCCGCCTCGAGCTCAGCGGGCAGGCCGTGCGTGTCCCAGCCGAAACGGCGGTGCACCTGGTGGCCGCGCATGGTCTGGAAGCGCGGGAAGAGGTCCTTCGCGTACCCGGTCAGCAGGTGCCCGTAGTGCGGCAGGCCGTTGGCGAACGGCGGGCCGTCGTAGAACACCCACTCGGGCGAGCCCTCGCGCTGGTCGATCGACGCCTGGAAGGTGCCGTCCTGCTTCCAGAAGGCGAGGACCTCGCGCTCGACGGCGGGGAAGTCGGGTGAGGGGGCGACACCGTGGTCGTCTGGGGTACGGGGGTACACGCTCGCTCCTTGCGGGGACGGATGCTCTCGCGAGGACGCCGGCTGCTCGATCGAGCACCGCCGCGGTACCACCTCGCTTGCCTCGCCATCCGTGGATGTCGAGGCCCCTCATTCGGCTGTGACGGGCCACCCGTTCGGTTCTAGTGACGAGCGGATGCCTCGCGGCATCCGTTCGCGTTCTTCCGAAGACTCCCCGGTGATGGCCGGATCGCAGTCGTTGCCTTCCAGACTACCGCGTCCGCGCTCCCCGAAGCACGCCCGAGGCGGCGGGAGACCCGCGGTACGCCTCGCTGACGAGCGCGAGCAGCGCGCTCTCGGGGAGGTCGTGCAGCTTGGCCTCGTCGACGAGATCGTGGATCGCGCCCGCCAGCGCCGCGTGCCCGCCGATGCGCACGGCCACGACGGCACCGCGCCCCCGGTGCAGTTCGATCAGTCCCTCCTCGCGCAGCACGCCGTACGCGCGCAGCACTGTGTGCATGTTCACCCCGAGCGACCGGCCGAGATCGCGGGCGGCCGGGAGGCGCTCGCCACCGATGACGCGACCGTCGATGATGGCCGCGCGCACGCCGGCGGCGAGTTGCTCGAAGAGCGGTGTCGCACGGGTCGGATCGAGGCGGATCAGCACATTGAAATCGTATTGTTCTATGGGAAATCAAACAAGTTGATTGTCCGGCCGCGCGACCGCTGCAAGGATGACTGCGTGACCACTGCACCTCCCGCCCCGGCGACCCCCGCGCCCACGAATCCCGCCCGACGCGTCGCGTTGGCCTCGATGGTCGGCACCTCGCTCGAGTCCTTCGACTTCTACGTCTTCGCCTACTTCTCGGCCTTCTTCATCGGGCCGCTCTTCTTCGACCCGCTCGGCGAGTTCGGCGCGCAACTCGCCGCCTTCTCGACGGTCGCCGTCGCGTTCCTCGTGCGGCCGATCGGCGCCGTCCTCTTCGGGCACATGGGCGACCGGCTGGGACGCCGCGCGACGCTGCTCTGGACCGTCGGCATCATGGGTGTCGCGACCGGCCTGATCGGGGTGCTGCCCACCTACGCGCAGGCCGGCTGGATCGGTGCCGTGCTCCTCGTGCTGCTGCGCGTCGTCCAGGGCCTCTCACTGGGCGGCGAGTGGGGCGGCTCGATCCTCCTCGCCACCGAACACTCGGGGCCGGTGAAGCGCGCGTTCTACGCCGCGATCCCGCAGCTCGGGTCGCCCGTGGGGTCCATCCTCTCCGCGACGTTGTTCATCGTCATGACGATCGCACTGCCGGCCGAGGAGCTCGCGGCGTGGGGGTGGCGGATCCCGTTCCTCATCGCCTTCCCCCTCCTGCTCGTGTCGCTCTACCTCCGCTGGACGATCGACGAGACGCCCGTGTTCCGCGAGGTCGTCGCCGAGGGGCGACGCGACCGCGTGCCCTTCATCGCCATGTTCCGCCGGCGCCCGGTGGCGATCGTCATCGCGATCGGCGCGGCGCTGCTCGGCATCGGTTCCTATTCGCTGATGAACACGTACACCATCAACTACGGCGCGGCGGAGCTGGGCTTCAGCTTCCAGGACCTGCTCATCGCCACGACCATCGGCGGACTGCTGCAGCTCATCACCATCCCGTTGTTCGGATCGTGGGCGACGCGCATCGGCTCGGCGCGCGTCGTCGCATGGGGCGCACTCGGCACGCTGCTCATCACGTTCCCGATGTACTTCCTGCTCCAGTTCGCGACGTTCCCGATCCTCGTGGGCACGATGATCATCGGGGGCATCCTCCCGACCATGTCGTGGGCGGCGCTCGGCGGCCTGATGAACGACCTGTTCCCCGACCACTTCCGCTACTCTGCGCTCTCGCTCTCGTACGCGATCGCCGCGACGGTCGGCGGCTTCGTGCCGCTCGTGACCCTCGCGCTCGGCGAGGCGACGGGCTACGCGTGGTGGCACCCCGGCGTGATCCTCGCCCTGCTGTCGGCCGTCACGCTCATCTCGGCGTGGGCGGCGTCACGGATGCCCCCGGTGCCCGAGGTCGGCGACCCCGACGTCGTGGCGACCCCCGAGCCGGCATCCGCCGCCTGATCCCATCACCGCCGCTGCGTGAGCGGCACCCCCTCGGCCCGCCGGTTCCCGGCGGGCCGAGTCGTCTCCGGTAGGCTGGATCGTCGCACATTCAGGCACCTCTTCACCGACACGGTGCCGCCGATATCGAACCGGAGCATCATGACCGATCACTCGCGCATCCCCGACAAGCCAGCGCTCGAAGGACTCGAGACGGTCTGGGGCGACGCGTGGGAGCGCGACGGCGTCTACCGGTTCGACCGCGAGCGGGCCACGCGCGAGAGCGTCTACTCGATCGACACGCCGCCGCCGACCGCGTCGGGTTCCCTCCACATCGGGCACGTGTTCTCGTTCACGCACACCGACCTCATCGCGCGCTACCAGCGCATGCGCGGTCGAAGCGTCTTCTATCCCATGGGCTGGGACGACAACGGCCTGCCGACCGAGCGCCGCGTGCAGAACTACTACGGCGTGCGCTGCGACCCGTCGCTGCCGTACGACCCCGACTTCGTCCCGCCCTTCGAGGGCGGCGACAACAAGAGCACGAGGGCCGCCGACCAGCAGCCGATCAGCCGACGCAACTTCATCGAGCTCTGCGAGCGGCTCACCGCCGAGGACGAGCAGCAGTTCGAGGCGCTCTTCCGCACCCTCGGACTCTCGGTGGACTGGACGCAGTCCTATCGCACGATCGCCGACGAGGCGCTCTTCACCTCGCAGCTCGCCTTCGTGCGCAACGTCGAGCGCGGCGAGGCCTATCAGGCGCTCGCCCCGACGCTGTGGGACGTGACGTTCCGCACCGCCGTCGCCCAGGCCGAGCTCGAGGACCGCGAGCAGGCCGGGCACTACCACCGGGTGGCGTTCCACCGGCCCGACGGCGGCATCGTCGAGATCGAGACGAGTCGGCCCGAGCTCATCCCGGCGTGCGTGGCCCTCGTCGCCCATCCCGACGACGAGCGCTACCAGCCGCTCTTCGGCACCACCGTGACCACCCCCGTCTTCGGCGTCGAGGTGCCCGTGGTGGCGCACCACCTCGCCCAGAAGGACAAGGGCACCGGCATCGCGATGATCTGCACCTTCGGCGACGTGACCGACGTGGTCTGGTGGCGCGAGCTGAACCTCCCCAACCGCGCGATCATGGGCTTCGACGGCCGCATCATCGCCGAGGCGCCAGAGGCCATCACGAGCGAGGCGGGTCGCGCCGCGTTCGCCGAGCTCGCGGGCAAGACGACCTTCTCCGCCAAGCAGGCGGTCGTCGACCAGTTGCGGGCGTCGGGCGACCTCCTCGGCGAGCCCAAGGCGATCACCCACCCGGTGAAGTTCTTCGAGAAGGGCGACCGTCCCCTCGAGATCGTCTCCACCCGGCAGTGGTACATCGTGAACGGCGCACGCGACGAGGGGCTGAAGGAGCGGCTCGTCGCCCACGGCCGCGACATCGACTGGCACCCCGACTTCATGCGAGTGCGGTACGAGAACTGGGTCGGCGGGCTCTCGGGCGACTGGCTCGTCTCCCGGCAGCGCTTCTTCGGCGTGCCGATCCCGGTCTGGTACCCGCTCGACGCGGACGGGAACCCGGTGTTCGACGAGCCCATCGTGGCGACGCGCGACCTGCTCCCCGTCGATCCCTCGTCGGCGCCCGCGCCGGGCTTCGAGGAGTCGCAGCGTGGCGTGCCCGGCGGCTTCATCGGTGAGCACGACGTGATGGACACCTGGGCGACGTCGTCGCTCACGCCGCAGCTCGCCGGCGGCTGGGAGCGCGACGGAGAGCTCTTCGACCTCGTCTTCCCCTACTCGCTGCGTCCGCAGGGCCAGGACATCATCCGCACCTGGCTGTTCTCCACGGTGCTCCGCGCCGAGCTGGAGCACGGCGTGAAGCCGTGGCAGAACGCGGCGATCTCGGGCTTCATCGTGGATCCCGACCGGAAGAAGATGTCGAAGTCGAAGGGCAACGTGGTCACCCCGGCCGGCCTGCTCGAGCAGCACGGCTCCGATGCGGTGCGCTACTGGGCGGCATCCAGCCGGCTGGGCACGGATGCCGCGTTCGACCCGCAGAACCCGACGCAGGTCAAGATCGGCCGCCGCCTCGCCATCAAGGTGCTCAACGCGGCGAAGTTCATCCTCGCGTTCGACGGTCGCGCCGACGCCCCCGTGACCGTGCCGGTCGACCGGAGCATGCTCGCCGAGCTCGCCGAGGTCGTGGCCAGCGCCACCAGGTCGTACGACGCCTACGAGCACGCCCGGGCGCTCGAGTCCGCGGAGACCTTCTTCTGGACCTTCTGCGACGACTACCTCGAGCTCGTGAAGGAACGCGCCTACGGCGCGCCGAGCCCCGAGCAGGCGTCGGCCGTCGCGGCGTTGAAGACCGCGCTCAGCGTACTGCTCCGCCTCTTCGCACCGGTCATCCCGTTCGCTACCGAGGAGGCCTGGCGCTGGTCGAACGACGGGTCGGTGCACGTGGCGCCGTGGCCCACGGTCGACGAGCTCGCGGCACGCGGCGAGGCCGGCGTGGAGCTGCTCGAACTGGCGAGCCTCGCGCTCACCGGCATCCGGCGTGCGAAGACCGATGCGAAGGCATCCCAGAAGACCCCGGTCGAGAGCGCCGTGATCGCGGCGTCCGCGCCGGCGATCGCGCTGATCGAGTCGGCATCCGCCGACCTGCGCGCGGTGGGGCGCATCGCCTCCCTCTCGTTCGTCGAGGCGGAGCAGTTCGAGGTGCGCGACATCGTGTTCGAGGCATCCGAGGCGTAGGGGGTACGCGATGGCACACGAGATCCGCCTGGCAGGCGACGATGACTTCTTCGGATGGCTGCCGTTGTTCGAGGCGTACTGCGAGTTCTACGACACCGAGCTCGACGACGCGAAGGCGCTCATCGTGTGGAACTGGATCCGCGACGAGCACGACCCGCTCCACGCGGCGCTCGCGGTCGACGACGAGGGCACGCCGGTCGGACTCGCACACTTCCGCGTCGTGCCCGACACGCTGCGGGCGACGCGGGGCATCCACCTCGACGACCTCTACGTCACCGAGGCCGCCCGCGGTGCGGGAGTCGGTCGCGCGCTCATCGAGTTCGTGCATGCGCGCTCGCTCGAGGTCGGCACCGGCGGGGTCAGCTGGATCACCGCCGAGGACAACGCCGACGCTCGGCGCCTCTACGACGAGCTCGCTCGCCGCACGACGTGGGTGACCTACGAGATGGACGCCTGATGCGGCTCGGAACCCGGTGGTCGTTCGGCGCCGAGCCGCCGGCGTCGGTGCCGACCGACCTGCGCCCGCGCATCGCCGCGGCTGAGGCAGGGCACCCCGGCAACGGCGAGGGCCGGCACTGGACCCTCACCTGGCTCGAGGGTCGGCCCATCGTCGAGCTCGACGACGGCACGGTCGTGAGCGACACGATCGTCGACGTGCACGACGCCGACGAGGACTGGTAGCTGCTCAAGCCCTCGTGCAGGCGGGCACGGTCAGGCGCGGGCGAGCACCTCGGCGTGCGGCATGAGCAGCCAGCCGTCGTCATCTGCCGCCCACTCGCGCCAGGCCGTGGCGATGCGGTCGAGCTCGGCCGGGTTCGAGTGGCCCGACTCGATGGCGTGCGCCGCGAACTGCGACTGTGTGGCGCGATCGGCCCACGAGCTGCCCCACCACTCGCGTTCGAGAGCCGTCGAGAACACCCAGTTCGTCGCCGTCGTCTCGATCTCGGTGAAGCCGGCCTCGCGCACCCACCGCTTCAGGTGGCGGCCGGCGTCGGGCTCGCCGCCGTTGCCCGCGGCCACGTCGTGGTAGAGCTCGAGCCAGCGGTCGAGTCCGGCTGAGGCGGGGCTCCAGATGACGCCGCCGTAGTCGACGTCGCGCACGGCCAGCAATCCCCCGGGCTTCAGGACGCGGCGGAACTCGTGCAGCGCATCGACCGGCCGCGCCAGATGCTGCAGGACCTGGTGGGCGTGCACGACGTCGAACGACGCATCCGCGAACTCGAGCGCATAGGCATCGCCGACGCGGAACTCGACGTTGTCGACCCGCTCGCTGGCGGCGAGCCCGTTCGCACGCTCGACGACGTCGGAGGCGGCATCCACGCCGACGACCCGACCCGGGCGCACCCGCCGCGCGAGGTCGATCGTGATCGTACCGGGCCCGCTGCCGACGTCGAGGATCCGGGCGCCGGCCGCGAGGTGCGGGGCGAGGTAGGCCGCCGAGTTCTCGACGGTGCGCCACGAGTGCACGCGGAGGACGCTCTCATGATGGCCGTGCGTGTAGGCCTCGGCCGGTGCGGACTCGATGGACTCTGCGTCGCCATGCATGTTCCGAGCCTACGACCGCGGCGGCTGCCTTCTCGCCACGCGACCGGCCACGCGAACGGGCAGGCGGCCGACCACCCCAACGCCATAGGGTGGTCGGATGGGCGACGCGTCGAATCCGTTCCTCGAACCCAGCACCCTCCCGTACGGGCTGCCGTTGTTCGCGCTCCTGCGGCCCGAGCACTACCGTGACGCGATCGTGCAGGGCATGCACGAGCAGCGTGCGGAGGTCGAGGCGATCGCCGATGATCCGGCGCCGCCGTCGTTCGACAACACGATCGTCGCCCTGGAGCGCTCGGGCGAGCTGCTGCGGCGCGTGCTCCCGGTCTTCGAGAACGCGAGCTCGGCCGACACCGACGAGGCGATCGACGCGCTGGACGCGGAGCTGGCGCCGCTCCTCGCCGCCCACCACGACGCGATCCGCCTCGATCCGCGGCTGTTCGCCCGGATCGGCCTGCTGCACGGCATGCGCGAGGAGCTCGGGCTCGATCCCGACCAGGCGTACCTCCTCGAACGCGTCCATCGGGAGGCCGTGCTCGCGGGTGCCGCGCTCGACCCCGAGGCGCGCGAGCGCCTGGCGGCCCTGAACGCCGAGCTCTCGACACTGACCACGGCCTTCCAGCAGCACCTCCTCGCGGACACGAACGACCTCGCCCTCCACCTCGTCGACGAGTCTGAGCTCGCCGGCCTCGATGCGGGCGCGCGCTCCACGGCCCGCGAGGCAGCGCGCACACGCGGGCTCGACGGCTGGTTGCTCACCCTGGTGCTTCCCACCGGCCAGCCCGCGCTGGCGGCACTCGCCCGGTCGGACGTGCGCGACCGGCTCCTCGAGGCCTCCCGGTCGCGCGGATGCCGCGGGGCCGAGCACGACACCCGTCAGATCCTGCTCGACATCGTCCGGCTCCGAGCCGAGCGCGCCCGGCTCCTCGGCTTCCCGAACCATGCGGCAGCGGTGACCGCGGGCGAGACCTCCGGCTCCCCCGAGGCCGTCACCGGGCTCCTCGCCGAGCTCACGGCCCCGGCCATGCGGAACGTGGCACGCGAGCGGGACGTGCTCGCCTCGCGTGCGTCGGCCATCGGCGCCCGAGAGCCCGTCGCCGCCGACTGGTCCTTCCTCGCCGAGCAGGTCCGCGCGGAGCAGCACGACCTCGACCTCGCGGAGCTCCGGCCGTATCTGGAGCTCGATCGCGTGCTTGTCGACGGCGTCTTCCACGCGGCCCATCTCCTGTACGGCCTGCGCTTCACCGCGCGGGCGGACCTGGTGGGCTACCACCCGGACACCCGCGTGTTCGAGGTGTTCGAGGAGGACGGCATGCCCGTCGGCCTCTACCTCTTCGATCCGTACACGCGCGACTCCAAGCGCGGCGGCGCCTGGATGAGCGCCCTGGTGTCGCAGTCCGAGCTGACGGGCGATCTCGCCGTCGTCGTCAACAACATGAACATCCCGAAGCCGGCGGCGGGCGAGCCCACCCTGCTCACGTTCGACGAGGCCGAGACGCTCTTCCACGAGTTCGGGCATGCCCTCCACGGCCTGCTCGCCCGCGTACGCTACCCGTCGCAGGCCGGGACGAACGTCTACCGCGACTTCGTCGAGCTGCCGAGTCAGGTCAACGAGCTGTGGCTGCTCCGGCCCGAGGTGGTCGAGCGGTTCGCCGTGCATCACGAGACCGGCGAGCGGATGCCGCAGCAGGTCGTCGATCGCCTCACCGCCGCCCGCGGTTTCAACGCCGGCTTCGACCTCGTCGAGTACCTGGCGGCCGCCGCCCTCGACCAGGCCTGGCACCGCATCGGCGCAGGCGACCGGGTGGCGGATGTCGCGGCATTCGAGCGCTCCTCGCTGGTGGCGTCCGGCCTCGACGACCCGCTTGTGCCGCCGCGCTACTCGACGACCTACTTCGCGCACGTCTTCGCCGGCGGCTACGACGCCGGGTACTACTCGTATATCTGGAGCGAGGTGCCCGGCGCCGACATCATGGAGTGGTTCGAGCAGCACGGCGGCGCGACCCGGGCGAACGGCGCCCGGTACCGACGTGAGATCCTCAACCCCGGTGGCTCCCGCGACCCGGGCGAGTCGATCAGGGCGCTGCTCGGGCGTGACCCGTCGATCGAGCCGCTCCTGCGCCGGCGCGGATTGGCGTGAACGCGACGATGCCCCGGCTGCCTGGCGGCATCCGGGGCATCTCGTCGAGCTCGGCTAGATCGCGAACCCGAGGGCGCGCATCATGTCGCGCCCGTCGTCGGTGATGCGCTCGGGGCCCCACGGCGGCATCCACACCCAGTTGATGCGGAACGCGTCGACGATGCCGTCGAGCGCCTCGGCCGTCTGCTCCTCGAGCACGTCCGTGAGGGGGCATCCGGCGCTCGTGAGCGTCATGTGGATGACGAGGGCATCGTGCTCATCGTCCCAGCCGAGGTCGTAGATGAGCCCGAGGTCGACGACGTTCACGCCGAGCTCGGGGTCCATCACGTCTTTCAGCGCTTCGGTGACCTGGTCGAAGCGCTCGGGAGCGAGGGAGGTGACCATGATGTCGATTCTAGTCGCGACCTACTCGGCCGCGGCCGCCGCGGCGGGCTCGGCGACCTGGTAGCGGTCGTAGCCCTCGTCCTCGAGGCGGTCGGCGAGCTCGGGACCGCCCTGCTCGGCGATCCGGCCCGCGACGAACACGTGCACGAAGTCGGGCTTGATGTAGCGGAGGATGCGCGTGTAGTGGGTGATGAGCAGGATGCCGAGGCCCGTGTTCGCCTTGGCGCGGTTCACGCCTTCGGAGACGATCTTCAGCGCGTCCACGTCGAGGCCCGAGTCGGTCTCGTCGAGCACGGCGAACCGCGGCTTCAGCAGCTCGAGCTGCAGGATCTCGTTGCGCTTCTTCTCGCCGCCCGAGAAGCCCTCGTTGACGTTGCGCTCGGCGAAGTTCGAGTCCATGCGCAGGTTCGCCATCGACTCGCGCACGTCCTTCACCCAGGTGCGCACCGACGGTGCCTCGCCGTCGATGGCGGTCTTCGCCGTGCGGAGGAAGTTCGTCACCGTGACGCCCGGGATCTCGACGGGGTACTGCATCGCGAGGAACAGGCCGGCGCGCGCGCGGGCGTCGACCGACATCTCGAGCACGTTCTCGCCGTCGAGCAGGATCTCGCCCTCGACGACGTGGTACTTCGGGTGGCCGGCGATCGTGTACGCGAGCGTCGACTTGCCCGAGCCGTTCGGGCCCATGATGGCGTGGATCTCGCCCTCGTTGATGACGAGGTCGACGCCGCGGAGGATCTCGCGGGTGCCCTGGTCGGTCTCGACGTTGACGTGCAGGTTCTTGATCTCGAGCACTGACATGTGGTGGTGAATCTCTTTCGTGAGCCGGCCGTTCCGGGCCGGAAGCTGGTTCAGACGGTCAGGGTGACCGAGGGATCGATGTGGACGCCGCCGTCCTTGACCTCGACCTGGAAGACCGGGACGGGCTCGTAGGCGGGAAGGGTGAGCGGCTTGCCGCTGCGAAGCGAGAACTTGGAGCCGTGCGCCCAGCACTCCAGCGTGTCGTCCTCGACGAAGCCCTCGGCCAGGGAGATGTCGCCGTGCGTGCAGGTGTCGCCGATCGCGAAGACCTCGCCGGCGGCATCCTTCACGACGGCGATCGCCACGCCGTCGAGCACGAAGCGGGAAGCCTCGTTGACGCCGAGCTCGTCGACGCCGCAGACACGAACGGATGCCACGGTCAGCTCACCTGCAGTTCTGCCTCGATCGCGACGAGGAGCCGCGCTTCGAGCTCAGGCGAGCCGATCTTCTGGACGATCTCGGTGAGGAATCCGCGCACGACGAGGCGCCGGGCCTCGTCTTCGCTGATGCCGCGAGCCATGAGGTAGAACAACTGCTCGTCGTCGAAGCGGCCGGTGGCGCTGGCGTGCCCGGCCCCCTCGATGTCGCCCGTCTCGATCTCGAGGTTGGGCACGGAGTCGGCACGGGTGCCGTCGGTGAGGACGAGGTTGCGGTTCTGCTCGTAGCTGTCGGTGCCGGTCGCGGCGTTGCCGATGAGCACGTCGCCGATCCACACCGTGCGTGCGCCGGCGCCCTGCAGCGCGCCCTTGTAGGTCACGCGGCTCTTCGTGTGCGGTGCGTCGTGGTGCACGTACACCTGCTGCTCGAGGTGCTGGCCGGCGTCGGCGAAGTAGAGGCCGAGCGACTCGATGTCGGCGCCCTGCTCGGCCAGGTGGGTCGAGGGATTCACCCGCACGACCTTGCCGCCGAGGGAGACGACGATGTGCTTCAGGAACGAGTCGCGGCCGAGCCGGGCGAACTGGCTCGAGAGGTGCACCGCGTCGTCGTTCCACTCCTGCAGCGAGACCACGGTGAGCGATGCACCGTCGCCGACGAGGATCTCGACGTTCTCGCTGAGTCGAGCGTCGCCGATGCCCCGGAGCACCACGAGTCCGCGGCTGTTCGGCGCGATCTCGATGACGGTGTGGGCTCCTCGGGGTGCGTTGCCGAGCCCGGATCGGGTCACGGCGACGACCTTCTCGTCTTCACCGGTGACCGAGATGAGGAGGGCCTCGTCGAACGACGTCCATGCGTTGGCGCTCGCACGCTCTTCGGGCGTGCCGGCGGCGCCGATGCGCGCGTCGTCGCGGGCGATCCATGAGACGTCGACGCCCGGGGCATCCGTCGTCTCGATCGGCAGGCGGGCGCCGTCGAGCTCGCCGCCCGTGAGGTCGGCGAACGCCGCGACGGGCGAGAGCTTCCACTCGTGCTCGCGCCCGTTCACCGGGGCGAAGTCCTCGACGTTCACCGATCGGAAGCGCTCGGAGCGCGTCTGCACGGGCACGAAGGCGCCGTCCGAATGCGCGACGAGGCCATGCTGCTCGGCCGTGGGCATGGCTGTGCTGGTCATCTGGGCGGTCATTCCTAGCCGACCGATCCTTCCATGCCCATCTCGATGAGCTTGTTGAGTTCCATCGCGTACTCCATGGGCAGTTCGCGGGCGATCGGCTCGATGAAGCCGCGCACGATCATGGCCATGGCCTCGTCCTCGGGCATGCCCCGGCTCATCAGGTAGAAGAGCTGCTCCTCGCTCACCTTCGAGACCGTGGCCTCGTGTCCGAGGTGCACGTCGTCGACCCGGATGTCGATCGCCGGGTAGGTGTCGGAGCGCGAGATGGTGTCGACGAGCAGGGCGTCGCAGCGCACGGTGTTCGCCGAGTGGTGCGCGTTCGCGTCGATGCGGACCTCGCCGCGGTAGCCGGCGCGGCCGCCGCCACGGGCGATCGACTTCGAGACGATCGACGACTGCGTGTACGGCGCCATGTGGATCATCTTGGCGCCGGCATCCTGGTGCTGGCCCGGACCGGCGAAGGCCACCGAGAGGGTCTCGCCCTTGGCGTGCTCGCCCATCAGGAAGATCGACGGGTACTTCATGGTGACCTTCGAGCCGATGTTGCCGTCGATCCACTCCATGGTGGCGCCCTCGGCCGCGGTCGCCCGCTTGGTCACGAGGTTGTACACGTTGTTCGACCAGTTCTGGATCGTCGTGTAGCGCACGCGGGCGTTCTTCTTCACGATGATCTCGACGACCGCCGAGTGCAAAGAGTCGGACTTGTAGATCGGGGCCGTGCACCCCTCGATGTAGTGCACGTAGCTGTCCTCGTCGGCGATGATCAGCGTGCGCTCGAACTGGCCCATGTTCTCGGTGTTGATGCGGAAGTAGGCCTGCAGGGGGATCTCGACGTGCACGCCGGGCGGCACGTAGACGAACGACCCGCCCGACCACACGGCCGTGTTCAGCGCGGCGAACTTGTTGTCACCGGCCGGGATGACGGTGCCGAAGTACTCCTCGAAGAACTCGGGGTGCTCCTTCAGCGCGGTGTCGGTGTCCATGAAGATGACACCCTGGCGCTCGAGTTCCTCGTTGATCTGGTGGTAGACGACCTCGGACTCGTACTGGGCGGCCACGCCGGCGACGAGGCGCTGCCGCTCGGCCTCGGGGATGCCGAGCTTCTCGTAGGTGTTCTTGATGTCGTCGGGCAGGTCCTCCCACGTCTGGGCCTGCTTCTCGGTTGAGCGCACGAAGTACTTGATGTTGTCGAAGTCGATCTCCGACAGGTCGGCCCCCCAGGTGGGCATGGGCTTGCGCTCGAACAGCTGCAGCGCGCGCTGGCGACGCTGGAGCATCCATTCGGGCTCGCTCTTCAGGGCCGAGATGTCGGCGACGACCTCGGGCGAGATGCCGCGTCGTGCGGATGCCCCTGCAGCGTCGGAGTCGGCCCATCCGAACTCGTAGACACCGAGTCCTTCGAGTTCTGGGCGGTCGATCAGTACGTCCGTCATGCTCTCCCTCTTCTCCTCCCGTGCAACCGGATATGAGTCCGGCTCATTCCCTCGCGAGTCGAGGCGCTCGTTGGCTGGGTGATGATGTGCGGGCGGCTCCAGTGCGAACCTAAGATGGCTGGGAGCTCGCATCGCGCTGACGCGCGCCTCGCGGGCCTTCCCAACCCTTCAAGTCTATAGGGTCGCGCTGTCGGGTGCGCCGTACTCCCAGCGCCGTCACAGTGCGACCCGGATCAGGACGACCAGCGTGAACCGCTTCATCCAGTGGCTGCCCGACCGAGTCGACGGGCGGATCCGCGTCTTCGCCTGGCTGTCGTTTGTCGCGGAGGTCGTGATCATCGCGACGGGCGGTGCGGTGCGCCTCACGGGCTCGGGCCTCGGATGCCCCACCTGGCCCACCTGCACGGCCGACTCGCTCATCACGACACCCGAGATGGGCATCCACGGGCTGATCGAGTTCGGCAACCGCATGATGACCGGCGTCGTGGGGCTCATCGCCCTCGCGCTGTTCGTGCTCGTCTGGCGCATCCGCAGCCAGCGCCGCGACCTGTTCGTGCTCGCCTTCATCGTCGGCGCCGGCATCGTCGCGCAGGCGATCGTCGGCGGCATCACGGTGTGGACGGGGCTCAACCCCTTCATCGTCGGGTTCCACTACGTCTCGTCGCTCCTCCTCGTCTGCGTGTGCGCGGCGTTCCTCGTGCGCATGGACGCGCAGCCCGGCCCACGCGAGCTCGCGGTGCCCGGCTGGTACGCGGGGCTCACGCACGCGACCACCGGCGTGCTCGCGCTCACGATCGTGTTCGGCATCCTCACCACCGGGTCGGGTCCGCACTCGGGCGATGCCGCCGCGGGCCGCAACGGCTTCGAGTCGGAGGTGCTCGAGCACGTGCACGCGTGGCCCGGCTACGCCCTGCTCGCGCTCACGGTCGTGCTCCTGATCGGCGCGTGGGGGCTGCGGCTCCCCACGCTGCGCTGGGTGGGCGCCCTGCTCGTCGTCGAGCTCGTGCAGATCGCGGTCGGGCTCTACCAGGCGCGCAACGGCCTCCCGCCGCTCGCCGTGGGCGTGCACATGGTGCTCGCCGCGCTCACCGCCGCGACGATGACGGTGGTCGTCCTGCACCTCAAGCGACCCGCGACGACGGGAGCCGCGCCCGCCGCCGCGCCGGCCGCGGCATCCGCACGCTGAGGCCTTCGTGCTGATCGAGCATCGCGGCCGGCGCCCGGTCGTCGATCCCACGGCCACGGTGGCCCCGACGGCGGTGCTGTCCGGTGACGTGCGCATCGGGCCGCGCACCCGGGTCCTGCACGGTGCGGTGCTGACCGCGGAGGACGGCGCGATCACGGTCGGCGCCGAGTGCGTCGTGATGGAGCACGCGCTCGTGCGCGCCCGGTCGCGGCATCCGGTGGTCATCGGCGATCGCGTGCTGGTCGGGCCGCACGCGCACGTGAACGGCGCGAGCATCGGCGACGAGGCGTTCATCGCCACCGGGGCCTCCGTCTTCCCCGGCGCCGTCGTCGAGGCCGGCGCTGAGGTGCGGATCAACGGCGTCGTGCAGGTGAACACCCGCATCCCGGCCGGCGAGGTGGTGCCGATCGCGTGGGTCGCGGTCGGCGACCCGGCCCGCATCCTCCCGCCCGAACGCCACGACGAGATCTGGGACGTGCAGCGGGGGCTCGACTTCGTGGGCACCGTCTACGGCGTCCCCGTCGAGGAGGGCATGCGCGAGATCATGCGACGCCAGTCGGAGTTCTACGCCGCCCACGACGACGACGAGGTCATCGACTGACGCCGACTCAGAACGGCAACAGCGGGTCGATCCCGATCGCGAGGAAGAGCAGCGACAGGTAGGCGATCGAGCCGTGGAACACCCGCATCGGCGAGACCTGCACGTGGCGGATCGCGAGGTTGTAGAGGCGGTGCGTCTCGGACACGAACCACACCCCCGTCACCACGGCGACGGTGGAGTAGACGAGGCCCATGCCGGCCACCGGGATGAGCAGGAGCGAGCACGCGACCGTGGCCCAGGCGTAGAGGATGACCTGCAGGCCGACCTGCGCCCGACCCCGCACCACGGCGAGCATGGGCACCCCGGCGGCCGCGTAGTCGTCCTTGTACTTCATCGAGAGCGGCCAGTAGTGCGGCGGCGTCCACAGGAAGATGATGAGGAACAGGATGAACGGCGTCCAGCTGAGGCTCTCGGTCACGGCGGCCCAGCCGATCAGCACCGGCATGCAGCCCGCCACGCCGCCCCACACGATGTTCTGCGACGTGCGACGCTTGAGGATCAGGCTGTAGAAGACGACATAGAGCAGGATCGCGCCGAGCGACAGCGCCGCGGCCAGCCAGTTCGTGAAGATCCAGAGCCAGGCGATGGATGCCGCGCCGAGCCCGTAGGCGAACACGAGCGCCTCGCGGTCGGTGAGCTCGCCGGTCACGAGCGGCCGCCCCTGCGTGCGCTTCATGACGCGGTCGATGTCGCGATCGATGTAGCAGTTGAAGGCGCCGGCCGCGCCCGCGCTCATCGCGCCGCCGATGAGCGTCGCGACGAGCAGCCACAGGTTCGGAAGGCCGTTCTGCGCGAGGATCATGGTGGGCGCGGTCACCACCAGCAGGAGCTCGATGACCCGCGGTTTCGTGAGCGCGAGGTAGGCGGAGAGCTTGCGCCGTACCGTCATCTGCGGTCGCGACTCGCGAGTGTGTACAGCTGCCGACATCGTTCCTCTTCCGGGCGCGGGCGCACGCGAGCACTCCCCGCGCGACCCTCGACGATTCTAGGCCATGCACGGGAGCGCGACATCCGGAATACGCTTTCCGCCTCACATAGCGCGGACTCGGCCGTGAGTCATCCCCCGTCACAGACCACCCCCGAATCCATATACTGAGGATTGCGCGCCCGGCTTCACGGGTTCGATCACGCCGGCCTCCCGAACGACTCCCGGCAGAACCCGCGGCCTGGCGGAACCGCGCCGCAACGTCCCGGCGGGTCGGGGGCCGGACGGTTCCCGACGCCGTCACGATCGGAAGGAACAGCACCTCGTGGCCAATCTGCAGTGGGAACCCATCGACGATCGCGCGGTCGACACGGCGCGCGTGCTCGCGGCCGACGCCGTCGAGAAGGTCGGGAACGGGCACCCGGGCACGGCGATGAGCCTCGCGCCCGCCGCCTACCTCCTCTTCCAGAAGGTCATGCGGCGCGACCCGGCCGACCACGGCTGGCTCGGCCGCGACCGCTTCATCCTCTCCGCCGGCCACAGCTCGCTCACGCAGTACGTGCAGCTCTACCTCGCCGGCGATGGCCTCGAGCTCGACGACCTCAAGGCCCTGCGCACCTGGGGCTCCAAGACCCCGGGCCACCCCGAGTACGGCCACACCGACGGCGTCGAGATCACCACGGGCCCGCTCGGCCAGGGCCTCTCCTCGGCCGTCGGCTTCGCCTACGCCGCCCGCTTCGAGCGCGGCCTCTTCGACCCCGACGCCGCGGCGGGCACGAGCCCCTTCGACCACTTCATCTACGTCGTCGCGGGCGACGGCGACCTCCAGGAGGGCGTCACCAGCGAGGCCTCCTCGCTCGCCGGCCACCAGCAGCTCGGCAACCTCGTCGTGATCTACGACTCGAACCAGATCTCCATCGAGGACGACACGAACATCGCCTTCACCGAAGACGTCGCGAAGCGCTACGAGGCCTACGGATGGCACGTCCAGACGGTCGACTGGAAGAAGACCGGCCAGTACGTCGAGGACGTCGCCGAGCTGCACCGCGCGATCGAGGCCGCCAAGGGCGAGACGGCCAAGCCGTCGATCATCATCCTGAAGACCATCATCGGCTGGCCCAGCCCCGGCAAGCAGAACACCGGCAAGATCCACGGCTCGGCGCTCGGCGCGTCGGAGCTCGCCGCCACGAAGGAGGTGCTCGGCTTCGACCCCGAGCAGACCTTCGTCGTCGCCGAGGACATCCTCGAGCACACCCGTGCAGCTCGTGAGCGCGGCGCCGCGGCCCACGCCGAGTGGCAGGTCGGGTTCGACGCCTGGGCCGAGGCCAACCCCGAGAAGAAGGCGCTGCTCGATCGGCTCGAGGCCGGCGAGCTGCCCGACGACGTGGCATCCGTCCTCCCCGCCTTCGAGGGTGGCACCGAGGTCTCGACCCGCGCCGCGTCGGGCAAGGTCATCAATGCCCTCGCGGGCGTGCTCCCCGAATTCTGGGGCGGCTCGGCCGACCTCGCCGAGTCGAACCTCACGACGATCAACGACGCGGCCTCGTTCATCCCCGAGGAGTGGTCGACGCACGAGTTCGCCGGCAACCCGTACGGCCGCGTGCTGCACTTCGGCATCCGGGAGCACGCCATGGCCGCGATCATCAACGGCATCGTGCTGCACGGCAGGACCCGCGCGTTCGGCGGCACGTTCCTCATCTTCAGCGATTACATGCGACCGGCCGTGCGCCTCTCCGCGCTCATGAAGGTGCCGTCGATCTTCGTCTGGACGCACGACTCGGTCGCGCTCGGTGAGGACGGACCGACCCACCAGCCGATCGAGCAGCTCGCGACGCTCCGCGCGATCCCCGGGTTCACGGTGGTCCGCCCGGCCGACGCGAACGAGA
Source organism: Agromyces sp. 3263 (assembly GCF_031456545.1). Lineage (NCBI taxonomy): Bacteria > Bacillati > Actinomycetota > Actinomycetes > Micrococcales > Microbacteriaceae > Agromyces > Agromyces sp. 3263. The sequence continues at coordinate 422,503 of NZ_JAVDUV010000002.1, forward strand.
CCGCCATCGCCTGGCTCGAGATCCTGAAGCGGCGCGACGCCCCAGTGGGCATCGCGCTCACCCGCCAGAACATCCCGGTGTTCGAGCGCGGCGACGGCGCGGCATCCGGAGACACGCTCGCATCTGCGGCCGGGCTGGCGAAGGGCGCCTATATCCTCGCCGAGGCGCCGTCGGGCACGCCCGACGTCATCCTCATCGCCACGGGGTCCGAGGTGCAACTGGCCGTGGCCGCCCGCGAGCGGCTCGCGGCCGACGGCATCCAGGCGCGCGTCGTCTCGGCGCCCAGCCTCGAATGGTTCGAGGAGCAGGATGCCGCATACCGCGAATCCGTGCTTCCCGCCGCCGTGACGGCTCGGGTCTCGGTCGAGGCCGGCATCTCGCTGTCGTGGCGCCCCTACGTGGGCGACCGCGGCCGCAGCGTCTCGATCGAGCACTTCGGCGCATCCGCCGACTACAAGACCCTGTTCCGCGAGTTCGGAATCACGACGGACGCCGTCGTCGCCGCCGCGAAGGAGACGCTCGCGTCGGCCTGACGCGAGCAGAAGGAGAACACATCCCCATGAGCACCAACTCCCCCACCGCCGCGCTCTCCGAAGCCGGCGTGAGCATCTGGCTGGACGACCTGTCCCGCGACCGCATCACCACGGGCGACCTCGCGCGCCTGATCGCCGAGCGCAACGTCGTCGGCGTCACCACGAACCCGACGATCTTCGCCGGGGCGCTCGCCAAGGGTGACGCCTACCGCGAGCAGCTGCACACGCTCGCCGAGGCCGGCACCGACCTCGACACCGCGGTGTTCGAGGCGACCACCGACGACGTGCGCGACGCCGCCGACATCTTCCGCCCGGTGTACGACCGTACTGACGGCTACGACGGGCGCGTGTCGATCGAGGTGGCACCCGACCTCGCGCACGACACCGAGCGCACCATCGAGCAGGCGCATGCGTTGTGGGAGAAGGTGGACCGGCCGAACGTGATGATCAAGATCCCGGCGACGGTCGAGGGACTCGGGGCGATCACCGCGGCGATCGGCGCGGGCATCAGCGTGAACGTGACGCTGATCTTCAGCCTGGACCGGTACCGGCAGGTCATCGACGCGTACCTGACCGGCCTGGAGCAGGCGAAGGCCGCGGGCATCGACCTGGCCACGATCCACTCGGTCGCGTCGTTCTTCGTGTCCCGCGTCGACACCGAGATCGACAAGCGCCTGGCCGAGATCGGCACCGACGAGGCCCTCGGCCTGAAGAGCAAGGCGGGCATCGCGAACGCCCGGCTCGCGTACCAGCTGTACGAGGAGGTGTTCGGCGGGGAGCGGGCCACCGCGCTGCTGCAGGCCGGCGCGAACCGGCAGCGTCCGCTCTGGGCGTCGACCGGGGTCAAGGACCCGGCGCTGCCCGACACCCTCTACGTCACCGAGCTCGTCGCGACCGGCGTGGTGAACACCATGCCCGAGAAGACCCTCGAGGCGACCTTCGACCACGGCGAGATCGTCGGCGACACCGTGACCGGCGCGTACGCCGACGCCGGCGCCGTGCTCGACGCGCTCGCCCGGGTCGGCGTCGACTACGACGACGTCACCGCGGTCCTCGAACGCGAAGGCGTCGAGAAGTTCATCGTCTCCTGGAACGAACTCCTCGACACCGTCCGCGGCGCACTGGAGGCAGCACGATGAGCTTCCGCATCTCCGTGAGCGGCGCAGCCGCCGACGCGGTGCGTCGCACCGTGCCGACGCTCGTCGCCGACCTCGTCGCGAGCGGCATCACCGCCCAGGACGCCGAGCTCTGGGGACCCGACGCCGAGGACGAGGCGTCGAAGCGCCTCGGCTGGACCGAGGCCGTCGCCGTCTCCCGTCCGCTCGTGCCCGAGATCGAGGCGCTCCGCGAACAGCTCGAGGCCGACGGCGTCACCCACATCGTGCTCGCCGGCATGGGAGGCTCCTCGCTCGCGCCCGAAGTCATCACCCGCACCGCGCGGGTCGAGCTCACCGTGCTCGACTCGACGGAGCCCGGGCAGGTCGCCGCCGCGCTCCGCGACCGGCTCGCCGAGTCGGCGCTCGTCGTGTCCTCCAAGTCCGGATCCACGGTCGAGACCGACAGCCAGCGCCGGGTGTACGAGCACGCGTTCCGCGATGCAGGCATCGACCCGACGACCCGCATCATCGTCGTGACCGACCCGGGCTCGCCGCTCGACGAGTCGGCTCGTGCCGCCGGCTACCGCGTGTTCAACGCCGACCCCACGGTCGGCGGGCGCTACTCGGCACTCACCGCGTTCGGCCTCGTGCCGTCGGGGCTCGCCGGCGCCGACATCGCCGAGATCCTCGACGAGGCCGAGACCATCGAGCTCTCGCTCGCGATCGACAGCCCGGAGAACCCCGGACTGGTGCTCGGCGCTGCCATCGCCGCCACCGAGCCGCTGCGCGACAAGCTCGCGATCGTCGCCGACGGCACCCACATCGTGGGCTTCGCGGACTGGGCCGAGCAGCTCATCGCCGAGTCGACGGGCAAGGAGGGCAAGGGCATCCTCCCAGTCGTCCTCGACGTCGACGCACCCGAGCTGAAGGCCGACCTCCCCGACGTGCAGGTCGTGCGCGTCGTCGACGACGCCGGCGACCAGATCTTCAGCCACCACGACACCGGCGAGATCCGCGTCTCGGGCAGCCTCGGCGCCCAGCTGCTCGTGTGGGAGTACGCCACGGCGGTCGCCGGGCGCCTGTTCGGCATCAACCCGTTCGACCAGCCCGACGTCGAGTCCGCGAAGATCGCGGCGCGCGGACTGCTCGACGCACGGCCCGAGCCGGCACCCGCGGCCTTCGTCGCCGACGGCATCGAGGTGCGCGGCACGCCGCACGTCATCGGTGCCGCCAGCGACCTGGTGTCGGCGATCGACGTCCTGCTCGAGGAGCTGCCCGCGAACGGCTACATCTCGGTGCAGGCGTACGTCGACCGCGTCGCCCACCCCGAGCTGGCACAGCTGCGCGATCTGCTCGCCGCGCGTGCCGGCCGCCCCGTCACGTTCGGCTGGGGTCCGCGTTTCCTCCACTCGACCGGCCAGTTCCACAAGGGCGGCCCCGCCGTCGGCGTGTTCCTGCAGATCACCGAGACGCCGGCCGAGGATCTCGCGATCCCCGACCGCCCCTTCACCTTCGGTGAGCTCATCGCCGCGCAGGCGTCGGGCGACGCGAGCGTGCTCGCCGAGCACGGCCGTCCGGTGCTCACCCTGACGCTGACGGACCCCGCCGCGAACATCGCGACGCTGTTCGACGCCGTCGGCTGATCCGCGGAAGGATCCCATGGCCCCGGCAGAGATCTCCGCGCAGCACAATCCGCTGCGCTCGCCCAAGGACTACCGCCTCAACCGGATCGCCGGCCCCTCGAGCCTCATCATCTTCGGGGTGACCGGCGACCTGTCCCGCAAGAAGCTCATGCCGGCGGTGTACGACCTCGCGAACCGTGGGCTCCTGCCCCCGGGCTTCGCGCTCGTCGGCTTCGCGCGCCGGGACTGGGACGACCAGGACTTCGAGAAGGTCGTGCACGACTCGGTGCGGCAGTACGCCCGCACCGAGTTCCGCGAGGACGTGTGGAAGCAGCTCGCACGCGGCATCCGCTTCGTACAGGGCGACTTCGACGACGACGCGGCATTCGACCGGCTCCACGCGGTCGTCGACGAGCTCGACCGTGAGCGCGGCACCATGGGCAACCACGCGTTCTACCTGTCGATCCCGCCGAAGTCGTTCCCGCTCGTGACGGAGCAGCTGAAGCGGTCGGGGCTCACCGAGCAGCGCGACAACCAGTGGCGACGCGTGGTCATCGAGAAGCCGTTCGGCTCCGACCTGCAGTCGGCGCGCGAGCTCAACGACGTCGTGGCCTCCGTGTTCCCGCCCGACTCGGTGTTCCGCATCGACCACTACCTGGGCAAGGAGACCGTCCAGAACATCCTGGCCCTCCGCTTCGCCAACCAGCTCTACGAGCCCATCTGGAACGCGAACTTCGTCGACCACGTGCAGATCACCATGGCCGAGGACATCGGCGTCGGCGGTCGCGCCGGATACTACGACGGCATCGGCGCGGCCCGCGACGTCATCCAGAACCACCTGCTGCAGCTGCTCGCCCTCACCGCCATGGAGGAGCCGATCTCGTTCGACGCCGCGGACCTGCGCGCCGAGAAGGAGAAGATCCTGTCCGCGGTGCGACTGCCAGACGACCTGGCCACGGGAACGGCGCGCGGCCAGTACTCGGGCGGATGGCAGGGCGGCGAGAAGGTCGTCGGATTCCTCGACGAGGACGGCATGAACCCCGAGTCGACGACCGAGACGTATGCTGCGATGAAGCTGCTCATCGGCACCCGCCGGTGGGCCGGGGTGCCGTTCTACCTGCGTGCCGGGAAGCGCCTCGGACGGCGCGTGACCGAGATCGCCGTGGTCTTCAAGCGTGCGCCGCAGCAGGTCTTCGCCGACAGCCAGACCTCGCAACTCGGACAGAATGCCCTCGTCATCCGCGTGCAGCCCGACGAGGGCGTCACCATCCGCTTCGGCTCCAAGGTGCCGGGCGCGGGCATGCAGGTGCGCGACGTCACGATGGACTTCGGCTACGGGCACGCCTTCACCGAGGCGAGCCCCGAGGCCTACGAGCGGCTCATCCTCGACGTGCTGCTGGGCGACCCGCCGCTGTTCCCCCGCCAAGAGGAGGTCGAGCTCTCCTGGAAGATCCTCGACCCCATCGAGGAGTTCTGGGCGACGCAGGGTCAGCCCGAGCAGTACCGCCCCGGAACCTGGGGTCCGAGCTCGGCAGACGAGCTCCTGCACCGCGACGGACGTAGCTGGAGGCGCCCATGATCGTCGAACTTCCCGACACGACGACCAGCCAGGTCTCCAAGACCCTGGTGAAGATCCGCGAGGAGGGCGGCGTCGTCGCCCTGGGCCGTGTGCTCACCCTCGTCATCGCCACCGCGCCCGGCAGCGAGGAGGAGGCGATCGAGGCGGCGAACGACGCCTCGCGCGAGCACCCCATGCGGGTCATCGTGGTCTCGAGCGATCCGCACGAGCTGCCCGACACGGCGGCACGGCTCGACGCCGAGATCCGGGTGGGCGGCGACGCCGGCGCGAGCGAGGTCATCGTGCTCCGCGCCTGCGGCGATGCGGCCCGCGACGAGGAGAGCCTCGTCATGGCCCTGCTCCTGCCCGATGCACCGGTCGTGACCTGGTGGCCGGGGGCGGCACCCGAGGTGCCCGGTGAGGCGGCGCTCGGGCGCATCGCCCACCGACGCATCACGGATGCCTCGACGCAGCCCGACCCGCAGGGTGCGCTGGCGCGACTCGCGTCCAGCTACACCCCGGGCGACGCTGACTTCGCGTGGACCCGCCTGACCCTGTGGCGCGCCCAGCTCGCCGCGGTGCTCGACCAGCCGCCGTACGAGCAGATCACGAGCGTGCGCGTGACCGGGGCGATCGACTCCCCGTCCACGACCCTCCTGGCGGCGTGGCTGCGCCTGCAGCTCGACGCGCCGACGACGTACGAGCTCACGCCCGTCGACGCCGGCTCGCACGGCATCCACGGCGTGCATCTCGAACGGGAGAGCGGCGAGGTCGAACTGGTCCGCGACATCCCCGGCATAGCGACGCTCCGCCAGCCCGGCCAGCCCGTGCACGACGTGCCGCTGCCGCGCCGCAACCTCCGCGACTGCCTCGCCGACGAACTCCGGCGCCTCGATCCCGATGAGTTGTACGGTGAAGTGATCACGAGTGGCCTGTCGCTGCTCGGCGATCCCGAGGCGTGAGGAGCCCATGCATGACGAATGAACGGCGGGTGCTCGTCCATCCCGACAAGGCGTCATTGGCGAGTTCCGTGTCGGCGCGGTTCATCACGAAGATGCTCGACATCCTCGACGCCCAGGCGGTCGCCCACGTGGTGCTGACGGGCGGCTCGATGGGTTCGGCCGTCCTGGAAGCCGTCGCCGCATCGCCCGCGCGCACCTCGATCGACTGGTCGAGGGTGCATTTCTGGTGGGGCGACGAGCGGTGGGTGCCCGGCGGTGACGGCGAGCGAAACGACGAGCAGGCGCGCATCGCCCTTCTCGGCGACCTCGACGTGCCGACGGAGAACGTGCACCCGTTCCCGGCCTCCGACTCCGGGATGGAGCTCGACGAAGCCGCCGAGGCCTACGCGGCGGAGCTCTCGCAGCACGGCGTCGACGGGCTCGATCACCCGATCTTCGACATCACGTTCCTCGGCGTGGGGCCCGATGGGCACATCGCCTCGCTCTTCCCGCACCGGTCCGGTATCCAGGTGACGGATCGCACCGTCATCCCGGTGCGCAACTCCCCCAAGCCGCCGCCAGAGCGGCTCAGCCTCACGCGCCCGGTGATCAACTCGTCGCAACGCATCTGGCTGGTGCTCGCCGGGGCCGACAAGGCCTCCGCACTCGGCCTCGCCCTCGCCGGCGCGAGCCGTGACGAGGTGCCGGTCGCCGGCATCAAGGGTCGGCGACGCACGGTCTTCTTCGTCGACGCGGATGCCGCGGCCGAGGTGCCCGAGTCGCTCATCGCACGGGACTACTGAGTCGCTCGCACCCGAGCAGACGCGAACGGGGCCAGCCTTCCGGCTGGCCCCGTTCGTCGTCTGCGATGGAGTCGGTGCGTCAGTCCTGGGGAGCCGACTGGCCGCGACGGGCGCGGAGCTGCGTCAGCGCCTCCTCGAGGAGCGCGGCGGCTTCCTCGTCGGTGCGCCGCTCCTTCACGTAGGCGAGGTGCGTCTTGTACGGCTCGAGCTTGGAGACCAAGGGCGGGTTCTCCTTGTCGCGGCCGGCGGGAAGGCCGGTCGACGGGCTGTCGATGATCTCGGGGATCTCCTCCTCGGGAAGGCTCGCCGCGAAGTACCGCACGGTCTCGTTGCCCTGCGCGTCCCAGTAGCTCACGGCCACCCGGTCGGCGTGGAATCCGCGGTCCTGTTCGCCCATCGGCCCCGCGCCGACGCGCGAGCCCCGGATGGCGCTGTTTCCTGATGCCATGGCGTTCCCGTCAGATTCCGGCGTCGAACTTGGTGATGAGACCCAGCACCACGATGCACGTGATCCAGATGAGCGCCAGGATCACCGTGATCCGGTTGAGGTTGCGCTCGGCCACCCCGGACGCGCCGAGGCTGGACGTGACGCCGCCGCCGAACATGTCGGACAGACCGCCGCCACGGCCCTTGTGCAGCAGGATGAGCAGCGTCAGCAGGAGGCTCGTGAGACCGAGCAGCACCTGCAGGACGACCTGGAGAATCTCCACGGTGAACCTTTCCGGGCACGACGCAGGGTGTCAGTGCCGACAATCGAGTATAGCCGCACCCGCGGCTCCGCCCATGGCGCGAAGCGCCTACGCGCCGACGTGCTTCTTGAACCGGACGATGCTCGAGAACTCGTCGATGTCGAGGCTCGCGCCGCCGACGAGCGCGCCGTCCACGTTGGGCTCCCGAAGGAAGGACGCGATGTTCGACGCCTTCACCGATCCGCCGTAGAGGATACGCGTGGCCGAGGCCACGTCGTCGCCGAGCAGTTCGGCGATGAGCGCACGGAGCGAGGAACACACCTGTTCCGCCTGCGCGGGCGTCGCGGCCTGCCCTGACCCGATCGCCCAGACGGGCTCGTACGCGACGACCAGCCCCTTCGACCCGTCGACTCCTTCGAGCGCGGTGCGAAGCTGCGCCACCGGCACGGCACTCGGACCGTGCGCCTCGAGGTCCTCGGCCGTCTCGCCGACGCACACCACTGGCACGAGCCCGTGGCGGTGGGCGGCGAGCACCTTGGCGTTCACGTCGGCGTCGGTCTCGTGGTGCAGCGTGCGACGCTCGGAGTGTCCGATGATCACGTAGCTGCAGTCGAGCTGCGCAAGGAAGGCACCCGAGATCTCGCCGGTGTACGCGCCCGAGTCGTGCGCCGACACGTCCTGCGCGCCGTAGGCGAGCGGCAGCGAGTCCGCCGACACGAGCGTCTGCACCGAACGGAGATCGGTGAACGGCGGGAACACGGCGACCTCCGCGTCGGCGAAGTCGTGCTTCGCGTCGGCCAGCGCCCACGCGAGCTTCTGCACGAACGCGATCGCCTGCAGGTGGTCGAGGTTCATCTTCCAGTTGCCCGCGATGAACGGGGTGCGCTTCACTGCCATCCGAGGACCTCCAGTCCGGGGAGCTTCTTGCCCTCGAGGAACTCGAGGCTCGCGCCACCGCCCGTCGAGATGTGACCGAACTGGTCGTCGGCGAACCCGAGCTGGCGCACGGCAGCCGCCGAGTCGCCGCCGCCGACGACGCTGAGGCCGTCGACCTCGGTGAGTGCGTCGGCCACCGCCTTGGTGCCGGCTGCGAAGGGCGCCAACTCGAACACGCCCATCGGGCCGTTCCAGAACACCGTCTTCGATGCGCGGATCCGCTCGGCGAACGCCGCAGCTGTTGCGGGGCCGATGTCGAGGCCGAGTCCGGATGCCCCGAACGGTGTCTCCTCGATCGCGTCGGCGGAGGTCACCACATGCTCGGCGTCGGCCGAGAAGGATGCCGCGACGACCACGTCGGTGGGCAGCACGATCGACACGCCGCGCTCCTCCGCCTCGGCGAGGTAGCCCTTGACCGTCTCGATCTGGTCGGCTTCGAGGAGGCTCGATCCGACCTTGTGCCCCTGGGCGGCGAGGAAGGTGAACAGCATGCCCCCGCCGATGAGGAGCGTGTCGACCCGCGGCAGCAGGTGCGCGATCACGCCGAGCTTGTCGGAGACCTTCGACCCGCCGAGCACCACGGTGTAGGGGCGCTCCGGTGACTCGGTGAGCCGATCGAGCACGTCGAGCTCCGACGCGATCAGGAGCCCGGCGGCGCTCGGCCGCAGCTCCTCGAGCTCGTAGACGCTCGCCTGCTTGCGGTGCACGACGCCGAAGCCGTCGGAGACGACCGCATCGGCGAAGCCGGCCAGCTCGCCCGCGAACGCGGTGCGCTCGGCCTCGTTCTTCGAGGTCTCCCCCGCGTTGAACCGCAGGTTCTCGAGCACGAGGATCTCGCCGTCGCCGAGCGCCTCGACCTTCGCCGCGGCATCCGCACCGACCGTGTCGGTCGCGAACGCGACGGGCGCGTCGATCAGCTCATCGAGCCGTGCGGCGACGGGGGCGAGGCTGTACTCGGGGTCGGGCGAGCCGTCGGGCCGGCCGAGGTGGGAGACCACGATCACGCGGGCTCCCTGGCCCGTGAGGGCCTCGAGGGTGGGGACCGACGCCCGCACGCGGCCGTCGTCCGTGATGACCGACCCCTGGAGGGGGACGTTGAGGTCACAACGGACGACGACTCGCTTGCCGGCGAGCGGACCGAGGCTGTCGATCGTTCGCAGGGTCACGGATGCTCGATTCAGAGGCGTTCGGCGACGTACTCGGTCAGGTCGACGAGCCGGTTGGAGTAGCCCCACTCGTTGTCGTACCAGCTCGAGAGCTTCACCTGGTCGCCGAGGACGCGCAGCAGCCCGGCGTCGAAGATCGAGGAGTGCGGGTCGGACACGATGTCGCTCGAGACGATCTCGTCCTCCGTGTACTTGAGGATGCCCTTCATCGGGCCCTCGGCGGCCGCCTTGTAGGCCGCCTTGACCTCGTCGACCGTGACCGGGCGAGATGCCGTGACGGTGAGGTCGGTGATCGAGCCGGTGGGCACCGGCACCCGCAGGGCGAACCCGTCGAGCTTGCCCACGAGCTCGGGCAGCACGAGGCCGATCGCCTTCGCCGCACCGGTCGAGGTGGGGACGATGTTGATCGCGGCGGCGCGCGCACGACGGAGGTCCTTGTGCGGGCCGTCCTGGAGGTTCTGGTCGGCCGTGTACGCGTGCACCGTGGTCATGAGGCCGCGCTCGATGCCGAATGCGTCGTTGAACACCTTCGCAAGCGGCGCCAGGCAGTTCGTCGTGCACGACGCGTTCGAGATGATGTGGTGCGAGGCGGGGTCGTACTCGTCCTCGTTCACGCCCATGACGAAGGTCGCGTCCTCGTCGGTCGCGGGCGCCGAGATGAGCACCTTCTTGGCACCGGCGGCGATGTGCTTGCGCGCGTCGGCGGCCTTGGTGAAGAAGCCGGTCGACTCGATGACGATGTCGACGCCGAGCTCGCCCCAGGGCAGGTTCGCGGGGTCGCGCTCCGCGAACGCCTTGATCGCCTTGCCGTTGACGATGATGTTGTCGTCGTCGTAGTCGACGGTCGCGTCGAGGCGGCCCGTGATCGAGTCGTACTTCAGCAGGTGGGCGAGCGTCTTGTTGTCGGTGAGGTCGTTCACGGCGACGATCTCGAGGTCGGCGCCCTGGGCGAGGGCGGCACGGAAGTAGTTGCGGCCGATGCGGCCGAAGCCGTTGATGCCGATCTTTACGGACACGGATGTCTCCTGAATTGACGTGCGCGAATGCGCGATTCCAAGGTGAACGGATCGGACGGCGGTGTCCCCGGACGGGTCCGGGGACACCATCCGCTACGACAGTAGCAGCAGCCCTGAGGTCTTCTCGCGTGCGGTGGTGAAGCGCTGCTGGACGTTCTCCCAGTTCGCGATGTTCCAGAACGCCTTGACGTAATCGGCCCGCACGTTCTTGTAATCGAGGTAGTACGCGTGCTCCCAGACGTCGAGCATGAGCAGCGGCACGATGCCCGCCGGAAGGTTCGCCTGCTGGTCGAAGAACTGCACGATGATCAGTCGCTGGCCGATCGAGTCCCACGCGAGGACGGCCCAGCCGGAGCCCTGGACGCCGAGCGCGGTGGCGGTGAAGTGCGCCTCGAACTTGTCGAAGGAACCGAAGTGCTCGTCGATCGCCGAGGCGAGGTCGCCGGTGGGCTTGTCGCCCCCGTCGGGCGAGAGGTTCGTCCAGAAGATGGAGTGGTTGACGTGGCCGCCGAGGTTGAACGCGAGGTCCTTCTCCAGCTTGTTGACGTTGGCGAGGTTGCCCGAGTCGCGCGCTTCTGCCAGCTGCGCGAGGGCGGTGTTCGCGCCGGTCACGTACGCCTGGTGGTGCTTCGAGTGGTGGAGCTCCATGATCGTGCCGCTGATCGACGGTTCCAGCGCCGAGTAGTCGTACGGGAGATCGGGGAGGGTGTAGTCAGCCATTGCTTCTCCTTGTCAGATGCCGGGCGTGCCGGGCTCCTGCCCGGTGTTCCGCGGCCGCACCCCCGAGTCTATGCCCGGCCCGCCGGCGGCCGACCGGGGTTGACCGACTGCGACGGCGCATGACGACGAGCGGATGCCGCGGCATCCGCTCGTCGTCTGCAACCTGCGGCTCGCCGTCGAGACGGGCTCGGCAGCGGCTCAGACGTCGTCGAGGTCGGAGGGCAGGCTCGCCTCGGTGCCGGGCACGCCGAGGTCGGCCGCACGCTTGTCGGCCATGGCGAGGAGACGCCGGATACGGCCGGCGACCGCGTCCTTCGTCATGGGCGGGTCGGCGTGGTGGCCGAGCTCGTCCAGGCTCGCCTCACGATGTGCGAGGCGCAGTTCGCCGGCGTACTTCAGGTGGTCGGGGATGTCGTCGCCGAGCAGCTCCATCGCACGCTCGACTCGCGCGCAGGCGGCCACGGCGGCCTGCGCCGACCGGCGGAGGTTGGCGTCGTCGAAGTTGACGAGCCGGTTCGCGGTGGCACGGACCTCGCGACGCTGGCGCAGCTCCTCCCAGTTGCGCACCGTGTCGGTGGCGCCCATGAGCGCGAGCATCGAGCTGATGGCTTCGCCGTCGCGGATCACGACGCGGTGCACGCCGCGCACCTCGCGGGCCTTCGCCGAGATGCCGAGTCGACCGGCGGCTCCCACGAGGGCCATCGCCGTCTCGTTGCCCGGGCAGGTGATCTCCAGGGCGGCCGAGCGGCCGGGGTCGGTCAGGCTGCCGTGCGCGAGGAACGCGCCGCGCCAAACCGCCGCGACGTCGTCGCGCGACCCGGTGGTGAGCTTGTTCGGAAGCCCGCGCACGGGCCGGCGGCGTGCGTCGAGAAGACCGGTCTGGCGGGCGAGGGTCTCCCCGCCGTCGAGCACGCGCACGAGGTACTGGTTCGACCGGCGGATGCCCGACGGCGAGATGACCGACACGTCGGGGCGAACGCCGTAGAGCTCGCCCAGGTCGCGCGTCACCCGGCGGGCGATCGTCGGCGAGTCGAGCTCGGCCTCGATGGCGATGCGTCCGGAGATGATGTGCAGCCCACCGGCGAAGCGCAGCACGGAAGCCAGCTCGGCGGCCCGCACGGTGGTCTTCGGCACCTCGACCCGCGCCAATTCCTCTTTCACGTCGGCGGTCAGTGCCACGTCAGGTCCTTTCCTTCTTCATGTCGCGCGGCCGGGTCATTCACGGCCGCGATCGCGGTGCTTCACGCTGACCGCCACGCCCGGGAACTGCCCGAGTCGCTCGGCGAGCTCGCGGACCAGCGCGACCGAGCGGTGCTTGCCGCCGGTGCATCCGATCGCGATGGTCGCGTGTCGCTTGTTCTCACGCTGGTAGCCGGCCATCACCGGCTCGAGCGCCGTCGCATAGGCGTCGATGAACTCCCTCGCCCCCGGCTGGTCGAGCACGTACTCGGCGACCGCGGCGTCCTCGCCGCTCAGGTGCCGGAGCTCGGGGATCCAGAACGGGTTGGGCAGGAAGCGGGCGTCGGCGACGAGGTCGGCATCGGTGGGAAGCCCGTACTTGAACCCGAAGCTGAGGAGGGTGACCCGAAGCCCGGCACGGCCGGCCTCGGCGAACGTCTCGGTGATGAGGGTGGCCAGCTGATGGATGTTCAGGTCGGAGGTGTCGACGACGATGTCGCTCGACTCGCGCAACTCGGCCATGCGGGTGCGCTCGGCGCCGATGCCGTCGAGCAGCGTGCCATTGCCCTGCAGCGGATGCGGGCGACGCACCGACTCGAAGCGGCGGACGAGCACGGCGTCGGTCGCGTCGAGGAACACGACGCGAACGTTGACGCCCGTGCGCAGGGCCTGGATGATGTCCTGCAGTTCCGAGAAGAAGTCGCGACCGCGCACGTCGACGACGGCGGCGATCCGCGGGAGCGAGGCTCCGGCGCGTTCCACGAGCTCGACGAGGGGGCGGAGCATCTGCGGCGGCAGGTTGTCGACCACGTACCACCCGAGGTCCTCCAGCGCGTTGCCGACCGTGGAGCGCCCGGCACCGGACATCCCGGTGACGATGAGCATCTCCTGATGCTCGGCTTCGGCTGCCATCGTCTCGGGCCCCCTTCCGCGCGTCGACACTCCAGCCTAGCGGGGCGCCGACACGCCGTCGGCGTGCAGGTGCGCGTGGATGGTGGCCGCGAGCGCGGGACCGATGCCCTTGACCTCGGCGATGTCGGCTTCGCCCGCCCCGCGGAGCCGCGTGACGGAGCCGAAGTGCTTCAGCAACTCCTTCACCCGTGTCGGTCCGAGCCCCGGGATGTCGGAGAGCACGGTGCCGATGTCGCGCTTGCGGCGCTGCCGCTGGTGCGTGATCGCGAACCGGTGGGCCTCGTCGCGCACCCGCTGGAAGAGAAACAGCGCATCGCTGTTGCGCGGCAGGATCACCGGGAAATCCGCGTCGGGCGTCCAGATCTCCTCGAGTCGCTTGGCTATGCCGCAGAGGTAGATGCCCTCGACACCCGACTCCTCGAGCGCTCGCGCGGCGGCCGCGACCTGCGGCTCGCCGCCGTCGACCACGAGCAGGTTCGGCCGGTAGGCGAACTTCTTGCGCCGCTCGGATGCCGCGGCATCCGTCTCCGCATCGGTGCCGCCGGCGGTGGCGCCCGCGCCGTCGGCCGTGCCGGCGTCGGGCCTCGCGAGGTAGGCGAGCCGACGTGTCAGCACCTGATGGATCGAATCGGTGTCATCGGTGGAGTTCGGGATGGTGAACCGACGGTACTCGTCCTTTCGAGGAAGCCCGTCCTCGAAGACGACCATCGAGGCGACGATGTTCGTGCCACTGAGGTGGGACACGTCGAAGCACTCGATGCGCAATGGCGCATCCGCCATGCCGAGCGCCTCCTGGATGTCCTCCAGTGCACGCGAGCGCGTGGTGAAATCCGCGCTTCGCCGAGTCTTGTAGAGCATGAGCGCCTGTCGCGCGTTCTGGGTCGCGGTGTCGAGCAGGGCCGCCTTGTCGCCGCGCTGGGCGGCACGCAGCCGCACCTTCCGGCCTGCGAGGCCGGCGAGCCAGTCCTCGACCGCCGGTGCATCGTCGGGCAGTTCGGGCACCACCACCTCGGCGGGCGGCGTCAGGTCCTCGCCGTAGGCGTTCTGCAGCACCGAGTCGACGAGCTCGCCCAACGGCACGTCGAGCTCCTTGTCGACGGTCCATGAGCGCACACCGCGCACCCGCCCCGACCTGACGATGAACAGGTGCACGGCGGCCGCGAGCTCGTCGTGGTCGATGCCGAAGACGTCGAGGTCGACCTTCTCGCCGAGCACCACGGCGCTCTTCTCGAAGAAGGCCGTGGCGGCCTGGAGTTCGTCGCGGCGGCGCGCGGCGGTCTCGTAGTCCTGCACGGCTGCGGCGGCCTGCATCCGACGCGTCAGGTCCCCGAGGATCCTCCGGTCCTGATTCTGCATGAAGGCGACGAATCGGTCGACGTTGGCCCGGTGCTCCTCGATGGTCACCTTGCCCGAGCACGGTCCGAAGCACTTGCCGATCTGCCCGGCGAAGCAGGGCTTGCCGCTCGCCATCGCCCGTCGGTAGTCGCTGTCCTTACAGGTGCGGATCGGGAACAGCTTCATGAGCAGGTCGAGTGTCTCGTTGACCGCCCAGACCTTCGGGTAGGGGCCGAAGTACCGGGCACCGGGGATCCCGCGCCGTCGGGAGATCATCGCGCGCGGCGCCTCGTCCCCGAGCGTCACGACGAGGTACGGGTAGGACTTGTCGTCCTTGAACCGCACGTTGAACGGCGGGTGGAGCTGGTTGATCCACGTGATCTCGAGCTGCAGTGCCTCCACGTCGCTCTGCACCACGGTCCACTCCACGGACGCCGCCGTCGTGACCATGCGCCGGGTGCGCTCGTGAAGGGTGCGCAGCGGAGCGAAGTAGTTCGAGAGGCGGGCGCGAAGGTTCTTCGCCTTGCCGACGTAGAGCACGCGGCGGTCGGCGTCGAGGAATCGGTAGACCCCCGGGTCGGTGGGGATCTCCCCCGGCTTCGGCCGATACGGGACGGTGTCGGTCATCCTCGTCAGCTGGCGACCTCGGCGTGCACGGATGCCGCGTCGAAGATCTCACGGAGGAAGTAGCCGGTATGGCTCGTCGCAACCCGGGCGACCTGCTCGGGCGTTCCGGTCGCCACGACCTGCCCGCCCCCGGAGCCGCCCTCGGGGCCGAGGTCGATGATCCAGTCGGCGGACTTGATGACATCCAGGCTGTGCTCGATGACGATCACGGTATTGCCCTTGTCGACGAGCTTGCCGAGCACCTTGAGGAGCTTGCGCACGTCTTCGAAGTGCAGGCCCGTGGTGGGCTCGTCGAGCACGTACACGCTGCGCCCGTTCGATCGCCGCTGGAGCTCGGTGGCGAGCTTCACGCGTTGCGCCTCGCCGCCCGAGAGGGTGGTGGCGCTCTGGCCGAGCTGGACGTAGCCGAGGCCGACGTCGACGAGCGTCTTCAGGTAGCGGTGGATCGCCGAGATGGGCTCGAAGAACTCCGCGGCCTCGCTGATCGGCATCTGGAGCACCTCGGCGATGTTCTTGCCCTTGTAGTGCACCTGCAGCGTCTCGCGGTTGTACCGCTGGCCGCCGCAGACCTCGCACGCGACGTACACGTCGGGCAGGAAGTTCATCTCGATCTTGATGGTGCCGTCGCCCGAGCAGGCCTCGCAGCGGCCGCCCTTGACGTTGAAGCTGAAGCGCCCGGGCAGGTACCCGCGCGCCTTCGCCTCGGTGGTCTCGGAGAACAGGGTGCGGATGCGGTCGAACACACCGGTGTAGGTCGCCGGGTTCGAGCGCGGAGTGCGCCCGATCGGTGCCTGGTCGACGTGCACCACCTTGTCGAGCTGGTCGATGCCCGTCACTCGCCGATGCTTGCCCGGGACCTTGCGTGCCCCGTTGAGCCGGTTGGCGAGCACCCGGTAGAGGATGTCGTTGACGAGCGATGACTTGCCCGAGCCGCTGACGCCGGTGACCGCGGTGAAGGTGCCCAGCGGGAACTCGACGTCGACACCGCGCAGGTTGTTGGCCTCCGCGCCCTGTACGCCGATCATGCGTGCCGGGTCGATCGGTCGGCGACGGGCGGGAATGGCGATCTCCTTGCGCCCGGACAGGTAGTCGCCGGTGAGCGACCGCGTGTTCTTCAGCAGGTCGGCGTAGCTGCCCGAGTGCACCACCGTGCCGCCGTTCACGCCGGCGCCCGGGCCGATGTCGACGATCCAGTCCGCGGTGCGGATCGTGTCCTCGTCGTGCTCCACCACGATCAGGGTGTTCCCGAGGTCGCGGAGTGCGACCAGGGTGTCGATGAGTCGGCGGTTGTCGCGCTGGTGCAGGCCGATACTCGGCTCGTCGAGCACGTAGAGCACGCCGGTGAGCCCCGAGCCGATCTGGGTGGCCAGCCGGATGCGCTGGGCCTCGCCGCCCGACAGCGTCGCGGCGGCGCGGGCCAGGTCGAGGTAGCTGAGTCCGACCCGGATGAGGAAGTCGAGCCGGAGCTTGATCTCGCGCAGGACCTGTGCGGCGATCGCCTGCTCGCGATCGGTGAGCTCGAGGCGATCCATGAACGACCTGGCCTCGGTGAGGCTGAGCAGGCCCACGTCGGCGATGCTGTGCTCGTGGATGAGCACCGACAGCACCTCGGGCTTCAGCCGCTTGCCATCGCAGACTGGGCACGGCACCTCGCGGAGGTACTCGGACCAGCGCGCTCGCTGCACGTCGGTCTCGGCCTGGAGGTATTGCCGCTCGATGTAGGGAACGACTCCCTCGAAGCCCGACGAGTAGCTCATCTCACGGCCGTACCGGTTGCGCCAACGCACCTTGACTTCGAAGTTGTCTCCGCGCAGCACGGCCTGGCGGGCGTCGTCGGCCAACTCCTCCCAAGGGGTGCGGAGCGAGAAGCCGAGATCGCGGGCCAGGCCGTCGAGGAGCTTCTCGTAGTAGTTGTAGAGGCTCTTGCCCTGCGAGGTCCACGGCAGGATGACGCCCTCGGCGATGCTCAGCGACGGGTCGCCGAGCAGCAGCTCCTCGTCGACCGACATCCTGGTGCCGAGGCCGGAGCACTCGGGGCACGCGCCGAACGGCGCGTTGAACGAGAACGTTCGCGGCTCGATCTCGGTGAGCTGGATGGGGTGCTGGTTGGGGCACGACAGCTTCTCGGAGAAGGTCGCCCACGCGGCGGGCCCGGTCTCGTCGACGTAGTTCACCTGCACCAGGCCATCGGTGAGTCGCAGTGCCGTCTCGAGCGAGTCGGTGAGCCGGCCGAGGACGTCGGGACCGGCGACCAGCCGGTCGATCACGACGGAGATGTCGTGCTTGACCTGCTTCTTGAGCACGGGAGGCTCATCGAGGCGGATGACCTCGCCGTCGACCACGGCACGCGAGTATCCGCCGGCGGCGAGTTCGCGGAAGAGGTCGACGAACTCCCCCTTCTTCTTCGAGACCACCGGGCTCAGGATCTGGTAGCGGGTGCCCTCGGGCAGCTCCATCAGCTGGTCGGCGATCTGCTGCACGGTCTGCCGCTGGATGGGCTCGCCGCAGACGGGACAGTGCGGCACGCCGATGCGAGCCCAGAGCAGGCGCATGTAGTCGTAGATCTCGGTGATCGTGCCGACGGTCGAGCGCGGGTTGCGGTTGGTCGACTTCTGGTCGATCGACACGGCGGGGCTCAGGCCCTCGATGAAGTCGACGTCGGGCCGGTCGACCTGGCCGAGGAACTGCCGCGCGTACGCGGAGAGCGACTCGACGTAGCGGCGCTGGCCCTCGGCGAAGATCGTGTCGAACGCCAGGGACGACTTGCCGGAGCCCGAGAGACCCGTGAAGACGACCATCGCATCACGCGGGATCTCGACGTCGACGTTGTGCAGGTTGTGCACGCGGGCACCGCGGACACTCAGCTGCGAATGGGCATCGAGACGTGAAACTGGCACCCTACGAGTCTAGGGAGACCCACCGACACGGAGTCCCGCGTTGATCGTGCTCTCAGCGAACATACGTTCGATTCAGCTCTCCACCGAGGCGAGCGACGTAGGCTCCGCTCGCCCATGCGCGGTTCAGCCGAGGTGGCCCGCCTTCTCCATCTGCCGCAGCTCCCGCTTCAGCTCGGACACCTCGTCGCGAAGCCGTGCTGCCAGCTCGAACTTCAGCTCGCCGGCTGCCTCCAGCATCTGCTCGTTGAGGTCGCGGATGAGCTCTTCGAGATCGTTGGCCCCTTCGGCGGCGATGCCCTCCCGCCGCAGGTTGGGCACCGGCGACTTCTTCCGGGCGTCGCGGCCGGCGAGCAGGGCGGCCGTGTCGGCCTCTTCGCGCGCCAGCACCTCGGTGATGTCGGCGATGCGCTTGCGCAACGGCTGCGGGTCGATGCCGTTCGCCCTGTTGTACTCGAGCTGTCGGTCGCGGCGACGCGTGGTCTCGTCGATGGCCGCGGCCATCGAGTCGGTCAGCACGTCGGCGTACATGTGCACCTCGCCCGAGACATTGCGCGCCGCACGGCCGATCGTCTGGATGAGCGAGGTCGACGACCGGAGGAACCCCTCCTTGTCGGCGTCGAGGATGGCGACAAGGGACACCTCGGGCAGGTCGAGGCCCTCGCGGAGCAGGTTGATGCCCACCAGCACGTCGTAGACGCCGGCGCGCAGCTCGGTGAGGAGCTCGACGCGACGGAGGGTGTCGACGTCGGAGTGCAGGTACCGTACTCGCACGCCGGCCTCGGTGAGGAAGTCGGTGAGCTCCTCGGCCATGCGCTTCGTGAGCGTCGTGACGAGCACGCGCTCGTCTCGCTCGGCGCGGAGCCGGATCTCCTCGAGGAGATCGTCGATCTGCCCCTTCGACGGCTTCACCACGATCTGCGGATCCACCAGGCCGGTCGGCCGGATGATCTGCTCCACCACGCCGTCGGCGATGCCCATCTCGTAACGGCCGGGCGTCGCCGACAGGTACACGGTCTGGCCGACCCGCGCCTTGAACTCGTCCCACTTCAGCGGGCGGTTGTCGAGGGCGCTGGGGAGCCGGAAGCCGTGCTCGACCAGCGTGCGCTTGCGCGACGAGTCGCCCTCGAACATCGCGCCGATCTGCGGGACGGTGGCGTGGGATTCATCGATCACGACGAGGAAGTCGTCGGCGAAGTAGTCGAGGAGGCAGTGCGGAGCCTCGCCCGGTGCTCGGCCGTCGATGTGGCGGGAGTAGTTCTCGATGCCCGAGCAGAACCCGATCTGCTCCATCATCTCGAGGTCGAACGTGGTGCGCATGCGCAGCCGCTGCGCCTCGAGCAGCTTGCCTTCGCGCTCGAGCTCCGCGAGCCGCTCTTCCAGCTCGAGGCGGATCGTGCCGATCGCGCGCTGCATGACGTCGGTGCTCGCGACGTAGTGCGACCCGGGGAACACGGGTACGGCATCGAGCTTCTCCACGACCTGGCCGGTCAGCGGATGCAGGTGGTACAGCGCCTCGATCTCGTCGCCGAACATCTCGATGCGGATCGCGAGCTCCTCGTAGATCGGAATGATCTCGATGGTGTCGCCGCGGACGCGGAAGTTGCCGCGCGAGAAGTCGATGTCGTTGCGCTGGTACTGCATCGACACGAACTTGCGGATGAGCCAGTCGCGGTCGACGCGCTGGCCGACCTGGAGCGGCATCATCGCCTTCAGGTACTCCTCGGGCGTGCCCAGGCCATAGATGCACGACACCGTGGACACCACCACGACGTCACGACGGCTGAGCAGCGAGTTGGTGGTGGAGTGCCTGAGTCGCTCCACCTCGGCGTTGATCGACGAGTCCTTCTCGATGAAGGTGTCGGTCTGGGGCACATACGCCTCGGGCTGGTAGTAGTCGTAGTACGACACGAAGTACTCGACCGCGTTGTTCGGCATGAGCTCTCGGAACTCGGTGGCCAGCTGGGCGGCCAGCGTCTTGTTGTGCGCGAGCACGAGCGTCGGCCGCTGGACCTGCTCGATGAGCCACGCCGTGGTCGCCGACTTGCCGGTGCCCGTCGCGCCGAGCAGCACCACATCGGTCTCGCCGGCGTTGATGCGGCCTGCGAGTTCGGCGATCGCCGTGGGCTGATCACCGCTCGGCCGGTATTCGCTCACGACCTCGAAGGGACGGACGGATCGTGTGGCCTGCATGCCTTCAAGTCTAGGTTCGGCCGCCGACACTCCGGCCGGAGTCAGCTCCGCGCGAACAGGCTAGGCCGACGTGCGCTCGGCCCTGATGCGGTTCCAGAGGGCGTCAGTCTGGCTCATCGTGTGCGCCATCGAGCCGTCGGTGTCGATGACGACGTCGGCGATCGCCAGCCGCGAGGTGTTGTCGACCTGGGCGTCGACTCGGGCCTGTGCCTGGAGCGGGTCGAACCCGCGCTGCTCGACGAGCCGCTCGACCTGCGTCTTGCGCGGCGCGCTCGTCACGACGATGAGGTCGAACGGATGGTCGACGGCCGCCTCGACGAGGAGCGGGACGTCGTAGACGACGACCGCATCGGGGTCCTCCTGCGCGGCCCGTTCGATGAGCTTGGCCGAGAGCTCCCGCACTGCGGGATGGACGATGGCGTTGAGTTTCGCGCGCGCCGCCTCATCGGCGAACACCAGCTCGCCGAGCTTCGCCCGGTCGAGCGTGCCGTCGGACCGAAGCACGCCGGGACCGAACTCGTCGACGATCGCCGCGAGCGCCGGCTTGCCCGGTGCGACGACCCGCCGCGCGAGGTCGTCGGCGTCGATGTGCACCGCCCCGTGCTCCACGAGGCGACGCGCGACCGTGGACTTGCCTGAGGCGATTCCGCCAGTGAGACCGATCAGATACACGCCGACCACTCTATCCGGGTCGAACGCGCCTTCATCCGGGTCGAACACGACGCCCGGGGAGACGCCGAAAGGCCGGCCCCGAGGGACCGGCCTTTCGTATCGCGAAACGCGACTAGTTGTTGCTCGAGAGCTTCTCGCGCAGCGCCGCGAGCGACGCGTCGTCGGCGAGGGTGCCCGCGCCGGCCGAGTCGCTCGAGAACGATGCGGCGCCCGAGGTGAACGAGTCGTCGGCCACGGCAGCAGCGTTCGCCGCGGCGACCTGCTTCTTGTGGGCCTCCCAGCGAGCCTGGGCGGCAGCGTAGTCCTGCTCCCACTTCTCGCGCTGGGCCTCGAAGCCCTCGCGCCACTCGTTGGTCTCGGGGTCGAAGCCCTCAGGGTACTTGTAGTTGCCCTGCTCGTCGTACTCCGTGAGCATGCCGTAGAGCGCCGGGTCGAACTCGGTGCCCTCGGGGTCGACGCCCTCGTTCGCCTGCTTCAGCGAAAGCGAGATGCGGCGACGCTCGAGGTCGATGTCGATGACCTTGACGAAGACCTCTTCGCCGACCGACACGACCTGCTCGGCGAGCTCGACGTGCTTGCCCGACAGCTCCGAGATGTGCACGAGGCCCTCGATGCCGTCTGCGACGCGCACGAACGCACCGAACGGAACCAGCTTCGTGACCTTGCCCGGTGCGACCTGGCCGATCGCGTGGGTACGGGCGAAGACCTGCCACGGGTCCTCCTGCGTCGCCTTGAGCGACAGGGAGACGCGCTCGCGGTCGAGCTCGACGGAGAGCACCTCGACGGTGACCTCCTGGCCGACCTCGACGACCTCGCTGGCGTGCTCGATGTGCTTCCACGAGAGCTCGGAGACGTGGACGAGACCGTCGACGCCACCGAGGTCGACGAACGCGCCGAAGTTGACGATCGACGAGATGACGCCCTTGCGGATCTGGCCCGGGTGGAGGTTCGCGAGGAACGTCGAGCGCGACTCCGACTGCGTCTGCTCGAGGAGCGCGCGGCGCGAGAGCACGACGTTGTTGCGGTTCTTGTCGAGCTCGAGGATCTTCGCCTCGATCTCCTGGCCGAGGTACGGCGTGAGGTCGCGCACGCGGCGGAGCTCGATGAGCGACGCCGGGAGGAAGCCGCGGAGACCGATGTCGACGATCAGGCCGCCCTTGACGACCTCGATGACCGAACCGGTCACGACGCCGTCGGCCTCCTTGATCTTCTCCACGTCGCCCCACGCGCGCTCGTACTGCGCACGCTTCTTCGACAGGATGAGGCGGCCTTCCTTGTCCTCCTTCTGGAGAACGAGCGCCTCGACGGTGTCGCCGACGCCGACGACCTCGCTGGGGTCGACATCGTGCTTGATGGAAAGCTCACGCGAGGGGATGACGCCCTCGGTCTTGTAGCCGACGTCGAGGAGCACCTCGTCGCGGTCGATCTTCACGACGGTGCCCTCGATGAGGTCGCCGTCGTTGAAGAACTTCAAAGTCTTCTCGACCGCGGCGAGGAAATCGTCAGCAGATCCGATGTCGTTGATCGCGACCTGCTTGGGTGCCTTGGTCGTTGCGGTTGTCATGTAGTGAATGCTCCGTAAAGGACAGAATCGAGCCCATCGCGAGGTAGAGCGTTATGTTGGTTCCGCGATGGGCATGCGGACAGGGATGTCACACGAGTGACGCTCTATCCTAACCAATCCTTGGCATGGGCCGCAATCCGGCAGTGCGCCGGCCCGTCAGCCGTGCCCACGCATCCGTGCTCGCGGTCATCCGGGAGGCGCCATCGCATCGATCCTCGCATCGAACGTCATGTCGCGGGTCGCGCGGTAGTTGAGGTGCACGGATGCCGCGATGGTGTTCACCCCGTCGCGCAGGGCGGACGCCGGGATCGTGACCACCACCTGCGGTGCGGCCGTGGTGCGGGGCGCCGCCGTCGCGTACGTACCCGAACCGATGACCCCGGCTGGGAGATTCGAGCGAGCGACCTCGACGCCGTTGACGAAGACGACCACCCCGTCGTCGGCGCGAGTCGTCAGCGTGACGCCGCTGAGCACGTCCGCATCGGCGACCGAGAACGAGCGTCGGAACTGCGCGCTGATCGGCCGTCCCGATGTCGGCGGCGGCACGTCGACGACGGTGACGATGCCGGGAGCGCCGAATCCGAACAGCGCCTTCCCGGCGTTCCAGCCGCGATCATCGAAGGCGGATGTGGTCCAGCCTGCCGGCCAGCTGCCGCTGCGGTACTGCCAGCGCCAATCGCTTCCCGCATCCACCAGCACGACCGGCACCGGTTCCGACGGCGCGGGATCCGTCGTCACCACGATCGTGGTCTCCGTCGACTCGAGTCCCGTCGTTCCCACAGCACGGATGCCGTAGGTGTACGCCGTCGCCGGCAGGACGTCCGTGTCGATCGTCGTGGTGGTCCCGCCGGCCACCGTAGCGAGGGGCTGACCATCTTTCGAGATCGTCCAGCTCTGCACGGGCGTCGCGTCACCCGGCGCCCATGAGAGGGTCACGTCCTCGTGGGTGCTGTCGGCCGTGAGCGTCGGGGGTGCTGGTGCAGGAGGCGTCGTGTCGTGCACTCGGGTCCCGGACATGACCAGGTCGAACGACGCATCCGTCGTGCCCTTGTAGTTGAGGTGGGTGGATGCCGCGATCGTGTTGATCCCGTCGTGCAGCAGGCCGGCGGGCACCGCGAACTCGGCCGGTGTGGCGGTCGCGACCGAGGTCCTCGGTGCCGCGGTGGCGTACGTACCTGAGGTCACGATGCCAGTGGGCATCCGCGAGCGGCCGATCTCGACGCCGTTCACGTGCACCACGACGCCGTCGTCGGCGCGCGTGATCACGCGAACGTCGCTGAGTTCGCCGGCTCGAGCGATGTCGACGCGATGTCGGAACACCATGCTGATCGGGCGATTGGTGGTCGGCAGGGGCTTGTCCACCACCGTCACGATGGAGGTGGACCCGCGTCCGAGCGGTGCGCCGCCCCGTGCCCACGCGGTGTCGTCGAACGCCTCGGTGTTCCAACCGGTCGGCCAGGCGCCGCCCTCGTAGCGCCAGCTCCACGAGGAGCCGCCGGCGAGGAGCGTCACCGGCTCGCCGCCCGCCGGCGCGTGCATGTCGTACGCCAGCGTGAAGCGGCTGTCCGCGTCGTTCTCCATCTGCTGCAGGTACGGCGAGTAGGTGAAGGCGTCGATCGTGTCGGTCGCGGGATGGAACGTGTAGTACCGCAGCCACCCGTTCCCGCCGTTGGCGCGATCCTGGTAGTCGCTGAGGATCTGGTGCACGGGCCTGCCGCACGCATTCGGATCGGTGCGGCGGGCCTCACTCAACTCGCCATCGTGCCAATGTCCGTTGACGACCATGAAGATGTTGCAGTTGCGGTAGACGAGCTCGTTCCAGACGTCGTTCGCAGACTTCGGCGTCGTGTCGGTGCGGATGACCGTGTTCGACCGGTTGCCGGTGGTGGTGATGAAGCCGTGCGTCGCGAGGATGACTCGGCGATCGGGGTACGCGTCGATGACGCGCTGCGCCCAGGACAGCGAGTACGCGGGCGACTCGAATTCCAGGTTCACGAGGAGGAGCTTGAGTCCGCCGGCGTCGAGCAGCGCGTAGTTGTCCTTGTTCTTCCGATCGATGCCATCGGGCCCGAACTGGTTCTGCCCGAGGTAGCCGCCGTATCGCACGGAGGCGGAGTTCCATGTCGCGGCGGAGTAGCGGCTCGGCGGGAAGTACGTGTCGTAGGTGCTCGACTCCCCGGTCGTGATGCTGAGGTCGTGGTTGCCGGGGAGCACGGAGCTCGGGACGCCCGCCGCGTCGAGGATGGCCATCGACCGGCTCGCGCGAGCCCACTGGTTGACGTTCGGCCATGATTCGACGAGGTCGCCGACATGGATCGCGAACTTGGTGTGCAGCTGGTCGCGCTGGTCGACGATCCACTGCGTCTGCTGGTCGAAGATGGCGTCGATGCCGCCGGTGTTCGTGTACGCCTGCGTGTCGGGGATCACCACGATGGTGAAGTCGTCCTCCGCGGCGACCGCGGTGTCGGTCGGCATGAGCATGAGCGCCGCGAGCGAGGCGGTGGCGGCAATCGATGCCGCCACCAACCGTCGCGATCGGGAAACGCGTCCAACTCGGGTCATCGGAACTTCCAGCGCGAGCCGCGGGCCGGCTCGACATGGCTAGGTCTACGCCGACCTCAGCGTGTCCGCCAACCCCCGAACGGGGGCGGCGACTCACGCACTCAGCCCAGCAGCGCGCCACGCAGCGTGTCGAGGCCGACGCCGCCGAGGTCGAGCGCGCGACGGTGGAACTCCCGGATGTCGAACCGGTCGCCCTCACGCCGCGCCACCTCGTCGCGCAGCTGCTCCCAGATCCGCTGGCCGACCTTGTACGACGGGGCCTGCCCGGGCCAGCCGAGGTAGCGGTTCACCTCGAAGCGCACGAACCCCTCGTTCATGTTCACGTTCTGGGAGAGGAACTCGAACGCGTACTCCCCCGTCCACGGGCCGGTGCCGTCGGGCCGGGGCTTGCCGAGGTGCACGCCGATGTCGAGCACGACGCGAGCCGCCCGCATGCGCTGGCCGTCGAGCATGCCGAGGCGGTCGGCGGGGTCGTCGAGGTACCCGAGACCCTCCATGAGGCGCTCCGCATACAGCGCCCAGCCCTCGGCGTGCCCCGATGTGCCGGCGAGCTGACGCCGCCAGGTGTTGAGCTTGCCGCGGTTCACGACGGCCTGGCCGATCTGGAGGTGGTGGCCGGGAACGCCCTCGTGGTAGACGGTGGTGAGCTCGCGCCAGGTGTCGAACTCGGTGACGCCCTCGGGCACCGACCACCACATGCGGCCCGGCCGGGTGAAGTCGTCGCTCGGCCCGGTGTAGTAGATGCCGCCCTCCTGCGTGGGCGCGATCATGCACTCGAGCGTGCGGATCTCATCGGGGATGTCGAATTGCGTGGCGCCGAGTTCCGCGACCGCCCGATCGCTGGTCTCCTGCATCCAACGCTGCAGCGCGTCGGTGCCGTGCAGCTTGCGCGAGGGATCGCCGTCGAGGTGGGCGATCGCCTCCGCGACGGATGCCCCGGGCAGGATCTCGTTCGCGATGGCCTCCTGCTCGGCCACCATGCGGGCGAGCTCCTCGATGCCCCACTCGTAGGTCTCGTCGAGGTCGATGACGGCGCCGAGGAAGTGCCGCGACTGCAGGGCGTAGATCTCACGTCCCACGCCGTCGCGCTCTCCGGCGATCGGCTGGAGTTCCCGTTCGAGGAATGCGGCCAGTTCGCCGTACGCGGCAGCGGCACCGGACGCCGCACGCTCGAGCTCTCGGTGCAACGACTCGGGAAGCTCGCCCTCGCCGGCCTTCGCCTGCTCGGCGAACGTGGCGAAGAACCCGTCGGCCTTGGCGATGCGATGGGCCTGAGCGGCGACCTCGCGCACCTGCCGGACGGCCGGCACGACGCCCTCGGCGCCGCCCGCACGCAGCGTGGCGACGTACCCGTCGATCGCTGCTGGCACGGCGTCGAGACGCGCGGCGATGCGCTCCCAGTCGTCGCGCGAGTCGGTGGGCATGAGGTCGAACACCTCGCGGATCTCCTGCGCGGGGCTCGCGATGACATTGAGGTCGCGCAGGTGCAGCTTCGCGTCGTGGCTCTCGAGGGCGAGCGCGAGCTCGCTGCCGAGGTCGGCGACGGTGATGCGGTCGACGTCGTCGACCGGCTCCGCGGCACGGAGCGCCGCGAGCGCTGCACGCGTCGCCTCGATCGACCGGGCGTGGCCGTCGGGCGAGTAGTCCGCGAGGCGGTCGTCGGCCGACGGCCGCCCGATGTACGTGCCCACTGCGGGGTTCAGCTCGACGAGCGTGTCGACCCACCCCTCTGCGATGCGATCGACGTCGGACGGGATGCGCTCACTCGATGCCATGGGTCGAGCCTATGACACCCCGCCGACCCTCGCCGAGGCTGACGAACGCGAGCACCGGCGATGCATGCCGACGCGCGCATGCGCCCACGCCCACGCCCACGCCCACGCCCACGTCAGTGTGCGGCGTCGTCCCAGTTCGAGCCGCGACCGATCTGCACGTCGAGCGGCACGAGCAACTCGGCGGCATTGGCCATTCGGTCGCGGACGACCTGCTCCAGCACGTCGGACTCGCCGTCGGCGACCTCGAAGATCAGCTCGTCGTGCACCGTCATGAGCATGCGGCTCTCGAGGCCCTTCGAAGCGATGTCGGCCTCGACGCTCGTCATCGCGATCTTCATGATGTCGGCGGCCGAGCCCTGGATCGGGGAGTTCAGCGCAGCGCGTTCGGCGTTCTCGCGGAGCACGCGATTGGGGCTCGACAGGTCGGGGAACGGCCGCCGGCGCCCGAAGATGGTCTCGGTGTACCCGTCGACCTTCGCCTGCTCGACGACGCCCCTCAGGTAGTCGCGCACGGACCCGAAACGCTCGAAGTACTCGCGCATGAGCTGCTGGGCCTCGGCCCGGTCGATGCGCAGCTGCTTCGACAGTCCGAACGCGCTCAGCCCGTAGGCGAGGCCATATGACATCGCCTTGACCTTCGTGCGCATGAGCGACGTCACGTCGGACGGCTCGACGGAGAACACCCGTGCGCCGACGAAGCGGTGCAGGTCTTCGCCGGCGTTGAACGCCTCGATGAGGCCGGGGTCGCCCGAGAGGTGGGCCATGATCCGCATCTCGATCTGCGAGTAGTCGGCCGTCAGCAGCTCGGTGTACTCGGGTCCGTGACGGAACGCCTTGCGGATCCGGCGGCCGTCCTCGGTGCGGATGGGGATGTTCTGCAGGTTCGGGTCGTTCGACGACATGCGCCCCGTGGCCGCACCGACCTGCCCGTAGGACGTGTGGATGCGGCCGTCGGCGGCGATCGACTTGTCGAGCGACTCGACGATCTGGCGCAGCTTCGTCACGTCGCGGTGCTCGAGGAGGTAGCCGAGGAACGGGTGCGGATTGGACTCCTGCAGGTCGGCCAGGGCACTCGCGTCGGTCGTGTAGCCGGTCTTGGTGGAGCGGGTCTTGGGCATGCCGAGCTGCTCGAAGAGCACCTCCTGCAGCTGCTTGGGCGACCCGAGGTTCACCTCACGACCGATCTCGGCGTAGGCCGCCTGCGCGAGCGCCATGGCACGCGAACCGAGCTCGGACGAGAGGGAGGCGAGCTCGGCGTGGTCGACCGTGACGCCACGCAGCTCCATCGCGGCGAGCACCGGCACGAGCGGCATCTCGACCTCGGCGAGCAGTCGGCGGGAGCCCTCGGAGAGCGCGCGCAGCACCACGGGCGCGAGCCGGAGCGTGTACCAGGCGTACTCGGGAGCGCCCGCGTCGCTTCCCTCCTCGGGAACGAGCAGCGAGGGGTCGGACTGCGGGACGGTCTCACCGAGGTGGAACGAGACGAGGTCGGCCAGCGACTTCTCCGCCAGGATCGGCCGGATGAGCCACCCGGCGACGAGCGTGTCGAGCACCAGACCCGCGACCGGGAGGCCCGATCGCGCGGCCGCCTTGAGTTGCGCCTTGGCGTCGGTCATGATCTTGGGCGCGTCACCGGCGAGCCAGGCTTCGAACGGCGCCGCGTCGGCGGCACCGGCCTGCCAGGCGAGCTGGACCGTCTCGTCGGAGGCCGCGATGCCGGCCCCGATCACGCGCCCGTCGGCGATCTCGAGGCTCAGTCCGAGTCCTGCGGGTTCAGCGGCCGTCGCGCGCTCCAGCCACGACGCGAGCGCGTCACCGCCGAGTCGCTGCGGCGACGGAGCGGTCGGTGCGGGAGCGGAGGCGATCTCTTCGACGGCAGGGGCGGATGCCGCGGGCGCACCGGTGCCGGCGGCGACACGCCCGCCGCCGTTCCCGTTGAGGTCGCCGGCGGCGAGCTTCGTGAGCCGCTCGAGGAGCGTGCGGAACTCGAGGCGTTCGAAGAGCGGACGCACCGACTCCACGTCGATCGGCTTGGCCTCGAGCTCGTCGAGCACCACTTCGAGCGGGACGTCGCGCACGAGCCGGTTGAGCCGGCGGTTGCGCTCGGCGTTCTCGCGCTGGTCGCGCAGGTTCTGCCCGGCGACGCCCTTGATCTCGTCGGCGTGCGCGAGGATGCCCTCGAGGTCGCCGTAGAGGCCCAGCCACTTCACCGCGGTCTTCTCGCCGACCTTCGTGATGCCGGGCAGGTTGTCGCTCGTCTCGCCCACCAGGGCGGCGACGTCGGGGTACTGCTCCGGGCGGATGCCGTAGCGCTCGATCACCGCGGCGGTGTCGTAGCGCTTGAGCTGCGACACGCCCTGCGTGTTCGGATAGAGCAGCGTCACGTCGTCGTCGACGAGTTGGATGGTGTCGCGGTCGCCCGAGACGAGCAGCACGCGGTAGCCGTCGGCCGACGCCTGCGTGGCGAGGGTGGCGAGGATGTCGTCTGCCTCGAAGTCCTCCTTCTCGATGGTGCGGATGCCCATGGCCTGGAGCGCCTCCTGCAGGAGCGGCACCTGGCCCTTGAACTCCACGGGCGTCTCGCCCCGGTTGCCCTTGTACTCGGCGTACTCCCGGGTGCGGAACGACTGGCGCGACCTGTCGAACGCGACCGCGAGGTGCGACGGCTTCTCGTTGGCCAGCAGCAGCAGCAGCATCGACAGGAACCCGTGGATGGCGTTCGTGTGCTGCCCGTCACGAGTGGAGAAGCTGTCGACCGGAAGGGCGTAGAAGGCCCGGAAGGCCAGCGAATGGCCATCGATCACGAGAAGGGTGGGCTTGTCTGCGTCCGGCACCCCCCAAGCCTACAAGCGGCCGCCGACACCGATTCGCCGCCGCGGACGCCCGCACCAGGGGTGGCAGCGGGGCGGCCGGAGACGACGGATGCCGCGACGAGCAGGTCGTCGCGGCATCCGGAATTCGGGGTCTGTGCGCTACTTCTTCGGCGCCAACTGCTCGATGATCGCCTGCGAGACGTCCTTCATGGTGAGGCGGCGATCCATCGACGCCTTCTGGATCCAGCGGAACGCCTCGGGCTCGGTGAGGCCCATCTTCTCGTTGAGCAGGCCCTTGGCCCGGTCGACGAGCTTGCGGGTCTCGAACCGCTCGACGAGGTCGCCGACCTCCGCCTCGAGCGCGATGATCTGCGCGTGGCGGGCGAGTGCGATCTCGATCGCCGGCAGCAGGTCGTTGGGCGTGAACGGCTTGACGACGTAGGCCAGCGCACCCGCCTCGCTCGCCCGCTCGACGAGCTCCTTCTGGCTGAACGCCGTGAGCAGCACGACGGGCGCGATGTGGCCCTTCGAGAGGCGCTCGGCCGCCGAGATGCCGTCGAGCTGCGGCATCTTCACGTCCATGATGACGAGGTCGGGGCGCAGCTCGGTCGCGAGTGCCACGGCGGTCTCGCCGTCTCCGGCCTCGCCGACGACCTCGTAGCCGTTGTCGCGGAGGATCTCGACGATGTCGAGGCGGATGAGCGACTCATCCTCCGCGACGACGACGCGGCGCGGCGCGGGCGGCTGGGTCTCTTCGCTGTCAGTCACGCAGGAAAGCCTACGGTATTCTGAGCGAGGCCTCTGGCCGGTGTGGCGGAATGGCAGACGCGGAGCACTCAAAATGCTTTGCCCGAGAGGGCGTGTGGGTTCGACCCCCACCACCGGCACCGTCGGCATGAGCCGCGGGCGCGAGCCGGGGCATCCGTGCACCTCGCCGTCGGCGGTCAGTCCTCGCGAGCGGGCGGATGCTGCGTGCCGCGGTGGATCTCGTAGAGGCGCGCGTGACCGGGCGAATCCGGGTCGTCGACGATCGGCTTGTCGGCCATGAAGAGCCGGATCATGTGCGCCAGCTCGCCCGAGTGGCTGAAGTTGATGGCGTGCGCCGCCCCCTCGATCTTCACGATGAGCACGTGGTTGTCGGTCTGGCTCGCCACCTCCTGCACGCGCTCGGGGCCGGGCATGAGCGGATCGCGGTCGCCGAGCACCGCGAGCGTGGGGATGTGCATCGCCAGCATGCGCTCGAGCGACGGGTACTGCGTGAGCGCCTTGAACATGCGCACGGTGCTCGGCACGCCGAATCGCAGGTAGTCGGGGGTCACCACCCGCATGAGCTGCGGCGGCTCGCGCGTGCCGTCGCGGCTGATCTGGCCCATCGCCCGGCGCAGGGGCTGGTTGAAGATGCCGCCGGCCGGCGACACGAGCACCGCCCGCTCGAGGCGCTCGGGATAGTGGTACGCGAACTCGCAGATCACCGGGCAGCCCATGGAGTTGCCGACGAGGGTCACGCGTTCGATGCCACGGTCGTCGAGGAACCGCGCCGCCGCGTGCGCGAGGTCGGGCACGTCGAGGGCGTCCGCCGCCTTGCCGCTGCGACCGAACCCGGGCAGGTCGGGCACGAGGGTGTGGAAGTCGTCCGCCAGCCGCTCAGCCGTGGGAAGCAGGTACCGCCCAGACAACCCGAACCCGTGCACGTGCATCATCGCCGGCGCGCCCGGCGGCGGCACGGGCGACTCCCGGTAGAAGACATCGATGCCGTCGATGGTGGTCCACCGCTCGGCGAGCGTCGTCGACGGCCGCCTGGGGGCGCGCCGCGTGGTGCGCCCGGAGTCCTTGCTGATCGACATCCCGTGTCCCTTCCCCTGTGGGAAGTTTCGCACGACGATGCCGCGCTGCGCACCCTCGACACGGCGACGGCCCGGCCGCCCCGTGAGGAGTGGCCGGGCCATCGGGCGGCGAGCGGCTAGAGCACCTCGCCGACGACGTGCACGCGCACGTCGTTGGTGGTGCCGGGGATGCCGGGAGGGGAACCGGAGATGATGACGACCTTCTCGCCGTTCACAGCCTTCCCGGTCTTGGCGAGCACGACGTCGACCTGGCCGACCATCTGGTCGGTGTGGGTGACGCGGTCCACCACGTAGGACTCGACGCCCCAGTTCAGCGCCATCCGCCGCCGGATCGCGGGATCGGGCGTGAAGGCGATGATCGGGATGACTGAACGGATGCGCGACATCCGGCGAACCGACTCACCGGTCTCGGTGAACACGCACAGGTACTTCGCCTCGACGAAGTCGGCGACCTCGACCGCTGCGAGGGTGATCGCGCCGGCCTGCGTTCGGGGCTTGGTGCCGAGCGGCAGGATGCGGTCCAGCCCGTGCTCCTCGGTGGACTCGACGATGCGCGCCATGGTCTTCACCGTGATGACGGGGTACTCCCCCACGCTGGTCTCGCCCGAGAGCATGACCGCGTCGGCGCCGTCGAGCACCGCGTTGGCGACGTCGGAGGTCTCGGCGCGCGTCGGCACCGGGCTGTGGATCATCGACTCGAGCATCTGCGTCGCCACGATGACCGGCTTCGCCAGGCGGCGGGCGATCTCGACCGCGCGCTTCTGCACGATCGGCACGGCCTCGAGGGGCAGCTCGACGCCGAGGTCGCCGCGCGCGACCATGATCGCGTCGAACGCCTCGGTGATCTCCTCGAGCGCGTCGACGGCCTGCGGCTTCTCGATCTTCGCGATCACCGGCACCCGCCGGCCGACCTCGGCCATGATCTCGTGCACGCGATCGATGTCGCTCGCGTTCCGCACGAAGGAGAGCGCGATGAGGTCGGCGCCGAGTTCGAGGCCCCAGCGCAGGTCTGCCTCGTCCTTCTCGGACAGCGCCGGCACGTTCACGGCGACGCCGGGCAGGTTGATGCCCTTGTTGTTCGACACCGGTCCGGCCACGATGACACGGGTGGTCACGACGGTGCCGTCGGTCTCGACGACCTCGACGCGCACCTTGCCGTCGTCGATGAGGAGGAAGTCACCGGGCTTGACGTCCTGGGGAAGTCCCTTGAACGTCGTGCCGACGAGCTCCTTCGTGCCCACGACGTCTTCGGTCGTGATCTTGAAGATGTCGCCCTCGGCGAGCTCGTGCGGGCCGTTCGCGAACTTGCCGAGCCGGATCTTCGGGCCCTGCAGGTCGACGAGCACCGCGACGGCGCGACCCGAGTCGTTCGCCGCCTTCCGCACGTTCTGGTAGACGCCCTCGTGGACGTCGTAGCTGCCGTGGCTGAGGTTCATCCGTGCCACGTCGATGCCCGCATCGACGATCGCCCGGATCTGCTCATAGCTCGATGTCGCCGGCCCGAGGGTGGCGACGATCTTCGCTCGTCTCATCTGGTGTGTGCTCCCGTGTTCCGCGCCGAGGCGCTGGGTTGTGGTCGTGCGACGCGCCGTCGGCGCGCGCTGGGTCTAGATCGCGAAGGCGCGGGCGTGCGCCGGGATCGGGCTGGGCAGGTCGGTGTCGCCTTCAAGGTACCGGTCGACGGCGGATGCCGCAGCGCGGCCCTCGGCGATGGCCCACACGATGAGCGACTGGCCGCGACCGGCGTCGCCGGCGACGTACACGCCGGGCTGCGATGTCGAGTAGTCGCCGTCGCGCGCGATATTGCCCCGGTCGGTGACCGGGAGCTGCAGCTGCTCGTCGAGCTCGCGCGTCTCGGGGCCGGTGAACCCGAGGGCCAGGAGCACCAGGTCTGCCGGGATCTCGCGCTCGGTGCCGGCCTTGGGCACGCGACGTCCGTCGAGGTATTCGGTCTCGGCCACGCGGATCGCGCGCACCTCGCCGGCGTCGTTCGCGAGGAACTCGACCGTCGACGCGAGGTAGTGGCGGTTGCCGCCCTCCTCGTGGGCGCTCTGCACCTCGAAGACGGTCGGATGCATCGGCCACGGCTGCTCGGCCGGACGCGTCGTGCCCGGCTCCTTGCCGATGGCGAGGTTGGTGACCGACAGCGCACCCTGGCGGTGGGCCGTGCCGATGCAGTCCGCGCCGGTGTCACCGCCGCCGAGGACGACGACGTGCTTGCCCTCGGCGCTGATCTGGTCGAAGACCTGGTCGCCGGCGAGGTGGCGGTTGGACTGCGTGAGGTACTCCATGGCGAAGTGCACGCCGGGCAGGTCGCGGCCCGGGATCGGCAGGTCGCGCGGCACCATGGCCCCGGTCGCGACGACGACCGCGTCGTACCGCTCCCGCAGCTGCTCCCACGTGATGTCCACGCCGATGTTGACGCCCGCGCGGAAGCGGGTGCCCTCGGCGGTCATCTGCGCGAGCCGCAGGTCGAGGTGCCTCTTCTCCATCTTGAAATCGGGGATGCCGTAGCGCAGGAGACCGCCGATGCGGTCGTCGCGCTCGAAGACCGCCACGGTGTGTCCGGCCCGAGTGAGCTGCTGTGCGGCCGCGAGGCCCGCGGGTCCCGACCCGACGACCGCCACCGTCTTGCCGGTGAGGCGGCCGGGGGGCTGCGGCTGCACCCAGCCGTTGCCGAACGCCTGGTCGATGATCGAGACCTCGACCTGCTTGATGGTCACGGCGGGCTGGTTGATGCCGAGCACGCACGCCGACTCGCAGGGCGCCGGGCAGAGCCGGCCCGTGAACTCGGGGAAGTTGTTCGTCGCGTGGAGGCGCTCGATCGCCGCGCGGCCCTCGCCACGCCACATGAGGTCGTTCCACTCGGGGATGAGGTTGCCGAGCGGGCAGCCCTGATGGCAGAACGGGATGCCGCAGTCCATGCAGCGTCCGGCCTGCCGGCGGAGCTGGGCGGGGTCGCCCTGCTCGTAGACCTCTTTCCAGTCCATGATGCGCACCGGCACGGGACGCCGCTTGGGCAGCTCGCGCTCGGTGACCTTCAGAAAGCCCTTCGGGTCAGCCACCCGTCACCTCCATGCGTTCGACGAGCAGCGCTCGGTTCGGGGAGAAGTCGTCGATGCCGATGGGCACCGCGGATGCGTCAGCCACCGGTCACCTCCAGGATTCGCGTCCACACGACGTCGCCGTCGGGGTCGAGCCCCTCGTCGACGGCGCTCTGGCGCGTGCGGAGCACCGCCGCGTAGTCGCGCGGCAGCACCTTGGTGAAGCGGTCGAGCGCGGCATCCCCCTCTGCGAGGATCCTGGCGGCGACCGCGGAGTCCGTGGTCTCGAGGTGCTGCTCGAGCAGGTCGCGCACGATCTCGCGGTCGGCGCTGCCGAGCGGGTGCAGCTCGAGCTCACCCGAGCTCAGCGACTCGCGGTTCACCCGGTCCTCGTGGAGCCCGAGCACGTACGCCGTGCCCCCGGACATGCCGGCTCCGAGGTTGCGCCCGGTCTCGCCGAGGATGAGCGCGAGGCCGCCGGTCATGTACTCGAGCGCGTGGTCGCCGACGCCCTCGACGACCGCGGTCGCTCCCGAGTTGCGCACGAGGAACCGCTCGCCGACGATGCCGCGGATGAACATGCTGCCGCGGGTGGCGCCGTAGCCGATGACGTTGCCGGCGATCACGTTCTGCTCGGCGACGAATCCGCTGTCCCGCGAGGGACGCAGCACGAGCTGTCCGCCCGAGAGCCCCTTGCCGACGTAGTCGTTCGAGTCGCCCTCGAGGCGGAGCGTGATGCCGCTCGGGAGGAACGCGCCGAGCGACTGGCCGGCGGAGCCGGTCAGGGTGACGTCGATGGAGCCCGGCGGCAGGCCGTGCTCGCCGCGCAGGACGGTGACCTCGTGCCCGAGCATCGTGCCGACCGCACGCTCGGTGTTCTTGATCGGCAGCTCGATCTGCACGGTGCCGCCGGTGTCGAGGACGATGCGGCTGCGGCGGATGAGCTCGTTGTCGAAGTGCTGGTCGAGCTCGTGGTCCTGGTGGCGGAGGTTGCGCCGCGGCTCGGACTCCGAGAAGTCCGGGCCGACGAGCACCGGCGTGAGGTCGAGCCCCGCCGCCTTCCAGTGCGAGACCGCACGGTCGACGTCGAGCAGGTCGCGACGCCCGATGATGTCGTCGAGCGAGCGGTAGCCGAGCTCCGCGAGGTACTCCCGCACCTCCTGCGCGATGAACTCGAAGAAGTTCACGACGAACTCGGGCTTGCCCGAGAAGCGCTTGCGCAGCTCGGGGTTCTGCGTCGCGACGCCCACCGGGCAGGTGTCGAGGTGGCAGACGCGCATCATGACGCAGCCCTGCACGACGAGTGGCGCGGTCGCGAAGCCGAACTCCTCCGCACCGAGCAGCGCGCCGATGATGACGTCCCGGCCCGACTTCAGCTGGCCGTCGACCTGCACGACCACGCGGTCGCGCATGCCGTTCAGCATGAGCGTCTGCTGGGTCTCCGCGAGGCCGAGCTCCCACGGCGTGCCGGCGTGCTTCAGCGAGTTCAGGGGGCTCGCGCCCGTGCCGCCGTCGTGCCCCGAGACGAGGATGACGTCGGCCAGGGCCTTGGCCGTGCCGGCCGCGACGGCCCCGATGCCCGACTGGCTCACGAGCTTCACGTGCACGCGCGCCTTGGGATTGGCCCGCTTGAGGTCGAAGATGAGCTGCTTGAGGTCTTCGATCGAATAGATGTCGTGGTGCGGGGGCGGCGAGATGAGGCCGACGCCCGCGGTCGCGTGCCGGGTGCGTGCCACCCATGGGTAGACCTTGGTGGGCGGCAGCTGTCCGCCCTCGCCCGGCTTGGCGCCCTGCGCGAGCTTGATCTGGATGTCGTCGGCGTGCGTGAGGTACATGCTCGTCACGCCGAAACGGCCCGACGCGACCTGCTTGATCGCGCTGCGACGCTCGGGGTCGAGGAGCCGGTCGAGGTCCTCGCCGCCTTCCCCGGTGTTCGACTTCGCGCCGATCCGATTCATGGCGATGGCGAGCGACTCGTGGGCCTCCTTCGAGATCGAGCCGTAGCTCATCGCGCCCGTCGAGAAGCGCTTGACGATGGACTCCACGGACTCGATCTCGTCGATCGGCAGCGGTTGGCGGGCTCCGGTGCGCAGCGCGAACATCCCACGAAGCGTCATGAGCTCCTCGGCCTGCGCGTCGACGAGCGACGTGTACTCGCGGAAGATGTCGTACCGGCGGTTGCGCGTGGCGTGCTGCAGGCGGAACACCGTCTCGGGGTTGAAGAGGTGCGGTGAGCCGTCGCGGCGCCACTGGTACTCGCCGCCCGTGGTGAGCCGCTCGTGCGCACGCACGGCGGCGTCCTCGGGGTAGGCCACGCGGTGCCGGTGCAGGTTCTCGGATGCGACCACGTCGATGCCGACGCCGCCGAGCTTCGAGTTCGTGCCGGTGAAGTACTCGTCGATGAAGTCCTGCGCGAGCCCGACCGCCTCGAAGGCCTGGGCGCCGGCGTAGGACGAGATGGTGGAGATGCCCATCTTCGACATGATCTTCAGCACGCCCTTGCCGAGCGCCTTGATGACGTTGCGCACGGCCTGCTCGGGGGTGACACCGGTGATCACGCCGGCTCGCACGAGGTCTTCGCAGGTCTCCATCGCGAGGTACGGGTTGACGGCGGAGGCACCGTAGCCCACGAGCAGCGCGACGTGGTGCACCTCGCGCACGTCGCCGGCCTCGACGACGAGCCCGACCTTCATGCGGGTCTCCGACCGGATGAGGTGGTGGTGCACGGCCGAGAGCATGAGCAGCGAGGGAATGGGCGCGAGGTCCTTGTTGGAGTCGCGGTCGGAGAGCACGATGAACGACGCGCCCTCCTCGATCGCCTCGTCGACCTCGTCGCACATCTCGTCGAGTCGCGCACGCATGGCCTCGGGACCGTCGTCGACGCGGTAGAGCCCCTTCAGCGTCTTGGTCGTGCGCGCGCCGACCCGCGGGTCGATGTGCACGATCTTCGCCAGCTCGTCGTTGTCGATGACCGGGAAGTCGAGCGACACCTGGCGGGCGTGGTCGGGCCCGGCGGTCAGGAGGTTCCGCTCGGGGCCGAGCGAGGACCCGAGCGACGTGACCACGGCCTCGCGGATCGAGTCGAGCGGCGGGTTGGTGACCTGCGCGAACTGCTGCGTGAAGTAGTCGAAGAGCAGGCGCGGCCGCTGCGACAGCACTGCGATCGGGGTGTCGGATCCCATCGCGCCGAGCGGCTCCTGGCCGGTCTTGGCCATGGGCGTGAGGAGGATCTTCACCTCCTCCTCGGTGTAGCCGAAGGTGCGCTGGCGACGGTTCACGGAGGCGGGCGGGTGCACGATGTGCTCGCGCTCGGGCAGCTCCGAGAGGCGGATGCGGCCCTCCTCGAGCCAGTCGCCCCACGGCTCGGATGCCGCGAGGTCGGCCTTGATCTCGTCGTCCTCGATGAGGCGCCCGGCCTCGGTGTCGACGAGGAACATGCGCCCTGGCTGCAGGCGGCCCTTGCGCACGATCTTCGACTGGTCGATGTCGAGCACGCCGATCTCGCTCGCCAGCACCACGAGGCCGTCGTCGGTGACGATGTACCGGCCGGGACGCAGTCCGTTGCGGTCGAGCGTCGCGCCGACGAGCGAGCCGTCGGTGAACACGATGGCCGCTGGGCCGTCCCACGGCTCCATGAGCATCGAGTGGTACTCGTAGAAGGCGCGGCGGGCGGGGTCGATCTCGGTCTGGTTCTCCCAGGCCTCGGGCACCATCATCATGACCGCGTGCGGAAGGCTGCGGCCCGAGAGGGTCAGCAGCTCGACGACCTCGTCGAACGAGGCCGAGTCGCTCGCGCCGGGCGTGACGATCGGGAGGATCGGGTCGAGGTCGCCGAGCAGCTCCGACTCGAGCTGCGACTGGCGCGCGCGCATCCAGTTGCGGTTGCCCTGGATGGTGTTGATCTCGCCGTTGTGCGCGATCATCCGGAACGGCTGCGCGAGCGGCCACGACGGGAACGTGTTCGTGGAGTACCGCGAGTGCACGAGGGCGAGCTTCGATGCGAACCGCTCGTCGGAGAGGTCGGGGTAGAACGGCTCCAGCTGGAGCGTGGTCACCATGCCCTTGTAGACGAGGGTGCGGCACGACAGCGACGCGAAGTAGAGCTCGAGTTCGCGCTCCGCGCGCTTGCGCAGCCGGAACGTGAGCCGGTCGAGCGCGATGCCCTCGAGCCGGGCGCCCTCCGACGTCGTCGCGGACGACTGCACGAAGAGCTGCTGCACGACCGGCATGGCCGCACGGGCGAGGGTGCCGAGCTCGTCGGGACGCACGGGCACCTCGCGCCACCCGAGCACCTCGAGGCCCTCGGATGCCGCGAGCTGGGCGAAGCGCCGCTTGACGCTGCTGCGCGCCGTCGGGTCGACGGGCAGGAAGGCGTTGCCCACGGCGTAGGAGCCGGCGGCGGGCAGCGTGAAGGGTGCGACCGCGCGCAGGAACGCATCGGGCACCTGGGTGATGATGCCCGCTCCGTCGCCGGTGCCCGCGTCGGAACCGACGGCACCCCGGTGCTCGAGGTGGCGAAGGGCGTCGAGCGCCGCGGTGATGATGTCGTGTCCGGCTGAGCCCCGGAGGGTCGCGACCATCGCGAGGCCGCAGGCGTCCTTCTCGGCGGCCGGGTCGTAGAGACCCTGGGCGTCGGGAACGAGACTGAACCTCGAGAAGGGTGGAGTGAGCGACACGTGGACCGTCCTCATCAACTAGTTAGGCAGCAGGGGACGTCGTCGGCCCTTCGAAGGGATGTCGCGGCGCATGGTGCGGCGTCGCGTCGGAGAACTGGGAGATGGGGCGCTACGCGGAGGTAGAACGGCTCGAGCTTGTGGCTGCCGTCTCGCCCGTGCTGTTCTCGCCCTCGACGCCATCGTCGAGAGAGTCGGAGTCGGACTCGGTTTCGTCCGAGTCTACCTCAGGGTCGGGGCGCTTCCATTCACGGCCCGGAACGTAGGGCGAGAGCTCGTCGCCGGTGTGCCGGCGCCGCTGCACGATGAGGATCACGATGCCGAGGATGACCGCGGCCCACGACGCCCAGACGTTCACCCGCACCCCGAGGAACATCTCGCTCGGGTCGACGCGGATGGCCTCGAAGAACGAGCGGCCGAGACCGTACCAGATGAGGTAGATCGCGAACGCCTTGCCCCAGCGGAGGTTGAGGCGACGTTCGAGGAGGATGATCAGCGCCGCGCCCGCGAGGTTCCAGATGATCTCGTAGAGGAACGTCGGGTGGAACAGCGTGCCGTCGGGAAGCCCGGCCGGGAACGCGACGTTCGACGACTCGATCTCGAGACCCCACGGCAGGTCGGTGGGCATGCCGAACAGCTCGTGGTTGAACCAGTTGCCGAGGCGTCCGGCGGCCTGCGCCACGAGGAGGCCGGGGGCGAGGGCGTCGGCGAAGGACCAGAACCGGATGCCGGTCATGCGGCATCCGATCCACACGCCGATCGCGCCGCCGATGAGCGATCCGTAGATCGCGTTGCCGCCCTCCCAGATGTTCCAGATGGCGCCCGGCTGGAGCGGGTTCCAGACGTTGGCGCCCTCGTAGAAGTAGTCGTTCGGGTGGGTCAGCACGTGGTAGATGCGCGCACCGATGATGCCGAGCGGAACCGCCCACAGCGCGATGTCGAGGACCACGCCGGGTTCGGCGCCCCGCTTGGTGAGGCGGCGCGAGGTGATGACCACCGCGAGGATGATGCCGACCAGGATGCACAGCGCGTACATGTGGATGTTGAGCTGCAACCCGAACAGGTTGATCTCCCAGATCTGCCATTCGTAGTCGGGGCTCGGGATGCTGAGCGGTGCGATCACTCGGGCTGCTGCCTTTCCTCATGCGACTGGTGGCCCGTCAGGCCCCAGTCAGCGTACTTCACTCCGAGCGCGTGCCGCGCGCGAGCGCCGCGGCCAGTTCGCCGGCCCCGGCGACGCCGCCCTCGGCGAGGGCCTTCACGAGCGCCGAGCCGACGATCGCGCCGTCGGCGTACTCGAGCACCTCGGCCACCTGGGCGGCCGTGGAGATGCCGAGGCCCACGCAGCTCGCCGGCGCGCCGGCATCCGCGAGCCGGGAGACGAGCGTGCGCGCCGCCTGGTCGACGTCGGTGCGGGCACCCGTGATGCCCATGGTCGAGACCGCGTAGACGAAGCCGCGGCTGGCCTCGACCGCCTGGCGGATGCGCGTGTCGGTGGAGGTGGGCGCCGCGAGGAACACCCGGTCGAGCCCGGTGCGATCGGAGGCGGCGATCCAGTCGGCCGCCTCGTCGGGGATGAGGTCGGGAGTGATGAGGCCCGCTCCCCCGGCCGCGGCGAGGTCGTCCGCGAAGCGATCGACCCCGTACTGCACGACGGGGTTCCAGTAGGTCATGATCAGCACCGGGGCATCCGTGCGCTCGGTGATGCGGCGCACCGCCTCGAAGCCGTCCGCGAGCCGGAACCCGTTGCCGAGGGCCTGCTGCGTCGCGGCCTGGATGACCGGGCCGTCCATGACCGGGTCGGAGTAGGGCAGGCCGAGCTCGAGCACGTCGACGCCGTTCTCCACGAGCGCCACGGCCGCCTCGACGCTCTCGTCGAGAGTCGGGAAGCCGACCGGGAGGTAGCCGATGAGCGCGCCGCCGGCCTCCTCGTTGCGCCGGCGGATGACGGGACCGGCGGTTCTCACTTGGGGTGCTCCTCGTCGTACAGCTCGAAGTACTTCGCTGCGGTGTCCATGTCCTTGTCGCCGCGGCCCGAGAGGTTCACCAGGATCGTGGCGTCGGAGCCGAGCTCGCGACCGAGCTCCAGGGTGCCCGCGAGGGCGTGCGCCGACTCGATCGCCGGGATGATGCCCTCGGTGCGGGTGAGCAGCCGCAGCGCCTCCATGGCGGCGGCATCCGTCACCGGTCGGTACTGCGCCCGGCCGATCGCCGAGAGCCAGGAGTGCTCGGGGCCGACGCCGGGGTAGTCGAGGCCGGCGGAGATCGAGTGCGACTCGATGGTCTGGCCGTCGTCGTCCTGCAGGAGGTAGCTGCGCGCACCGTGCAGCACGCCGGGCCGGCCCTTGGTGATCGTGGCCGCGTGGCGCTCGGTGTCGACGCCCTCGCCGCCCGCCTCGAAGCCGTAGAGGCCGACCTCGACGTCGTCGAGGAACGCGTGGAAGATGCCGATGGCGTTCGAGCCGCCGCCCACGCACGCGGTGACCGCGGTGGGCAGCGCACCGGTGAGGTCGATGACCTGCTGCCGCGCCTCCTCGCCGATGATCTTCTGGAAGTCGCGGACCATCTCGGGGAACGGGTGCGGCCCCGCGACCGTGCCGAAGATGTAGTTGGTGCTCGCCACGTTCGTGACCCAGTCGCGCATCGCCTCGTTGATGGCGTCCTTCAGCGTGCGGGAGCCCGCGGTGACGGCCACGACCTCTGCGCCGAGGAGGCGCATGCGTGCGACGTTCAGCGCCTGGCGCTCGGTGTCGACCTCGCCCATGTAGATCGTGCACTCGAGACCGAACAGCGCCGCTGCGGTGGCCGTGGCGACGCCGTGCTGCCCGGCCCCCGTCTCGGCGATGACCCGCGACTTGCCGATGCGCTTGGTGAGCAGCGCCTGGCCGAGCACGTTGTTGATCTTGTGCGAGCCCGTGTGGTTGAGGTCCTCGCGCTTCAGGATGACGCGGGCGCCCCCGGCGTGGGCCGCGAAGCGCGGCACCTCGGTGATGATCGACGGCCGCCCGGTGTAGCTGCGGCCGAGCTCGGCGAGCTCGGCGCCGAAGGCGGGATCGAGCTTGGCGAGGTCGTACGCCTCGCCGAGCTCGTCGAGGGCGGCGATCAGGGATTCGGGCACGAATCGCCCCCCGAAGTCGCCGAAGTACGGACCGGTCTGCGCTCTGAGCGCCATGTCACACCGCCAGGAAGGCTCGGAGGTTGGCAATGGGGTCGCCCGTGACGAGCGCCTCGCCGACGAGCACCACGTCGGCACCCGCCGCGCGGTAGTGCGCGACATCCGCCGCCGACAGCACCGCCGACTCGGCGACGCGCACGGCGTCGGCGGGGAAGCGGTCTGCGAGGCGGCCGAAGAGGTCGCGATCGAGCTCGAACGACGTGAGGTCGCGGGCGTTCACGCCGATGAGGCGCGCACCGAGCGCCGCCGCCCGGTCGAGCTCGTCGGCCGAGTGCGTCTCGACCAGCGGCGTCATGCCGAGCTCGACGATGAGGTCGAAGAGCTCGCGCAGCGTCGCGTCGTCGAGGGCTGCCACGATGAGCAGCACCAGGTCGGCGCCCGCCGCGCGGGCCTCGAGCACCTGGTACGGCGTGGCGATGAAGTCCTTGCGGAGCACGGGCAGCGCGACGGCGGCGCGGACGTCCTCGAGGTCGGCGAGCGAGCCGCCGAACCTGCGGCCCTCGGTGAGGACGCTGATCGCGCTCGCACCGCCGAGCTCGTAGCTGCGGGCCAGGGCCGCCGGGTCGGCGATGGTCGCCAGCGCACCGCGCGAGGGGCTCGACCGCTTGATCTCGGCGATGACCTTGACCCGCTCGGCGGGCTTCAGCGCCTCGAGGGCGTCGAGTGCGGCAGGGCGGGCGAGCGCCGCGCGCTCCACCTCGGCGAAGCCGCGCGTCTCACG
Source organism: Agromyces sp. 3263 (assembly GCF_031456545.1). Taxonomy (NCBI): domain Bacteria; kingdom Bacillati; phylum Actinomycetota; class Actinomycetes; order Micrococcales; family Microbacteriaceae; genus Agromyces; species Agromyces sp. 3263. Next base: position 465,567 of record NZ_JAVDUV010000002.1, read on the forward strand.
GCGTGCAAGCGAATCTGCGACCGCGTTCGCGGTCAGTTCGGACAGCACGCGTCAGTGCGCCTTCTCGACGACCTTCGCACCGCCGACGCCGTAGCCGGCACGGGCCAGGACCCAGCCCACGATGGCACCGACGACGAGGAGGGCAGCCGATGCCCAGACGAGCCAGGGTAGGTCGAGGAAGAACGCGACCGTGCCGATGGTGACGGCGATGAGCATGATGATGACGGAGGTCCATGCCGCGGGCGAGTGTCCGTGGCCGGGATCTGCGTGCTCGGTGCTCATGTTGCTCCTTCGTTGCTGGGGTTTCGGGGGCCAGTCTAGCGGTTCGGTCCGGCGGGCTCGGTGGGGTCGCCGGTGGGGTCGTCGCCGCGGCTGAGGTCGTCCCAGTCGTCGATGGCCCGGTCGGATGCCGCTCGCCCGCCGGCACCCGTCTCGACCGGCTCGTCGGCGTCCTCGAGGCGGGCCGACCGGTATCGGCGCGACGACGAGGGCCAGCGCGTCCCGGTGACGAGGACGGCGACGCCGGCGAGCACGAGCAGCACTCCCCCGGCGACGGCGATGGCCGGCCAGGCGGTGGCCGTCACGCCGGCCACGAGCTCAGCGGTCGGGCCGGAACCCGACACGCCCGTGGCATCCGTCACCGCCGGCGCCACCGCGGCCACGGGGCCGCCGAGCGACATGCCGGCGGCGAGCAGCACGCAGCCCCCGAGCACGACCTCGAGCAGGCCCAGGATGATGCGGATGCCGGGACCGGCGATCGCGAGGGCCGCGACGAGTGCGAGTCCGGCCAGGCCGAGTGCGGCGAGGGCCGGCGACGCGACGCTGCCGGGAACGGCGATCGCGTCGTCGGAGCCCTGCGCCGCGGCATCCGCGAGTCGCAGTTCGAACCAGGTCTGGCTCCACGAGAGCAGGGCGAGGCCGGCGCCGACGATCGTGGCCACGATGATGGGCAGCTTCATGCGCGAGGCGCTCACTCGACCCTCCGCATGGCGTTCGCCACCGCGACCGCGCGCAGCGGCGCCGCGGCCTTGTTCTGCGACTCCTGGAACTCCGACTCGGGCACGGAGTCGGCGACGAGCCCCCCACCCGCCTGCACCCGGGCGATCCCACCCGAGATGGTGGCGGTGCGGATGGCGATCGCGAGGTCGGCGTCGCCGCCGAAGCCGAAGTACCCCACGACACCGCCGTAGAGCCCGCGCTGGGCGGGTTCGAGCTCGTCGATGATCTCGAGCGCGCGCGGCTTCGGCGCACCCGAGAGCGTGCCGGCCGGGAAGGTCGCGCGGAACACGTCGACCGCGTTCGCCCCCGGCGCGAGGTCACCCTCGACGGACGACACCAGGTGCATGATGTGGCTGAACCGCTCCACGCGCATGAACTCGGTCACCTCGACCGATCCGGCCGTGCAGACCTTGGCGAGGTCGTTGCGTGCCAGGTCGACGAGCATGAGGTGCTCGGCCTGCTCCTTCGGATCGGCGACGAGCTCGGCCTCGAGGTCCGCGTCCTGCTCGGGCGACGCACCCCGAGGCTTCGAGCCCGCGATCGGGTGCGTGAAGACACGGCCGTCCTCGACCTTCACGAGCGCCTCGGGCGAGGAGCCGACGATCCAGTAGGGCTCGCCCGCGGGGTCGTCGAGGTGCAGCACGTACATGTACGGACTCGGGTTGAGGCTCCGGAGCACCCGGTAGACGTCGATCGGGTCGGCGGTCGCGACCTGCTCGAAGCGCTGCGACACCACGACCTGGAAGATGTCTCCCTCGCGGATGTACTCCTTCGACCGCTCCACGGCGGCGAGGAAGTCGGCCTTCTCCGTGCGGTGCGTGGGCGTCGCGGCGGTCGACAGGTCGATCTCGGCGAGCCAGGCCTCCGACGGGCGGGCGAGCCGCCGCTGCATCCGGTCGAGGCGCTCCTGCGCGTCCACCCAGAGCGCCTCGGGCGACTCGTCGCCGTCGTTCAGGGTGGACGCGACGAGCTGCACGGTGCCGGTGCGGTGGTCGATGACGACGAGCTCGGAGACGAAGGAGAACGCCTGGCCCGGCATCCGGAAGTCGGCGGGCGGCCGGTTCGGCAGGTGCTCGATCTGACGGATCGCCTCCCACCCGATGAAGCCGACGAGCCCGCCGGTCAGTGGCGGCGCTCCGGGCACGTCCTCGGTGCGCCAGCGCTCGAAGAGCGCCTCCAGCGCGGCGAGGGGCGCGAGACCGGCGGCCCCGCCCAACGCACGTTCGGCCGACAGCCCGTAATCCTGCCATTCGACGCGCCCGTCGCGTTCGGTCAGCACGCCGTACGACGAGGCGCCGACGAAGGAGTACCGCGACCAGATGCCGCCCTGTTCGGCGGACTCGAGCAGGAAGGTGCCGGGGCGGCCCTCGGCCAGCTTGCGGTAGATGCCGACGGGAGTCTCGCCGTCGGCGAAGAGCTCACGGGACACGGGCACGACCCTGCGGCCCGGCAGCAGGGCGGTGAACTCGTCGAAGCTCGTCGTGGCGGGCACTCGGCCTCCTCGTGTCGGTGGACGTCGTGTCAGTCGGCGGGTGCCTGTGCGGGTGCGGCGGCAGCGGTCGGCACGGGCGCCGCGCCCACCACGACCTCGAGCGGGTCGCCGTCGAAGCACGTACGGGTGCCGGTGTGGCACGCCGCGCCGACCTGCTCCACCGTGACCAACAGCGTGTCGGCGTCGCAGTCGAGCGCTGCGGCGCGCACGTACTGCACGTGGCCCGACGTATCGCCCTTGCGCCAGTACTCCTGCCGGGACCGGGACCAGAACGTCACCCGGCCCTCGGTGAGCGTGCGGCGCATCGCCTCGCGGTCCATCCAGCCGAGCATCAGCACCTCACCGGTGCCCTCCTGCTGGATGATGGCGGGCAACAGGCCGTCGGCGTTGAACAGCGCGCGGTCGACGGCGGATGCCCCCGGCGCCCACGACTCCTCGTCGCGTTCCAGCTCCTCGTCGCCGGCTTCGCTCATCGCACGATCCTTCCGTCCGCGGCGAGGGCGGCCTTCACCTCGCCGATCGTCACCTCGCCATTGTGGAACACGGATGCCGCGAGCACCGCGTCAGCCCCCGCTGCGATCGCCGGCGCGAAGTCCCCGACGGCGCCGGCGCCGCCCGACGCGATCACGGGGACGCCCGCGAGCTCGTGCATCAGCGCGGTGAGCTCGAGGTCGAAGCCCGCCTTGGTGCCGTCGGCGTCGATGGAGTTGACCAGCAGCTCGCCCGCGCCCAGGTCGATGGCCCGGCGCGCCCAGTCGAGCGCGTCCAGGTCGGTCTCGGTGCGGCCGCCGTGCGTGGTCACCACGAAGCCCGAGGCCGTGCGCCGCGAGCGCTTCACGTCGAGCGAGAGCACGCACACCTGGGCGCCGAACCGGTCGGCGATCTCGGCGATGAGCTCGGGGCGGGCGATCGCCGCGCTGTTGACGCCGATCTTGTCGGCGCCGTGGCCGAGGAGCCGCGCCACGTCCTCGGCCGAGCGGACGCCGCCGCCCACGGTCAGCGGGATGAACACCTGCTCGGCGACCCGCTGCACCATGTCGTACGTGGTGGAGCGGTCGTCCACGGTGGCCGTGACGTCGAGGAAGGTGAGCTCGTCGGCGCCCTGCTCGGAATAGCGGGCGGCCAGCTCGACGGGGTCGCCCGCGTCGCGCAGGTTCTGGAAGTTGACGCCTTTCACGACGCGGCCGGCGGCCACGTCGAGGCATGGGATCACACGGACGGCGAGGGACATCCGCGCCTCACAACCGGGCCGCGTGGATGGCGCTGACGAGGATCGCCCGTGCCCCGAGCGAGTACAGCTCGTCCATGACGTGGTTCATGTCCACCCGTGGGATCATCACGCGTACGGCGACCCACTCGGGGTCGTGCAGCGGCGACACCGTGGGCGACTCGAAGCCCGGGGCGGCCGCGGTGGCGCGCTCGAGGTGCGCGACCGGCACGTCGTAGTCGAGCAGCACGTACTGTCGGGCGACGAGCACGCCCTGCAGGCGCCGCAGCAGGGTGTCGGCACCGGGCCGCTCGACGCCCGAGCCGATCAGCACCGCTTCGGACTCGAGGATGACCGGGCCGAAGATCTCGAGGCCGGCCTGGCGGAGTGTCGAGCCCGTCGACACGACGTCGGCCACGGCGTCGGCCACCCCGAGCCGCACCGCCGACTCCACGGCGCCGTCGAGCTTCACGAGCTTCGACGTGACGCCGTGCCCGGCGAGGAAGTCGCCGACGAGGCCCGGGTAACTGGTGGCCACGCGAACGCCGTCGAGGTCGGCGAGGTCGGCGAAGCCCCCCGCCGGTCCGGCGAAGCGGAACGTCGAGTCGCCGAAGCCGAGCGGGGCGATCTCGGTCGCCTCCGAGCCGGAGTCGAGCAGCAGGTCGCGCCCGGTGATGCCGACGTCGAGCGCGCCCGAGCCCACGTAGGTCGCGATGTCGCGCGGACGGAGGTAGAAGAACTCGACCCCGTTGCGCGGGTCGGCGGTGTGGAGGTCGCGCGGGTCGCGGCGACCGGTGTAGCCGGCCTCCCACAGCATCTGCGCGGCGGTCTCGGCGAGCGAGCCCTTGTTGGGCACGGCGATTCGGAGCATTTCCTGCCTCATGGTTCAGGCGACACGGTCGTGTCGACGGAGCTGATCGGTCATGGGGTCATGCGCGATCAGAGATGTCGGTACACGTCGGCCGGCGCGAGCCCCTTCGCGAGCATGAGCACCTGCAGGTGGTAGAGCAGCTGCGAGATCTCCTCAGCGGTCTCGTCGTCGCTCTGGTACTCGGCGGCCATCCAGACCTCGGCCGCCTCCTCGACGATCTTCTTGCCGATGGCGTGCACGCCGGCGTCGAGCTGTCGAACCGTGCCGGAACCCTCGGGGCGGGTGCGGGCCTTATCGCTGAGCTCGACGAACAGGTCGTCGAAGGTCTTCACCCGTCTAGGCTACCGGTGCGCGTGCGTGTGCGCCGACGCGGCGTCGCGCAGCGACGCGATGCGGTCGGCGGGCACTTCGCCGCCGAACACGGCCGACCCTGCGACGAACGTGTCGGCTCCGGCCTCGGCCGCGATGCCGATCGTGTCGGCCGTGATGCCGCCGTCGACCTGCAGCCACACGTCGAGGCCCGAGTCGCGCACGGCCTCGGCGACGCGCCGCAGCTTCGGCATCGTCTCGGGCATGAACGACTGGCCGCCGAACCCGGGCTCGACCGTCATGACCAGCACCTGGTCGAACTCGGGCAGCAGGTCGAGGTAGGGCGTGGCATCCGTGCCGGGCTTCAGGGCGATGCCCGCGCGGGCACCGATCTCGCGCAGTCGGCGCGCCAGCGCCACGGGTTCGCGCGCCGCCTCCGCATGGAACGTGACCGAGGAGGCACCGGCCTCGGCATACGCCGGCGCCCACCGGTCGGGGTCGTCGATCATGAGGTGCACGTCGAGCGGGATCGGCGAGACCTCCTGCAGGCGCTGCACCATCTGCAGCCCGAAGGTGAGGTTCGGCACGAAGTGGTTGTCCATGATGTCGACGTGCACGAGGTCGGCGGTGGCGATGCGTCCGAGCTCGCGCTCGAGGTTCGCCCAGTCGGCAGCGAGGATGCTCGGGTTGATCCGCGTCGTCATGCCGACAGCCTAGCGATCGGCGTCGGCGGCCTCCGCGACGTCGTCGGCATCGGCGTCGGCACGCTGCACGAGCGCGATGAACATGGCGTCGGTGCCGTGCCGGTGCGGCCACAGCTGCACGGTCTCGGGGTCGCCGGCGAGGTCGAGCGGATGCCGCGACAGCGCCTGCACGACGGCGTGGGTGTCGAGTTGCTCGACGCGCCCACGCCAGCGCTCGAGCGCCGCCGTCAGGGTTCCGTGCGTCTCGCCGGTGTGCGGCGAGCAGGTCACGTACGCCAGGATGCCGCCCGGTGCGAGCGCTCGCACCGCCGCGTCGAACAGCTCGCCCTGGAGTTTCGTCAGCTCGGCGACATCCGCCGGCGCCTTGCGCCATCTCGCCTCGGGCCGACGCCGCAGGGCGCCGAGGCCGGTGCACGGGGCGTCGAGGAGGATGCGGTCGAATCCGCCCGGCGCGCCGAGTGCGCCGGCGTCGATCCCGCGGCCGTCGCCGACGTGCACCTCGACCGGCGCGGGCACCCCGGCGAGGGCCTTGCGCACGAGTTCGGCGCGTGCGGGGACCATCTCGTTCGCCACCACGAGGGCCCCTGCCCCGAGCGCCTCGGCGGCGAGCACGGCCGTCTTCCCGCCCGGGCCTGCGCAGAGGTCGAGCCAGCGCTCGCCCGGAACGACGGGTCGCGCCCGCGTCAGGGCGAGCGCGGCGAGCTGCGAGCCCTCGTCCTGCACGCGGATGCGACCGGCCGACGACTCGGAGACGGCGATGGGGTCGTCGGCGACCGCGCCGATCGGCGAGAACGCGTCGGGCTCGAACCCTGCGACCGACGCGGTGTCGGCGCCGAGGCCGGGCAGCACCGCGAGGTTCACGCGGGGCGAGGCGTTGTCGGCGGCGAGCAGGTCGGGCAACTCGTCGGCACGCTCCTCCCGCTGGAGCGCCGTGCGCAGGGCGCGCACGATCCACTTCGGGTGGCTCTCGAGTCGCGCGAGCAGCTCGTCCTCGCCCTTCGCCCCCTCGGCGACGAGGTCGCGCCACGTCTCGGCCGACGAGCGCGACACCGTGCGGAGCACCGCGTTGGCGAAGCCGGCCGCCTTGGGTGCGACTCGCCGGGCGAGGGCGACCTGCTCGTAGACCGCCGCGTGCGTCGGCACCCGGGTCGCCAGGAGCTGGTGCACGCCGAGCCGGAGGACGTCGAGCACGGCGGGATCGACCGCGGTCGTCGGTCGTCCGGCGGCCAGGGCGATCACCTCGTCGTAGTAGCCCTGCATGCGCAGGGTGCCGTAGGTGAGCTCGGTTGCGAACGCGGCATCCGCCCGATCGAGTCGGGCGCGTCGGATGCGGGCGGGCAACAGCAGGTTGGCGTAGGCCTCGTCCTCGCGGACGGCGGCGAGCACCTCGAACGCCACCAGTCGCGCGGGCGAGATGCGCTCGGCTGCGCCTCCGGCGTCACCGCGTCCGCCCCGCCCGCCGCGGTCGCCGCGGTCGCGTCCATCCCGCTGGGTGCGGCCGCCGTCGCCCCCGCTCATCGCGCCACCACGTCGGCGCGGCCGGATCCCCGCCACCAGTCGGCTGCCGCCATGGCCGTGCGTCCAGCCGGCTGCACCCGGCGCAGCTCGAGCGGGTGGGTCGCCGTGCCGACCAGCAGACGGCGGCCGACGAGCGCGAGTCGCCCGGGCGGGAGCGATTCGCCGTCCGCGGCATCCGCGAGGTCGATGACCTTCAACCGCTGGTCGTCGACCGTCGTCCACGCGCCGGGCTCGGGCGTCACGCCGCGGAAGCGGCTGTGCACCGTCGAGGCCGGCGCGGCCCAGTCCAGCCGCGCGTCGTCGATACCGAGCTTCGGTGCGAACGACGCCGCACCGGTCTGCGGCGTCGAGGCCGCCGAGCCCTCGGCGATCCCGTCGACGACCTCGGCCAGCAGGTCCGCGCCCTCGACCGCGAGGGTCTCGAGCAGGGAACCGGCCGTATCGTCGGGGCCGATCGCCTGCGACCGCATCGCGAACACGTCGCCGGCGTCGAGCTCCGGAACGAGCTGGAACACGGATGCGCCGGTCTCCGCGTCGCCGGCGATGAGCGCATGCTGCACGGGCGCGGCACCACGCCACGCCGGGAGCTGGGAGAAGTGCAGGTTGATCCAGCCGTGCACCGGCGACGACAGCAGTGGCTCGCGCACGAGGCCGCCGTAGGCCACGATCACGCCGAGGTCGGGCTCGAGCTCGCGGAGGCGCTCGGTGGCCGTCGCGTCAAGGCGCGCGGCCTCGATGACGGGGATCCCGAGTCGTTCGGCGGCGACGGCGACCGGTGATGGCGTCATCACGCGCTTGCGTCCCTGCGGAGCCGCAGGCCGGGTGACGACGGCCAGCACGTCGTGCTCGCCCCCGGCGAGCCGTTCGAGCGAGGGAACGGCGGCGGCGGGGGTCCCTGCGAAGACGAGGCGGAGCTTCTGCACACTCCATTGTGGCCGAACCGCCGTGCCGTGCACGCACCACGACGCACGCGGGCCAAGGCGGGACCGCCTGCCGGTGCCGCTCAGGGCACCTCGGGATCGTCGAACCGCACCCGGAGCACCGGCGGGCGGCGCGCGGGGCGGCCGGCGATCGGCCGGCGCCGCTCGGTGGCGACCCGGATCATCTCCGCCCGGAGCTCCCGCGCGACGCGTGCGCCGGCCGCGTAGTCGAAGCGTACGATCGCCCGCTCCAGCCCGTCGTCGTCGGCGGGCACCGGCCCGAGGACGTCCACCCCGTCGAGGTCGGCCACCGACTCCGCCGCCCTGGCCACCGACGCATGCGCCGCCGTCACGCTCGCCACCCTGACCGCGGGTGGGAACCGGAGCGCGCGACGCGCCTCGAGCTCCGTCGCCGCCCACTCGGGCTGCCGCCACATCGACAGCGCCGAGGCGAGCGCTCCACCGACCCCGACGAGGTGCACGGTGGCCCCGGGTGCGGCCAGCGCCGCGGCATTCGACCACCAGCGCAGGCAGTCCTCGGCGACGCGCAGGGACTCGCGCAGCAGCATCCGCTCACCGTCGAGGAGGAGCACGGCACGGTAGCCGCCCTCGGCGATCGGCTCGGCGCCACGGGTCGCCACGACGAGCGCCGGCTCGGCGGACACGCGCAGCACCGGTCGCTCGCCGTCGGAGAGGATCACCCTGGTGCGCGGGAAGGCCCGGCCGAGCTCGTCGGCGGTGCGGCTCGCCCCGACGGTGACCGCGCGCAGCTTCGTGCCGTCGCACACCGGGCACCGCCACGCGCTCGCGCTCGTGCCGCAGAGCACGCATCGGGGCTGGCCACCGCTGCGGGGCACCCCGAGCGCTCCCCCGCAGGCCGTGCATCGGGCGGGCTCGCGGCACCGATCGCACGCGAGCAGCGGGGCGTTGCCCGGCCTCGCGACCTGCACGAGCACCGGTCCCTCGCGCACGGCCTCCTGCGCCTGTCGCCAGGCGACCGACGGAATGCGCGCCGATCCCGGCTCGGGCGTGGCCTGCTGCTCGGTCGGGATGACGCGCGGCCGCACGTGCTTCAGGGGCGCGACGTCGTGCACCCAGCCGACGGCGACCAGTCGCTCGACCTCGACGCTGCGGGTGTGGGCCGCGAACAGCAGCGCCGCGCCGCTCTGCTCCTGCCGCACCAGCGCCGCGTCGCGCGGGTGCACCCCGGGCGCCAGCGGCTCGTTCATGAGGCTGTCGCCGTCGTCCCACAGCGCGATGAGTCCGAGGCGGGGTGCCGGCGCGTACACCGTCGACCGGTTGCCGACGATGATGCGGGCCTCGTCGCCGGTGGCGTCGAGGAACGACCGATAGCGGTTCCCGCCGGACTGGCGGGCGTCGGTGCGCAGAACCCGGCGAGGGTCGACGGATGCCGCGAGCACGAGTTCGAGCTGCTCCTGGTCGCGGTAGTCGGGCACGACGAGCAGGGCCGAACGGTCGGCGGCCAGCGTGTGTGCCGCGGCCTGCGCGAGCGTGACCGCCCACGCGCCGACCCACTCCCCGGTGGGGAGGCGGAGCGGGCGCGGATCGGCGCGGAGCGACATCCGCTCGCCGCGCTCGATGCCGGCCTCGACGCGACCCGCCTCGGCGCCATGCACGGGCGGCGGCGCCTCGGGCAGGTCCCCCGGCTCGCCGGGGGCGGACAGCCAGGATCGCTCCACCCGCACGTAGCGGCTCGGGATGGCGAGACGGAGCACGTCGCTCGCATTGCCTGCTGCGCGGTCGGCGACCGCACGGGCGAGCGCCCAGACCTCGGGCACCAGCAAGGGGACCTCGGACACGATGTCCTCGACCTCGCTCAGTGTGCCGCCGTACTCGCTCTCGTCCGCGAGCTCGACGAGCCAGCCGTTCGCGATGCGCCCGCCGGTGCGGAGGGGCACCCGCACGCGCACGCCCGGACGCGCCGAGGCGCGCAGCCGTTCGGGAACCGAGTAGTCGAAGAGCTGGTCGAGCTGCGGCAGCGGCGAATCGACGAGCACCCTGGCGACGGTGCCGCCCGGCATGTCAGAGCCCGGCGGCCGCGCGGAGGTCGTCGACGCGGTCGAGCCGCTCCCAGGTGAACTCGGGAAGCTCGCGGCCGAAGTGGCCGTAGCTCGCCGTCTTCGCGTAGATGGGCCGCAGCAGGTCGAGGTCGCGGATGATCGCGGCGGGTCGGAGATCGAACACCTCGCGGATCGCGCCGATGATCCGCTCGTCGGGCACGTGCGCCGTGCCGAACGACTCGACGTACAGGCCCACGGGCGCGGCCTTGCCGATCGCGTAGGCCACCTGCAGCTCGAGGCGGTCGGCGAGCCCGGCCGCCACGGCGTTCTTCGCGACCCAGCGCATGGCGTAGGCCGCCGAGCGGTCGACCTTCGAGGGGTCCTTGCCGCTGAAGGCGCCGCCGCCGTGACGGCTCGCGCCGCCGTACGTGTCGATGATGATCTTGCGGCCGGTGAGGCCGGCGTCGCCCTGGGGCCCGCCGATCTCGAAGCGGCCCGTGGGGTTGATCAGCACCGAGAGGTCGGGACGTGCCAGTTCGACCGTGTCGAGCACCGGGCGGATCACGAGCTCCTCGACCTCGGCCCGCAGCTGCTCGGTGGCGACGGCCGGCGAATGCTGCGTCGAGAGCACCACCGTCTCGATCGTGCGCGGCACCTGCCCGTCGTACCCGACGGTGACCTGCGTCTTGCCGTCGGGTCGGAGGTAGTCGAGTTCGCCCTGCTTGCGCACGGTGGCGAGCCGCTCGGCCAGGCGGTGCGCGAGCCAGATCGGCACCGGCATGAGCTCTGGCGTCTCGCGCGTGGCATAGCCGAACATGATGCCCTGGTCGCCCGCGCCCTGCATGTCGAGCGCGTCGACGCTGGCCCGCTCGCGCGCTTCGAACGCGTGGTCGACGCCCTGCGCGATGTCGGGCGACTGCCCGCCGATCGAGACGGAGACGCCGCAGGAGCGGCCGTCGAACCACACGTCGGACGAGTTGTAGCCGATCGACGTCACCCGCTCGCGCACGATCGCCGGGATCTCCACGTACCCCGAGGTCGTCACCTCGCCCGCGACGTGCACGAGGCCGGTCGTCACGAGCGTCTCGACCGCGACCCGGCTGTGCGGGTCGACCGTGAGGAGGGCGTCGAGGATCGTGTCGGAGATCTGGTCGCAGATCTTGTCGGGATGGCCCTCGGTGACGGATTCGGAGGTGAAGAGTCGAAGTGCGCTCATGTGGTCCCGTGTTCCTTCGTGGTGTCGGCGGCGAACGCCGCGGTCGTCGATTCCGAGACAACCACGTCGAGGATGACATGGGCCACTGATGACTTCGTTCCGTGTGCTCGTGTGACGACCTCGCCGTCAGGTCCGATCACGACGACGCGGTTCTCGTCGCTCGCGAACCCCTCGGTCCAGCCGACCCGGTTCACGACGAGCACGTCGGCGCCCTTCGCCTCGCGCTTCGCCCGGCCGAGGGCGAGGAGCCGGTCGTCGTCGGGCTCGGTCTCTGCCGCGAAGCCGACGAGCAGCGTGCCGTCGTGGGGCGCGTGTCCGAGGCCGGCGAGGATGTCGGGGTTGCGCACGAGCTCGAGCGTCATGCCGCCGTCCCCGGCGTCCTTCTTCAGCTTCGACTGGCTCACGTCGGCGGGCCGGTAGTCGGCGACGGCCGCGGCCATGATCACGACGTCGGCGGCGCGTGCGGCCTCCGTCACCGCCTGCTGCAGCTCGAGCGCGGTCGAGACCGGGCGGATGTCGCAGCCGGCCGGATGAGCGACCTCGAGGTTCGCTGCGATGAGCGTGACCTCGGCTCCGCGCGCGCGCGCCGCCTCGGCGATCGCGACGCCCTGCTTGCCGCTGGAACGGTTGCCGAGGAACCGCACGGGATCGAGCGGCTCGCGAGTGCCGCCGGCCGTGACCACGACGCGGCGGCCCGCGAGGTCGTATCGGCCGGATGCCGCGGCGCGCTCGAGTGCGGCGGCCACGATGACGTCGGGCTCTTCCATGCGGCCGGGTCCGCTGTCGGCACCGGTCAATTGGCCCACTGCCGGCCCCACGATCGTGACACCGCGCTCGCGCAAGGTGGCGATGTTGGCCTGCGTGGCCGGATGCCGCCACATCTCGGTGTGCATGGCGGGCGCGATGACGACGGGCGCCTCGCTGGCCAGCACGGTGTTGCCCAGGAGGTCGTCGGCGAGGCCTGTCGCGAGCTTCGCGATGGAGTTCGCGGTGGCCGGCGCGATCACGATGAGGTCGGCAGCCTGCCCGATCGCGACGTGGCGCACCTCGGCGACACCCTCGTAGAGGTCGGTGTGCACCGGGTTGCGCGAGATCGCCTCGAGCGTGGGACGACCCACGAACCGGAGCGCACCCTCGGTCGGCACGACGTGGACGTCGTGGCCGGCGAGCACGAGCGCGCGGACCACACCGACGGCCTTGTACGCCGCGATGCCGCCCGTGATGCCGACGACGATGTTGAGCGGCGACATCCGGGACGTGCTATTCGCCGATGGGGCGGAGCCGGAGCTTGTCCTCGTTGATCTCGTGGAGCGCGACCGACAGCGGCTTGTCGTCGATCGACGAGTCGACCAGCGGGCCGACGTTGTCGAAGAGGCTGCCCTCGTGGAGGTCGGCGTAGTAGTCGTTGATCTGGCGGGCCCGCTTGGACGCGAAGATCACGAGCTGGTACTTCGAGTCGACCTTGGAGAGCAGGTCGTCGATGGGCGGGTCGATGATGCCGGACAGCTTCTCAGCCATGGACAGACTCCTTAGAACGGAACGTGCGCACGTCGGTGCGCGGAAACCTTCGGCCCGGGCAGCTCAACGCCGACCCTTGCGGGGCCGCATCAAGTCTACGACCTTTTGCGCGGCCTCGCCGACCTCGTGGTTGACGACCTGGTGGTCGAACTCGTCGACGGCAGCCAACTCGACCTTCGCGGTCTCCAGCCGGCGCTGCTGCTCGGCCGGGCTCTCGGTGCCCCGACCCACCAGCCGGCGGACGAGTTCGTCCCAGGTCGGCGGCAGCAGGAAGACGAGGGTGGCCTCGGGCATCGCCCGGCGAACGGCGCGTGCGCCCTGGATGTCGATCTCCAGCAGCACGCTGTTGCCCGCGGCGATCGCCTGCTCCACCGGACGTCGCGGCGTGCCGTAGCGGGAGGCGTTGTGGACGGTGGCCCACTCGAGCAGTTCGCCCGCCTCGACCATGCGGTCGAACTCCGTATCGTCGACGAAGTAGTAGTGCTCGCCCTCGACCTCGCCCGGTCGGGGCGCCCTCGTGGTGGCCGACACCGAGAGCCGGACGTCGGGGTGGTGCCGCCGGATGTACGACGCCACCGTGCCCTTGCCGACCGCCGTGGGACCGGCGAGCACGACGAGCCGGTCCCCCGTGCCGCCGTGATCGGCGACCCAGTCGGCGACGAACTCGCGGAGGCGACGGCGCTGAAGCCGGCCGAGACCGCCGAGCCGCTTCGACGTCGCGATCCCGAGGTCCTGCATGATCCGGGCGCTCTTCGTGGCGCCGATGGCGGGGATCGACGTGAGGAACTCTGGCACGCGGAGGCGGCCCTCGACGCCCTCGGGCTCCTCATAGGCGGCGCGCAGCACGTCGAGCGGGCTGCGGACGCCGTCGGCGACCTGGCCTTTCACGGCCGCCCGCGCGCGGCGGGCGGCGACGGCGGCGCGGGACGCGGCGACGCGATCGACCTCGGGCGGGCTCGACGCGGTCGCGGGCTTCCCGCCCTCGGCGATCGAGTCCGCCGTGTCGGTGGTGGTCGTGGTCGTGTCAGGCAACCGCGGCTCCGTACTCGTCGGCACGACGCGCGATGGCGTCGGCCAGTCCATCGGGCCCCGCCATCAGGAGGGACCGCGACTCGTTCGCCACGACGCCGCCCGCGAAGCCGCCGAATCGGGAGCGGAGCTCGCGCGGCTCGGCGCCCTGGTGGCCGAATCCGGGCGCGAGCACCGGCAGGCCCGGGCGCGGCGGCTCGGCCTCGATGTCGATGCCCGCGGCGGGGAGGTCGGTCGTCGCCCCGAACACCACGCCGATGGAGCCGAGCGCGTGGCTCGAGGCATCCGCTCGGCCCTGGTTCCAACTGATCACACCGTCGGTGATGGCCTGCGCCACCGACGACCCGGCCCGGCTCGACTGCTGGAGGACGGCGCGCTGGATGGCGGCGGCCTCGGGATTCGAGGTGGCGGCGAGCACGAACAGGCCCTTGCCCGCCGCCTCGGCCGAGACCATGACCTGCTCGATCGAGCCCAGGCCCTGGAACGCGCTGATCGTCATGGCATCGGCTTCGAGGCTCGAACCCGGGCGCAGCCACGCCTCGCCGTACGCCTCCACCGTGGAGCCGATGTCGCCACGCTTCGCGTCGGCGATCACGAGGAGGCCGGCGTCACGGGCCTCGGCCAGGAGGCGCTCGAGCACCGCGTAGCCCGCGGCGCCATGTCGCTCGAAGAACGCCACCTGCGGCTTCACGATGCCGATGAGGCCGGATGCCGCCTCGATCGCGCGGAGCCCGAACTCGCGGACCCCCTCCGCGGAGTCGGGCTGCCCCCACGCGTCGAGCACCGACCCGTGCGGGTCGAGCCCGAGGCAGAGGTGCCCGTAGGCCGCGAAGACCGCCTCGAGCCGCTCGCCGAACGGGATCACGCCGGAGCCGTTCATGCCAGCGCCGCCGCTCGCCGCCGGCCGTACTCCTGCAGGCTCGTCACCTCGAACCCCCCGCGGACGGCGTCGAGCGAGGCGACCGCGGCCGAGAGCTCGGCGATGGTCGTGAACAGCGCGATGTCGGCCGCGACCGCCGCCGCGCGGATCTCATACCCGTCGGCGCGGGCCGAGCGGCCGCTCGGGGTGTTGATGACCACGTCGACCTCTCCGCGGTGGATCAGTTCGACGATCGAGGCGTCGTCGGCCGACGCCTTCTCGCTGTACTTCAGCACCTCCCGGGCGCCGATGCCGTTGCGGCGCAGCACCTCTGCGGTGCCCTCCGTCGCCGTGATGTCGTAGCCGAGCTGCTGCAGGCGCAGCACCGGGAGGATGATCGCGCGCTTGTCGCGGTCGGACACCGACACGAACACCGTGCCGCTCAGCGGCATGCCGCCGTATGCCGCCAGCTGGCTCTTCGCGAACGCCGTCGGGAAGTCCTTGTCGATGCCCATGACCTCGCCCGTGGAGCGCATCTCGGGCCCGAGCACGGAGTCGACCATGATGCCCTCACGGGTGCGGAAGCGGTGGAACGGCAGCACGGCCTCCTTCACGGCGACCGGCGCGTCGAGGGGCACCCGCGAGCCGTCGGACTCGGGGAGCATGCCCTCGGCGATCAGCTCGGCGACCGTCGCGCCCACCATGATGCGCGACGCGGCCTTGGCGAGCGGGATGCCGAGCGCCTTCGACACGAACGGGACGGTGCGACTGGCCCTCGGGTTGGCCTCGAGCACGTAGAGCACGCCGGCGCCGATGGCGAACTGCACGTTGAGCAACCCGCGCACGCCGATGCCCTCGGCGATGGCGCGGGTCGCCTCACGCACCCGGTCGACCTCGGCGCGGCCGAGCGTCACGGGCGGAAGGGTGCAGCTCGAGTCGCCCGAGTGGATGCCGGCCTCCTCGATGTGCTCCATCACGCCGCCGATGTACAGGTCGGTGCCGTCGTAGAGCGCGTCGACGTCGATCTCGATCGCGTCGTCGAGGAACCGGTCGACGAGCAGCGGATGACTCGGGCCGACGATGCCCTGGCCCTCGATGCGCGAGAAGTAGTCGGCGAGCGACGGCGAGTCGTAGACGATCTCCATGCCGCGGCCGCCGAGCACGTAGCTCGGGCGCACGAGCACGGGATAGCCGATGCCCTCGGCCACGTGCACGGCGCCGGCGACGTCGATCGCGGTGCCGTTGCGCGGGGCGAGCAGCCCCGCCGCGTCGAGGATGCCCGAGAACAACCCGCGCTCCTCGGCGAGGTCGATCGCGTCGGGCGTGGTGCCCAGGATGGGCACGCCCGCCGCCTCGAGGCCCTTCGCGAGCCCGAGGGCGGTCTGCCCGCCGAGCTGCACGACGACGCCGACGAGCTCGCCGGTCTGCGACTCCGCGTGGATGACCTCGAGCACGTCCTCGAGCGTGAGCGGCTCGAAGTAGAGCCGGTCGCTCGTGTCGTAGTCGGTCGACACCGTCTCGGGGTTGCAGTTGATCATGATGGTCTCGAAGCCCGCGTCGGAGAGTGCGAACGACGCGTGGACGCAGGAGTAGTCGAACTCGACGCCTTGGCCGATGCGGTTCGGCCCCGACCCGAGGATGACGACCTTGCGGCGGTCGCTCGGCTCCACCTCCGTCTCGAGGTCGTAGCTCGAGTAGTGGTACGGGGTCAGCGCCGGGAACTCGCCGGCGCACGTGTCGACCGTCTTGTACACCGGACGGATGCCGAGGATGTGCCGCACCTCGCGCGCGTCGGCCTCGCCGAACCCGCGGAGCTGCCCGATCTGCGCGTCGGAGAAGCCGTGGTCCTTGGCGAGCAGCAGCGTGTCGTGATCGAGCGCCTCGGCGGTCGCGACGGTCTCGGCCACCTCGTTGATGAGGAGGATCTGGTCGAGGAACCACGGGTCGATCTTCGTGGCCTCGAAGAGGTCGTCGACGGTGGCGCCCTTGCGGAGCGCCTGCTGCACGAGCACGATCCGGCCGTCGGTGGGCACGCGAGAGGCCTCGACGAGCTCCTCGACGCTGCGCGGCTCGTCGCCCCAGTGGAACGACGACCCGCGCTTCTCGAGCGAGCGCAGCGCCTTCTGCAGGGCGGTCGCGTAGTTGCGGCCGATCGCCATGGCCTCGCCGACCGACTTCATGGTCGTGGTGAGCGTCGGGTCGGCGGCCGGGAACTTCTCGAACGCGAAGCGGGGCACCTTGACGACGACGTAGTCGAGGGTCGGCTCGAAGCTCGCGGGCGTGACCCGGGTGATGTCGTTCGGGATCTCGTCGAGGCGGTAGCCGATGGCGAGCTTCGCGGCGATCTTCGCGATCGGGAAGCCCGTGGCCTTCGAGGCGAGCGCCGACGAGCGGGAGACGCGCGGGTTCATCTCGATGACGATGATGCGGCCGTCGGCGGGGTCGATCGCGAACTGGATGTTGCAGCCGCCGGTGTCGACGCCGACGGCTCGGATGATGTCGATGCCGATGTCGCGGAGCTTCTGGTACTCGCGGTCGGTGAGCGTGAGGGCCGGCGCGACGGTGATCGAGTCGCCGGTGTGCACGCCGACCGGGTCGACGTTCTCGATGGAGCAGACGACGACCGTGTTGTCGGCGGTGTCGCGCATGAGCTCGAGCTCGTACTCCTTCCAGCCGAGGATCGACTCCTCGAGGAGCACCTCCGTGGTCGGCGAGTCGTGGAGGCCCTGCGTGACGATGCGCACCAGGTCCTCCTCGGTGTACGCGAAGCCCGAGCCGAGGCCGCCCATCGTGAACGACGGGCGCACGACCAGGGGGTAGCCGAGGTCGAGCGCGAACTCCTTCGCCTGGTCGAGGGTCTTCGCCACGTGCGAGCGGGCGACGCCCGCGCCCGCCTCGATGACGAGGTCCTTGAAGAGCTGGCGGTCCTCGCCCTTACGGATCGCGTCGACCTTCGCGCCGATGAGCTCGACGCCGTGCTTCTCCAGGATGCCCGCGTCGTGCAGGGCGATCGCGGCGTTCAGCGCCGTCTGGCCGCCCAGCGTCGGCAGCACCGCGTCGGGGCGCTCCTTGACGATGATCGACTCGATGATCTCGGGCGTGATGGGCTCGATGTAGGTGGCGTCCGCGAAGTCGGGGTCGGTCATGATCGTGGCCGGGTTCGGGTTCACGAGGATGACGCGCACGCCCTCGGCGCGGAGCACGCGGCACGCCTGGGTGCCGGAGTAGTCGAACTCCGCGGCCTGGCCGATCACGATCGGCCCGGAGCCGATGACGAGGACGCTGTTGATGTCGTCGCGCTTGGGCATCAGGCGTTGGTCTCCTTGCTCGCGATGACCATGTCGCGGAACCGGTCGAAGAGGTAGTTCGCGTCGTGCGGGCCGGCCGCCGACTCGGGGTGGTACTGCACCGAGAACGCCGGGATGTCGAGGCAGTTGAGGCCCTCGACGACGTTGTCGTTGAGGTCGTAGTGGCTCACCTCGACGCGGCCGAAGCCCTCGGCCGAGTCGCTCACCCGGTCGATCGGGGCGTCGACGGCGAAGCCGTGGTTGTGCGACGTGATCTCGACGCGGCCGGTGGCCTTGTCGAGCACGGGCTGGTTGATGCCGCGGTGGCCGAAGGGCAGCTTGTAGGTGCCGAAGCCGAGGGCCCGGCCGAGCAGCTGGTTGCCGAAGCAGATGCCGAAGTAGGGCAGCCCTTCGCGCAGCGTCGTGCGCAGGAGGTCGACATGGCGGTCGGATGCCCCGGGGTCCCCCGGTCCGTTCGAGAAGAACAGCGCGTCGGGTGCCATCGCGAGCACCTCCTCGGCGGTGATCGACTGCGGGACCACGTGTACGTCGAAGCCGCGCTCGGCGAGGTACTTGAGCGTCGAGGTCTTCACGCCGAGGTCGAGGACCGCGACCGAGCCGACGCGCTCTCCCTCGGCGGGCAGGGAGTAGGCCTCGGTGGTCGAGACCGTGCCCGAGAGGTTCAGGCCCGTCATCTCCTCGCCGGCCAGCACGAGCTCGAGCTGCTCCCCGTGGGTGAGCAGCGCGGCGTCGCCCGAGAAGATGCCTGCGCGCATCGCGCCGGCGGAGCGGATATGGCGGGTGACCGCGCGGGTGTCGATGCCGCTGATGCCGACGATGCCGGCCGCCTCGAGGTCGTCGTCGAGGCTGCGCTGCGCGCGGAAGTTCGAGACGACGCGGGAGGGGTCGCGCACGACGAATCCGGCGACCCAGATCCGCGACGACTCCATGTCCTCGTCGTTCGCGCCCGTGTTGCCGATGTGCGGCGCGGTCATCATGACGATCTGGCCCGCGTACGACGGGTCGGTCAGCGTCTCCTGGTAGCCGGTCATGCCGGTCGCGAAGACCGCTTCGCCGAGGGTGCGCCCACGGGCGCCGTATGCGCGACCCTCGTAGCGGCGTCCGTCCTCGAGCACGAGCACGGCGGGGTCCGACGTGCGGGTTGGGGTCTCAGTCATCCGAGGCCTCGCTCTCCTTCTCCGGCCGCGATGCGGCACGCGCCGCGGCGATGTCGTTGACGGCGGCGATGATGCGCGCCGAGTCGCCCGAGTAGCGGGCCCTGAGATAGCTGTCGACGTGGGGAGCCCGAGCATCGGGATCGGCCACGTGCGCGATCCACGTGATCGCGACGAGTCCCTCGGGCTCCACCCCGCGATCGATGGCGAAGCTCGCCTCCCCCGCCGACACGATGCGCTCGGCGGGCAGGAAGCTCGCAGACTCGCCGGCGACCCGCAGCACGACGCCCTCGGCCGCGATCTCGATGCGCGCGGCGCCCCGGAACGCGAGCCCGTGCACGGCGAGCCGCTCGAGCGGCTCGCCCGTCGGAGTCGTGGCGACGTAGAGCACCTCGGTCTCGAGCAGGAACGAGCCGAGCGCGGCGGGCAGCGGGTAGGACGTGAGGGACTCGTCGCGTCGGGTGCGACGCCGCCACGACCGCAGCATGAGCCACGCGGCGACCGCCACGATGGCCACGGAGATGAGCACGCCGATCCACTTATCCACGGGCCACCTCCGCTGCGGCGTCCGCGCGCCGTGCGACCTCGTCGGCCGGGCGCACCGCGCCGTCGGCGTACGTGGCGTAGCCCGCGTGGAAGGTGGCGACGACGCGGCCGGGCAGCCGACGGCCGAGGTACGGCGAGTTCACGCTGCGTCCGGCGAGACGCTCGAGCGAGAAGTCGGATGCCGCGGCCGGGTCGTAGAGCGTGACCTCGGCCGGTGATCCGGCTACCAGTGCCTGGCCATGCCCGGTGAGCCGGCCGATGCGGGCCGGCGTCGCGGACATGACCCGCGCGACATCCGACCAGCTCAGCAGGCCGTTCTCGACGACGGCGGCGTGCACGACGGCGAGGGCGGACTCGAGCCCGACCATGCCGTTCGCCGCGGCATCCCACTCGCTCTCCTTGGCCTCGACCGGGTGCGGCGCGTGATCGGTCGCGACGATGTCGATCGTGCCGTCGGCGAGGGCGGCACGGAGGGCCTCGACGTCCTCGGCACGGCGGAGCGGCGGGTTCACCTTGAACCGCGGGTCGTAGCTGGCGACGAGGTCCTCGGTGAGCAGCAGGTGGTGCGGGGTGACCTCGGCGGTCACGGCGATGCCGCGGGCCTTCGCCCAGCGGATCACCTCGACGGACCCGGCCGTGGACACGTGGCAGACGTGCAGGCGACTGCCGACGTGCTCGGCGAGCAGCACGTCGCGCGCGATGATCGACTCCTCGGCGACCGCGGGCCAGCCGGCGAGCCCGAGTTCGCCGGAGAGGGCGCCCTCGTTCATCTGGGCGCCCTGCGTGAGCCTCGGCTCCTGGGCGTGCTGCGCGATCAGCCCGTCGAAGGCCTTCACGTACTCGAGGGCGCGCCGCATCAGCAGCGGGTCGGCGACGCAGAACCCGTCGTCGCTGAAGACCCGCACGTTCGCACGAGACCGGGCCATCGCCCCGAGCTCGGCCAGCTGCTCGCCCTTGAGGCCCACCGTGACCGCGCCGATGGGCTGCACCGTCGCGTAGCCGGCGGCGCGGCCGAGGCTCGCCTCCTGCTCGACGACGCCGGCCGTGTCGGCGACCGGGAACGTGTTGGCCATGGCGAAGACTGCGGTGAAACCGCCCGCCGCTGCGGCCTGGGTGCCGGTGAGCACCGTCTCGCTCTGCTCGTAGCCGGGCTCACGCAGGTGGGTGTGCAGGTCGACGAGGCCGGGGAGGGCGATGAGGCCGTCGGCTTCGACGACCGTCGCGCCCGCGGCATCCGCGATGCGACCGACCTCGGCGATGGCGCCGCCGTCGAGGAGGAGATCGGCCCGCTCCCCCGACGGCAGCGTCGCACCGGTGATGAGGATGCGCTCGGTCATCGGGCTTCACCCCGTTCGCCGGACAGCAGCAGGTAGAGGGCGGCCATTCTCACTGATACTCCGTTCGCGACCTGCTCACGCACCGTCGACTGCGGCGAGTCGGCGGCGCGGGCGGCGATCTCCAGCCCGCGGTTCATCGGGCCGGGGTGCATGACCATCGTAGTCGGGGGCAACCGGTCGAACCGGGCATCGTCGAGGCCCCAGGTCCGGGCGTATTCGCGGCTGTTCGGGAAGAACGCCGCGTGCATGCGCTCCGCCTGGATGCGCAGCATCATCACGACGTCGGGGTCGCCCTGCAGGGCCGCGTCCAGGTCGTAGCCCACCCGGGCGGGCCAGGCCGACGTGTCCACGGGAACCAGCGTCGGCGGTCCGACCAGCTCGACCTCTGCGCCGAGGGTGGTCAGGAGCCACACGTTCGACCGGGCCACGCGGGAGTGCAGGATGTCGCCGACGATCACCACGTGCACGCCGTCGAGCCCGCGCCCACGTGAGGCGGCGCCGTGCAGGCGCCGACGGATGGTGAACGCGTCGAGGAGCGCCTGGGTCGGATGCTCGTGGGTGCCGTCGCCGGCGTTCACGACGCCCGCGTCGATCCAGCCGCTGGTCGCGAGGGTCTGCGGGGCGCCCGACGCGTGGTGGCGGATGACGACCCCGTCGGCGCCCATGGCCTGCAACGTCTGGGCGGTGTCCTTCAGGCTCTCGCCCTTCGAGACGCTCGAGCCCTTGGCGCTGAAGTTGATCACGTCGGCCGAGAGGCGCTTCGCCGCGGCCTCGAACGAGATTCGAGTGCGCGTCGAGTCCTCGAAGAAGAGGTTCACGACCGTCTTGCCTCGCAGGGTGGGGAGCTTCTTCATCTCCCGCTCCTGCACGGCCGCCATGTCCTCCGCGACGTCGAGCAGCGCGATCGCCTCGTCGCGGGCGAGGTCCTTGGTCGACAGGAGGTGGCGCATCAGTCGTCGCCCCCGTCGATCGTGACCGCGTCGTCGCCGTCGATCTCGGCGAGGCGCACGTTGATCCGTTCGCGCGCCGAACTCGGCAGGTTCTTGCCGACGAAGTCCGCGCGGATGGGGAACTCGCGGTGGCCGCGATCGACGAGCACCGCGAGGCGCACGGCGCGCGCGCGGCCGAGGTCGGCCAGCGCGTCGAAGGCGGCGCGGATGGTGCGGCCCGAGTAGAGCACGTCGTCGACGAGCACGACGGTGGCGCCGTCGATGCCGCCCTCGGGCACGGAGGTGGGCTGGGGCGCCCGGACCGGATTGCGGCCGAGGTCGTCGCGGTACATGGTCACGTCGAGGGACCCGGTCGGCACCTCGGATGCCGCGATACGGCCGATGATCGTCGCGAGGCGCTCCGCGAGCACCGCGCCACGCGTGGGAATGCCGAGGAGCACGAGCCGTTCGGCCCCGCGATTGGACTCGAGGATCTCGTGGGCGATGCGAGTGATCGCCCGATCGATGTCAGCCTGCTGCAGCACGGTGCGCACAGCCATGCGGACTCCCTTCTCCGCCTCACTGGACGGGCTTCAAGGTTGCCTTCCGAACCAGCCTACCAGCACGGCTGTGGCCGGTCCGATCGGCCCGGAGTAGCATCGGGCGCGCGGGTGCAGCAGCGGCGCGAGGGCCCGAGCGCAGGCCCGGCATTCGCTCGAAGGCGGGAGTGACCATGACCGGCAGCGGCACCGCGACGGATCCCTGGCAGCTGACGACGGCCCCTGGAACCTCGGCCTACACGATGTACCGCGACGAGGACGGCGACCCGCCGGCACTGGTCTGCGTCGTGGGCTCGACCACCCTGAAGTACCACCTGTCGGCCATCGACGACCTCACGGCCTGGCTCCAGGCACAGGGCGACTGGGTCCCGCTCGGCGCCGCCGACGAGCAGAAGCCGGCCGCCGACGGCACCGTCGAGGCGTGGGGCCGCGCGGAGTCGAATCCCGTCGGCGGCTGGTACGGCCTCCGCAAGGGCTACCGGGGCCGGTTCGGGATGTACCTGCCGCCGCTGCTCGAGCAGCTCGGGCTCGCCGAACTCACGCATGACGGCCGCAACAACCGCATCCGTGCGACCTGACGAGCGCCGACTACGCCTTCGAGTGCGAGATCGCTGCGAGGAGGCCGTTCACGAACCCGGCGGAGTCGTCGGTGGAGAGCACCGTCGCCGCCTCGACCGCCTCGGAGATCGCGACCGCGTCGGGCACCTCGTCGTTGTAGAGGATCTCCCACGCGCCGATGCGCAACAGCGCACGATCGACGGCCGGCATGCGCTCGAGCGTCCATCCCCGCGAGTGCGTCGTGATGAGCTCGTCGATCTCGTCGCGGTGATCGACGATGCCGTCGACGATCTCGCGCGCATAGAGCCACGACGCCTGCCGCTCGGGCTCGCCCACTGCACGCTCGGCCTCGGCCACGAGCACCTGCTCGACCGGCACCTGGCGCATGTCGGCCGAGTACAGCATGTCGAGGGCGCGTTTGCGCGCCTTCGTCCGAGCGCTCACTCGTTCACGCGGCCGAGGTAGTCGCCCGTACGGGTGTCGACCTTGACCTTCGTGCCGGTCTCGAGGAACAGCGGCACCTGGATCTCGTAGCCGGTCTCGACCGTCGCGGGCTTGGTGCCGCCGGTCGAGCGGTCGCCCTGCAGGCCCGGCTCGGTGTAGGTGATTTCGAGCACGACCGACGCGGGCAGGTCGACGTAGAGCGGGTTGCCGTTGTTCAACGCGATCGTCACGGCCTGGTTCTCGAGCATGAAGTTCGCGGCGTCGCCGACGACGGTCGCGGGCACGGTGACCTGGTCGTAGTCGGTCGCGTCCATGAACACGAAGCCGTCACCGTCGTTGTAGAGGTAGGTGAAGTCACGGCGGTCGACGTTCTCGATGTCGATCTTCGCGCCGGCGTTGTACGTGCGGTCGACCACCTTGCCGGTCACGACGTTCTTCAGCTTCGTGCGCACGAACGCCCCGCCCTTGCCGGGCTTGACGTGCTGGAACTCGATGACGCTCCAGAGCTGGCCGTCGATGTTCAGGACGACGCCGTTCTTGATGTCAGCGGTGCTTGCCATGGAGGTGATTCCGATCGATCGAGGGAAGTCAGAGGGCGCGCGGCATTTCGCGTGCGACTGATCGAGTGTAGTCGACTCAGTCGCGCGACCGCAGAACCCAGTCGATCGCCAGCCGGTAGGAGTCCGCACCGAACCCGGCGATGACGCCCGTGGCCACGCCCGAGATGACGCTCGTGTGCCGGAACGTCTCGCGCGAGTGCGGGTTCGAGAGGTGCACCTCCACGAGCGGCACCCCGGCCTGGGCCAGCTGTGCGGCCGCATCGCGGAGCGCGTAGCTGTAGTGCGTGAACGCCGCCGGGTTGAGGACGACCGGCAGTCGTCGATCCACCGCCTCGTGGATCCAGCCGATGAGCTCGGCCTCGTCGTCGGTCTGGCGCAGGTCGATCTCGACGTCGTCGGGCACGGATGCCGCGAGGCCGGCGCCGATGTCGGCGAGGGTCTCGCTCCCGTACACCTCGGGCTCGCGGGTGCCGAGGCGCCCCAGGTTCGGTCCGTTGAGGACGAGGATGGTGGTCACAGGGCCAGCCTAGCGACGCGGCATCCGCCGTCGAGGCGCGACCCCGACGGCGGCCGGGTGAACCCACGGTGGACGACGCATTGACACTCGTTCGAGGGCCACTCGTCCGGTTCACGAAGTGGTCGGCGCGCGTACCCCTCATGGCCACGGCGGCGTGCCCTGCGAACGGTTGGCTCGGGCCCATGCCAACAGATTCGACCCGCGCACGAACGCGCCTCGTCGCCATCGCCGCAGCCGCAGTCACGGCCGCCGCGATCCTGCTCCCCTCCCCCGCCATGGCCGCCGGGAACGACGCCCCGAAGGGCCCATCCGTGAAGAAGGTGGAGCCCACGCTCGTCGCCAGGGCGACGCTGTCAGCCGACCACCTCGAGTCCGGTCCCCCCAGCGGAGCCGCGCTCACGACCACCGTGAACGGACGAACCGGACCGTTCGCCGGGCAGGTCATCCCCGGGTTCTCCGCGGTCATCGAGAACGGCGACGGCACCTTCTGGGCGCAGCCCGACAACGGCTTCGGCGCGAAGACCAACTCGGCCGACTTCCTGCTCCGCAACTACCTCGTCCGGCCGGCGTGGCAGACGGCCGCCGGCGGCAGCGGCGATCTCGCTGTCGAGCGCTTCGTCTCCTACAACGACGCCGACCACGTGCTCGACTTCCCCATCGTGAACGACGCGACGCCCGACCGCCTGCTCACGGGCGCAGACTTCGACATCGAGTCGGTCGTGCGCGCGAAGGACGGCTCGTTCTGGGTCGGCGAGGAGTTCGGTCCGTTCCTGCTGCACTTCGACGCCGACGGCACCCTGCTCGAGAAGCCCTTCTCGCTTCCGAACGGCGCCAAGTCGCCGCAGAACCCCTACCTCCAGCCCGGCGAGACGCCGCGGGTCCGTGCGAGCCGCGGCTTCGAGGCGCTCGCGGGATCGGCGAACGGGCGCTACGTGTACCCCGTCGTCGAGGGGTCGTATGCAGACGACCCCGACCTGCGCCGCCGAGAGGTGCTGGAGTTCGACACGAAGACCGGCGCCTACACGGGCCGGACGTGGAACTACGAGACCGACCAGGACGCGAACGTCGTCGGGGACGCGTTCACCGTGCGCAACGGCGTGCTGCTCCTCGTCGAGCGCGACGACTTCGAGGGCGATCAGGCCGTCACCAAGCGCATCTACCAGGTCGACCTCAAGCGCATCGACGCCGAGGGCAAGCTCGAGAAGACGCTCGTGCTCGACGCCCTGCGGATCGCGAACCCGGACCTCATCGGCGCCGGCGACGGCTACGGTACGGGTGACCCGTTCTCCCTGCCGGTGCAGTCGTTCGAGACGGTCGTCCAGCTGAAGGACGGCAACCTCCTCATCGCGAACGACAACAACTACCCGGGCAACGACGCACGAATCACCGGGACGCCCGACGACACCGAGTTCGATGTCATCGACCTCGACCGAACACGCGTGCAGCCTTCCGAGGTCACCGTCGTGGCGCACCGGGGCGCCAGCGGGTACCGTCCTGAGCACACGCTCGCCGCCTATGAGACGGCGATCACCGAGTGCGCCGACTTCATCGAGCCCGACGTCGTGTCGACGAAGGACGGCGTCCTCGTCGCTCGCCACGAGAACGAGATCAGCGGCACCACGGATGTCGCGTCCCGCCCGGCGTTCGCCGACCGCAAGGCCACGAAGGTCATCGACGGCGTCTCGGTCACGGGGTGGTTCACCGAGGACTTCACGCTCGCGGAGCTGAAGACGCTGCGCGCGGTCGAGCGCCTGCCGCAGGTCCGCCCGGCGAACGCCGCGTTCAACGGGCTGTACGCGATCCCCACGCTCGATGAGGTGCTCGACCTCGCGCGGCATTCGGTGAGCTGCGACGGCCTGCCCGTCGGCGTCTACCCCGAGACGAAGCACCCGAGCTACTTCGACTCGATCGGCCTCTCGCTCGAGGAGCCGCTCGTCGCCGAGCTCTCCCGCAACGGACTCGACTCCGCCGACGCGCCCGTGATCGTGCAGAGCTTCGAGGTGGCCAACCTGGAGGAGCTCGACGGCGCCACCGACGTGCCGCTCGCCCAGCTCCTCAACTCGAGCGGTCGCCCCTACGACTTCACGGTGGGCGGTGACCCGCGCACCTACGCCGACCTGGCCACGGCTGCCGGGCTCGCCGAGATCGCGACGTACGCCGACGGCGTCGGGGTGGAGAAGAACCTCGTGATCCCGCGCACCGCAACGGGGGCGCTCGGGACGCCGACCACCCTCGTGGCCGACGCCCACGCGGTGGGGCTCGACGTGCACGCCTGGACCTTCCGCCGCGAGAACGCGTTCCTGCCGGCCGAGTTCCGTTCCAGCGCCGATCCAGCCGGCATCGGCGACCTCGCGGGCGAGCTGGAGGTGTTCCTCCACGCCGACCTCGACGGCTTCTTCAGCGACAACCCCGACATCGGGACGGCGGTCGCCGGCTGATCAGCACCGATCGACCAAACGGAATGGGGGGATGCCACCGGGCATCCCCCCGTTCCGGTCGATCTCAGGAGGCGATCTCCTGGTAGGCCGCGAACAGCAGCGACTGGTCGGGGGCCAGCATCACCGTCGGCTTGGCGAGGTCGTCGAGCACGATGAACCGGAGCTGGCCGGCGCGGGCCTTCTTGTCGCGCTGCATCGTCGCGAGGAGCGTGTTCCAGCGGCCGGCGGGATAGCTCGTGGGCAGTCCGAGCAGGTCGAGCACGCGCTTGTGCCGGTCTGCGACGTCATCCGAGAGCCGGCCCGACAGGCGGCCGAGTTCGGCGGCGAACGCCAGGCCGACGGAGACCGCGGCACCGTGCCGCCACTGGTAGCGCTCGGCGTGCTCGACGGCGTGGCCGAGGGTGTGGCCGTAATTGAGGATCTCACGGAGCCCCTGCTCGGTGAAGTCCTCGGAGACGACCTCGGCCTTCATGTGAATCGCGAGCTCGACGACGCGGCGGAACTCGGGCGAGGCCGGATCGGTCGCCCGGTCGGGATCGGCCTCGATGAGATCGAGGATCTCCGGATAGCGGATGAACCCCGCCTTCACGATCTCGGCGAAGCCGGCGAGGATCTCGTTGCGCGGCAGGGTGTCGAGCAGCTCGAGGTCGCACAGCACCGCGGCGGGGGCGTGGAAGACGCCGACGAGGTTCTTGCCCTCGTTCGTGTTGATGCCGGTCTTGCCTCCCACGGCCGCGTCGACCATGCCGAGCACCGTCGTCGGCAGCTGCACGATGCGGACGCCTCGGAGCCAGGTGCCCGCGACGAAACCGGCGAGGTCGGTGATCGCGCCGCCGCCGAGCCCGACCACGGCGTCACTGCGCGTGAAGTCGGCCTGTCCGAGGATCTGCCAGCAGAACGCCGCGACCTCGACCCGCTTGCCCGCCTCCGCGTCCGGCACCTCGGCGAGCAGCACCTCGAAGCGGTCGGAGAGCTCCTCGCGCAGCGCGGCGGCCCGAGCGCCCAGGGTCGGCGCGTGCACGATGAGCACCTTGCGCACCGCGGACCCGAGCGCCTCGCCGAGTTCGGCGGCCACTCCGCGGCCGACCACGACCTGATATCCCGACTCCCCGCCGACCGGGATCACCGTGCGCGTCTCGCCTGCCGTCATCGTGCTCCTCCGAACCGCTCGGTGATGTCCTCGACGATGCGCGCGACCGAGCGGCGCGACGTGTCGATCTCGAGGTCGGCGAGCGCGGCGTAGACCGGTGCCCGTTCCTCCATGATGGCCGTCCACCTGGCCAGGCCGCCCTCGGCGATGAGCGGACGGGACCCGCCCGCGAGCCGCGGCGCGACCGCCTCGGCCGTGACCTTCAGCCACACCACCGGCAGCCCGGCGAGGTCGTCACGGGTGTCGGGATGCAGCACCGCTCCCCCGCCGAGCGAGATCACGGCCTCCTCCCGCAGCGCGTCCGCGACGACCTCGCGCTCGACGATGCGGAAGTACTCCTCGCCCTCGCGCTCGAAGATCTGGTCGATCGGTCCGTAGCGCTCGGTGATGCGGGTGTCGGTGTCGACGAACGGGGCGTCGGCGGATGCCGCGAGCCGCTGTCCGACGCGCGACTTGCCCGCTCCCATGGGGCCGACGAGCACGATGGGGAGCGCGAGCCGGGGGCCGTCAGACACGGTCGCGGGAGGCATCCGCGTCGGCGATCTCGGTGAGGAGCGCGTCGGGGATGGCGGCGAGGTACGAATCGAGGTTGCGACGGGTCTCGACGACGGAATCGCCGCCGAACTTCTCGAGCACGGCGTTGGCGAGCGTGAGCGCGACCATCGCCTCGGCGACGACGCCCGCCGCCGGCACGGCGCAGACATCCGACCGCTGATGGTGGGCGGGAGCCGCCTCGCCCGTGGCGACGTCGATGGTCGGCAGGGCGTGCGGGATCGTCGCGATGGGCTTCATGCCGGCGCGGACGCGCAGCACCGTTCCGGTCGACATGCCGCCCTCGGTGCCGCCGGCACGGTCGCTCGCCCGCACGATGCGCCCGTCGGCGAGATGCAGCTCGTCGTGCGCGGCCGAGCCGCGACGGGTGGTGGTGGTGAAGCCGTCACCCACCTCGACGCCCTTGATGGCCTGGATGCCCATGAGCGCCGCGGCGAGCTGCGCGTCGAGCCGGCGGTCCCAGTGCACGTACGACCCGAGGCCGGGCGGCACCCCGTAGGCGAGCACCTCGACCACGCCGCCGAGGGTGTCGCCGTCCTTGTGGGCCGCATCGACCTCGGCCACCATCCGCGCCGAGGTCTCCTCGTCGAAGCAGCGCACCGGGTCGGCATCGAGGCGGTCGACGTCGCCGGGCAGCGGGAGGGGGCGGTCCTCGGGCACGCGCACCGGGCCGATGGCGATGGTGTGCGCGACGAGGCGGATGCCGAGCTCGGCCAGGAATCCCCGGGCGACCGCGCCGAGCGCGACGCGGGCGGCGGTCTCGCGGGCACTCGCACGCTCGAGCACCGGGCGGGCCTCGTCGAAGCCGTACTTCTGCATGCCGACGAGGTCGGCGTGGCCGGGGCGCGGACGCGTGAGGGGTGCGCCGCGGCCGCGGCCGAGCTTCGCCGGGTCGATGGGCTCGGGGCTCATCACCTCCTGCCACTTCGGCCACTCGGTGTTGCCGATGCGCAGGGCGACCGGGCTGCCGAGGCTCACGCCGTGGCGGACGCCTCCCGAGATCTCGAGCTCGTCCTGCTCGAACTTCATGCGCGCACCACGGCCGTAGCCGAGCTTGCGGCGCGCGAGGTCGGCGCGGATTGCGTCGAGCGAGACGGGGATACCGGCGGGAAGACCCTCGAGGATCGCGACGAGCTCAGGCCCGTGCGACTCTCCGGCGGTGAGCCAACGGAGCATGCTCCTATCCTTCCACAGGCGGATCAGAGCGAACGGCGCATGACGTCGAGGACGGCGGCCTCATCGGGCAGCTCGCGGAGGGGATCCCCCGACGTGAAGATGCGCACCTGCAGGAGCGCCTGGTGCAGCAGCATCTCGAGCCCGTGCACCACGGTCCCGCCTGCCTCGAGCCACTGCGAGGCGAGGGTCGTCGGCCACGGTGCGTACGCGACGTCGAACAGCGGCGTGCGTTCCCTGAGCCGGACGGATGCCGCCACGCCGGGGTCTGCACCACCGGGCAGGGTGCTGACGACCAGGTCGGCGTCGTCGATCGCGGGCAGGTCGCCGATCGGCCGGACCTCGACACGGAGGCCGAGGGCGGCCCCGAGGCCCGAGATCGCCGCGCCGGCCTCGGGCCGGCGCAGGAGCACCTCCACCGACTGCGCGCCGAGCTCGGCCATGGCGGCGAGGGCCGATGCCGCGGTCGCTCCCCCGCCGAGCAGCACACCGTGCCCCGCGCGGTCGCAACCGGCCTCCCGGAGCGCGCGAACGATGCCGCCGACATCCGTGTTGAACCCCCGTCGCAGCCCATCGGCGAGCAGCACGGTGTTCGCCGCGTTCGTCAGCCGTGCGATCTCGTCGAGGTCGTCGAGCAGCGGCAGCACGTCCTGCTTGAGCGGCATCGTGAGCGACAGCCCGCGCCACGCGGCATCCCGCGTGTCGAGGAACCCGGCCAGCCCGGCGCCGTCCATCTCGACGGCGGTGTACTCCCAGTCCAGGCCGAGCCTGGCATACGCCGCTCGGTGAAGGGCCGGGCTCCTCGAGTGCGAGATCGGCGACCCCAGGACGGCCAGCCGAGCCGCGCGCGGCGCGCCACCTGCGCCGGGGTCACTCACAGTAGGCCGCGTTCTCCTCGCTGGCGGCGCACCACTCCTGCAGCTGCGCGACCGCCGCCTCGTGCTCCTCGACGGTCGTCGAGAACACCGTCTCGCCCGTGGCGAGGTTCACCGGGACGAAGAAGAGCCAGGTGCCCTCGGCGGGGTGGATCGCCGCGTTGATGGCGACGTCGCCGGGATTGCCGATCGGCCCGATCGGCAGTCCGGGGTTCGCGTAGGTGTTGTAGCGGTTGGAGGCGTCGGCGCGCTCGGCGTCGGTCGTCCACACGGTGTGCGTGTTGCCAGTGCCATAGGCGACCGTGGCATCCGATTCGAGATTCATGCCCTGGTCGAGGCGGTTCTGGAACACGCGGGCGACCTTCGGGAAGTCCTCGGTGTTCGATCCCGCCTCGCGCTGCACGATCGAGGCCAGCACGATCGTCCTCCAGCGCTGGTCGGCGGGCACGCCGGCGGCGTCGAGCGCCTCGAACTGGCGGTCGACGAGCGTCTGCAGCACACCATGGGCGTCGATGCCGGGATCGAGCGTGTACGTCGCCGGGAAGAGGAAGCCCTCGAGGTTGGTGGCCTCCACGGGCAGCCCGTAGTTCGCGGGCGGCTCCGCCGCCGCGGCCTGGAGTTCCTCGATCGGGATGCCGGTTCCCTCCGCGATCGCGACGAGCACGTCGGGCAGCGCCGTGCCCTCTGGGATGACGAAGGTGTTCTCCAGCTTGTTGGCGGGGTCGGTCAGCGCATCCAGGGCCGCCTGCGCGCTCATCTGCTCGGCCAGCTGGTAGGCGCCCGGGTGGAACTCGGGCTCGGGCGACTGCTCGAGGAGCAGGTCGTAGAAGGCGTCGTAGGACGCGGTCACGCCCTCGTCGACGAGGTTCTCGGCGATGTCGGAGCCGGTCTCGCCGTCGTGGATCATGAAGACGACCTCGCCGGTTCCGGCGCCCGTGTAGTCGGCAGCGGGTGTGAACCGCTCGATCAGGGCGTTGATGGGCCCCTGCAGGAAGAAGACGGCGCCCGCGACGAGCGCGGCCACGATGACGAGTCCCACGAGGCATCCCCATGGGCCGCGGCGCCTCGGGTGCTCGGGCTCGTGCACCTCGTAGTCGGATGCCACGGCGCGGCGCTCCGCGCGCGACGGCTTGGCGGGCGCGAGCACCTCGGGCTCCGTCGCGGCGGCGCGACGCTGCTCGGCCTCGCGCGCTTCCCGACGGGTCATGGGACGGTCGGGCGCGGCCGCGATGTGCTCGGGCGAGGGCGGCTCCCCCGCGGAGCCCAGCTGGGGGCGCGTCGGGTCGACGTCGCCGGCGAGCAGCGCATGCCAGTCGACCGCGGCGCGATCCGTCGAGGATCCGTGCGGCTCCGAGGGGAACTGGGTCACAGGGGGGACGACCCTTCGTCTGTCGTGAGCAGGCGTCCGGGCTCGGAACCCGAGGCCCGCTCGGCGTCGATGGCGTGTTGCAGAATGATAACGGCTGCGACTTGGTCGACGATGGGACGCTGGCTGCGGCTCGACTTCCCAGTGGCTCGCAGGGCCTGCTGGGCGCTCACCGTCGAGAGCCGCTCATCCACCAGTCGTACAGGGACGCCGCCCGCGGCGAGACGCCCGGCGAAGCCGATCGCATCGTCGGTCGACGCCGTCGCCGCGCCCGAGAGCGAGAGCGGATTGCCGACCACGAGCTCGATGGCGCCGAATTCCTCGGCCAGCTCGAGGATCCGGCGCACGTCGGCATCGCCGTCAGCGGCGCGCGGGACCGTCTCGACCGGCACCGCCAGCAGACCGCCCGCGTCGCACCGCGCGACGCCGATGCGCGCCCGCCCGACGTCGATGCCGAGCCTCGCTCCCTGGCGCATGGTCTACCTGGCGAGCTCGCGTCGCACGGCGTCGAGCGCGGCGGGGATCGCCGACACGTCGCTGCCGCCGCCCTGCGCGAGGTCGGGCTTGCCACCGCCACCGCCGCCGAGCACCGCGGCCATCGCCTTCGCGAGCGCGCCCGCGTTCGCCCCCGCCTCGCGGGCTGCGGGCGAGGTGGCGACGATCGCGACCGGCTTGCCACCGACCTCGGCCGTGAGTGCCACCACGGATGCCGCGTCGCCGAGCCTCCCGCGCACGGCGGTCGCGAGCGACCGCACCTCGTCGCCCGAGCCGAGCTGCCCCACGTGCTCGGCCACGACGAGGACGTCGCCGGACCGCACCGCGTTGGCCGCGAGGGCCGGGACGCGGTCGCCGAGCGCCTTCGCCTCGAACTGGGCGATGCGCTTCTCGGCTGCCTTGAGGCTCGCGACGAGCTCGCCCACCCGGTCGACGAGCTGTTCGGGGCGCGTCTTCAGGTTGGCGGTGAGCTCGGACACGAGCGCGCGCTCGGCCGCGAACCGGCGGAACGCGTCCATGCCGACGAGCGACTCGACGCGCCGGTTCGAGGCGCCGACGGACGACTCGCCGACGATGTTGATCATGCCGACCTCGGAGCTCGTGGACACGTGGGTGCCCGCGCAGAGCTCCCTCGACCACGGCCCACCGATGTCGACGACGCGCACGACGTCGCCGTACTTCTCACCGAACAGTGCCATCGCCCCGAGGCTCTTCGCCTCGTCGAGCGGCATCTCGCGGGTGACGACCTGCAGGTTGTCGCGGATGGCGTTGTTGGAGATCTCCTCGATCTCGCTGCGCGTCTCAGAAGACAGCGCCGAGTTCCAGCCGTAGTCGAGGCGCAGGTAGCCCGCCTTGTTGTAGGAACCGGACTGGTGGGCGTTCGGCCCGAGGACCTGACGGAGCGCGGCGTGCACGAGGTGCGTGCCCGAGTGCGCCTGCGTCGCGCCGCGGCGGTAGTCCTCGTCGACGAGCGTGGTCGCGGGCACGCCCACGCCGACCTCGCCGGAGGTGACCTTCACCGTGTGGCTGATGAGGCCCTTGACCGGCTTCTGCACGTCGAGGACCTCGAGCTCGTAGCCGTCGCCGACGATGCGGCCCTGGTCGGGTGCCTGACCGCCGGACTCCGCGTAGAGGGACGTCTCGCCCAGGATGACCTCGGCGGTCTGCCCTGCGGTCGCGACCGGCACGGGCCGCCCGTCGACGAGGAGGCCGAGCACCGTGGACTCCGTGGTCAGCTCGGTGTACCCGGTGAAGATCGTCTCGCCCTTGGCGCGGAACTCGCCGTACACCGAGAGGTCGGCGAGCACCTTCTTCTTGGACTTCGCGTCGGCCTTCGC
Source organism: Agromyces sp. 3263 (assembly GCF_031456545.1). Taxonomy (NCBI): domain Bacteria; kingdom Bacillati; phylum Actinomycetota; class Actinomycetes; order Micrococcales; family Microbacteriaceae; genus Agromyces; species Agromyces sp. 3263. The sequence goes on from NZ_JAVDUV010000002.1 coordinate 499,529, forward strand.
CCGGGTGCGCTGCGCCGTCATGAGCTCGTCGAAGGCGACCCGGTCGACCGCGAGGCCCGCCTCGTCGGCCATCTCGAGCGTGAGCTCGATCGGGAACCCATACGTGTCGTGCAGCAGGAAGGCAGTGTCGCCCGCGAGCTCCGCCCGGCCCGACTGCTTCGTCGAGGCGACGGCCACGTCGAGGATCGAGGTGCCCGCCGCCAGCGTGCGCAGGAAGGTCTCCTCCTCGCCGAGCGCGAGCTGCTCGATGTGCGCGTAGTCGCGCGCGACCTCGGGATACGCCGCCTTCATCGCGTCCCGCGACGCCGCGAACAGCTCACGGAACGTCGGGCCCTCGACGCCGAGCAGTCGCATCGCACGGATGCTGCGGCGCAGCAGTCGGCGCAGGATGTAGCCGCGACCCTCGTTCGACGGGCTCACCCCGTCGCTCATGAGCATGAGCGACGAGCGGATGTGGTCGGCGATGACCCGCATGCGGACGTCGTCCTCGTGGTCGGCGCCATACGCGCGACCCGACAGCTCCGCGGCACGATCGAGCACCGGGCGGACCTGGTCGATCTCGTACATGTTCTCGACGCCCTGCTTGATGAAGGCGACGCGCTCGAGGCCCATGCCGGTGTCGATGTTCTTCTTCGGCAGCTCACGGACGATGCGGAAGTCGGTCTTCGACTTCACGTCGTCGATGAGGTACTGCATGAAGACGAGATTCCAGATCTCGACGTAGCGGTCGTCGTCGGTCGCCGGACCGCCGTCGATGCCGTACGCGGGGCCGCGGTCGAAGAAGATCTCGGAGCACGGTCCGGCGGGGCCGGGCTGCCCGGTGTGCCAGTAGTTCGTGTCCTTGTCGAGGCGCTGGATCCGCTCCTCGGGGAGCCCCGCGACCTTCTTCCAGAGCTCGATGGCCTCGTCGTCGTCCTTGTAGACGGTGACCCAGAGGTCTTCCGGGGCGAAGCCGTAGCCGCCGTCGGCCTCGGGCGTGGTGAGCAGCTCCCACGCCATGCTGATGGCGCCCTCCTTGAAGTAGTCGCCGAACGAGAAGTTGCCGTTCATCTGGAAGAACGTGCCGTGGCGGGGCGTCTTGCCGACTTCCTCGATGTCGTTCGTGCGGATGCACTTCTGCACGCTCGTGGCGCGCGGATAGGGCGAGGGCACCAGGCCGGTGAGGTACGGCACGAACGGCACCATGCCGGCGACGGTGAACAGCAGCGTGGGATCGTCGGACACGAGTGACGCCGAGGGCACGACCGTGTGGCCGCGCGCGGCGAAGAAGTCCAGCCAGCGCTGGCGGATGTCTGCAGTCTGCATGGTTCCGTTCTGGTTCAGCGGCCGTGCGGCCGCGCTGAGTCGAGGAGCCGGATCAGCGTGCGGCGGGCGCGTCGCCCGCGGCGCGCAGCTCGGCATCGCGCTCGTGGTAGCCCTCGGCGATCGCCTTGCCGAAGGCCCTGGCCTTGGCGTCGACCGACGAGAAGAACTCGCGGCCCTGTGCGGTCTGGTTGACCTGGTGGGCGGCCACGAAGCCCGCAGCGACGCCGACGGCGAACCACACGATGCTCTTCACGAAGTGCTCCCTCTGACCGATCTCGCCGCGCGAGTCCCGCCCGGCACGCATCCTGACATTCTAGTGCGGTCGGATGCCCCGGGAGACGGAACGGGGGCCGCGGGAAACCCCCGCGACCCCCGGTCCGAATGCAAGCTGCTCAGCGAGCGGCGTAGTACTCGACGACGAGCTGGACGTCACAGGTCACGGGCACCTCGGCGCGCTTGGGGCGACGCAGGAGCTGGGCCTGGAGCGTGTCGAGCTCGACCTCGAGGTAGCCGGGGAGCTTGGGGAGCACGTCGACGTGACCGCCGGCCGCGGCGACCTGGAAGGGCTCGGTGCCCTCGGAGCGCTGCTTGACGCCGATGGTCTGGCCCGGCTTCACGCGGAACGAGGGGCGGTCGACGATCTGGCCGTCGACGAGGATGTGACGGTGCACGACGAACTGGCGGGCCTGCGCGATGGTGCGGGCGAAGCCGGCGCGGAGCACGAGGGCGTCGAGGCGCATCTCGAGCAGCTCGACCAGGTTCTCACCGGTCAGGCCGTCGGTGCGGCGAGCCTCGTTGAACGCGATGCGGAGCTGCTTCTCGCGGATGCCGTACTGGGCGCGGAGACGCTGCTTCTCGCGGAGGCGCACGGCGTAGTCGGAGTCCTGCTTGCGCTTGGTGCGTCCGTGCTCACCGGGTGCGTAGGGGCGCTTCTCCATGTACTTGGCGGCCTTCGGGGTGAGGGCGACGCCGAGCGCACGGGAGAGGCGGGTCTTGCTGCGTGACTGGTTCGACACGAATGTCCTTTCGGAAGAATCTCAAGTGAACTCGCGGCGCGTTCGTGCGCCGGAAGTCTGTGTCAGAGGGATTCGCCAAGGGTGGATCGGCTACAGATCGCACCCGTTCGCCGGTGACTCCCTCGCAGCCGCGCTCGGGAATCTGGCTTCAGGCCGAGGGATATGCTATCACGCCCGGCCTCGGAGGCCCGACGTCAGCGTTCGCCGCGCACGATGCGGCGCAGCTTCGCCAGCCGTGCCGACACCTCGCGCTCGTTTCCGTGCTCGGTCGGCTGGTAGTAGGTGGCGCCGCGCAGTTCTGCGGGCAGGTACTCCTGCTGCACGACGCCGATCGCGTCGTCATGCGGATAGACGTAGCCCTTGCCGTGGCCGAGTCGCTTCGCCCCGGGGTAATGGGCGTCGCGGAGGTGCTTGGGGACGCGCCCGGCGCGACCCTCGCGCACGTCGGCGATCGCGCGGTCGATGCCGAGGTAGGCGGCATTCGACTTCGGCGCGGTCGCGAGGTGCACCACGGCCTGCGCGAGCGGGATCCGCCCCTCTGGCATGCCGATGTACTGCACGGCGTCGGCCGCCGACACGGCCACGCCGAGCGCAGTGGGGTCGGCCATGCCGATGTCCTCCGAGGCGAGCACGATGATGCGGCGGGCGATGAACCGGGGATCCTCGCCGGCCTCGATCATGCGCGCGAGGTAGTGCAGCGCCGCGTCGACGTCGCTGCCCCGGACGGACTTGATGAAGGCGCTGATGACGTCGTAGTGCTCGTCGCCGTTGCGGTCGTAGCGGAGCAGTGCACGGTCGACGGCGCGAGCCACGACGTCGGCCGTGATCAGCGGCTTGGTCGGCGTCGCGGCATCCGCTGCCTCGGGGTCGTCGACGTCGCCGTCTGCGTCGGTGACGTCGACGGCATCGGGATCGCCATCGCCCGCGGTCGTGGTCATCTGCGCGGCCGCGACGGATGCCGCCTCGAGGGCGGTGAGCGCACGGCGCGCGTCGCCCGAGGCCAGCCGGATGATCGCCGCGCGCGCCTCGGGGTCGAGCTCGACGGCGCCCGCGAGGCCACGCGGATCGGCGACGGCTCGGTCGACAAGCACGCCGAGGTCGTCATCGGTCAGCAGTTCGAGCGTCAGCAGGAGCGACCGCGACAGCAGCGGCGAGATGACGGAGAACGACGGGTTCTCGGTCGTCGCTGCCACGAGGATGACCCAGCCGTTCTCGACGCCGGGCAGCAGCGCGTCCTGCTGCGCCTTGGTGAAGCGGTGGATCTCGTCGAGGAAGAGCACCGTGGAGAGGCCGTAGAGGTCGCGGCTCGCCCGCGCCTCCTCCATGACCTGTCGCACGTCGCGCACGCCGGCCGTGACCGCGGAGAGCTCGACGAACTTGCGCCCCGACGAGCGGGCGATGGCCTGCGCGAGCGTGGTCTTGCCCGTGCCGGGCGGACCCCACAGGATCACCGAGACCGAGCCGGACTCCCCCGTGCGGTCCCCGGCGAGGGCCACGAGCGGCGAGCCGGGCGTGAGCAGGTGGCGCTGCCCCGCCACCTCGTCGAGGCTCGTCGGCCGCATGCGCACGGCGAGCGGCGTCGCGCCGGAGCGCAGCCCCGGGCTGGAGTCCACCATGCCCTCAAGCGTAGCCGCGGCATCCGACAGCGAGGGCGGCGCCCGGCGGGCGGCGGACCGCATCGAACGCAGCGATTGGTGCCGACCGCGGCGGGTGCGTAGAGTCGGCTCGCAGGAGTCCCGAGAAGGAGCATGCGTGGCATCGAACGACCGTCAGGCGCGTGAGGAACGTGCGCGCCTCCGCACGTACCAGGCCCGCCAGGAAGTGCACGTCCGCAAGCAGCGCCGCCGCACGAGGGACAACGTCATCGCCGTGATCGCGCTCGTGGTGGTGCTCACGCTCGCCACCGCCGCCCAGCTGTTCTACTTCAGCGGCGGACCGGGGGCGCCGGCCGCCGCGCCGACGCCCACGGCGACGCCGACCCCCGAGGCGACCGCGCCGGCCGGCGAGAACCAGGGCGACGTCCCCTCGGCCGACCTCGCCGAGGGTCGCACGTGGACGGGCACCCTCACCCTCAACGACATCCCGCTCGGCGTCGAGCTCGATGGCGCCGCGGCACCCCAGGCCGTCTCCAGCGAGATCAGCCTGATCCAGTCGGGCTTCTACGACGGCACCAGCTGCCACCGCCTGACGCGTGAGAACATCTGGGTGCTGCAGTGCGGCGACCCCGCGGGCGACGGCACCGGCGGCCCCGGGTACAGCTACGGTCCCGTCGAGAACGCCCCGGCCGACGGCGTCTACCCCGCCGGTACCATCGCGATGGCGCGCCAGCAGCAGAACGGGTACAGCCAGGGCAGCCAGTTCTTCATCGTCTATGAAGACACCACGCTCACGCCCGACGAGGCCGGCGGGTACACCGTCGTCGGCCAGGTCACGAGCGGGCTCGACCAGCTCAAGGCGGGCGTCACCGACGCCGGCACCGCCGACGGCGGCACCGACGGCACGCCCGCGGTGCCCGTGACGATCACCGGGTTCACGATCCAGTGACGTGGGGCGCCGCCGACGCGCGGTGCACGGCACCGCCCTCGAGCGGTGCAATAGGCTTGATGCCGTCATCGCCGCCCAGTGGGCGGCATCCGACCACGACAGGGTGAGGCCGTGACCGATTCAGAGCAGCAACCGTGGGGCCGCGTCGACGAGACGGGCACCGTCTTCGTGCGCACCAGCGACGGTGAGCGAGAGGTCGGACAGTACCCCGACGCGACACCCGAGGAGGCGCTCGCCTACTTCGAGCGCAAGTACGCCGATCTCGCCGGCCAGGTCGGACTGCTCGAGCAGCGGGTCCGGCGGGGCGCGCCTGCGGCCGACGTCGCCAAGGCGGTCACGAACCTCCGCAGCTCGGTCGCCGACGCCCATGCCGTCGGCGATCTCGAGTCCCTGTCGCGGCGACTCGAGGCGCTCTCGGGCACCACGAAGGAGCTGACCGAGCAGCAGCAGGCCGAGGCGAAGGCCGCGCTCGGCGAGGCGATCGCCGAGCGCACCCGCATCGTCGAGCAGGCCGAGGCGCTCGCCGCCCAGGATCCCGCGAAGACGCAGTGGAAGCAGGCGACCGCCGAGCTCGACGGGCTCTTCGCGAGCTGGCAGCGCCACCAGCAGGACGGACCCCGCCTGCCCAAGAACGAGGCGAACGAGCTGTGGAAGCGGTTCCGTGCCGCGCGCTCGATCATCGAGCAGCACCGCAAGGCGTTCTTCGCCGAGCTCGACGCCGCCCACCGCGATGTTCGCACGAGAAAGCAGCAGCTCATCGAGCGCGCAGAGGCACTGGCTCCGCGCGGGGCCGACGCCGTCGCCGACTACCGTTCCCTCCTCGACGAGTGGAAGCTCGCCGGACGAGCGGGCAAGAAGGTCGACGACGCGCTCTGGGCCAAGTTCAAGGCCGCAGGCGACGTGCTCTTCCAGGCCAAGGCGGAGGTCGACGCCCAGGAGGACGAGTCCTACCGGGCGAACCTCACCGAGAAGCTGGCGCTCCTCGAGGAGGCCGAGAAGCTCCTCACGGAGTCCGACCCCAAGGCCGCTCGCGCCGCCCTCAACCGCATCCAGCGCAGCTGGGATGACCTCGGCCGCGTGCCCCGCGACCAGGTGCGCCCCATCGAGGATCGGCTGCGCAAGGTCGAGAATCACGTGCGCTCCCTCGAGGACGAGCGCTGGCAGCGCGAGGACCCCGAGAAGAAGGCGCGCTCCGAGGGCATGCTGGGCCAGCTCCAGGACGCCATCGCGAAGCTCGAGGCCGAGCTCGCGGCAGCCGAGTCGGCCGGCGACGAGCGGGCGATCGCCTCGGCCAGGGAGGCACTCGACGCCCGTCGCGCGTGGCTGAAGGCCGTCGGCGGCTGAGCTGACCACCGAACGACTCGAACGCGCGTCCCCGATCGGGGCGCGCGTTCTCCACAGATGACGGTCCTGGTCGATCGCGCGGTGCCGGATGCCGCAGCATGGGCGTCATGGCCAGGCTTCCCGCGGTGCTCGGCACCGATCATCTGCCCCTCGCCGAGCTGTGCGCCGCTCGGCTCGACGGCGAGCTGTTCGCGATCGACGACGGATGGGCACCGGTCGATGAGCCCGACCTGCCCGAGTTTCGAGCGGCCGCCCTCGCCTTGCGTGTTCCCCGTGCGCTGATCATCGAGCGCCTCTCAGCCGCCTGGGTCCACGGGGCCATCGACGTTCCGCCCTCGATCGCCCAGTTCTGCGTGCCCCTGAGCGCGCGCATCGCGGTGCTCGCCGAGCGACGGGCCACGGTCCGCGAGGTCCGCATCGACGACGGTGAGGTCATCCGACTCGGTGGCGTGCGGTGCACGTCGGTCGTGCGCACCGGCTTCGACCTGCTCCGCGACGCGGGCCTCGACGACGACGCGTCCGTCGAGGTCACCGCGGCCCTCTTCAAGACACGCCAGGCGCAACTCGACGAGCTGGCCGCGAAGCTCCAGGCGGCGGTCCGGATGCCCTACCGCTCAGCCGCGCTGGGGCGTCTCGGCCGCGTCGAGGCCTGCCTTGCAGCGTCCGCTGCTGGCGTCCGACCGGTCTCAGCCGGTGCTCCGGTGGGTCAGCCGTCGCTCACGCGATAGACGTCGTACACGGCATCGATGCGACGGACCGCGTTGAGGACCCGGTCGAGGTGGGTCGTGTCACCCATCTCGAACACGAACCGGCTGAGCGCGAGCCGATCGGTCGAGGTGGACACGTTGGCCGACAGGATGTTCACGTGGTGCTCGGAGAGCACACGGGTGACGTCCGACAGCAGGCCGGCCCGGTCGAGCGCCTCGATCTGGATCTGCACGAGGAAGAGGCTCTTGGAACTCGGCGCCCATTCCACGTCGATCATGCGCTCGGGCTCATTCATGAGGGACTGCACGTTGTGGCAGTTGGCCTGGTGCACCGAGACGCCCGAGCCGCGGGTGATGAAGCCGACGATCTCGTCGCCCGGCACCGGCGTGCAGCAGCGCGCGAGCTTCACGAGGATGTCGGGCGCCCCGCGCACCAGCACGCCGGAGTCGGAGTTCCGCGGCAGTGGGCGCGACCGCACCGGGATGGGCAGGTCGGGCTCATCCCCCTCGTCGACGTCGCGCACGAGGGCGACGACCTTCTCGAGCACCGACTGCGTCGAGACGTGTCCCTCTCCGACCGCTGCGTACAGCGAGGAGACATCGTCGTACCGCAGCTGGGCGGCCACCTCGGCGAACGACTCCTGGCTCATGAGCTTCTGGAGCGGGAGGTTCTGCTTGCGCATCGCGCGGGCGATCGCGTCGCGGCCCTGCTCGATGGCCTCGTCGCGGCGCTCCTTGGTGAACCACTGGCGGATCTTGTTGCGGGCGCGAGGGCTCTTGACGAAGGTCAGCCAGTCCTTGCTCGGACCGGAGTCCGGGTTCTTCGACGTGAACACCTCGACGACGTCGCCGCTGGAGAGCTCGCTCTCGAGCGGCACGAGGCGGCCGTTGACCTTCGCGCCCATGGTGCGGTGCCCCACCTCGGTGTGCACCGCGTAGGCGAAGTCCACGGGGGTCGCACCCGACGGGAGCCCGATCACCCGACCCTTCGGCGTGAAGACGTAGACCTCCTTCGCGCCGATCTCGAAGCGGAGCGAGTCGAGGAACTCCCCCGGATCGGCCGTCTCGGCCTGCCAGTCGGAGATGTGCGCGAGCCACGCCATGTCGGTGTCGTTGGCGTTCTGGGCGTCGGTGGTGCGCCCCGAGTTCATCCGCTCCTTGTACTTCCAGTGCGCCGCGACACCGTACTCCGCGCGCTGGTGCATGTCGTGGGTGCGGATCTGGATCTCGACCGCACGGCCCTTGGGACCGATGACGGTCGTGTGCAGCGACTGGTAGAGGTTGAACTTGGGCGTGGCGATGTAGTCCTTGAACCGGCCGGGCAGCGGCGTCCACCGAGCGTGGATGGAGCCCAGGACCGCATAGCAGTCGCGCACCGAGTTCACGAGCACCCGGATGCCGACGAGGTCGTAGATCTCATCGAAGTCGCGTCCGCGCACGATCATCTTCTGGTAGATCGAGTAGTACTGCTTGGGCCGGCCCATGACCTTGCCGCGGATCTTGGAGGCCTTGAGGTCTTCGCCGACGAGGTCGATGACGTTCTGCACGAACTCCTCGCGCTGCGGAGTGCGCTGGCGCACGAGGCTCTCGATCTCGGCGTAGAGCTTCGGGTAGAGCACGGCGAACGAGAGGTCCTCGAGCTCCCACTTGATCGCCTGGATGCCGAGCCGATGTGCCAACGGCGCGTAGATCTCGAGCGTCTCGGTGGCCTTGCGCGCGGCGGACGCGGCCGGCACGAACCCCCACGTGCGGGCGTTGTGGAGCCGGTCGGCCAGCTTGATGATGAGGACCCGGATGTCCTTCGACATCGCGACGATCATCTTGCGAACGGTCTCGGCCTGGGTCGAGTCGCCGTACTTGACCTTGTCGAGCTTGGTGACCCCGTCGACGAGCATCGCGATCTCGTCACCGAAGTCGGCGCGGACCTGGTCGAGCGTGTACGCCGTGTCTTCGACCGTGTCGTGCAGCAGTGCCGCGGCGACCGTCTTCGAGCCGATGCCGAGGTCGGCGAGGATCTGCGCGACCGCGATCGGATGGGTGATGTACGGCTCGCCGCTCTTGCGCTTCTGCCCCTCGTGGGCGCGCTCGGCGACGGTGTACGCCCGCTCGATCAGGCCCAGATCAGCCTTCGGATGGTGCATCCGCACCGTGCGCATGAGGGTCTCGACCGCACCCGACGGCTGCGCCTTCGAGAAGATCCGAGGAACCAGGCGGCGCAGCGAAGCGGTCGAGTTGACTCCCGCTTCGGTCATGCGCGCACCTCCAGAACTCAATTATCGCCGCTCCGCGAGGTCTTCCGTGCCACTCTCGCCTGAGGCGAACGTCAGGCCGTGGGCAGCGCCTCGGCGTCGCGGACGACGGCCGCTGCGCGCTCGCGCTCCTTCAGCACCTTCTGGTCGTGTCGGCGGATCGCCGGCTCGCCCTCGCGCAGCTGCGAATACAGCGGCGCGGCGATGAACACGGTCGACCAGGTGCCGACGAGGATGCCGATGAGCAGGGCGAGCGAGATGTCACGCAGGGTGTCCGCACCGAGCACGCCGGCGCCGATGAAGAGGATCGCCGCGACCGGAAGCGCGGCCACCACGCTCGTGTTGATCGAGCGCACCAGGGTCTGGTTCACCGCGAGGTTCACCGACTCCGCGAACGTGCGACGGGACTCCTGTCCGTCTTCGGTCGTGTTCTCGCGGATCTTGTCGAACACCACGACGGTGTCGTACAGCGAGTAGCTCAGGATCGTCAGGATGCCGATGGTGGCCGCCGGGCTGATCTCGAAGCCGACCGCCGCATAGAGCCCGACGGTGACGATGAGGTCGCCGATCAGGGCGAGGATGGCCGCGAGCGACATCTTCCAGGTGCGGAAGTACAGGGCCATGATGATGCCGGCGAGGAGCAGGAACGCGCCGAGGCCGAGGAGCGCCTGCCGCGTGACATCCGCACCCCAGCTCGGACCGATGAACGACGACGTCACCTCGGACACCGGGACGTCGTAGGCCTCGGCCAGGGCGTTGGCGACGGCGAGCGAGTCGGCCTGCTCGAGCTGGTCGGTCTGGACGCGCACGCCCGTGCCGCCGACGATCGTCACATGCGCATCGGCGTCGGGGACGACGGAAGCCACGGCATCGATGGCCGGCTGCGGCTCGGCGTTCTCGATGCCGGCGATCTGGAACTGCGATCCGCCGCGGAACTCGATGCTGAAGTTGACGCCGCGGAGCACCGGGATCAGCACCGTGAGGATGATCAGCACGCCGGCGATGGCGTACCACTTCTTGCGACCGCCGACGAAGTTGAACGAGCGCTTGCCCGTGTAGAGGTCATTGCCGAATGTGGTGAGCCGGTTGGCCATCAGGACTCCTTGCCTTCGCTCGAGCCGCTGCCGACGCCTGCGGTGGCCTTGCGTTCTGCGATGGTCTGGCGCTTCTGCGCCTCTCGTGCGCTCGAGGCGACCTTGCCCGCGGGCACGGCGACGGGCTTGCGGAACTCCGCACGGCCCCGGTAGACCGCCCCGAGCGCGTTCGGGTCGAGGCCCGACCACGGATTGCCGCTGGAGAAGAACCGGGTCTGCGCGAGCAGCTGCAGCATCGGGTGGGTGAACAGGATCACGACCAGGACGTCGATGATCGTCGTGAGGCCGAGGGTGTAGGCGAAGCCCTTCACGCTGCCGACGGCGAGGACGAACAGCACCACGGCCGCGAGCAGGTTGACGCCCTTCGACGCGAGGATCGTGCGGAAGGCGCGCTTCCAGCCCGCCTCGACGGCGCCGACGAGCGGGCGGCCGTCGCGCAATTCGTCGCGGACGCGTTCGAAGTACACGATGAACGAGTCCGCCGTGAATCCGATCGCGACGATGAGGCCCGCGATGCCCGCGAGCGAGAGGCGGTACCCCTCACGCCACGACAGGATCGTGATCGCCAGGTAGGTGATCAGGCCGACGATCGCCAGGGACGCGATGGTCACCGAGCCGAGCGCCCGGTACTGGAACAGCGTGTAGATGACGACCAGGATGAGGCCGATGAGCCCCGCGATGAGACCCGACTGCAGCTGCGAGGTGCCGAGCGTCGCCGAGATCGTGTCGGAGGACTGCACGGTGAAGCTCAGCGGCAGGGCGCCGAACTTCAGCTGGTCGGCGAGCGACTTGGACGACTCCTGCGTGAAGCTCCCCGTGATCTGCGGGCGACCATCGGTGATGGCGCCGTTCATCTGGGGAGCCGTGAGCACGGCGCCGTCGAGGACGAACGCGAACTGGTCGCGCGGCGACTGACCCTGCAGCCCGAAGAGACGGGTGCTGACCGCGCCGAAGTCCTCGGTGCCCTTCTGGTCGAACTGGATGTTCACCGCCCACTGGCCGGTGCTGGCACCAGTCTGCGTGGTGACCATGCCGTTGGTCGCGTTGACGATGTTCTCGCCACTCGCCTCGACCGGACCGAGCAGGTACTTCGCCGTTCGGCTGACGTCGCAGGTGACGAGCGGTTCGTCGGCCGGAGCGACGTTCGCCGCGGCGTCGTCGAGGCTCGAGCAGTCGAAGTTGTCGAACTGGTCCTGGAGCGCCGGGGTGACCCACGCCGGGTCGCTGCCGTCCGTCGGCTCGGTGGTAGGGGTGGACTCGAGCTCCTCGGCCGGTTCGGTCGGGGCCGGGGACTCGGTCGAGTCGATCGCCTGGTCCGTGGCGGCATCCGCGAGCAGCACGGCGCGCAGCTCGAGCTTGGCCGAGGACTCGATGCGGTCGCGGGTCTGCTCGTCGAGCTCACCCGGGATGCGGACGACGACGTTCGACCCCTCGGTGTTGATCTCGGCCTCGGCGACACCCGACGCGTCGACACGCTGGCGGATGATCGAGACCGCTTGGTCGAGCTGCTCCTGCGAGACGGAGGCGCCCGACTCGACCTTGGGCTCGAGGATGATCTGCGTGCCGCCCTCGAGGTCGAGCGCGAGCTTGGGGGTCCAGGACCCTCCGCCCCACATCACGCCGGCCGCGTTGATCGCGAACAGCCCGACGATGATCACGCCGAGCCAGGTGAGCGATCTCCAGGCCTTGCGAACGGGGGTCGGCCGGGATGACCGCTTGGATGGTGCAGCCACAGGTTCTGCTTTCTCTGCAAGAGCCCGCGCGACAGCGCGCGGACCGAGCTTGGTTCGGGAGTCTTAGTCGTCCGACTTCTTGGTGTCGGGCGTCTCGTCGGTGGTCACGTCGTCGACGCGCTCACCGAACTCCGGCTGGCCCTCGAGTCCGGAGCCGCCGACCTCGGTGACGGGAGCGACCGCTGCCGGCTCGACGACGCGGGCGATCGTCTGGCGGTGGACGGTCAGCACGGTGCCGGGCGAGGTCTCGAGGAGGACCTGGTTCTCGTCTTCGTCGATCGAGAGGATGGTGCCGTAGACGCCGAAGTTGGTCATCACCTTCGCGCCCGCCGTGACCTTCGACTGCAGCTCCCGCGCATCGGCCTGCCGCTTGCGCGAGTTGCGGAACATGAAGAAGATCAGCACCGCCAGGACGGCGAGCATGATGATAGTGAACGGATCGAACGTCATGAGGGGAGGGAACCTTCCGGTGTGCGGCGGGCCGCACGGAGTCGACGGCGTTGAGGACCAAGCCTCAAAGGATTATAGGTCATCGATCGGGAGGGTGGCTGCGCCCTGGGGAGCGCCCGGTGCCAGCCCGAAATGCCGCCACGCCGATGGGGTCGCGACCCGGCCGCGCGGCGTACGTGTGATGAGCCCGATGCGCACCAGGAACGGCTCCACCACGGCCTCGATCGTCTCGGACTCCTCGCCCACCGAGACGGCGAGCGTGTTGAGTCCGACGGGCCCACCGCCGAACCGCGTCAGGATGATCATCATGACCGCGCGGTCGAGACGGTCGAGGCCGAGTGCGTCGACGTCGTAGAGGTCGAGGGCGGCGCGCACCGCCGTGACGTCCGCGTCGCCGCCATGCACGAGCGCGAAGTCGCGGACGCGGCGCAGCAGGCGGTTGGCGATGCGAGGGGTGCCGCGGCACCGGCCCGCGATCTCGGCGATCGCCTCGCGGTCGATCGCCAGGCCGAGCAGCGACGCGGCTCGGGCGAGCACCTGCTCGAGCTCGGCCTCGTCGTAGAACTCCAGGTGCGCCGTGAACCCGAAGCGGTCGCGCAGCGGGTTGGGCAGGAGGCCCGCCCGCGTGGTCGCACCGACGAGCGTGAAGGGCGCGAGGTCGAGCGGAACCGACGTGGCACCGGCTCCCTTGCCGACCATGATGTCGATGCGGAAGTCCTCCATGGCGAGGTAGAGCATCTCCTCGGCCGAACGCGCCATGCGGTGGATCTCGTCGATGAAGAGCACCTCGCCCGGCACCAGCGAGCTCAAGATGGCCGCGAGGTCGCCGGCGTGCTGGATGGCGGGGCCGCTCGACATGCGCAGTGGCCGCCCACCCTCGTGGGCGACGATCATGGCGAGCGTCGTCTTGCCGAGCCCCGGAGGCCCGGCGAGCAGGATGTGATCGGGCGTGCGCTGCTGCAGGGTGGCCGCGGTCAGGAGGAGCTGGAGCTGGCCCCGCACGCGCGTCTGGCCCACGAACTCGGCGAGGCTCCGGGGACGCAGGGCGCCCTCGAAGGCGAGCTCGGCCTCGGACGCGAGGACCGGGTCGGTCAGGTCGACTCCGACGAGGTCGCCGTCGTCGACGCCGTTCGCGGTCACCGCGCCCGTCCCGCGTGCTGCGCCGGGCCGAGCCGAGCGAGGGTGAGGCGGAGCACGGACGGGACGGAGCCGGCCTCGGCCTCGGATGCCGTGGCCATCGTCTCGTCGACCGCCTCGGCGGCGACCCGCTCGGACCAGCCGAGCCCGGTCAGCGCGGCGAGCACGCTCTCGGCGACCCCGCCGGTGACGACGGGCGCCGCGGAAGGCCCGGAGGGCCGTGCCACGAGCTTGCCGGCGAGGGAGAGCGTGATGAGCTTCGCCGTCTTCGGGCCGATGCCGCTGACCTTGCGGAAGACGGCGTCGTCGTCGCCCTGCACCGCCGCGGCCACCTGGTCGGGTGAGAGGGCGGAGAGCACGCCGAGGGCCGACTTCGGGCCGACGCCCGTGACACCGAGCAGCAGCTCGAACACGTCGAGTTCGTCGCGGGAGGCGAACCCGAAGAGGGTCAGCGCGTCCTCCCGCACCACGAGGCTCGTGTGCACCGAGGCCTCATGCCCCTCGCGGCAGGCGAGGGCGAACGCGGGCGTCGTGTTGACGTGGAATCCGACCCCGCCGACCTCGATCACGACCGAACTGCCGGCCGCCGTCAGGACGGGGCCGCGGAGAGAGGAGATCACTCCTTCACCCTACGGGCCGCCCCCGACACCGCGGCGGAACGCTCGGCGGCGATCCATGCCCGCTGGGCCGGAGTGAGCGTCGTGCCCGGAGCGGGCGGCGCGGCGGCGTCCAGCACGGCCGCGCCCGCGACTCCACCGGTGCGCCAGGCGTGGCAGATCGCGAGGGCCAGCGCGTCCGCGGCATCCGCCGGCTTCGGGACCTCGTCGAGTCCGAGGATGCGGGCCACCATGGCGCCGACCTGCGCCTTGTCGGCGCGGCCGTAGCCCGTGATGGCGGCCTTGACCTCGCTCGGCGTGTGCAGCGCCACGGGCAACGCCCGCCGGGCCGCGATCAGCATCGCCACGCCGGAGATCTGCGCGGTGCCCATGATCGTCGACACGTCGCTGCGTGCGAACACGCGCTCGAGCGCGACGGCCTGCGGCCGGTGCTCCTCGAGGATCGCCTCGAGGCCGTCGGCGATGCGGGCGAGGCGCCTCGGGGTGTCGAGGTCGGCCGGCGAACGCAGCACGACCACGTCGACGAGTCGTGCGGTGCGGTTGGGCTCGACGTCGACCACGCCCACGCCGCAGCGCGTGAGGCCCGGGTCGATGCCCAGCACGCGCACGGCGATCGGCCTAGTCCTCGGCTTCGAGCTCGGCCTGCACCTCGGCCGAGAGGTCGAAGTTGCTGTAGATGTTCTGCACGTCGTCGCTGTCCTCCAGCGCGTCGATGAGCCGGAACACCTTGCGCGCCGTGTCGGCGTCGACCTCGACCTTGAGGTTCGGCACGAACGCGGCATCCGCCGAGTCGTAGTCGATGCCGGCCTCCTGGAGGGCGGTGCGGGCCGCGACCATGTCGGACGCCTCGGTGATCACCTCGAAGGTGTCGCCCTCGTCGTTGACCTCCTCGGCGCCGGCGTCGAGCACCGCGGCGAGGACGTCGTCCTCGGTGGTGCCCTCGGAGGGGACGACGATCACGCCCTTGCGCGCGAAGTTGTAGGCGACGCTGCCCGGGTCGGCCATGGTGCCGCCGTTGCGGCTCATGAGCGTGCGCACCTCGGCGGCCGCGCGGTTCTTGTTGTCGGTGAGGCACTCGATGAGCAGGGCCACCCCGTTGGGGCCGTAGCCCTCGTACATGATCGTCGTGTACTCGATCGACTCACCGGTGAGCCCAGCGCCGCGCTTGATGGCGCGATCGATGTTGTCGTTGGGCACCGACGTCTTCTTCGCCTTCTGCACGGCGTCGACCAGCGTCGGGTTGCCCGAGAGGTCGGCACCGCCCATCTTGGCCGCGACCTCGATGTTCTTGATGAGCTTGGCGAACGACTTCGCCCGTCGCTGGTCGATGACGGCCTTCTTGTGCTTGGTCGTCGCCCACTTGGAATGCCCGGACATGATGCTCCTGAATCGCTTCGCGGCGGGTGCATCCGCCGACGAACCATTGTATGGCAGCAGCCGGGCGGCATCCGGTCGACGGGCGGATGCCGCGGCGACGGGCTTCAGCCGAGGATCTTGCGGAGCGTGCGAAGGTTGCGGTTCGTCGTGACGGGCTTGTACGTCGCCTTCGACAGCAGCTTGGCGAACGGGGTGTCGACGGTGGTGCCCTTGACCGGGTTCCAGTAGACGACGCCGTCGCCCGCGGCGAGGGGGTCGACGTCGGGATCCGCCTGGTCGGCGAAGGCCATGAGCTCGGCGGCGACGGCTGGTTCGGCGGCGAAGATCACCCATGGCTGGCGCTTCGCATCGTCGGCGTCGAAGGGGAACGCGTCGATGGCGCGCTCGAGCTCGGCCCGGGTGATCAGCACGATCCACGCGTCATAGCCGAACCGGTCGCGCAGCCCCTGCTCGATGCGCGACTTCACCGCGGCTCGGGCGTCGCGCGATGGCGCCTCGAAGACGACGTTCCCGCTTGCGAGCACGGTCCGCACGCCCTCGAACCCGAGCTCGGCGAAGAGGTCGCGCAGCTCGGCGGACTTCACCGTGATGCCGCCGACGTTCACGCCTCGGAGCAGGGCGATGTAGTGGGTCATGACGCGACCATAGCCCCGGCCGCCGACCGCGTCAGCCCGCGGTGGCGACGGCCCGGTCGCGCACCTTGCCGAGGAAGTACTCGTGGAACCGGTACTCCCCCGTGATCTCGGGATGGAAGCTCGTGCCGAGCAGGTTGCCCTGCTCCACCGCGACCACGCGTCCGTCCTCGAGCTGGGCGAGCGGCGTCGCCCCGGGGCCGACCGAGTCGACCACAGGTCCGCGGATGAAGACCGCGTGCACCGGTTCGGCGCCGAGCGCCGGGACGTCGAGGTCGGTCTCGAACGACTGGTTCTGCGATCCGAAGGCGTTGCGCCGCACCACCACGTCGAGGCCGCCGAGGCTCTGCTGTCCCGCGATCGCGTCGAGCACCGTGTCGGCGAGCATGATCAACCCGGCGCACGTGCCGTACACCGGCATCCCGTCGCCGATCGCGGCCTGCAACGGCTCGGCGAGGCCGAACGAGCGCGAGAGCTTGTCCATGACGCTCGACTCGCCGCCGGGGATCACGAGCCCGTCGATCTCGGCGAGCTCACCCGGCCGGCGCACCAGCGAGACGCGCGCGCCGAGCCGCGAGAGCACGTGTGCGTGCTCTCGGAAGTCGCCCTGCAGCGCGAGCACGCCGACGCGGGGGCCGGCCGGAGCCTGCTCCCCCGCGCCGATCGACTCGCTGCGGAGGGTGGTGGTCACCAGCCGCGCTCGGCGAGGCGGTGCGGGGCGGCGAGGTCGCCGACGTTGATGCCGACCATGGCCTCGCCGAGGCCGCGCGACACGTCGGCGATCACGGCGGGGTCGTCGTAGAACGTCGTCGCCTTGACGACGGCCGCGGCGCGGGCCTCGGGGTTGCCCGACTTGAAGATGCCGGAGCCGACGAACACGCCGTCGGCGCCGAGCTGCATCATCATGGCCGCGTCGGCCGGGGTGGCGACGCCGCCCGCGGTGAAGAGCACCACGGGGAGCTTGCCGGTCTCGGCGATCTCGGCCACGAGCTCGTACGGCGCCTGGAGGTCCTTGGCCGCGACGTAGAGCTCGTCGCGCGTCATCGACTTCAGCTGGTTGATCTCGGAGGTGATCTTGCGGATGTGCTTGGTCGCCTCGGAGACGTCGCCCGTGCCGGCCTCGCCCTTCGAGCGGATCATGGCCGCGCCCTCGTTGATGCGCCGGAGCGCCTCGCCGAGGTTGGTGGCACCGCAGACGAAGGGCGTGTTGAACGCCCACTTGTCGATGTGGTTCACGTAGTCGGCCGGTGAGAGCACCTCGGACTCGTCGATGTAGTCGACGTCGAGCGCCTGGAGCACCTGCGCCTCGACGAAGTGGCCGATGCGGGCCTTCGCCATGACGGGGATCGAGACCTCGGCGATGATCGCCTCGATGAGGTCGGGGTCGCTCATGCGGGCGACGCCGCCCTGGGCGCGGATGTCCGCGGGGACGCGCTCGAGCGCCATGACGGCGACGGCGCCGGCATCCTCGGCGATGCGCGCCTGCTCGGGCGTGACGACGTCCATGATGACGCCGCCCTTCAGCATCTCGGCGAGGCCGCGCTTCACGCGGCTGGAGCCGGTCTCGACAGTGCTCATCGGGGGGTCCTTTCGACGGATGACGCGCAATCGCGCAGTTCTGCGGACAGAACGCCCGCTTGACCTAGGCCAAAAGATAGCATGGTCCGGCACGGAGATTCGGAGCACCCATGGATCATGACCTGACCCTCGAGATCACCGGCCGGTCGGCCGCGGACATCGCCGCGAGCGTCCGCGCGCTCATCGAGCGCGGCGGGCTGCAGCCCGGAGATCCGCTGCCCCCCGTGCGCAACCTCGCCGAGAGCCTGGGCGTCAACCGCAACACCGCGGTCGCGGCGTACCGCCAGCTCACCTCGGCCGGCATGGTCGTCACCCGCGGCCGCGGTGGCACGCACGTCGCCGACCGCTCCGCCGTCGCGCAGGAGGGCTTCGCTCCCGACAGCGTGCTCCGCGACGTGGCGACCGGGAACCCCGACCCCGATCTCATCCCCGACCCGTCCCGCGCCCTCGCCGGCATGGCGGGCCGGCCGGTGCTCTACGGCGAGCCCGTGATCGACCCGGGCCTCGAGCAGTGGGCGCACGCATGGATGCGCGAGGACCTCGCCCCGTCCGACCTCCGGCTCACGATCACGAACGGGGCCGCCGACGCGGTCGAGCGACTGCTCGCCCAGGCGCTCGTGCGCGACGATGCCGTGGCGCTCGAGGATCCCTGCTTCCTGACCAGCATCCACACCGTGCGTGTCGGCGGGTATCGCGCCGTGCCGGTGCCGGTGGACGACGAGGGCATGACCGTGGCCGGGCTCCAGTCCGCGCTCGAGCAGGGCGTGCGCGCCGTGGTCAGCACTCCGCGGGCGCAGAACCCGACCGGGGCCAGCCTGTCGGAATCGCGCGCCGCCGACCTGCGAGAGGTCTTGCGCGCGTACCCGTACGTGCTGGTGATCGAGGACGACCACTTCTCGATGCTGTCGCGAACCCCGTTCCGCTCGATCATCGGCCCAGATCATCGGCGATGGGCGCTCGTGCGGTCGGTGTCGAAGTTCCTCGGACCCGACATGTGCCTCGCCGTCGCGGCATCCGACCCCGACACCGCCGAACGCCTCGCGACGCGCCTCACCCCCGGCACCACGTGGGTGAGCCACCTGCTGCAGCGCCTCGTGCTCTCGCTCGTCACCGACCCCGACGTCACGGCCCGCGTCACGGCCGCCGGCGCGCACTACGCGGCACGCAACGCGGCGTTCGCCGCGCGGCTCAGCGCGCTCGGCGTGCCGGCCGCAGCCGGCGACGGCCTGAACCTCTGGGTCCCACTTCCGGTGCCGGCGCGCGACGTCTCCGAGCACCTCATGCGGCGCGGCTGGCTCGTGCGCGCGGGCGACGAGTTCTCCCTCGCCGACGCGAGCGCGGTGCGCAGGCTCCGGCTCACGGTGCACGACCTCGCCGCCGCCGACGCCGACCGGCTCGCCGGCGACCTGGCCGCGGCCGTTCGCGCAGCGGGCGGGCGACTCGTCGCCGCCGGGATGGAATGATCGAGGGGTGAAGGTCCTCTCGATCCAGTCCGCCGTCGCCTACGGCCACGTCGGCAACTCCGCGGCCGTGTTCCCCCTGCAGCGCATCGGCGTCGAGGTCATGCCGGTCTACACCGTGAACTTCTCGAACCACACGGGCTACGGCGCCTGGCGCGGCCCGCTCATCAGTCCCGAGGACGTGCGCGAGGTCATCGCCGGCATCGAGGACCGCGGGGCGTTCCCCGGGATCGACGTGATCCTGTCGGGCTACCAGGGCTCGGAGGGCATCGCCGACGTCATCCTCGACGCGGTCGCGCGCATCAAGGCGGCCAACCCGGCGGCCGTCTACTCGTGCGATCCGGTGATGGGCAATGCGAAGAGCGGATGCTTCGTCGCGCCCGCGATCCCCGTGCTGCTGCGCGAACGCGTGGTGCCCGCCGCCGACCTCATCACGCCGAACCAGTTCGAGCTGGGTTACCTCACCGGCACCGAGCCCGGATCGCTCGACTCCACGCTGGATTCCGTCGACCTGGCGCGGGCGTCGGGCCCGCGCACGGTGCTCGTGACCAGCGTGGAGCGGCCCGATCGCGAGGAGGGCACCATCGAGATGCTCGCCGTCGACGACCACGGCGCCTGGATCGTGCAGACTCCCCTGCTGCCGCTGAAGGCGAACGGCTCGGGCGACGTGACGGCGGCGCTCTTCACCGCGCACTATCGACGCACCGGCGACGCGGCGGACGCACTCGCGCGCACCGCGTCGAGCGTGTTCGACCTGCTCGAGAACACTCACGAGTCGGGCGAGCGCGAGCTCCGGCTCGTCGAGTCGCAGGAGGCCTACGCCCACCCTCGGATGCAGTTCGAGGCCCGACGGGTGCGCTGAGCCGTCAGGCCCGCCGGATCCTCAGGCGGGCCACGCCTCGGCGATCTCCTGCCGCACCTCGCCGAGCAGTCGAGGCAGGGCCTTCGTGCCGGCGATGATCGGGAAGAAGTTCGCGTCGAGTGCCCAGCGCGGCACGATGTGCTGGTGCAGGTGCTCCGCGATGCCCGCCCCGGCGATGCGCCCCTGGTTCATGCCGATGTTGAACCCGTCGCACCGTGACACCTGCTTCACGACCCGCATCGCGATCTGGGTCAGCTCGCCGATCTCGGCGACCTCCTCGGGCGTCGCCTCGTCGTACGTCGCGATGTGCCGGTAGGGGCACACGAGCAGGTGCCCGCTGTTGTAGGGGAACAGGTTGAGCAGGACGTAGGCGAGCCTGCCCCGCGCGACGATGAGCGACTGCTCGTCGCTCATCTCGGGCGCACGGCAGAACGGGCAGGTGTGCTCGTCGGGCTGCTGACCGTGCTGGATGTACACCAGCCGGTGCGGGGTCCAGAGCCGCTGGAACGCGTCGG
The DNA here is from genome assembly GCF_031456545.1 of Agromyces sp. 3263. Taxonomy (NCBI): domain Bacteria; kingdom Bacillati; phylum Actinomycetota; class Actinomycetes; order Micrococcales; family Microbacteriaceae; genus Agromyces; species Agromyces sp. 3263. Next base: position 520,149 of record NZ_JAVDUV010000002.1, read on the forward strand.
GCACGCCGGCGAGGTCGGACGCGGCATCCGTGGGGACCCCGTCGAACTCGTCGGCCTGGTATGCGCGCGTCATCCGAACAGGTCGTCCCTCGTGAGCACCTGCCGGCGCTCGTCGATCGCCGCGCGAATGCGGGAGACGGCCTCGGCGATGGCCACGCCGTTCTCCTGGGAGCCATCGCGGAAGCGGAAGCTCACCGTCTCGCCGGCCCGGTCGTTCTCGCCGGCGATGAGCTGGAACGGTACCTTCTGCGTCGTGTGCGTGCGGATCTTCTTCTGCATCCGGTCGTCGCTCGTGTCGAGCTCGGCTCGCACGCCGGCGCGCCGGAGCTGGTCGACGATGCCGCCGAGGTACTCGGCGTACTCGTCGGCGACGGGGATGCCGACGACCTGCACCGGCGCGAGCCAGACCGGGAAGGCACCCGCGTAGTGCTCGATCAGCACGCCGAAGAACCGCTCGATGGAGCCGAACTTCGCCGAGTGGATCATGACCGGCTGCTGGTGGGTGCCGTCGGCGGCGGTGTACTCGAGCCCGAAGCCCTCGGGCTGGTTGAAGTCGTACTGGATGGTCGACATCTGCCACGTGCGGCCGATCGCGTCGCGCGCCTGGACCGAGATCTTGGGGCCGTAGAACGCGGCGCCCCCGGGGTCGGGCACGAGCTCGAGGCCGGACGCCTCGGCGACCTCGCGGAGCACGTTCGTAGCGACCTCCCACTGCTCGTCGCTGCCCTTGAACTTGTCCGAGTTCGCATCGCGGGTGGACAGCTCGAGGTAGAAGTCGTCGAGACCGAAGTCGCGAAGGAGCCCGAGCACGAAGTCGAGCAGGTGCTGGATCTCGGCGGGGGCCTGCTCCGGGGTGACGTAGCTGTGCGAGTCGTCCTGGGTGAGCCCGCGCACCCGGGTGAGCCCCTGGACGACGCCCGACTTCTCGTATCGGTAGACGGTGCCGAACTCGAAGAAGCGCAGCGGCAGCTCGCGGTAGGACCGGCCTCGCGACCGGAAGATGAGGTTCTGCATGGGGCAGTTCATCGCCTTGAGGTAGTACTCGCTGTTCTCGAGCTCCATCGGCGGGAACATGGTGTCCTTGTAGTACGGCAGGTGACCCGACAGCTCGAAGACGTGCGCCTTCGTGATGTGCGGGGTCGACACGTACTGGAAGCCCTCCTCGATGTGGCGGCGGCGGACGTAGTCCTCCATCTCGCGCTTGATGATGCCGCCCCGGGGGTGGAAGACCGGCAATCCGCTGCCGATCTCCTCGGGGAACGAGAACAGGTCGAGCTCGGCGCCGAGCTTGCGGTGGTCGCGTCGCGCGGCCTCCTCGAGGCGGTGCTGGTACGCGCGCAGCTCGTCCTTCGTGGGCCAGGCCGTGCCGTAGATGCGCTGCAGTTGCGGGTTCTTCTCCGAGCCCCGCCAGTAGGCCGCCGCCACGCGTGAGAGCGCCCAGCCGTTGCCGATCATGCGCGTGTTCGGCAGGTGGGGGCCGCGGCACAGGTCCTTCCAGACGGTCTCGCCGGTCTTGGGATCGACGTTGTCGTAGATCGTGAGCTCGGCGCCGCCGACCTCGACGTTCTCGCTCTCCTCGAACTGCGCGGTGCCGCTCTCGTGGCCCTTCAACCCGATGAGCTCCAGCTTGTAGGGCTCGTCCGCGAGCTCCGCGCGCGCCTCGTCGTCGGTGACGACGCGACGCATGAAGCGCTGGCCCTGGCGCACGATGCGCGCCATCTCCTTGTCGAGGGCCTTCAGGTCCTCGGGCGTGAACGATTGCGCGACATCGAAGTCGTAGTAGAAGCCGTCGGTCACCGGGGGTCCGATGCCGAGCTTCGCCTCGGGGTTGACGGCCTGCACCGCCTGGGCGAGCACGTGGGCGGTCGAGTGGCGGAGGATCGCGAGGCCGTCGGGCGAGTCGATCGTGACCGGCTCGACGACGTCGGCGTCCGTCACCGTGGTGGCGAGGTCCTTGAGCTCGCCGTTGACGCGCATCGCGACAACGGATCGATCGGTGAAGAGCTCGAAGCCGTCGGCCACTGTGAACCACTCCCTCTGGGGTCGAAACGAACCCTTCAACTGTAGTGCGGCGGCAGGGGCCGCCCGGCCGTCGACTGCCGGTCGGTGCGCACCCTGATGACAGGGCGGCATCCGAGTTCTAGAGTTTGCCTCATGTCCAGCTCAGACCCCACCGACGACGACCGCGGCGCAGCGGCCGGCACCGCGCCGTTCGCGCACTTCGACACCGACCTGACCGCGGAGGACTGGGCCGCCAAGCGCCGAGCCGGCGAACTCGGATTCGGCCCGATCTTCTGGGCGCCCATCCAGGTGCTCTCCCCCACCGTCACGGTCGGCCTCGGGCGCACGAACCTCACGCTCATCCGCCCGACGATCGTACAGACCGACGCCGCCGAGCCGTACGCGGGCTTCGACCTCCGGGAGTCCCCGCACCGCAACCCCGCCGTCTCGGTGCACTTCAACCCGGCCGCCTACGGCGCGACCGGCCCCGGCACCTATGTGTTCACCTTCGCCGTGGACGCGCCCACGCGCGCCGCCTTCACCCCGAGCGGGTACGCGGGCAGCGGCACCGTGGACGCGCCGGGATCGATCCGCTTCAGCGGCCGCCGCGTCATCACGATCATCCTGCGGAACGTGCCGCCAGGCCTGGACGCCTCGGCGGCGATCGAGCAGACGTCGGGCGAGGCCTGGTCGTGGTTCAGCACGAGGATCGCCCATCCGCCGCTCGTCTTCGACCCGCTTCCGATCGGCTGAGCTCGGCTCTTTCGCCCACCGGTGCAAAGCGAGCGCACGCGGATGCCGCGATTTGCAGCGGCTTTCGTCCGCATCCGCAAGAACTCGACTCTTCGTCGACATTCCTTCGCAGCCCCTTGTGATGCCGTCACGCGCGGACGTAGGGTCGGCTCACTCGTGGGTTCGCCAGTGCCCGCGGTGTCCGATGGCGTGCACCACCGAGAGGAACCGAGTCGACGATGACGCGATCCACCAGCCAGACGTCCGAGCCCATCCTGCGCCGCCCGCGGACGCCGAGCGCGCGCGCATCCATCGGCGCCGCCGTCGCGTCGGCGCTGCTCGCCGCAGCAGTGCTGGCTGCGCCTGGTGCCGCCGTTGCGGCATCCGGAGCGCCATCGGCACCCGTACCTGCGGTCACCCGGGCGGCCCTCGACCCCGAGCTGGTCGCCGGCCGTGGCGCCGACGTGCCCTTCCTCGAACAGGAGGCCGAGGGAGCGGTGCACACCGGCACGGTCGTCGGCCCCGACCGCGCGGCCTACACCCTCCCCGCCGAGGCGTCGGGACGGAGCGCGGTGCAGCTCGCGCCGGGGCAGTACGTGGAGTTCACGCTGCCGGCGCAGGCCAACGCGATCACCGTGCGCTACAGCATCCCCGACTCGGCGGAGGGCGGCGGCATCCGCTCGCCTCTCGACATCACCGTGAACGGCCGGCAGAAGCGCACGATGACGCTCACCTCCGAGTACTCCTGGCTCTACAACCAGTACCCGTTCACGAACGACCCGAACGCAGGGCTCCTCCACCCAGACTGGTGGATCACCGAGTGCGGGTGCGTGCCTGGGCCCGACTACGCCGTCACGACCCCGTTCCGCCCCATGCACTTCTACGATGAGCAGCGGATGCTCCTGGGACGGACGTACGAGGCCGGTGACGTCGTCCGGCTGGCCGTCCCGAAGCGCGCCACGGCCGAGCTGACCACGATCGACCTCCTCGACAGCGAACTGGTCGCAGCGCCGCACGTGCGACTGAAGGCCGCGAACGTCCTGCTGTTCGGGGCCGACCCGACCGGCAGGCGCGACGCCGCGCCGGCCTTCGATCGCGCGATCGCCTTCGCGAAGCGCCACGACCTGCCCGTGTACGTGCCGCCGGGCTCCTTCCGAGTCGACCGGCACGTCATCGTGGACGACGTGACCATCGAGGGCGCCGGCAGCTGGTACACCACCATCCGCGGGAGCGAGGTGGCGCTCGCCGAGCCGGCGCCCGACGGCTCCGTGCACACCGGCGTGGGCTTCTACGGCAAGGACGCCGCGGAGGGCGGCAGCACGAACGTGCACCTCTCGGGGTTCGCGATCGAGGGCGACGTGCGCGAGCGCATCGACGCCGACCAGGTGAACGGCGTCGGCGGGGCGATGAGCGACTCGACCATCGAAGGGCTCTACATCCACCACACCAAGGTCGGCATGTGGTTCGACGGGCCGATGGACGGCCTCGAGGTGCGCGACAGCATCATCGTCGACCAGATCGCGGACGGGCTGAACTTCCACACCGGGGTGACCGGATCCACGGTCGAGCACACCTTCGTGCGCAACACCGGCGACGACGGGCTCGCGATGTGGTCGGAGACCGTCGCGAACGCGGGCAACGCGTTCGAGCGCAACACCGTGCAGACGCCCACGCTCGCCAACGGCATCGCGATCTACGGCGGCACCGACACCATCGTGTCGGGCAACCTGGTCGCCGACCCGATCCGCGAGGGCAGCGGGCTGCACGTCGGCTCCAGGTTCGGCGCCGAACCCTTCACCGGCTCACTCGCGATCGTCGACAACACCACGGTGCGGGCCGGCACGTACGAGCTCAATTGGAACATCGGGCTCGGGGCCGTCTGGTTCTACGCGCTCGACCGATCGATCGACCAGGCCGACATCCGGGTGATCGGCGACCACTTCCTCGACAGCACCTACAACGCGATCATGCTCGTGTCCGACTGGCCCGTGAAGGACCAGGTGTCGATCTCGGGCGTGCACTTCGCCGACGTCCGCGTCGACGGCACCGGCACGTCGGTGGTCAGCGCCAGGGTCGCGGGCTCGGCATCGTTCGAGAACGTCGACGCGCGCAACGTCGGCGCCGTGGGGGTGAACAACTGCGGCACGTTCCACTTCACGCCGGAGGGGTCGGAGTTCTCGCTCGTCGACCTCGGCGGCAACGACTCGAGCGGCGTGAACACGACCGGACCCTGGCTCGCGCCGTGGGAGCTGCCGAACACGATCACGTGCGACGACCGGCCGCCGGTCGTCGCACCACCCGCGCCATCACCCTGGTGAGGTGAACTGATCGCGATGGGCCGGGTGCCTCGAACGGGGCATCCGGCTTCCTCGCGTCGGATGACCCCCGCTGCAATGCGAAAGGCCCCGGCGATGCCGGGGCCTTGTCGTGGTGGGCGATACTGGGATCGAACCAGTGACCTCTTCCGTGTCAGGGAAGCGCGCTACCGCTGCGCCAATCGCCCAAGTCGAGAATCGAGGTTTCTCAGCTTGGAGGTGGATACGGGATTCGAACCCGTGTATACGGCTTTGCAGGCCGCTGCCTCGCCTCTCGGCCAATCCACCGCGTTTGGGTTCACCACCAGAAGAACAGGAATGAACTCACGCTCATTCCCGATCAGAGCGGATGACGAGATTCGAACTCGCGACCCTCACCTTGGCAAGGTGATGCGCTACCACTGCGCCACATCCGCGTTGCCCGCATTTCTGCGTGCAGAGAGACTCTAACTGATCCGGTGAACGAATCACAAACTGAGCGGACCGGGTGGCAGATTCCCCCCGGTCATCGGCCCATTCGGTGCCCGGATCCCGGGCGTGTCGACGCGTTCGGCGCGCCCGGGCAGGCGTCCGCCGGCCGTCGATGTGCATTCGGCCCGCCGGGTCGGCTAGTATCGAGTCCGCGGTCACCACGGTGCACCGCGATCCCACATGGGCGATTGGCGCAGCTGGTAGCGCGCTTCCTTCACACGGAAGAGGTCGTCGGTTCGAGCCCGGCATCGCCCACGAACGCCTCCCACTCCACTGGGGGGCGTTCTTCGTTTCCGCATTCCGGGGGCTCGGTGTCCACGCGGATGCCTCGACGACTCAGCGCCAGCCGTACCGATCGCCGAGCGCCCGGGCGAGCGCCGCGTAGCGAGCGGCATCGAGCGAGGCTGCCTCGCGCCGCATCCCGCCGGCTCGCACCCGGAAGAGGCGGTCGACCCGCGCCCAGCTCGGCCGTCCGGAGGCGTCCCAGGGGCCGGTTCCGAGGCTCAGGAAGTCGCGGTCGCCGTCGTGCGCCTTGCTGGTGAGCTGCACGGCGAGGAAGTCGCCGCCGCCCGACGCGGCGACGATCACGACCGGCCGGTCCTTGCCGCGGCCGTCGCGCTCCTCGTACGGCACCCACGTCCACACGATCTCGCCGGGGTCGGGTTCGCCGTCGTGCGCCGGAGCGTACGTGAGACGCACGTCGCGCAGCCGTGCCGGGTCGACCTCGACCGTGGCCGACGGTCCCGACTGGCCTGGTGAGAGCAGCCCGACCGGGGCCGGAGCACCTGCGGTCGGGGCTTCCGGAGCGCTGCTCGACGCGGCCGACGTGCGCGCCCCCGAGAACATCCCGAACACGCGCCCGAGGGCGGTGAGGAAGCGGCTGGTGTCTGGCACACCGGCACACTACCCCACCGCCCTCGCGGTGGATCTGCGTCGTCAGACGGTCTCGAGCTTGTACGCGTCCTCGCCGTGCACGACCGTGTCGATGCCGGCGATCTCGTCCTCGTTCTTGACCCGGAAGCCGACGGTCTTCTGCACGATGAAGCCGATGACGAACGCGAGCACGAACGAGTAGACCATCACCGAGACGGCGGCGATCGCCTGCACCAGCAGCTGCGTGAGGTTGCCGCTGTAGATGAGGCCCGTCGTGTTGGCGAAGAAGCCCAGGTACAGGGTTCCGATGAGGCCGCCCACGAGGTGGATGCCCACCACGTCGAGCGAGTCGTCGAAGCCCCAGCGGAACTTCAGGTCCACTGCGAGCGCGCACACCGCGCCGGCGATGATGCCGAGCACGATCGCCCAGATCGGGGTGAGGAACGCACACGCGGGGGTGATCGCGACGAGGCCCGCGACGGCACCGGATGCCGCGCCGACCGACGTGGGCTTGCCGTCCTTGATCTTCTCGACGACGAGCCACGCCAGCAGGGCGGCTGCCGGAGCGGCGAGGGTGTTGATCCACGCCACGGCCGCGGTGTTGTCGGCCGCGAGCTCGGAACCGGCGTTGAAGCCGAACCAGCCGAACCACAGGAGGCCGGCGCCGAGGAGCACGAACGGCGGGTTGTGGGGCACGTGCGCGCCCTTCGAGAAGCCGACGCGCTTGCCGAGCACGAGCGCGAGGGCCAGGGCCGCCGCACCGGCGTTGATGTGCACCGCGGTGCCACCGGCGAAGTCGAGGGCGCCGACGCCGAAGAACTGCTGCATGCCGTAGGTGATCCAGCCGCCGTAGGCGAAGCTGCCGTCGTCGGCCAGGCCGAAGTTGAACACCCAGCTCGCAACCGGGAAGTAGACGACGGTGGCCCACACGGCGGCGAAGATCATCCACGCGCCGAACTTCGCGCGGTCGGCGATGGCGCCCGAGATCAGGGCCACCGTGATGATCGCGAAGGTCGCCTGGAACCCGACGAAGGCGAGCGGCGGGTACGCGGCGCCCTCAGGGGTCTCGAGGAGGCTCTCGAGGCCGATCGCCGACCAGTCGATCGACCAGGGGGCAGCGAGTCCCTCAGCCGAGGGGAAGGCGATGGCGTAGCCGTAGAGCACCCAGAGGACGCCGATGAGGCCCATGGCGCCGAAGCTGAGCATCATCATGCTGATGACGCTCTTCGCCTTGACGAGGCCGCCGTAGAAGAACGCGAGTCCCGGCGTCATCAGCAACACCAGTGCTGCGGATATCAGTAGGAACGCCGTGTTGCCTTGATCCATCTCGAACCTCTCTCAGTGCAGGGTTGGGGAACCTGGTGCGGTCCAGTCTCATGACGGGACGTTTCGAGAGGGATCGTGTTGTGTTTCCGGATCGTTACGGCCTGGGCCATCGATGTAAACAGCACATTTCGGCGGGCCGGGCGATCGATGTGAATCCGTGCGGTCGCGGCATCCGGCCGGCTCATCACGCGTTCACGGATGCCGCGTGCGCGACCTCAGTCGTGCGGCGGCAGCTCGCCCGTGGTGAGGGCGATCATGCGGCTCATGGCGCGCAGGTACTTCTTGCGGTAGCCGCCGGCCATCATCTCGTCGTCGAACACCTGGTCGAGCGGGATGCCGCTCGCGATGATCGGCACCTCCGCGTCGTACACGCGGTCGATGAAGGCCACGAGGCGGAGCGCCGCGTTCTGGTTCGAGAGCTCGTGGACGCCCTCGAGCGCGATGAACTCGACGCCCTGGATGAGCTTGATGTACTTCGACGGATGCACCGTCGCCAGGTGGGCGATGAGGTCGTCGAAGCCGTCGAGGGAGACCCTGTGGCCGCGCGCCGCGAGCGCCTCGGCCGTGTGCGTCACCGCGGCCGCGTCGGGGATCGCCTCGGCGTGCCCCTCGGTGTCGCGGCGGCGGTAGTCGAGGCCGTCGATGCGGAGGGTCTCGAAGTTCGACGACAGCGCGTGGATCTCCCGGAGGAAGTCCGACGCCGCGAACCGGCCCTCGCCGAGGGCGTTCGGGGGCGTGTTCGAGGTGGCCGCCACCCGGGTGCCGCCGGCCATCAGCTCACCGAGGAAGCGGGTCATGAGCATCGTGTCGCCCGGGTCGTCGAGCTCGAACTCGTCGATGCAGACGAGGCGTGCACCACGGAGCAACTCGACGGCCTGCGCGTACCCGAGCGCCCCGACGAGCGCCGTGTACTCGATGAAGGTGCCGAAGTACTTCGGCCCGTGGGCGACGTGCCACAGCGCCGCGAGCAGGTGGGTCTTGCCGACGCCGAAGCCGCCGTCGAGGTAGACGCCCGGCAGTTCGATGCGTGCGGGCCGCTTGCGCGAGAAGAATCCGCCAGGGCGCTGCGCCGCGCGCCAGGCGCCGGCGAACTCCTTGAGCCGATCGAGCGCCGCCTGCTGCGACGGGAAGTCGGGGTCGGGCCGATACGATTCGAAGGACGCGTGCTCGAATTGCGGGGGCGGCGCCAGTTCCGAGGCGATCTCGGCCGCCGAGATGGTGGGATTCCGCTCGATGAGGCGGATGAGGGCATGGCTCGCGGCCGTGGTCATGCTGGAGGGACTCCCGTATTGCACCGGATGACGGGCATGCTGACTTCCACCCGCACGCCGCGTAGATTCGAGGTGGACAGGTCACCAGCCTAGTCCGCTCCCCCGCACACCCCGTCCGATCGGACGATCCCTGGAGGTTCCATGTCCGCCGAGTTCGACTCCGCAGCCAAGTTCGCCGAGTACGCGCATCCCGAGCGCCTCGTCACCACCGAATGGCTCGCCGAACACCTCGGGCAACCGGGCCTCGTGGTGGTCGAGTCCGACGAGGACGTGCTGCTCTACGAGACGGGCCACATCCCCGGCGCCGTGAAGATCGACTGGCACACCGACCTCAACGACCCGGTCGTGCGCGACTACCTCACGGGCGAGCAGTTCGCCGCGCTGCTCGGCTCGAAGGGCATCGCCCGCGACACGACCGTCGTGATCTACGGCGACAAGAACAACTGGTGGGCGGCCTACGCGCTGTGGGTGTTCACGCTCTTCGGCCACGAGGACGTGCGCCTGCTCGACGGCGGCCGCGACCTCTGGATCGCCGAGGGGCGCCCCCTCACCACCGAGGTCACGGAGGTGAGCCTCGTCGAGTACCCGGTCGTGGAGCGCGACGACTCCGTCGTGCGCGCGTTCAAGGAGGACGTGCTCGCGCACTTCGGAAACCCGCTCATCGACGTGCGCTCCCCCGAGGAGTACACGGGCGAGCGCACGAGCGCGCCCGCCTACCCCGAGGAGGGCGCCCTCCGCGCCGGGCACATCCCGACCGCGGCCTCCGTGCCGTGGGCCCGGGCCGCCGCCGCGGACGGCACCTTCAAGAGCCGCACCGAGCTCGACGCGATCTACCGCGACGAGGCCGGCCTCAGCGACGGCGACGACGTGATCGCCTACTGCCGCATCGGCGAGCGCTCGAGCCACACCTGGTTCGTGCTGACGCACCTGCTCGGCTTCGAGCACGTGCGCAACTACGACGGCTCGTGGACCGAGTGGGGCAGCGCGGTGCGCGTGCCCATCGCGACCGGCGCCGAGCGCGGCGAGGTGCCGACCCGCTAGTCCGCAGCCGGCGGGCGGTGTCGCACGTCGGCGGTGGGAGAATGGATCCGATGGACGCCACGACCCTGCCCGCCCGACTCGCCGAGACCCGCGAGGACTTCCTCGCGCTCGGCGTCCGCGATCGCCTGCAGCTGCTGCTCGAGTTCTCCAACGAGCTGCCCGAGCTGCCAGAGCGCTACCGAGACCACCCCGACCTCTTCGAGAAGGTCGAGGAGTGCCAGTCGCCGGTCTTCATCTTCGTGGAGGTCGAGCACGGGCGGGTGCACCTGCACGCCACGGCACCGGCCGAGTCGCCCACCACTCGCGGGTTCGCGTCGATCCTCGTGCAGGGTCTCGACGGGCTCTCGGTCGACGAGGTCCTCGCCGTGCCCGCCGACTACCCCCAGTCGCTCGGCCTGGCCGAAGCGGTGTCCCCGCTGCGCGTGCGCGGCATGTCGGGCATGCTCGCCCGGGTGCGCCGACAGGTTCGGGAGCGCGTGGCGGCCTGAGCGGTCGGGTCGGCTCCCCCGCAGGTGAGCCGTCAGCCGGGGATCAGCCGGCGATCTCCGCCTCCTCGGCGAGCCGTCGCACGTCGGCGTCGCTGCGTTCGAGCCATCCGCGCACGAGGCGTGTCCAGCGTGCAGGGTCGTGGTTCCAGAGCTTCGTGTGGCGGGCGCCCTCGAAGACCTCGAACTCGATGAGGTCGGGACGCGCGGCCGCGAGCCGTCGCGACCCGTCGATGGGCACGTAGCCGTCGTCCTGGCTGTGCATGAGGAGGATGGGCACGTCGAGCTCGTCGGCGCGCGCGACGGGGTCGAGCTCCTCCACCGAGATGGGCGCGGCCAGGCCGGTGAGGCCGCCGCTCCAAGGGCCGCCCAGGAGGCGCACGACGATGTCGCCGTAGCCCGGAGGCAGCTTCTGCAGGGTGCCCTGGAACCGGAGGATGTCGACCCAGTCGATCGCCGGCGAGTCGAGGATGACCCCGACGAGGCGCTCGCGCACCGCGGCGGAACGCAGCACCGCCTGGAGCACGATCGAGCCGCCCATCGACCAGCCCATGAGCACGATCCGCTCCGCGCCGTGCTGCTCGGCGTAGCGCACGGCCGCGACGACGTCCGCCCATTCGGTGCCGCCGAGCCCGTAGCGGCGATCGGCGCTCTCGGGCGCCTCGCCGTCGTTGCGATACGACACGACGAGCGTGTTCCAGCCGGCGTCCCGCGCGGGATCGACGGCGCGCAGGCCCTCCTGGCGCTTCGCGCCGCGCCCGTGCACCTGCACCACCCACTGCGTGGACGGCGCGGGTGCCGGCACGAACCACGCGGGCGCGGGCCCGAGCGGCGTCTCGACCAGCACGTTCTCGTACTCGTGCCCCAGCTCCCACGGTCCGAGGTGGTACCAACCGCTGAGGCGACCGCGTCCCGCGCGGTCGAGCCGTCCGAAATCCACCCCATCGAGTCGTCGGCGAACGACGCGGTCGGTCTCGTCGACGATCTCGCCGAGCCGGGCGTGCCCCGAGTCCCGTTCGAACCAGAGCCCGTACCGGCCGGCCATCCGCGTCTCAGCGGAGGCCGCGAGCACGATCTCGCCTCGAGGCAGGTCGACGGACAGGATCCGCACGTCCTCGGTGCGAGTGGTGGACGGTGTCACCACCCGCCGCGCCATGACCACCGTCGTCACCGCGGCGACGGCTCCGACGGCGGCGGCGAGCAGTCCGATCGCCGTCCCCGCGATGCGCACCGCACTCCCCGAGTCCGCTCCTCGACCCATCCCTGCGCCCTCCCCGCGAAGCCGTTCATCTCTCTGGGAGGCGGTGCGGCGTGCCGCCGCCCTGCGCCCCATCCGAGACTCTAGTCTGCACACGTGCCCGACTCCTCGACGCATCATCCCGCAGAGTTCGAGGCCGCACTCGATGCCGTGCGTGCGGCCTCCCCACGAGCGGAACTGCGGGTCTCGGAGATCCCCGCGCCGGGTTCCCTCGCCCCCTTCGCGGTGGCGTTGTCGGCGGATGTCGCGCCGAGCCGGCATGAGGTCGACTCCGACCTCGGCACCGGCCGCTTCGTGCTCCTCTACGACCCCACCGAGCCGGAGGCCTGGGGTGGGCGGTTCCGGGTGGTCTGCTTCGCGCAGGCGCCGCTCGAGACCGACATCGGACTCGACCCGTTCCTCGCGGATGTCGCGTGGTCGTGGCTCGTCGATGCGCTCGACGCGCGGGGGGCGCGGTACATCGCGGCATCCGGCACCGCGACCAAGATCCTGTCCACCGGGTTCGGGGAGCTCGCACGCCAGGGCGACGGCGCGCAGATCGAGGTGCGGGCGTCGTGGACGCCCCTCGATGCCGCCGTCGGCCCGCATGTGGAAGGCTGGGGTGAGTTGTTGTGCATGCTCGCGGGGCTGCCGCCTCGTTCAGAGGGGGTGACCGCCCTGCCCCGACGGAGGAACGACCGTGGATGAATTCCGGGTGATCGAATCGCCCGCCGACTTCGACGACGCGGTCCGGCGGCTCGGTGGCGGAGAAGGTCCCATCGCGGTGGACGCCGAGCGGGCCAGCGGATTCCGGTACTCGCAGCGCGCCTATCTCATCCAGATGTATCGCCGGGGTGCCGGCACGTTCCTCTTCGACCCGCCCCAGATCCCCGACTTCACCTCCTTGCAGCAGGCCATCGGCGGTGAGGAGTGGGTGCTCCATGCCGCCAGCCAGGATCTCGCGTGCCTCCGCGAGGTGGGGCTCGATCCCGAGCGCATCTTCGACACCGAGCTCGCGGCCCGACTGCTCGGGATGCCGCGGGTGGGGCTCGCGTCCGTGGTCGAGGAGCTGCTCGGCGTGCACCTGGCGAAGGAGCACTCGGCGGCCGACTGGTCGACGCGGCCGCTGCCGCAGTCGTGGCTGACGTACGCCGCGCTCGACGTGGAGCTGCTCGTCGACGTGCGCGACGCGCTCGTGGCACGCCTCGACGAGGCGGGCAAGACCGACCTCGCCGACCAGGAGTTCCAGGCGGTCCTCGACCGTGAGGCCAAGGTGCCGTCGGCCGAACCGTGGCGACGACTCTCGGGCATCCACGGGATCCGGAGCCCCAGGAGCCTGGCGGTGGCCCGCGAGCTCTGGCTGGCCCGCGACGCCCGCGCCTCGGAGCTGGACGTCGCACCCGGCCGCATGGTGCCCGACGCCTCGATCCTCGCGGCCGCCCGCGCGATGCCCGCCACCCGTCGCGCGCTCGCCGACCTTCGCGAGTTCACGGGCCGGGCGAGCCGCTCCGAGCTCGACCGGTGGTGGTCGGCCGTCGAACGCGGACTGACCACCGACGACCTGCCCGCCGTCCGCGTCCCGACCGATTCGCCGCCTCCGCCGCGCGCGTGGTCGATGCGCAACCCTGAGGCCGACGCACGCCTGCGCCTCGCGCGAGCCGGCGTCGCCGAGGTCGCGGAGCGCATCGAGATGCCCGTCGAGAACCTCCTCACGCCCGATCACCTGCGGCGCGTCGCGTGGCATCCGCCCGCCGAGCCCACGGCCGATGCCATCGCTGTCGCGCTCGCGGAGCTCGGCGCGAGGCCGTGGCAGGTTGAGGCAACCGCACAGATCATCGCCGCTGCCTTTGTCGAGGCGTCACAATCCGTTCAGGATGCCGCATCCGGCGCTTCGTAGGTTCCGTCAAGCGATTCAGCGCCCTCCCGGCCCGTTCGTAGGATCGAGACATCCTGACCAAACCGAGGGAGCTGCAGCGTGGCTGAACGAGCTGAAGTCGTGTTCGTCGACGGGGTCCGTACCCCGTTCGGACGAGCCGGTGAAAAGGGCATGTACTGGAACACGAGAGCCGACGACCTCGTCGTCAAGGCGATCGTCGGACTGCTCGAGCGCAACCCGAACGTGCCGAAGGACCGCATCGACGACGTCGCCATCGCGGCCACCACCCAGACGGGCGACCAGGGACTCACCCTCGGCCGCACGGCGGCGATCCTCGCGGGGCTGCCCAAGACGGTGCCGGGATTCTCGATCGACCGCATGTGCGCCGGGGCGATGACCGCCGCGGCCATGATGTCGGGCTCGATCGGCTTCGGCATGTACGACGTGGCCATCGCCGGCGGCGTGGAGCACATGGGCCACCACCCCATGGGCTCGGGCGTGGACCCGAACCCGCGGTTCCTCAGCGAGCGGCTCGTGGGCGAGGACGCCCTCGTCATGGGCGCCACCGCAGAGCGCATCCACGACCGCTTCCCGCAGCTCACGAAGGAGCGCAGCGACCGCTACGCCCTCGCCAGCCAGCAGAAGACCGCCGCCGCCTACGCGGCCGGCAAGATCCAGCAGGACCTGCTGCCCGTCGCCGTCCGCACCGAGGAGGGCTGGGGACTCGCCACGCGCGACGAGGTGATGCGACCCGAGACCACCCTCGAGGGCCTCGCCACGCTGAAGACCCCGTTCCGTCCCCACGGCCGCATCACCGCAGGCAACGCCTCGGGCCTGAACGACGGGGCCACGGCCGCCATCCTCGCGTCGGGCGCCGCGGCGAAGGAGCTCGGCCTGACGCCGAAGATGAAGCTCGTCAGCTTCGCGTTCGCGGGCGTCGACCCCGAGATCATGGGCATCGGTCCCATCCCGGCCACCGAGAAGGCGCTCCGCAAGGCGGGCCTCACGATCGACGACATCGACCTCTTCGAGATGAACGAGGCGTTCGCCGTGCAGGTGCTCTCCTTCATGGACCACTACGGCATCGACGACGACGACCCCCGGGTGAACCCGTGGGGCGGCGCGATCGCCGTGGGCCACCCGCTCGCGTCGTCGGGCGTGCGCCTGATGAACCAGCTCGCGAGCCAGTTCGTCGAGCGCCCCGAGGTGCGCTATGGCATCACCAGCATGTGCGTCGGCCTCGGCCAGGGCGGCACGATGATCTGGGAGAACCCGAACTTCGACAAGAAGGCAGCGAAGAAGGCCCGCGGATGACCGACTACTCGACCATCGACTTCTCCTCCCTCGTCACCCTCGCCGGCGACGACGAGGTCGTCACCCACTCCTACGTGCGCGACATCGCGCTCCCCTCGGGGAAGACCCTCGCGCTCGTCACGCTCGACAACGGACGGGACCACACCCGGCCGAACACGCTCGGCGCCGCCACGCTCCTCGAGTACGCGAACACGCTCGACGGGCTGAAGGCGCGGGCCGCCGCCGGCGAGATCCACGCCGTCGCCGTCACGGGCAAGCCGTTCATCCTCGCCGCGGGCGCCGACCTCTCGAAGGTCGCCGAGATCCCCGACAAGGAGACGGCGAAGAAGTTCGTGCAGCTCGGCCACTACGCGCTCGCGAAGATCGGCGAGGTCGGCGTGCCGTCCTTCGTGTTCTACAACGGCCTCGCCCTCGGCGGCGGCGTCGAGATCGGCCTGCACGCGGACTACCGCACGGTGGATGCCTCGGTCCCGGCGCTCGCCCTCCCCGAGGTGTTCCTCGGGCTCATCCCCGGCTGGGGCGGCGCGACGATCCTGCCGAACCTCATCGGCATCGAGAACGCCCTCAAGGTCGTCATCGAGAACCCGCTGAAGCAGAACCGCACCCTCAAGGGACAGGACGCGTTCGACCTCGGCATCGCCGACGCCATCTTCCCGTCGGTGAACTACCTCGAGGACTCGATCCGCTGGGCCGACGACGTGATCTCCGGTCACGTCAAGGTCAAGCGGCCGCACGAGCCCGGCAAGGTGGAACGCCTGGTGAAGTGGGATGCCGCGATCGGCATCGCGACGAAGATGCTGAAGAGCCGCATCGGCTCCGTTCCCCAGTCGCCGTACGCCGCCCTCGACCTCATGAAGGCGGCGAAGAGCGGCACCCGCGCCGAGGGATTCCAGCGTGAGGACGAGGTGCTCGCCGACCTCATCGCCGGCGACCAGCTCCAGGCATCCGTCTACGCCTTCAACCTCGTGCAGAAGCGCACGAAGCGACCGGCCGGAGCGCCCGACAAGGAGCTTGCGAAGAAGGTGACGAAGGTCGGCGTCATCGGCGCCGGCTATATGGCAAGCCAGCTCGCCCTGCTCTTCGTGCGCCGCCTCCGCGTGCCCGTCGTGATCACCGACATCGACCAGGCACGGGTCGACAAGGGCGTCTCGTACATCGCCGACGAGATCGACGCCCTCCTCGCGAAGGGCCGCATCTCGCCCGATGAGGCCAACCGCCTGAAGGCGCTCGTGACGGGCACCACCGACAAGGCCGACTTCGCCGACTGCGACTGGGTCATCGAGGCGGTGTTCGAGGAGCTCCAGATCAAGCAGGACGTGTTCGCCGAGATCGAGCAGTTCGTCTCCCCCGAAGCCGTGCTCGCGACGAACACGTCGTCGCTGTCGGTCGAGCAGATCGGCGCCAAGCTCGCCCATCCCGAGCGGCTCGTGGGCTTCCACTTCTTCACGCCGGTCGCGGTCATGCCGCTCATCGAGGTCGTGAAGACACCGCACACGGATGTCGCGACGCTGTCGACCGCCATGGTCACCGCGAAGAACCTCAAGAAGAACGCGGTCATCACCGCGGACACCCCTGGCTTCGTGGTCAACCGCCTGCTCGCCGTGCTCCTCGGCGAGGCCATGCGCGCGGTCGACGAGGGCACGTCCTTCGAGACCGTCGACCAGGCGATCGCTCCCCTCGGCCTTCCGATGGCCCCGTCGGCGCTGCTCGACCTCGTCGGGCTGAAGGTCGGTGCGCACGTGCTGGACACCCACCACGCGGCGTTCCCCGACCGCTTCTATCGCAGCGAGAACCTCCACAAGCTCGCCGACTACGGCAAGCTCCTAGACAAGGACGACAAGGGCAAGGTCAAGGGCTTCGACAAGGGAGCCATGAAGATCGTGTCCGGCGGCACGCATCCGCGCAGCGCCGACGAGATCCTCGTCAGCCTGCAGGACGGCCTCGCCCGCGAGGTTCGACTGATGCTCGACGGTCAGGTGGTCGCGGCTCCCGAGGACATCGACCTCTGCCTCATCCTGGGCGCCGGCTTCCCATTCCAGATGGGCGGCGTCACGCCCTACCTCGACCGCGTGGGCGCGTCCGAGCGCGTCTTCGGCGACACCTTCCACCACCCGCCCGTGAAGGGCGTGTCCGCGTAGGTCGCGCGCACGAGACACGGCCCCCGGCGATTCGCCGGGGGCCGTGTCTCGTCTCCTGACGTGCCGTGGGCGAGCGGTCGGACCGAACGCGACCCGCGGCTCGGGCCGGGCGGTGAGATCGGAGTCAGACCCGCGGCTGCGGCGTGGTGTCGCTCGACACGGCCTCGAGGCCCGCGCCGCGCGCGTGCGGCAGTTTCGAGCCCAGCACCATCGCGGTGACGTCACGGGCGATGTGCTGCGGGGTCAGGCCGACGCGCTCCAGGATGTCGCCCCGCGACCCGTGCTCGAGGAACTCGTCGGGCAGGCCGATCTCGGTGACCGCCGTGTCGACGCCGGCCTCGCGCAGGTCCTGGCGGATCCGGGTGCCGATGCCGCCCACGCGGATGCCGTCCTCGAGGCTCACCACGATGCGGTGGTCGCGAGCGAACTCGATCACGCTGGCCGGCACTGGCACGACCCACCGGGGATCGACCACGGTCGCGCCGATGCCCTGCGCCTCGAGCCGCTGCGCGACATCGAGGCCGATGCCCGCCATGGGTCCGACGGTGACGAGCAGGACGTCGCGACGCCCGGACTCGGCGAGCACGTCGACGCCATCGTCGGTGCGCCGGATCGCGTCGTAGTCCACGCCGACGGTGCCCTTCGGGAACCGAAGCACGGTCGGCGCGTCCTCGACCGCCACGGCTTCGCCGAGCTCCTCGGCCAGCCGCACCGAGTCGCGCGGCGCGGCGATGCGGATGCCGGGCACCACCTGCAGGATCGAGAGGTCCCAGACGCCGTGGTGGCTGGGCCCGTCGGGGCCGGTGACGCCGGCGCGGTCGAGCACGAAGGTGACGCCGGCCTTGTGCAGCGCGACATCCATCAGCACCTGGTCGAACGCGCGGTTGATGAAGGTGGCGTACACGGCGACGACCGGGTGCAGGCCACCGAACGCGAGCCCGGCGGCAGAGGTCGCGGCATGCTGTTCGGCGATCCCCACGTCGAAGACCCGATTCGGGAACCGCTCCGCCATGCGGTGCAGTCCGGTCGGCCGAAGCATCGCGGCGGTGATGCCGACGAGGCGTTCGTTCCGCTCGGCGAGTCGCACGAGCTCGTCGGCGAACACGTTCGTCCACGACGGCGAGGACGCCGACTCGAGGGATTCTCCGGTCTCGGGGTCGATCTGTCCCACCGCGTGGAACTGGTCGGCGACGTCGCGGCGGGCCGGCTCGTATCCGCGCCCCTTGTCGGTGATCGTGTGCACGATCACCGGCGCGCCGTAGGCCTTGGCCTGGTGGAGGGCCTCCTCCATGGCGCGCTCGTCGTGCCCGTCGATGGGGCCGATGTACTTGATGTCGAGGTTCGAGTAGAGGGCCTCGTTGCCGCTGAACCGGCTGAGGAACCCGTGCAGGCCGCCGCGGACGCCGCGGTAGAACGCCCGGCCGGGCGAGCCCAGCCGGTCGAACGCCTTCCGGCTGGACTGGTGGAGCGACCGATACGACTGCCTCGTGCGCACCGTGTTGAGGAAGCGGGCCATGCCGCCGATCGTCGGGGCGTAGGACCGCCCGTTGTCATTGACGACGACGATGAGCTTGCGGGTGTTGTCGTCGGAGATGTTGTTCAGCGCCTCCCACGTCATGCCACCCGTGAGGGCGCCGTCGCCGACGACGGCGACGACGTGGCGGTCGCCCTGCCCGGTCATCTCGAATGCCTTGGAGATGCCGTCGGCCCACGAGAGGGAGCTCGACGCGTGGGAGCTCTCGACGATGTCGTGCTCGGACTCCGATCGTTGCGGATAGCCGGCCAGCCCGCCGGTCTGGCGAAGCGTCGACAGGTCCTTGCGCCCGGTCAGCAGCTTGTGCACGTACGACTGGTGCCCCGTGTCGAACACGATCGCGTCGCGGGGCGACTCGAAGACGCGGTGGATCGCGAGGGTCGTCTCGACGACGCCGAGATTCGGGCCGAGGTGCCCGCCCGTCTTCGAGACGGATGCCACGAGATAGGCCCGGATCTCCGCGGCCAGCTGCTCGAGCTGCTCGTGACTCAACGCGTCGAGGTCGCGTGGTCCCGAGATGTGCTCGAGCAGGGTCATGGGTCATGCCTCCGGGTCAGTGGGGCGGCAGCGGCCGCGGATCGAATCGAGTCTACGCCGGGCCGCCTGAGTGGCCGGGAAGAGATCGGGGCGGCCGGCGAGTCGCCGGCCGCCCCGATGCTGCGCACGCGCGTCAGACGAGCGAACGCAGCACGTACTGCAGGATGCCGCCGTTGCGGTAGTAGTCCGCCTCACCGGGCGTGTCGATGCGCACCACCGCGTCGAACTCCACGGCCTGCTTGCCGGCGGGCGAGTGCTCGCTCGGCGTCGCGGTGACGTGCACCGTCTTCGGGGTCACGCCCTCGTTGAGCTGCTCGAGGCCCGAGATCGAGACGACCTCGGTGCCGTCGAGGCCGAGCGAGTCGGCCGACTCCCCCGCCGGGAACTGCAGCGGGACGACGCCCATGCCGATGAGGTTCGAACGGTGGATCCGCTCGAAGCTCTCGGTGATGACCGCCTTCACGCCGAGGAGGCTCGTGCCCTTCGCCGCCCAGTCGCGCGACGATCCCGATCCGTACTCCTTGCCGCCGAAGATGACGAGAGGGATGCCCTGCGCCTGGTAGTTCTGGCTGGCGTCGTAGATGAAGGACTGCGGCGCGTCGGCCTGCGTGAAGTCGCGCGTGTAGCCGCCCTCGACGCCGTCGAGGAGCTGGTTGCGCAGGCGGATGTTCGCGAACGTGCCGCGGATCATGACCTCGTGGTTGCCGCGGCGCGAGCCGTAGGAGTTGAAGTCCTTGCGGTCGACGCCGTGCTCGTCGAGGTAACGGCCGGCGGGGCTGTCCGCCTTGATGTTTCCGGCGGGGCTGATGTGGTCGGTCGTGACCGAGTCGCCGAGCTTGGCGAGCACCCGGGCGCCGACGATGTCGGAGACCGGAGTGGTCTCCATGGTCATGCCGTCGAAGTACGGGGGCTTGCGGACGTAGGTCGACTCGGCATCCCACTCGAAGGTCGCGCCGGTCGGGGTCGGCAGGTTCCGCCAGCGCTCGTCGCCCTCGAACACGCTCGCGTACTGGTGCGTGAACATCTCCTTGTTGATCGACGAGTCGATCGTGGACTGCACCTCCGCGGCATCCGGCCAGATGTCCTTCAGGAAGACGTCGTTCCCGTCCTGGTCCGTGCCGAGTGCGTCGACCTCGAAGTCGAAGTTCATCGAACCGGCGAGCGAGTACGCGATCACGAGCGGCGGGCTCGCGAGGTAGTTCATCTTCACGTCGGGGTTGATGCGACCCTCGAAGTTGCGGTTGCCCGAGAGCACCGCGGTGACGGCGAGGTCGTTCTCGTTGATGGCCGCGGAGACCTCTTCGATGAGCGGGCCGGAGTTGCCGATGCAGGTGGTGCAGCCGTATCCGACGGTGTAGAAGCCGAGGTCCTCGAGGTCCTGGGTGAGGCCCGCCTTCTCGTAGTAGTCGGTGACGACCTTCGAACCCGGGGCGAGCGTGGTCTTGACCCACGGCTTGGCCTTCAGGCCCTTCTTCACCGCGTTGCGGGCCAGCAGTCCGGCGGCGAGCATGACGGACGGGTTCGACGTGTTCGTGCACGAGGTGATCGCAGCGATCGTGACCGCACCATGGTCGAGCGTGAACTTCTGTCCGTCGGGCAGGGCCACCTTCGTCGGCTTCGACGCCGTCGCCGGCGCGTGGCTGTGGTGGTGGTGCTCGTGCTGGCTGTACTCGTCCTCGGGCGAGTTGCCGGGCGGGTCGGATGCCGGGAAGGACTCCGATCCTTCGAGGTCGACGAGGTCATGGTCGATCTCGGCGTAGTTCGTGAGGTCGGACTCGAACTGCGCCTTGGCGTTCGACAGCACGATGCGGTCCTGCGGACGCTTCGGGCCGGCGATCGAGGGCACCACGGTCGAGAGGTCGAGCTCCAGGTACTCCGAGAAGACCGGCTCGCTCGCGGCGTCGTGCCAGAGCTTCTGCACCTTCGCGTACTGCTCGACCAGCGCGAGCTGCTCTTCGCTGCGCCCCGTGAGGCGGAGGTAGTCGATGGTCACGTCGTCGATGGGGAACATCGCCGCCGTCGAGCCGAACTCGGGGCTCATGTTGCCGATCGTGGCACGGTTGGCGAGCGGCACCGAGGCCACGCCCGAGCCGTAGAACTCGACGAACTTGCCCACCACGCCGTGCTTGCGCAGCATGTCGGTGATGGTGAGGACGACGTCGGTGGCGGTGACGCCCGTGGGGATGGCTCCCGAGAGCTTGAACCCGACGACCTTGGGGATGAGCATCGAGACGGGCTGGCCGAGCATGGCCGCCTCGGCCTCGATGCCGCCGACGCCCCAGCCCAGCACGCCGAGTCCGTTCACCATGGTGGTGTGCGAGTCGGTGCCGACGCAGGTGTCGGGGTAGGCGCGGGTCACACCGTTCACGTCGCGGTCGTAGATGACCTTCGCGAGGTGCTCGATGTTCACCTGGTGCACGATGCCGGTGCCGGGCGGCACGACCTTGAAGTCGTCGAACGCCGTCTGGCCCCAGCGGAGGAACTGGTAGCGCTCGCCGTTGCGCTCGTACTCGATCTCGACGTTGCGTTCGAGCGCGTTCTCGGTGCCGAAGAGGTCGGCGATGACGGAGTGGTCGATGACCATCTCGGCCGGCGAGAGCGGGTTGATGCGGTTGGGGTCGCCGCCGAGGGCGACGACGGCCTCGCGCATGGTGGCGAGGTCGACGATGCAGGGCACACCGGTGAAGTCCTGCATCACGACGCGCGCCGGCGTGAACTGGATCTCGGTGTCGGGCTCGGCCGTGGGCACCCACGAACCGAGCGCCTCGATCTGCTCCTTGGTGACGTTCTTGCCGTCCTCCGTGCGGAGCAGGTTCTCGAGGAGCACCTTCAGGCTGAACGGCAGCTTCTCGTGCCCGGGCACGGTGTCGAGCCGGAAGATCTCGTAGGACTTGTCACCGACGTGGAGCGTGTCCTTCGCCCCGAAACTGTTCACTGCAGACACGATGTCCTCTCCTTCGCGGATGCCGCGCGAACCCGCGCGCGACCCTCCATCTTCTCCGTCAGGCCGGGAGCTGTACCAGCAAGGCTCACCTAAGCGTCCCACGGCCCGCCGCCATCGTGGCGACGGATTTATCTTGACGTCGAGATAACTCTATCACTCACCGGAACGGGCCGACGACGGGTACACCGCGCGCACGACGAGCCATGAGAACACCACGACGAGGGCATAGAGCGGCACGCCCATCAGGAGACGCGTGGCGCCGAGCGCCTCCACGTTGTCGACGAGGTAGAGCGGCACCTGCACGACCAGGCGCGCCACGAACAGGCCGATCCACACCACGGTGAGGAATTGCGCCGCCCGGTACTTGCGCGGGTCCTGGCGCCAGGCGAGGCCGTCACCCATCAGGAAGCCGACGATGAGACCGAGCGCCGGCCATCGCACGAGCAGGGAGATCAGGAGCCCCAGCGCGTAGGCCGCGTTGGTGAAGAATCCCAGGACGTAGTTGTCGCGCGCGTTGCCGGTCCACAGCGCCAGCGCGGCCGAGGCGAGCACGCCCACGAGTCCGGCGATGGCCTGCGTCGGCTGGCTCCTCGTCACGATGCGCGCGACCGTGAACACGACCGCGAGGCCGACGGATGCCCCGAGCGACGGCACCAGCGCCGCCTGCGCGTCCCAGCCGGAGAAGCTCGTGAGGGTCGTGTAGACGACGAGGAAGACGAGGCCCGGCAGCAACGCCTCGAGGATGCCGCGCACCCCGCCGACCGCGCCGAGGACGTCCCGGGGGCTCAGCTTCTCGTCGCGGGCGATCGCGCCCAAGCCGCTCTTCTGCGCGGCCGCGGCGAACTGCCGGGCGAACTCGCCCGCGACGGGCGCCTCGGATGCCGCGGCATCCGGCTGCTCGTCGCGACGGGGCTCGGGCTCGGATCCGGTGTCGGGCATCGTCAGACGGTGGGCGCGCCGGAGGACGCGGCGGGCATGCGAAGCGGGATGAGGTCGCGCGGCGGCATGGGCGTGGCTCCGCGCACGACGACGATGGAGCGGAACAGGTCTTCGACCTGGGCGGCGGCGGCCGGGTCGACCGCGGCCTCCCCCGCGATCACGCCGCGAAGGAACCAGCGCGGGCCGTCGACCCCGATGAAGCGGGCGAGGCGCATGTGGCCGGCCTGGCCCTCCACCGCGGCGACCGGGATCTGCGCGAGCAGCTCGGGACCGAAGGCGCCCTCGCGGACCGTCGTCGTTCCGCCCTGGCGCGCGATCTGGTCGGCGATCTGGGCGCGGATCTCGTGCCACAACCCGCTGTTGCGGGGCGCGGCGAACGGCTGCACCTGGAGCGTCGAGTTGGCGTAGTCCAGGCCGATCGCGACGACGCGCTTGGTGCCCTCTTCCACCTCGAGGCGCAGGTGGAGACCCTCTCGGGGAAGCACCTTGACGCCGCCGAGGTCCACGTAGGGACGCACGGGGTTGGCTTCGGCCTCGTCGAACGGACCGGCGGTGGCGCGGTCGTCGGGCGCGGATTTGGGGTGGTCGACGGGGATGTCGTCGACGTTCTCGATGTCGCTCACGCGTTCACTCCTGACTTGTGCTCCCGGAATCCCGTGGAGCCGAATCCCCCCTCGCCGCGCAGGCTCCCGGGGAGCCGCTCGACTTCGACGAACCTTGCGCGGCTCACCGGCATCACGACGAGCTGGGCGATCCGGTCGCCCGCCTCGATCGCATAGGGCTCGCTCGTGTCGGTGTTCAACAGTGCGACCTTGATCTCGCCGCGGTAGCCGGCGTCGACGGTGCCGGGCGCGTTCACGATCGTGATGCCGTGCTTGAACGCGAGGCCCGAGCGCGGCACGACGAAGGCCACGTAGCCGTCGGGCAGCGCGATCGCGACCCCGGTGCCCACCGTGGCGCGCTCGCCTGGGGCGAGCACGACGGACTCGGCGGCATGGAGGTCGGCACCGGCATCGCCCGGATGGGCGTACGACGGAACGCGGTCGGCCGTGATCAGCACATCGACGGAATCGGTCACTGTTCGAGGGTAGTGCAGAAGTCTGATCTGATAGATCCATGCCCGACTACCGCGAGAGACTGTGGCCGACCCCCTGGATCTACATCGCGACCCTGCTGCTCATCCCGGCGAGCATCCTGGTGCTCGCGCCGGTGTCGATGCCGGCCGGTATCGCGACCGGCCTCATCCTCTACCTCGCGACGGCGGGGTCGCTGAGCCTGACGGCGCCGGTGATCGAGGTCCGCGACGGGATGCTGCACGCCGGACGCGCGGCGATCTCGCTCGACCAGACCGGCGAGGCGGTGGCCGCATCGGGCCCCGACGCCCGGCGGGAGCGGGGCACCGGACTCGACGCCCGGGCCCACCTCGTCATCCGCGGCTGGGTGGACCCCGTGGTGCGGGTGCCGATCACGGATCCCGCCGACCCCGCGCCCTACTGGCTCGTGTCGAGCCGTCGACCCAAAGAACTGGCCGCCGTGATCAACGGATCACGACGGCCTGAGCCTGCGGAGGGCGACCTCTAGGAGGCGCACTCCAGACAGATCGGTCCGAGCTTCGTCTCGTGGTCGATCTGCGAGCGGTGCTTCACGAGGAAGCAGTTCACACACGTGAACTCGTCGGCCTGCGGTGGGAGCACCACGACGTCGAGCTCGACGTCGGAGAGGTCGGCACCGGGCAGGTCGAAACCACCGGGGTTGTCGGCGTCATCGACATCCACCACTCCCGACATCTTGTCGGGGACGCGCTCCTTGAGGGCCTCGATCGACTCTGAGTCGTCTTCGGTCTTCCGCGGTGCGTCGTAATCCGTTGCCATTCCCGTCCATTTCCTCATCGCCGAAGATTCGGCGGCCATAGTCTGCATCAAATCGGTTGCGTAAGCAAACCACTTCAGCGGGCTTGCGACCGATGTGCCAGGTCGATCGTCGACCCGGCTACGTGCTCAACTTCCGGCGCGCCCGGGCTATTCCCGACTCGGGCCGTTCCGGCATGGCATCCTTGGGCGGAGACGAAGGCACGAAAGGCTTGTCGCGATGCAGGAACTGAAGGTAATCGGAGTCGAGAACGGCGCACTGCTGGCCGCGTCCGACGATGGCGCACGCTTCCGGATCGAGATCGACGAGGTGCTGCAGTCGCGCATCCGCCAGGCGCAACCCGAGACCCACACCGGTCCGAAGCCGTCCCCGCGGGAGGTGCAGGCGCTCATCCGCTCGGGCCTCTCGGCCGAGGACGTGGCGCAGGTCACCGGTGCGTCCGTCGACTACATCCGTCGGTTCGAGGGCCCGGTGCTCGCGGAGCGCGAGCACGTGGTCACGTCGGCCCTCGCCGTGCCCGTCCACGTCGCCGCAGAGGCGGACCCGGCCGACGAGCCCGCGACGTTCGGCAGCGTCATCCGTGATCGACTGGCGAAGCTCGGCGCACACGGTGAGCGCTGGGCGAGCTGGAAGGACGAGGAGCGCGGCTGGATCGTCAAGCTCGAGTTCACGGCCGACACCATCGACCACGACGCCCGGTGGGGCTTCGAGCCGCGCAAGCAGTCCCTGCACCCCATGAACTCCGAGGCCACCACGCTCTCGCAGCAGGGCGAGCTCAAGGGCGGCCTCATCCCCCGGTTGCGTGCCGTGGCACCCGAATCCGACGAGTCGCGATTCGACAGCGGCGCCTTCACCTTCGACGAGTCCGAGCAGGGCGAATACGACACCGCCCCCCACCTCGAGCCGCTCCCCTACTCGCGCGCCACGCCGGCGACGTCGAGCCCCGCAGCCTCGCGCGCGGCCATCAAGCGCGCTGACGAGCCGACCCCCTCGATGGGCGAGACCGCCGACCTGCTCGAGGCCCTCCGCCGTCGTCGCGGCGAGCGGGAGGCGGCCGTCGCCGAGACCGAGCCGGCGCAGCCCGCGCTGCCGCTCGCTCCGGCGCCCGTCGCCGCAGCAGAGCCCTCGGCCTCCGCCGAGAAGGGGAAGCCGTCCGAGGAGAAGCCCGGCAGCGGCGCACGCGCGCTGTGGGGCGGCAAGGCGTCCTCCGGGTCGGGCACCGCCAACCCGGCCCCCACGTCGGCACCGAGCGGCTCCCCGGGGCGCGCCAAGAAGGGTCGCGCGTCCATGCCCAGTTGGGACGAGATCGTCTTCGGCGCTCGCACCGACGACGACCTCGCCTGACCCGGCGCCCGCATTCATCAGTCACCACCCTTCGCCTGCGACGCTCGTCGCCTCGTCGCGCGGTCGTCGGGCCGAGGATGTCGCGGCCGACGTTTCGGGCGCACTCGCGTACTGCTAGCATTCGAACACACGTTCGAATCAGCGGAGGCGTGCATGACCCGAGTGCAGGAGTTCGTCGAAGTGTGGACGAACGGGGCGGGAGAGCCCCAACGGCTCGTCTGGCGCTCGCGCCGCTTCCGCGTCACCGACATGCCGACGGCGCTGGTGGGCCCGTGCGACTGGTGGGGCCCGTTCTCAGGGCACGACGTCAGTCCGGGTCGCGTCCCGCTCTCCATCTCGGGCTGGAGGTTCCAGGCGAGCAGCGACGATGGCGAGACCCACGTCTTCGACGTCGAGCACGACGGAGCGCATTGGCACCTCGTGCGGGTGTACGACTGATCCGCCTCGGGAGACCGGGCCCCCGGCGATGAGGTTCGCCTCGACTAGGCGGACTTCTCGGCGCGACGCGGCTTGTGCGGCACGATGGTCGGGGCCGCATTGTCGAGGACCGCTGCCTTCGTGACGACCACGCGAGCGACTCCCGTCGAGGACGGCACCTCGAACATGATCGGCCCGAGCACCTCCTCCATGATGGCTCGAAGGCCCCGGGCGCCGGTCTGGCGCAGGACTGCCAGGTCGGCGATGGCCTGCAGCGCCGCCTCCTCGAAGTCGAGCTCGACCCCGTCGAGCTCGAACATGCGCTGGTACTGCCGCACGAGCGCGTTCTTCGGCACGGTCAGGATCTCCATGAGCGCGTCGCGGTCGAGCGGCGTCACCGTCGCCACGACGGGCAGGCGCCCGATGAACTCGGGGATGAGGCCGAACTTGTGGAGGTCTTCGGGAAGCACCTCGCTGAACAGCTCGGCTTCGGCCTGCTTGTTGTGCAGCGGTGCGCCGAAGCCGATGCCGCGCTTGCCGGCACGAGAGGAGATGATCTCCTCCAGCCCGGCGAACGCACCGGCGACGATGAAGAGCACGTTCGTCGTGTCGATCTGGATGAACTCCTGATGCGGATGCTTCCGCCCGCCCTGCGGGGGCACCGAGGCCACCGTGCCCTCGAGGATCTTGAGCAGCGCCTGCTGCACGCCCTCACCCGAGACGTCGCGCGTGATCGACGGGTTCTCGGCCTTGCGGGCGATCTTGTCGACCTCGTCGATGTAGATGATGCCCGTCTCGGCGCGCTTCACGTCGTAGTCGGCCGCCTGGATGAGCTTGAGGAGGATGTTCTCGACGTCTTCGCCGACGTATCCCGCCTCGGTCAGCGCCGTGGCATCCGCCACCGCGAACGGCACGTTGAGCTGCTTGGCCAGTGTCTGCGCGAGATACGTCTTGCCGCAGCCCGTCGGGCCGATGAGGAGGATGTTCGACTTGGCGATCTCCACGTCGTCGTGGGCGCGGTCGGCGGTGGTGAGGGTCGTGCGGGCGCGCACACGCTTGTAGTGGTTGTACACGGCGACGGCGAGGGCGCGCTTGGCCGCCTCCTGGCCGATGACGTACTCCTCGAGGAATCCGAAGATCTCCTTCGGCTTCGGCAGCTCGAACTCGCCGGCCTCGGTCTCGCCGGCCTCGGCCAGGCGCTCCTCGATGATCTCGTTGCAGAGCTCGACGCACTCGTCGCAGATGTAGACGCCCGGCCCTGCGATGAGCTGCTGAACCTGCTTCTGGCTCTTTCCGCAGAAGGAGCACTTCAGCAGGTCGGCGCTCTCTCCGATGCGTGCCATCGAACCCTCCCTGTCGACGAGTCTGTTCCGAGCCTAGCCCGAGATCGGGGCACCGCGGCATGGCGCGCCCGGATTGGGGATGGACGGTGGTTCGCGGTGCGCGAACCCTGCGTCGTTCTCCCGACGGCGGCGAGCCCGCGGCATCCGATCGCAGGGAAACGCGGCGGACGGCCGGCTCCGAGAGCCGGCCATCCGCCGCGTACTGGATCGAATGACTACCGGGTGATCGCCGGCAGCGCCTTTCGCGAGGTGAGCACCTGGTCGATGAGCCCGTACTCGAGCGACTCCTCGGCCGAGAGGATCTTGTCGCGGTCGATGTCGGTGTTGACCTGCTCCTTGCTCCGGTTCGAGTGGCGCGCCAGCGTCTCCTCGAGCCACTCGCGCATACGCATGATCTCCGCGGCCTGGATCTCGATGTCGGAGGCCTGGCCGTGGCCCGCCTCGCCCATCGCCGGCTGGTGGATCAGGACCCGCGCGTTCGGCAGTGCGAGTCGCTTGCCGGGGGTGCCCGCAGCAGCGATGACCGCCGCCGCTGACGCGGCCTGGCCGAGCACGACCGTCTGGATCTGCGGACGGATGTACTGCATGGTGTCGTAGATCGCGGTCATGGCCGTGAAGGAGCCACCGGGCGAGTTGATGTAGAGGATGATGTCGCGGTCGGGGTCCATGGACTCCAGCACGAGGAGCTGGGCCATGATGTCGTCGGCCGACGCGTCGTCGACCTGCACGCCGAGGAAGATGATGCGATCCTCGAAGAGCTTCGCATACGGGTCCTGGCGCTTGTAGCCATAGGCGGTGCGCTCCTCGAAGCTCGGCAGGATGTAGCGCGAGCCCGGCATCTGCAGGCCGTTGTTCGCGACTCCGCCGAAGGTGGGGGTGTTCATTCGCTCGTTCTCTCTTCTCTCGGTGCTACGCCTGCTCGGTGCCGCCGCCGCCGGACACGTCGAGCGCCGACTCCCGGATGTGGTCGACGAAGCCGTACTCGAGGGCCTCCTGCGCGTTGAACCAGCGGTCGCGGTCGCCGTCGGCGTTGATCTGCTCGACGGACTTGCCGGTCTGCGCCGCGGTGATCTCGGCGAGTCGGCGCTTCATGTCGAGGATGAGCTGCGCCTGCGTCTGGATGTCGCTCGCGGTGCCGCCGAAGCCGCCGTGCGGCTGGTGCAGCAGCACGCGCGCGTTCGGCGTGATGTACCGCTTGCCCTTCGTGCCGGCCGTGAGGAGCAACTGCCCCATCGACGCCGCCATGCCGATGCCGACCGTGACGATGTCGTTCGGCACGAACTGCATCGTGTCGTAGATCGCCATGCCGGCGGTGATCGAGCCGCCCGGCGAGTTGACGTAGAGGAAGATGTCCCGCTTCGGGTCCTCGGCGGCGAGGAGCAGCAGCTTCGCCGCGATCTCGTTGGCGTTGTCGTCGCGCACCTCGGAACCCAGCCAGATGATGCGGTCCTTCAGCAGTCGATCGAAAACACTGGGTCCCAGTGTCGGTTCGGCCATGTGTCGCTCCGTTTCCGTTGTCGCGTTGCATCGAATCTATCCGGTGCAACACACGGGAACGGGGCTGTTCGCCCTAGGCGGATGCCGCGAGCTCTGCCGCGTATGCCGACAGCGACACGCGATATCGCGCGAGGTGCGGCGCGAGCGCCGTGAGCGCCTCGGATGCCGCGCGGCGGGCGTCACCGGCATCGACCAGCGCGAGCGCGCGGAAGGCGACGACGGCGTCGCCGAGCTCGCCCGCGACAGGCTCGATCAGGTCGAGCAGCTCGATCGCCTCGTGGGGGCGACCGAGGTTGCGGATCGTCGAGGCGAGCTGGATGCACGCCTGCACGCGATCCGACCCGGCGAGCCCGAGTGCGAGCGCCTCTCGATAGAGCGCCTCCGCCTCGGTCTCGCGGCCGGCCGCGTCGCGGGCACCGGCCCGTTCGAAGCACGCGACCGGGTCGCCGGCCGGACGTTCGGCGGCGAGCTCGTCGATGCGGCGGATGACCTCGTCGTCGCCGATCACGTCGGCGGCCGCCCACACGGCAGCGACGCGGTCCTGCCAGTCGGTCATGGGTCCTCCAGGGAAACGATGCGGGGCCGGACGAATCCGTCCGGCCCCGCATGCGATGCTCCGTCGCCTACTCGGCGTCGGCCTTCTTGGCGGCGCGCTTGCGGGCCGGCTTCTTGGGCTCCTCGGCGTCGGCGTCGGCCTCAGCGGCGGGAGCCTCGTCGGCGTCGGCCTTCTTGGCGGCGCGCTTGCGGGCGGGCTTCTTCTCCTCGGCGGGCGCCTCGTCGGCGGCCTCGGCGTCGGCAGCGGCGTCCGCGCCCTCGTCGTCGGCGTCGGCCACGGCCGTGAACTCCGAGAGGTCGACCGCGTTGCCCGCGGCATCCGTGACCTTCGCCTTGCCGAGCGCGATCGCGAGCGCCTTGTTGCGCGCGACCTCGCCGACCATGGCGGGGATCTGGCCGTTCTGGCTCAGGACCTGGACGAACTCGTTGGGGTCCATGCCGTACTGGGCGGCGCCCTGCACGAGGTACTGGGTGAGCTCGTCCTGGCTGACCTGGACCTTCTCGGCCTCGGCGATCGCGTCGAGCACGATCTGCGTCTTGAAGGCCTTCGTGCTCGACTCGGTGACCTCGGCGCGGTGCTCGTCGTCCTCGAGGCGACCCTCGGACTCGAGGTGACGGTGCACCTCGTCCTCGATGACGCCGTCGGCGACGGGCACGTCGGCGAGCTCGAGGAGCTTCTCGACGAGGAGGTCACGGGCCTGGGTGCCCTGGCCGAACGACTTGTTGCGCGCGACCTGCTCCTTGAGGCTGGCGGTGAGCTCGTCGAGCGTGTCGAACTCGCTCGCGATCTGCGCGAAGTCGTCGTCGGCCTCGGGGAGCTCCCGCTCCTTGACCGCGGTGACGGTGACGGTGATCTCAGCCGTCTCGCCCTCGTGCTCGCCGCCGAGGAGCTTCGACTCGAACGTGGTGGTCTCGTCGGCCGTGAGCGAGTCGAGCGCCTCGTCGATGCCCTCGAGCAGCTCGCCGGAGCCGAGCTCATAGGAGATGCCGCTCGCCGTGTCGACCTCGGCGTCACCGATCGTGGCGACCAGGTCGAGCGTGACGAAGTCGCCGGACTTCGCGGGACGGTCGACGGTGATGAGCGTGCCGAACCGGCTGCGGAGCCGGTCGAGCTCCTCGGTGACCTCGTCGTCGCCGATCTCGACCGAGTCGACGGTGAGCTCGAGGCCGTCGTAGGCCGGGAGCTCGATCTCGGGACGCACGTCGACCTCGATCGCGAGCAGCAGGTCGCCCGAGAAGTCCTTCTCGCTGGGCCACTCCACGATGTCGGCCTCGGGACGGCCGAGCGGGCGGAGCTCGTGCTCGGTGACCGCGGCGCGGTAGAAGGTGTCGAGGCCCTCGTTGACGGCGTGCTCGAGCACGGCGGCCTTGCCGACCCGCTGGTCGATGATGGGCGGCGGCACCTTGCCCTTGCGGAAGCCCGGCACGTTGATCTGCTCGGCGATGTGCTCGTAGGCGTGGGCGATGCTGGGCTTCAGCTCCTCGGGCGTCACCGAGATGGTGAGCTTGGCGCGCGTGGGGCTCAGCTTCTCAACCGAAGTGGTCGGCATGTGGAAGATCTCCTGTTGTGTGGAAGTTCGTGTCGAGCCGCTGGGCGACTCGTCGGGGCGACAGGATTCGAACCTGCGACCTCCCGCTCCCAAAGCGGGCGCTCTACCAAGCTGAGCTACGCCCCGAGTCGCTGACTCAACTCGTCGATTCACCCGCATGGGCATGCCGAAGCATGCGCAAGCACGGATGGACCCGGGAAAGTCTACTGCACCGGGCGGGGCAGACGTGGTGCCGTCCCCGCTCCCCGGCCCATCAGCCGAGCCCATCACCTGGGCCGGACCGCCGATCCGGCACGGGATGACCCTCGAACGGGCCTGTGGAATCTCCACCGCTGCCGCCGGCCCTCGTGCAAGAGTGTGGGCCATGACGGACCCCACCCCGCGCACCGCGGCGACGGATCTCACGCGCTGGCCCGCTGACCCCGCCCAGCTCGTCGACACCACCAAGTGCCCGGCGTGCTTCAGCATGCTGAGCTCCACGCGGTGCCGGGTGTGCGGGCTCGAACTCGATGTGCCCGAGGCGGCCGACCTGCTGCAGCACTCGACCGCGGTGTACCGCTGGCACCTCGCCCGTCATGAACTGATCGGGCGGATGCGGGCAGCGCAGGCCACCCGCGAGGCCGCGGTCGACTCCGCGGTGACCATGGCGCGCAGTGCGTCCACGGCGATCGCACCGACGATGCCGGCGGTGCAGTCCGCCGCCGTGGCTCCGCCGCCCGCAGGGCCGACGACGGTGGAGCCCCGCGGGCGCTCGGGCGTGCAGGTCCTCCTCCTCACCCTCGGCGTCGTCCTCATCTCCGTCACGGCCATCGTGTTCCTCTTCGTGGCGTACCTCGTCGCGAGCCTCGAGGTGCGATCGATCATCATCGCGGCGGCGAGCATCGCGGTGCTCGGCGTCGCCTGGCTCCTGCGCGCGCGCCACCTGCCAGGAACCGCGGAGGGCGTCGCCGCCGTGGCGATCGTGCTGCTGCTGCTCGATGTCTGGATCGTGCGCGCGAACGACCTGTTCGGCAGCGGGGAGCTGACGGCGTCGGCCTATGCGGGCGTGGCGATCGCCGCCGTCGCGGGTCTCCTCGCCGGCACGCGGGCGGTGACGGGCATCCGGATCACCGGGTACGCGGCGGCCGCGCTCACGCCGGTCGCGGCGTTCCTGTTGGGCTTCGCG
This sequence comes from Agromyces sp. 3263, assembly GCF_031456545.1. NCBI lineage: Bacteria > Bacillati > Actinomycetota > Actinomycetes > Micrococcales > Microbacteriaceae > Agromyces > Agromyces sp. 3263. The sequence continues at coordinate 552,923 of NZ_JAVDUV010000002.1, forward strand.
ACCGACCCGGCCACGGCGACCGGCGTCTGGCTCGGTGGCATCGCGGCCTCCGTCACGGGCAGCATCGCCGCCACCCGACGTCCCTCGATCGAACGCACCGTGCTCCTCACGGCCGGCTTCGCCGGCGCCGGGGCATCGACGGTCGCCGCGCCGTGGGCGGTTCCCGCAGTCTCGTGGAGCGCGACGTGGGCGTTCGCCGGCGTCGCCTCGGCCTGGCTGCTCGCTCTCGCGATGCTCGCGGTGCGAGAGCGTGACGAGACCTCCATGTGGTCGTGGATCGGCGCCTCCGCCTTCGGCGCCGCGCTCGCCCTCGCTCCGTCGATCGGCGCGCTGCAGGAGCTCGACTCCACGGACGCACTCTGGGCCGCTCCCCTCGGAGCCGGCACGGCGACCTGGGTGCTCGCCTGCCTCGCGCGTGCCCTCCCCCGGCGGCGCGAATGGATCGCCGGGTTCTGGGCGGCCGCCATCGTGACCCTCCTGGCCTCGGCGCTGGGCCTGCTCTCGGGGATGGTCGCCATCGGTGCTCGCGTCGTCAGCGGGTCCACGTCGTGGACGCTCGACGGGAACTCCTCGTTGCCGACGATCGTCTCGGATGCCGCCCTCGGCGCCGTCCTCGTCCCACTGGTGCTCGCCGCGGGCAGCACGGCCGCGTTGCTCACCCTCGCGCGGATGCGACGATTCGCCACGATTCCCGTCGCGGCACTCCTCCTGGCGGGAATCGTGGCAGGGTCCCTCGCCCCGACGGTGTGGGCCGCGGCTGCCTCGCTCACGGCCATCGCCGCCGCCGCCCTCGCCGTGGCGTCGGTCCGCGGGCGCCTCGCGTTCCCCGGTTCCCTCGCCGTGCTGTCGATCTTCGGGGCGGCGGCGGGTCTCGTCGCATGCAGCACGGCCTACTCGAGTGCCGACATCTGGCCGTGGACGATGGCGGCACTGCTGGGGCTCCTCGTCACCGGACGCGTCGTCGGGAGTCGGGTATGGCCGCCCAGCCTGGTGCGCGGAATGGGCGCCGCCCACGTGAGCCTCGCCGCCGTCCTGGCCTGCACGATCGCATTCTCGATCCCGCTCTGGCTCGACGGGGCCGGCTCGGCGATGACCGGCCCGTGGGCATCCCCGTGGCTGTGGCTGGGCACGGTGGCGTCGATACTGCTGGCGATCGCCCTGTTCACGCCCCACCTCGCCGTCGTCGACCGCACGAGCCTCGCACTCCCCCTCCTGGCGGGCGTCTTCGCGGGCGCCATCGTCACCGCGTTCGACGTCGCGGAGGCCTTGGCGTGGCTGCCTGCCACCGCTGGTGCGATCGTCGCGGTGCTCGGGGTGCGCCCCCCGGATTCCCGGGTGACCAGGATCGCGCTCGCGGCCACGGGCCCGCTCCTGGTGACCGCCGCGACCGCCGCCGGGCTCGCCTGGATTCCCAACGGCCCATCGTTCGCGGTCGGGGCGGCGGCGGGACTGCTCCTCGCCGCGGCCGTGGGCCACGCCGCCGTTCCCGGCTCGGCGAGCGCGGCCCGGATGGCGTGGAGCATCGCGATCGGCGTCGGCGCGGCGTACGTGCTGCTCTCCGCGGCCACCACGGGCGACGAGCTCTGGCTCCTGCTAGGCCTGCTCGTGCCGGTTCCGGTGCTCGTCGCCTCCCTGCATGCCGATCCGATCGGCGGCGACGCGGGCATCCGGCATCTCTCCTGGCTCAGTCTTCCGCTGGGCGTCGGATCCGCGTGGGCGTGGCTCGCCGACAGCGGTGTCGACGACGTCGAGGCGTACACCGTCCCGCTCGCCATCGCACTCGCCGTCACGGGCGGCCTGATCACGTGGCGCCGGATGGCACCGTCGGCCAGGTCCGGTGGACGCACGACGCTGTTCGCCTCCGCGGCCGCCGTGCTCGTGCTTCCCAGCGTCGCGACCAGCGGCACGTCTGAACTCCGCACCCTCATCCTCGTCGCGGGCGGCTCGGTGGTGGCGATTGCAGCCATGTACCTCCCGCAGGGGGCACGCGGCGTTCCGATCCGCCTCCTCGGCGTCTGCACGGGCGGCGCCGCGTTCATCGGCGCCGCGCTCGTCCGCGGCTCGGCCGTGGCGCTCGGCGAGCCGAGCGACCTCGCGGCCGAGTTCTGGCCCGTGCTCGCGCTGGTCGCCGGCGTGATCGTCGCGACGATGTGGTCAGGAACGGCGTCGCAACCGGTTCGGCTCGCCGAGTGCCTGATCGCAGTCTCCGTCGCGGCGGTCTCGATCCCCACCCTCCTCTCGATCGTGGCGGGCGACGCTCCGACCCAGCGGGCAGCGGTGCTCTTCCCGGCGCTCGCGCTCGCCCACGTCGTGGCGGTGTACGGGCGGTGGCGCCCGTTCGCCGGCCCGATCGTGGCCTGGACGACGCTCGGGACACTCGTGCTCGGCGCCATCGCCGTGCTCGTCTCCCGCGAAGTCGAACCGTTCGACCTCGTGACGGCCTCGATCGGCGCGGCACTGCTCGGGGCTGGCGCGGTGCGCATGCGGCGCGATCCGCAGCTCGGCAGCTGGCCGGCGCTCGGCCTCGGCCTCGCCGTGCTGCTGCTGCCCGCGCTGGCCGCCGACTTCGTCGAGCCCGAGCTGTGGCGACTCATCGCCCTCGGCGTGGTGTCGGCGATCATCGTCGTCATCGGTGCCGTCCGACGACTGCAGGCCCCGCTCCTCCTCGGCGGCGCGGTGCTCCTCGTGCACGCCGTCGCGCAGCTGTGGCCGTGGATCACGTGGGTGTACGAGGCCGTCTGGTGGTGGCTGTGGCTCGGCGTGGCAGGGGTCGCCCTCATCGCCCTCGCCGCGACCTACGAGCGGCAGCTGCGCCTGGCCCGGAACGTGGTGCGCTCGATCGCCGAGCTGCGCTGATCACGCAGCGACGCTCGCGACACGGCGGCGGAGGGAGGCCAAACCCGCGTCGCCCGGTGTACTACGATGGTCCGGTGCCCGCAGGCGGGCGCGCGCGGATGTAGCTCAATGGTAGAGCCTCAGTCTTCCAAACTGATTACGCGGGTTCGATTCCCGTCATCCGCTCTAGGAAGTCTCCCACAACGTCAGCCCGAACGTTAGCCAATCGTCCTAAAAGGGTGCCGAGGTCTTGGTCTATAGACCAACTGCGGGTAAACTGGGGGGCATGAGCGACAACGAGGAGCGAGTAGAAGCGGCGCTGGAAGCCTGGAAGGCGCGCAACGCGAGCAACCACAACCACACCTCCAACCCTGAGATCTACTTCGAAGAGGGCTATGCCGCTGGTGTAGCCGAGGGCATCCGGCAGGCCCAAGAAGCGGCAGACGCGGATCAGATCATCGACGCGTTCAACGTCATCGGCTGACCGTGGCTAAGGCGCATTCGTTCGAGCAGTGGCGCGTAGAGCGCGACGGAAAGATCCACGCTCAGGGCTGGTTCCTTTACGACGGCGACCTCGCCTCCGGATCCAGCGAGGACGACGAAGAGTTCCTCATCCCCGCTGAATTGCGGCGGAGCATGGCCCGACGCGACGGCCTGTTTCATTGGGACACGTCTGGCGTTACCCTGCCTGTGTGACGTGGCATCCTCTGCTCGCAGCCGACGAACGAACCCCAGGCGTGTGGACACTCGTCGACAGCATGGGACGCGACTACGGGCAGGTAGCGATCATCCGCCGTGCCGGTGAAGTCGGATACAAAGCCGTGTTCGACGGGCAAACGGTCGGCTACTACACGACGTTGCGTACAGCGGTCGAGGAAACACACGCGGCGTTCATCCGCTCACACGGCCCATCAGGGACAACCGCGGCGCGATACCCGCTACCCCAATGACCCAGAATGGGACGGCGTTGTGCGAAAAAGCGTACAGAGACGGCGATGTACAGAAAAGCGTACATGGAGACGAATAGCCCACAGGTTAAATTCTTCCGAAGTTAGCCCTCAGGCTTGCCGCGTTCCTTCCACGCCTTATCCGCCTTAATCAGACCAGGCTCAGTCATCTCAAGTATCTTCGCGATCTCCCGCCACGTAATACCCGCCTGCCTTGCACGATGAACCAAAGCGGCGCGACGGTCAGGAAGTTTGCGCTGTAACTCGGCCATCGCAACCAGCTCATCTTTTATCCCCACGACAGGCCAGCATATTGGGGCACCACGGTTAATTAACTCAGTTAAACAACCCAGTACAGGGGGTGCGCCCCAAACGGGGGACTTGAAACACTAACCCCAGTTACTAAACTGAGTTACACAAACAAGTTCAGGGCTAACCCTGATCCCCCAACAATCACGGGGCAATAACTTCGAAACATACCAACCAAGACGGGGTGAGAAACATGAAGACCTACTACGTTCAGTACTCGGATGGCACCTCCACCCGCGTCCAGGCTTCGAGTGACGAGCAGGCACGCAACCGCGGATACAAGTACAACCGCTCCGGTGTCATCGTCACCGTCCACCCTGTGTGAGTTCACGGGACTGATCCTTCGGGAAACTCACGCAACAAAGAAAAGCCCCCCGACCTCGCGGGTACGAGGTACGGGGGGCATCTTTGTTTCTCAGGTGCGGCCTACTTGTAGCAGACGCGCGCGCCAGTCATGAATGCACAGAAAATGAAATCCCACCAGTTCATGAGGCACCTCCTTCAGTACCCCTGCCCTCTTCCGAGGCAGGGACATTGCCGGGGGTAACTGCGCCGGAGTGCGCAGCCGGCAAGCTTTCAAGTGGGCAACGCCCAGATGCGAACGTGTGCGACTTGAAAGTCGACGTTCTGGGTGAGCTGCTTGTTGTTCGGGTCCGGGTAGCCGTAATACGTGGCAGACGGCCCCATGTGCAGAGACAGCCGCACATGCAACGGGGTTTGAAACTGCGCCCCCCAAACCCACGGGTGCGTCGCCGGTGTGATCCGGTACACCTCATACCCGTCAAGGAACGTCGCAGCATAGGTGGGCGTGTACTCGAACGCCCAAGTGTGGAAGTCCTCATACGCCTTGCTGACCGTGACACCCTTGGCTCTCAACGAGTCCTCGAGCGTCCACGCCGCCTTCTGATACACCTGCCCAGCCGGCACCGTCCCCGTGTGGGAGTGGAACGTTGTGGTGCTGGTGCCGTTCTTCTGCGACGACGACGCAAGGGGGGTTTCACCGAATCCCCACGCCTCGACGATGTCGATTTCACCGGAGTTGTCGTTGCGCAGCCAGAACCCTGCGAGCGTGCCGAGGGTGTACTTGCCGGTGGGCATTTTGGCGCGGATCTCCCACCGCCCGAACCGTTGCGAGTAGATGTCGGGTTTGCCGTTGCCCTGATCCATGTAGGCGCTGGTCACGTACCGGTCGCCCACCGGGGCCGCCAACCATTGGCTGCGCATGTGGAGGACGCCGCCGGACACTGTGCACATGGTGCGTTCGATGACGCCCTTGTCGGGGATGCTCCCGAACTCGTCGCTGTCGCGCACGTACCACTTCGCCGGATCGACGACAGTCCCGTCGAACTCGTCACGCCACACAGGCGCACCCCAGTACGGAAGTGCCGCCGCGTCAGGCTCGTAATCCAGGTAGGCGGTCTCCCCCGCCGCCTGAACGGTGATCCGCGGCATCAGCTCGACGTGTAAACCGTCGTCACACCGTCGTCGGACTTCTTAGTCCATACCCGACCCGACGCGTCAGTGATCACCGGCACGGGAAACAGTGCAGTACCAACCGCTGTCTCACCAACAGAGAAAGCAGTCACCTCCACCTTGCGGCGGTCCGACACAACCCGCAGCTCGATGGGCGTCTTCGTGAGATCAACGGTCGCAGTGAGAGCCATCAGTCACGCCTTCCGGGTGTTCGCGGCAGCAAGACCACCAACGGGGATGCCCAGGTATGCGAGTACCGCAACGGATGCGACCAGCCACGGCGGGGCCGACAACTCGAGGGACGCATACGCCACCTGTGTTGCGCCCGCACCCACAAGGGCGAGCACATACAAGCCATAGATCCACTTACGGGCCTTCGCGGACGAGATGATCACGCCAAGATCGTTCGGGGTGGGCACTGCGTCAGTCATGTTCGTTCTCCTCATTGCGGGTGTCCTCCACGCCGCGTCTCACTTCCAAGTCCAAACGGATCTTCGCGTCCGACGTCGCCAACGCCTTCTTCGCATCCGCCAAATCCTCAGCAACCTCAGCGACCCTCAACGACAGGTCGGCAACACCAGACTCCACACGCGAAACGCCATCCTTCACAGACGACCCGTTGTTGAAATGCACCTCATGGTGAATGTCAGCTATAGCCGCGTCCTGCGCCTTCAACGTTTCGTCCGTGCGGGCAATGAATGCGGGAAGCTCTTGTACTGCATCGACGATCTGAGCAAAATGGACAACGGCCGTGGCTGTCTTCCGCAGCCACGGCCACCCCTTCCAGAAGAAGAGGACGACACCAACCGCGCCGGCCGTCCAGCCGATGATCTGCCACAAGGAAACAGACTCAGCCCACTCTTGAAATCCAGGTGGCATATTTGATCCCTCCTCGGGGGAACGAGGGGGGAGATTACTTGACAGTCAGCCCGGTCAACTGGGGGTTGTTCTTCGTGCCCAACCCATCCCACTGACGAAGCCCGACACCACGGACCAGTTCGCGGATCTGCTCGCCCGGCCACACGGCGACGCGGACAGGGAACACCTTGCCCGTCTTGTTGACCTTCGGGTCGGCGTTCGCGAAGTACATGTACGTGTTGTACTCGAGTTCCGACAACGGCCGGAGCGGGCCTTCCGGCCCCTGAATGAAACTGAACCCCTTAGGGATCAGCCCGTCCTTAGACGCGCTTTCCGAAACGTAGATGATCATGTCGTCCTCCGTGGGTGGTTCAATGATTGGGCGGACGCCCAACCCCGCAGTGCCGCCGGAGCGGTAGGCGTTCGCCAGCGCGATCAGCTCGCCCTTGCGGCGTTGCAAATCGCCGGGGCACGCCGTCGCGTAGGAGTCCCCGTAGCGGGTGTACAACTCCTGGTGCGTCAACACTGTGTCGTCGTTCACGGGGAACCCGTACCGCAGCGACACATCCGCGATCAGCGCCGCGAGTTTTCGGAACGACGCATCTGAAACAGGCCACGGATCTCCCGCAACCGAGTTCGCAACCTCAATGGTCACCGCGCGGCCATCCCAATACTCCGAAGAGGAAGTCCACGCGCGACGGTCCTCGTCGACAGCCATGATCAGGGTGCCGTCGTTGCCGAGTGCATAGTTCGCGGACACCGTACGGTCGCCTGGCTGGAACAGGGACAGGATCGCCTCGAGCGACGTCGTCGCCGCATGGTGGACGATGAACCGGTCGATGCGTGAGGGGCGGGGGGAAGAGTCCGACGTCAGCCGGAACCCGTTAGTCAGCGGCGAATGGGTCATGACGACACCCACATCACGCACACAGACCCGAACACGCCCAACGCTACCCCGGCGTTATGCACCACATACGGGGTTGCCGTCGCACCAGGGGCGGTCACCAGAATGTACGTGTTCAAAATCTGCGACTCGGTCACACCCGAACCGGGGTGCGGTTCGAGGAACGACAGGCCCGGGCCAAGCACGGTGATGTCCGTACCCTCAATGCCAAGGTTGCGTTGTCCTGTGTCGTTCGGCTCCCACCCAACAATCAAGTCCACCCGGTAGATGCCGGTCGTCTCGAACGTCAAAGTGAAGTCGTCGCGGGTGATGCCCCGCGCATACGTTGTTGACGTGACGATGCCCTGATGCGCTGTCGACCCGTCAACGTCCGAGATGGAACGGTCCCCGAAGAAGTAGGGCAGTTTGCCGCCGTAGATGTACCAGCCCGTGCCGTCATGCACGTACAGCATGTCGTTCTCTTCGACCATGATGACCCGGCCGGCCCAGTTGCCTGTGACGGGCAGATCGGCGATCGTCGCCACGGCGTCATCGTCCTTGTCCGCCTGTGCGGCGGCATCCAACGCCTCACCCAACGCGGTCGACTGTGCGTTATAGGCAATGTCCCAATCCGGCATCGGCTCCGAATCAGAGTAAATGGGCATCCCATGATCGTCGGTGGTAGGCATATGTCCTCCGGGCATCAAAAAAGCCACCCGTGCGGGGTGGCATAACGAACAACTGGTCGGACAACCTAAGGCGTGTAAACGTTGGTCTCGTAGTACTCGTCGGAAAACGACGCCGTCACACCATCCCAAGACACCATCGGAGCTGCGACAGCCCCCCAGCCGTGCACGTTTCGAACAAACCATGCGGCTGCGAAACCCGAAGGCAAATTCCAAGGCTCCACCGCACCCAACACAGGTGTCAGCGTCCCCTCGTAGAACAAGGCCGTGTTCTCGATGTGGACGACCGCGGAATGCGGGCCGACCACGGACAGGTCGAACGTGTAGAACGGAGAAGTCACACCCAACGAATTGTCAGACGTCGGCGGGTAGATAGTGAACTCCTCATCGTCCGTCGAAGGGTTCACCTCCACATACAGGTGAATGGGCGACTGACCCTGACCGCCGAACCCGCCCACCGCATCCGGATAATTGCCGACCCCGATCGGAAGCATCGTCGTGCCACCATCGGCGAACTGCACCGGAGGGAGCAGCCGCAGGGAACGCGTCTCGTCCTCAGCCTCCGAGTTCAAGAGACTCATCGCGGACACGTAGTAGGAACCGCCAGCAGACGACAAGGACACCCAATACTCGGGCATCAACCCCTGCCATTCGGTCGTCCACTGCGCCGCCCCCTCGGCAGACGACGTCTTTCGGATCATTTGACCCGTCGTCCCCCCAGGGGGCATACCGTTCGTAGCCTCGACGGCCGCCGTGGTGTCAAGGTGGCGGTTGTTGATCACCGCCGTCTGCCGTGCGCCAGCAGAGGAGTCGCGGGCGGACCGGGCCATAAACGCGCGCACCTCAGCGTTGAACTTCTCCTGCTCGAGCGCACGCTTCTCCAACCAGCGGGCATGCTCAACACCCTCAAGGGGAAGGTTGATCTTCGGAACGTAACCCAAAGGAAACCCCCTACACCTGATAGATGGCGTGCAACAAAGAGCACGAAAACGATGAGCTGGAAGTGACACCAACCGACACGGTCGCACCAGTCGAGAGTGTCTGGCTGATCGCCTTCACATTCGTGCTGCCGGTGTGGTCCGTAGTCCAGCCCGACGCCGGTGTCGACGAAGTCGGAAGGGAGATTGTGCCGACACTGATCCACGAAGCGGCCGCGACAAACGAGCCGGCCGTCGCAGCAGTACCAGACGTCGACCGCACTGTTCCCGCCACTGCCGCACCGAACGGCAGGGTCTGCGCATTGACTAGCGAAGACACCGCGCCATTGCTTGCCCGCAACACGTACACGATCACATCACTGGGGCCGGTGCCCAGCCCGGTAACCGTGATCGTCCCGCCGCCCGTGATCCCCGTCGCGGACCAAATGTTCGTATCCGCCGTTGTTGTGAGGGCAGCATCGGCATTCCACGTCGCGCCAAGACCCGAGATGCCCGGGCCCGACGCAGTGTTCTGCTTCAACGACATGACCACGACACGGTCGGTCGGCACCAGCGATGTCGTCACGGTCGGCGTAGCGTTGACGGATCCCGGCAGCGACGTATGCAGGACTTCGATCGCGCTGACGGTGACACCGCCGCCACCGACAACCCGGTATCCGGAAGCGATAGCACCAACACCTGGGGTCACGCCAGATCACCCACGATCGTCCAAGTATTCGCCGCCCGCTTGATCGCCGTCACCGCAGACCACTGCGCCCGCGTAACCGACGTCGGATTCACCGTCGCACCAGTACCAGCAGAGAACGTCGCCATACCCGCACCGATGACAAGGAAGTCGATGGTCGCGCCCACAGGGAACGCGGTAGCCGAGTCCTGCGGCATCGTAACCGTGATCGCCGAAGCGTTCGACAACGTCACCAACTTGCCCTCATCAGACAGAACCGGCGCGTACGTCGTGCCCGTCTGAGCGTTCACAGCCGAGTAACGGGCACGGGTCACGGCGACAACCGCGGCGACGTTAGCGGGCGTCACAGCGCGTGCCGTGTCCGTCCCGGTGACGGCCTCCGCATCCGTCGCCAACTCCAACGAGCCGGCAGCCGTATCCGAACCGGTCGTGGCGCGAACGGTCGTAGCAAAGTCGCTGATCGTCGAAGCCGTCTGCGAACCAGTGTGGTTCGCGCGCGCCAACAAGGTTGCGTCCGAGCTGTTCGCCGTCGCCGACGTTGCAATACCCGACAGCTTCGTCCGCTCGGTGGCGAGGAACGCCTTGTTTGTCGTCCCGTCCGTGAGCGTGTCCGCAGACTGGGTGCCGGTGTGGTTCGCCCTCGCAAGCAGAGTGGCATCAGACGAGTTCGCCGTCGCACCCGACGCGATACCCGCAAGCTTGGTCTTCTCCGTCGAGCTGTACTGCTTATACGTCGACCCGTCACCAATGTCATCCTGCGTGACAGCCTCATTCACCCACTCCGTGCCGGTGTACCGGAGGAACTGGTTATCAGCAGGCGACGTGAGATCCACGTCGGACAGACCCTCAAGATCAGTCGCACCGCCACCACCGCCACCCGAGGCGGAAATGGTGATCGTGTCGCTGCCATCATTGACGCTGATAGACACGTTCGTCCCGGCAACCAACGCCGCACCGATCGTGTCCCGGACGCCCTCAGCATCCAGACCAGCCGCCGCAATCGTGATCGTATCCGAACCATCATTCGGGGTTATCGTCACATTCGTCCCCGCCACCAGGGCGGTACCAATCGTGTCCCGGATCAGCTCGGGAGCGGCAGACGAATCCAGCTTCGCCGCAATCGCAGTCTCGTTGTCGTTAACACCATCAACGATCACGTCCAACGCGGCGTTCAGCGTCACATCCCAGTTGGACTCGCCGTCAGCCGGCAGCGTAGGAGAAATGGGCACGTCTAACCTCCATAAGTCGGCGGACCGCCGTAAACACCAGACCCGTAACCCGTCACAGGCTCCGGCCCGCCACCAACACCAATCGGCGTCAAAGGGCGCAAGTTGAACTCGCTAATCGGACGACCAGCCCAAAACGCGTTCCACTCCGCGATCGTGAACCCCTCGTTCACCGCGTTCGTGTCAGCAATAGTCGTGTCAACCTCGGCCTCATACGACACCGAAGACGGGGTAATCGTCGCAGACCGGATCCGGTACACGTTGAAGTCCTCGAAAATCCGGGCACCAGCAACGTTCCCGTACGCCTGCCCACTGAAATCAGCCGCGGACAACACATGCCACGCGGACCCCGAAATGCGTCGAGTCACACCGCCATGCCGGCGCGCCGAATGCAACAACACAAGATGCGCGTGACCCCACGACGACAAGAACTCGTTATCAACCTCAGCGCCCACAATGTCAGTCGCGCGATCATCCGTTGAAGCCGGGAGAACATACTTCTTCCGCTCAAACGAAACACCAGTGCCGATCACACGCAGCGTCGAATACTCCGCACCCGAGATCGCCTTACCAGCCAACCTGTACGGGGCCAAGAAGCGGTTCTGAGACCCAACAACGGTCACATGCAGTGTCCGCGTATCCTCGCCAATCTCGACCGTCACAGACCCGCCACCGGCCGTCCACGCGTCCGCCGGAACAGGGTTGTCAAACTGGTCGAGCACCGAATAGACCGACGCCGACGACTCACCGAACCCCACCGACGTGGCAGGGACCGGTTGCACCACCGACGACAAAGAAGCGTCCAACTGAATGTCGAACTCGAACACCTCACCCGCGTCAAGATTCGCCACAGGCGACAGCTCGTTGCCGACCACCAACGCGTCAGTGATTTCCTCCGCCGGGTAGTACCAGGCTTCAACGGTCTGCGCCAACTGTGATTCGTCCAACGCCCACGAGAACGCGGACTCCTTCACGCGGTCAGCGGTGATCGTCCTCGGGGGCCGCGCCGCAATGTCAGTCCCAACCGGGATGATCTCGAACTGGTACGCCGCCGTCAGCTTCTTGAGCTGCTGCCACACATCCCCGTACCAACCCGGCACCACAACCTCAACGGCACCGACAGTCTCGTCGATGACAATGCCGTCCGTGATGCCACACAAACCGAAGTAGTACAGCAGCAACGACTCGAGGGTGCCCACATGCGGGAGGGCTGTGCGGTCAGCGACCAACGCCGACAACCTGGTTAGCGCGTCAACCTTCACGCTGCCGTTCTCGCCCGCCAGCGCCTTCACAACACCCTGCGTCGTCCCGCGGGCGGCGTCCGTGACAGTCACGTCAGCGTTCAACAACGACTTCGAACCGGCATTCTCCGGAATCGTGAACGCAACCGCACCGACACCGCCGAAATTGTCAGAGGGATCCAACGGGGTCGCATCCTCGCTGACAGTGATGCCCGAAGCGTTCCACTCCGCCTCACCACCAACGCGAATATCTACACCCATTCGCCAACCTCACCCAACTTCGCAGTAACGTTCACGAGATCCAACGTGGAAGTGTCATAAGGGACACGCATGGGCCGGCCAATGAACCGGCAACCCGAATGGCCCTGACCCGACACAAACCCACCAGTCGCAGGGGTGACACCGTCGCGGAGAACCTGCACGATCATCCCCGCCAACGTGAACGTCCCAGGCGTGGTGTTGTCCAACGACAGCTCGAGACCCGTCGCCCCGCCACCGACCTCCGTGTTCACACGCGTGGTCGTCGCCGTCGACAAGATCGTCGGATGCACCACAGTGCCCGCAGTTGAACCCGTGTACGGGGTGACCTTCACGCACCCGGCCGCGTCGGACTCGCCGTGCACACCCACCCACGCCGAATAGCCGGTAGGGATCGGCACGAACACCGACCGCAACACCGAATCGCCGGCCAACGTGTACGTCGCCAGCTCAGACGGGTAGCCCTGCGACGTCACCGAGTTCGTCGACAACGACGGGCGCACATCGCCCGCCAACGGCACACCGTCATACCCGCCAATAGACGGGGTAGCCCACTGCTGCGGCAACGCATTCTGATCCGCAGCGACCGGGTCCAACCAATAGATCAGACCCGTCCCGTACACACCATCCGCAAAATCCGTGATCTTCCGGGCCTCAGCACGAGACATCATCCCGAAGTCAAGAAAATACTCACGGTGAGCGGCCACCGACTGGGAGACACCCAACCCACCATTCAGGTACTGGGTTGAGTCCTCCCAGCCGACCGTCTCATAATCCGGGTTGATCTGCGGGTCGCGGACATCGAGCATGTACGAGCGTGTACCAAACCACATCAAGCACGACCCCTCGTAGTAGTAGCCACATTCCGCGAAGACAACGCACCCTGAACCGCCGGAACCGGAACGTCGAACCCGACCCGGTCACGGATCTCACGCAACAACTGCAACCCGACAGCGGGGAACGGTGCCGGCGCGGGAGCCTGAGCGGCACCCGGACCATACGAAGCGCCCCCGTTGATCGCATGCAACACGTCAAGGTTCTTCTTCGTCGCGTCCGCGTTCACCACGAACTCACCAGGCGACAGCATCGCCCGGACGCGGTCGTCTCGAGGCCCACCCGGACCCTTCACAACACCGTCGCGCCACCACGCCGGGGAACCCTCCGACAGGTGCGGGACCAACAAACCACCCGTGTTGCCGTACGCCGCACCCACCTGACCGGCCGGCGCACCAGACGACTTCCGCTGCTCCTCGACATACAGGTAAACGGTCTTCGAGTTCGGGATGTCACGGATGAGCTGCGCCATTCGAAGCGCCGCGTCCATCGCCTCCTGCGAATACAAATTCACCTGAGTGGACACGTCACCCGGAATCAACCCGAGCGAATCGGCGTACAACTCAGCCGCCGTCTGCGACAACCCGGCCGCAATGCCGGCATCAATGACCGCCTGCCGCCCAGCCTCAATAACGGGGATCGCATCTTCCTGCTTACCCGTGTTCTCAACCGTCGCCGCAGCCGCTTCCTTGTACGCCTCAGCGATACCGTCAAGCGCCGCCTGGTTATCGCGGCCCTCCTGAGTGGTGATATCGAGCGTCTGCCCGTTCTCCTCAATGGAGGCGGTGAAATCATCCAACGACTGCTGCACCTGACGGTTCGCGTCATTCACGCTGAGCTGGGTGTCACCGAACCCGCGGATCGTCTCTGCCAAGTCATCGACAGCATCCTTCGCCGTATCAGCGGCAGACTCGACGTCGCCCAAACCCTCCGACATCGCAGCCGATGAGACGGTCGCGTCCTCCTGCTCATTGGACACACCCGCGAGGGCGTTCTCATACTCAGGGAACAACTTCTTGAGTTCCTTGACAGAGATGCCCTGCTCCTCGGCCTTACGGGTGATCTCAGCGAAAATTGCAGCAGCCTTCTCGCCCTTACCGTCCTGCACCATCTGAGCCAAAGCCTGCGACAGCGAATCGAACCCCGTACGCGCCTCACCAACCGCACCGGTGATTCCGAACGGGCCAGCAATCGCCTCACCGAACCGTTCCATCTGCGCATCAAACCCAGACCCGGCAACAAGCTCCAACGACTCCGCGAACTCATCAGCAGACTTAGACCCGTTCTTGAACGCAGCATCCAAGTCGCCGCCGTTCAACGCCTGCAACACCTTCTCGATACCAACCGCAGCCTTCGGGCCACCAGTAGCAAGCTTGTCCAGGATCGAAACAGCAACACCCAAACCGGCGATCAAACCGGCAGCCTTCGCGACATTCCCAATAACACCCGCGGCCCGCTGAGCGGCCGGCGACATCGTCGCCAACGCAGCCTTGAACGCCGCAATCTTCGGAACCGCCAGAAGGAACGCACCACCAGCCAAACCAACAGCCGCCGTCACCGCACCAATAGCCAACGCAGTCGCCTGCACCGGCTCCGGGGCCTTACCGAACGCATCCACAACACCAGTGACACCCTGCGTCAAACCACGCAACGCGTCGTTCGCAGCAGAACCCGTCTTGATCAGCGCCGTGTCGAAAGCGCCACCCAACTTCTCCAAGTCGCCCGCGAGGTTATCCAACCGCAGCTCGGCAGTCTCAGCCGCATACCCGGAATCGTCAACAGCGGACGTCCACTTCGCGACTTCCTCAGCACCACCCTTGTACAGTTCGCGGGCGGTACGGATCGCGTCAGCACCGAAGATCGTCGCCAACGCCGCATCACGGGTCTCCTGCGTCAACGGAGACAGCTTGTCCTTCAACTGCCCCGCAACGGAACCCATGCCCACGAACTGGCCGGCCGCGTCGTACACGCTGATGCCCAACTGGTCCATGAGTTCCTTGGACTCTTCGGTGGGGTTCGACAGGCGCAACAACATCTGACGGAACGACGTGCCCGCATCCGACCCGGTGATACCGGCCGAAGCGAACAACGCCAGAGACCCGACAGTCTCCTCAAGGGAAATGCCCATGCCCGCGGCGACCGTACCCGACTGCTTCAACGCAGCCGACAAGTCATCGACGGAACCCTGAGCCTTACCCGCACCAGCAGCCAACACGTCAGCAACATGCGGCACATCCGCGCCAGCAAGGTTGAACACCGTCAACGCGTTCGCAGCAATCTCGGCCGCATCCGCGACCTCAAGACCACCAGCAGCAGCAAGGTCCAGGGAACCCTTCAACCCGCCGCCCAAAGCGTCCGCCGTCGAAATGCCAGCCTTCGCCAACTCCTCGAGCGCCTGAGCCGACTCCGACGCAGTAAACACCGTCGAAGCGCCAGCCTCAAGCGCGGCGTCACGCAGCAACGCCATGTTCTCGGTCGTCTCATGCGTTGCCGCCTGAACCGCCGACATCGCCTTATCGA
Source organism: Agromyces sp. 3263 (assembly GCF_031456545.1). Classification (NCBI taxonomy): domain Bacteria; kingdom Bacillati; phylum Actinomycetota; class Actinomycetes; order Micrococcales; family Microbacteriaceae; genus Agromyces; species Agromyces sp. 3263. The sequence goes on from NZ_JAVDUV010000002.1 coordinate 568,616, forward strand.
AATCAGCGAACTTCGAAACGGCCAAACCAACACCCGCGGCAGCAAGCGCCCCGAGCGCCAGAGACGCCTTGCCGACCGCGTCAAATTCCTTCTTCGACTGGGTCAGCTTCTGAGCCGCGTTGGCGGTCTCCTTAGTTGCCCGGGCAGCCTTATCCATGCCAGCGACATAGTCACCAACCTGCGCGGTAAGGGTTACGCGTGTGATGCGCTCGGGCATGCCGTACCTCCAATACAGGGGGTAACCCCTACGACAAACCACCCGCAGGCGGTACGGTTTCGAAATGACCGACACAAAGACGCCGACGCGTAGCGAGGCACCAATCGCGGCACTCGTCCTCGGCGCTGTGGGCCTCATCACGGCCCTACTGTCGTCAGCGCCAGGCTTCCCGCTCGTCGCAGGAACAATCGCCGTCCTAGCCGGCCTCTACACCATCGTGAAACGCGGCGACAAGCCGATCCCGAGCATGGCACCCATCGGACTAGTCCTCGCCATACTCGGAATCGCCATAGCCGTCATCCGCGCCTCGTAACACCGCCCCACTTGTGCCCGTTGCGGTTGATGTCCGGACGGCCCTTGTAGTAACCGTCGATCGCATCACGCAACGCCTTCTCAGCCCAGTCGATGCGCGGCTTATCCGGCCCCTTGAACGCGAACTGATTCTCAGCGTCCATCGCCTCAGACATGGGAATCCCATGCGGGCCGATCTCCAACGCCATGCGACGGCGAGCGAGCAGATACGTCACATCCTCACGGGTGAACTCCGGCTCCCTGGTGACAACAGTCACCCCCGTGAACACCCCGTCAGCGTTGTAATGCTCGTGCCGTTCAACCGGTTCACGACCCAACAACCGCGACGGGGAAACCCCCATACTGTCGGCTAGCTCGACTTCCTCCGCGAACCGACCTTGGAGGCTTTTTTTGCCTTCTCGATCTCCTGCGCCGGGTTCCACTCGTTCAACGCCCAAATGGCGTCAGTCACAGCACTGATCTCCGCACCGGCCAACGACGGAATCAGGTCAGCCCACGCCTCAGCAGGAATCGCCGTACCATCCGCGAGCGCACCCGTCCTCGGGGCCATCTCCAACACCACCGCGTTGAAGTTGTACCCGTACCGCTTATCAATCAACGAATCCAAGCGGGCCGGATGGCGGGACACACACTCAGCCCACACGTCACCATCAGCACGCTCAAACACCAGCTCATACAACGCCCCGTTCACGATCACCGGAACAGGCGACGACTTCGGCTTCGGCGCTGCCTTAGCAGCCGCCACATCCTCAAGAAAACCCATGATCCCCACCACTCCCCACAGAAAAAGGTGAAGCCGGGGCGGGCGTGGGGGTTACCCGCCCCGGCAGTCTGGTTAGGCAGCGAGCGTCGCGCCCTTGACCGTCACATCGGTGATGTAAAGGGTCTGCGACGTCGTGTCGACACCGTTCTCAACCGGTGCGTCAGGACGCTGAGCGCCAGCCTTGAACGTGATGATGTCGGCCTTCTGAGCGGCAGCCCAAGCCGTCGAGTTCGCCACACCGCGGCGAACCACGAGGTAACCTTCGGTGCCCTCAACGAGCGTGAGCGAAGCCGAGTCGGCAGTGGTCGACGTGACGTACTTCACGTTCAACGTCTCCGACTTCTTACCGGGCTGCTCAAGGTTCTGCTCGAGGGTGAGGCGGCCGTCAGCGACGACCGCCTGGGTGATCTGGTAGTCGAACCCGTCCGGGGTGAACGAGTACGTCAGGTCAACAAGAATGTCCGCAACAGACTGGGGGTCGTCGGCAAGCTCGACGAACCCGATCCGCCAGCGGCCATCGGACTGGGAAGAGACAGGAACAGTTTCAGCAGCCAAGGGATTCTCCTTCTAAATGAGTCCTGTCGGAGAACCCGCAGGACCGGGTTACCCGCGGGGTGCGGGCAGCTTTCGGGCACAAAAAAAGCCCCTCAAGGGGGCTTCCTTTCATGCGGCGTTAGACGGGTTCGGACAGAATGTCGAACGCAATCGTCGCGAACGGCAACACAATCGGGCCGTCCTTATCAATCTGAATGGGACGCGAAATCCACGGGTCGGGGCAGAACGCCTGACGGCCGGCAACCGTCAACCGGTGATCCTTCATCTGCTCCGTAACCCACGTACCAACTTTGCGGGCAGCCGCCGAATTGTTGCCGACACAGTACAAAACGTGAGACGTCAACAGCGCATCCTTCGACCCGGACAACCGGAGCTGATCCCAGTCGCCCAACGACGACGCCACAACCACATACCGGGCCGGCGGGTTCACGGTCGGCACGGCACCCAACTCGAACACGGACGTGCCCAACTGTGAGTGAGCCTTCAAACGCGCCACAAGGGCGTCATGATGCGCCTCAGCGGTCATATCAGACCCTCCGTCGCCAACCCGATACCCTTCTCAAAGTCGGGTTCGTTCTTCTTCAACGCGGCAGCACCAAACCCGCGAGGCCCAGTGTTCGGCGTCCCATACTCGAGCATGCCAACCACCGCACCCTGACCCTTCAACTCCGGGCCAATCTCCGCAGACATCGCAGACTTACCGAGGACCGCCGAAGACGCGCCCTCAATGTCGTACGAGATCGCCGCAGCACCACCAGGGACAGTCGACGAACCGGACCAGTCAGCCCGCCAGTCATCCTTGATATGCCTTGCGGACACCTCGAGCGCCTGACGGATCTTCGGCAATACCTTCACCGGGGCTGCGACAAGGTCAGCGGTCAACGTGTTCAGCTCCGAGAAATCGAAGGACACCCCGTCGCTCACGACACCACCTCAACGGGCAGGCGGCGGGCAGTCGAGTAGGTCTGCGGGAACATGCCCGACACGAACCCTTCGAGACCCACCGACTCGGGGTCAGTGGCTGACGAAAGGATCACAAACCGGTCCGCGTTCTTCACACCACCAGTGCCCTCAACTGGCACATCCAGGCGCGGCGACTGCACGGCCAACAACTGCGACTGCGCGTCCACATCACGGATAGCAGCAGCGGACCGCAGCACCAGCCGTGCCGGCCCCGACCACACATCCGTGTCCGTGAACTCCGGGTTACCGTCATCATCTGCGGTATCCAGATAGGCCCGCCGAAAGATCCGCACCGTGTCCGTCATCAACGACTCCGCGACACCACGCCCCATACTCAACGCGCCGCGGGCGATGCTCACCGAGAACCCCCAACATGCACGTCCGTCGAGTACTGCCGGCGAATCAACGCGATGTTCCGGTCAGACAACGACATCCCGGTACCCTCGCCACCATCAGCGAACGCAGCCTTGAAATCGTCAATCGCAACCGACGACAGGCCGCCGACAGTCAAACCAAGGTTCAACTCGAGCGGCACCAACGCCTGCGACACCAACACACACGCCCAACGCTTCAACCCCTCAGGGGCCACCGCGTAACCATACGTGAACGTGATATCCACCGGCTCACACTCATCGACATACACGACCCCATCACGAAGCGTGTACTCGACCGGGTCACCCTCGAACTCCACCGCATCAACCGAAATCACAGGCTGCTGCGGCAACACCACAGCCCCCGTACCATCCGGCCACCCAGAGAACGTCGCCGACGACTGCGGAAACACCTGCTGCCCAATAACGTCCTCACGAAGATAAGTGGACGCATCCTCAAGCAGCGTAATGATCCAAGCTTCCTCCTCCGCGGTGAAGGTCCGGTTCAACCGGGCCGCCAGATCATCTGCTGTTGCGAATGCGTCCACCATCACTCCTCTACTTACGGGGTAGCGTCGAACTCAGCCACGGCAAGCGCGGTCGGACGAACAACCTTCGCACCGTAAACGTGAAGACCCTTGAGGCCATCAGCGAAGCGCTTCTCGAGGCGCACAGCCTCAACCGACGTGATCTGCTCAGCGAACGTGGTCGCGATGCCGTGACCAGCGATAGCAAGGCCACCGGTAGCGGCGGCGTCAGTGACAGCCGGAAGGTTGTTCGACTTGAACAGCGACAGGCCAGCGATCTCACCGATGAAGCCGTTCAAACGAGCGAGAGGCGACGCGGAGTCGCCAGCCTGAATGAACGAGTCCAGCTTGAGCAGACGGCCGTGCAGCGAAGGCGAAACGACCGACCAGCGGCCCTCCTCGGGAACGTTGTCCTCATCGAGCGTGACCGAAAGGTCAACGAACGCGTCGTACAGGTTCTGCTTCGTGGTGTGAATCGCGACAGTGCCAAGGTCGTTCGACGTGCCCTGGATCGCGGTGTTCATCGCGGCCAGCAGGAACGCGTCGGACACGTCCCGAAGCTGGTAGGTCGCGTTGTCCAACGCCTGGTTCATCACAGCACCGCCGTTGACCGACTGCGCACGCTCAATGTCGTCCAGCTCGAAAGCAAAGTACTTCTGCTGGTCGATCACGAGCGAACGGGTCGCGTCGTCGATGTCTTCGAACGTGATGTCCGTGTGAGCGGTGTAGGTGCCGATGGTCACGTCATTGATTGACGTGATCTTCACCGAGTCACCCTGGCGCTTGATCTCGCCCTCATAGTCGCGGTTCACAAGACCGCCAGCGACGGCCTTCTTCCGAAGCGCGACGAGGATCTTTGCAGTCCACAGGTCAGGAACAAAATTGGTAACAGCCATTAGATAGCCCTCCTAGGCTTAGCTCTTACCCCCGAGCAAGTCCGCGAGCCGGCCAGCGGCCTCAGCCTCAACGATCTCGTCAGGGGTCATGCGTGAGAGTTCTTCGCGCGAGCGGATCTGAACCGGCTTACCGTCACCCTTCGGCCCCGTATCTGCGTCGCCGTCGAAACGGCGCGCCTTATCGGCTCCAAGATGGGGTTTGCGGGCGATCAGGTCATCAATCGCAGCGTTCAATGCGTCGGCGTCAACGTCGCCGTTCTCTGACACGTCAAAATTGGAAAGCTGGATGAACAGCGCCGCGTCAGTAGGGTCAGCAAGCCGCCCCTTAGCCGCAGCCTTCAACTCAGCCCGAAGGATCGCTTCGTTCTGGGTCTTGCGCTTCTCAACCTCGGCGGCAAACTCCGCCTCGCGTCCCTGCAACTTCGCCTCAAGCTCGGCAGCACGGGCCTCGGCATCACGGGCACGGGCACGCTCAGCATTGCGCTCAGCCTTCATTGTGTCCAAAGCCTTCTTGCCCGCATCACCCAAGGCCTCGGCACCCTCAACGGGCGCATCGACCTCAGCGGAGGCGTCAACAGCAGTGTCAGTGTCGACAGAATCGACGTTCGCTTCATCCGACATGGGAATTGCTCCTAGTTGGTTGGTCGCCGCGTTGCGCGGCACTATCTCCCGCGAGGAGCGGGAAGCTTCATCGCCCGAAGGCCGGGAGGACGTAACCCTCCGTAGTGAGCAGCCGGATAGCGTTCTCACGCGTACCCGCCACCCGGTAAATGTCGTCAACGGTCAGACGCGAAGGCGTCCCGTACTTACGTGCAGCCTTCGCCGTACCCAAGCCACGACCGCGGATGTTCTCCACGCGACCGACGTCGGCACCGTCACGGATTGCCCGCGCCTCGGCCCTGCCAAACGTCTTGTCCTGGGCTTCCTTCGACAACGAATCGAAATAGTCACGCGGGTTGATCGCCATACCCTCACCCAGCGCCTCAGACGCCGGAATGTGCATGCAGTCGCACCGCGGATGACGGAGGAAACCCTTGTTCCACCCAAACCACTTACCCGCGAGAATCACGCACCGCGAACACGACGGCGTATTCAACATGCGGGCGTAACCACCCAGCTTCGGGCGCTGAATGATGTCCGCGTGGTACACCTGCCGGCGCGTATCAGCCATGACCGTCAGAACGTCGCGTGTCAGATGCGTTCCGCCCGTTGCGAGCGCTTCGCGAACCGACGCGCCACCCTTGATAGACGTCTTCACGCTGATAAGCGACTGATCCAACAAGGTGCCCATCGGGCGGCCATCGGGGGCGGTAGCGACGAACCGGGGAGGGTTCAACCGCCCCGCAGGGTCACCCACCTGGTTCGTCTCCGCCAACACCGCATCCGTGTACGGCAACGCGGCACGCACAGACGCCACACGCCCCCGCTCAACGACCGCAGACAACTCCGACCGCACACCGACCCACTGAGACGAAAAATCGTCACCCAGGCGACGCCACAGTTTCGCCGTACTAGCCGACGTCACCGCCGCTATCTTCTGCTGCGTCCGGTACTGCTCCTGAGCCGCCCGCGGAATCATCCAGCCCCCTCATAGCAGCCGCGATCTGCGGGTCGTTCAACTCGTCCTCACGCATCTGCATGACGCGCTCAACCTCAACCGGGTCCAACCCGTCAAGCTCGAGGATGTATTCGAACGGGTAACCGATATTGCGCTTCTTCACCAACGCATCAGCCAACTGCGCCTCGGAACGAATCTCCGGGTTCATCCACGCAATCGTCGCCAACCGTGTCTGCCGAGCAAGGGCCTTATCACCCATCGCCAACGCAACAAGCCGGTACACCTCACGCAAAGCAGGCGTCGCGAACGTCTGGAACTCGAGGGTCTTCTTGACGAGACCAATCTCCGACGCCTTCAACCCCTCACCGTTCACGTTCGACATGCCAGCAGTCGTCACCAGGTACGTCGGAGGCGTTCGCGTCTGAGCTGCGATATGCCCGACAGCCTTCTCAATGACCTTCGTGAACTGCTCGAGCGACGCGGAAGGGAACGAGTCGATCTTCGCGTTTTCACCCGTCAACCACAGGAAACGCTTCTCCTGCAAGTCGCGCATGTCGACGACCTTTTCGCCGATCTTCTCCCCGTTCTCATTGAGAATGGGGATCTTCGGCGGCTCCTGACCCAGGATCACGCGCGCATCCATCGACGCATAATCCGCAGCCAAGAACATGTACGCCCACAACAAGTTGATGGCGTCCTGCATCGGAATGACACCCTGAATCTCAGAGATCGGGTCGCCCTTCAACGTCGGCCGGTTCGGCACCTCAACAACCGGCACCACACCCATAGGGTTCTCCAACGGCCACGTATTGTCAGCCTTACCCCGGCGAGCCTCCCAGCCACCAGGCGCGGCGGACTGAACCTTCGACTGCGCCGACTGCGACTCACGCTCAGACGCCGTCTTGAACCGCGAACGCTCAAACTTCCACACCGCATCCGGCGTGTACAACGTCGCGTACTCGTTCGACTCGTCAACCCACGTCTTCAACGCAGCAACACGCTCACGCGGGTTCGCCCAGTCGTACTCAATCTCGACGTCGGAACCGTGCTCCCACGAAATCAGCGGCTCATCATCCGAGTTGCCCCAAACGATCACAAACGACCGCGACGTCGTCAACGAAGCAACAAACCCCTGAGATGACTGCATCTCCATCTCATTGAGCAACCACTGCTCCCACAGCTTCTTGCCCGCATCAACGGACTCGCCAATCTTGATACCCGTATGACGAAGACGCTCGGCCTCAGCATCAACCACCGGCCGCGTCCAGTTATCCGAGAACCCCGCATAACGGGCAGCATTCGCCTTACGCCACTCATCAGTCGCGAAAGACAACGGCTGCAACCCGTTGTAATAGTCCTCACGCGTCTGAAAGACGCTACGACGACCATCAAGACGGGCATAAATACGGTTCACCATTCGGAGGGCTTCATCTGCATCCAACGGAGCCTCCAAAGGGGGTAATCAGTAGTAGACGTATTCGTCTGCCTCAGGTGTGTACCCGGCAGCGATCACATCCCCCGCAGCCTCATGCGCGAGAACAGAACTCATTGCCAGGTCGATCTTCTGCGTCTCAGACGCCTTGAAAATCAGATAAGTCGGGTACGGGTTACGGGCCATCTCAACCGCATTACGAACATGCGTAGACACCGTCTCGTTACCGTCATGCGTGAACGTCGACTCAGCCAAAGACACATCCGTCTTCAACCGCTCCAACGCCGCATACATCTGCTTCGGCCGGTACGTCTCCCACCGAAAAACCCGCTTCGGATACCGGCCCTCGAGATCATCAATCTCCGACTGCCAATACGGCGGGTCACAGTACGCGCGCACCACGTCGTACCGTTCGAACAGCTCATGGAACGCGGCCATCACCTCGAGCCGGGGCACACGCCCAGACCACTCAGCAGGGTTCCAAATCGTCGGCCGGCCGTCATGATACGTCGGCGTGAACTGGTAGCCGTCCAGGGTCTCCGCACGGATACCCGTCCAGTCGTTCACATCCGAACCGTCAAACCCCAACACAATCGGAGTCTTACGGGGCACATCGCGGGGGGCCTTCTTCTGCTCCCACTTCGACATGTCCATCCACGCACCAGTACCAGCAACAATGCGGTTCCCGAAGAAGCGCTCCGCATCCGCCGGATCCTTCTCCATCAACTCCGCAGCCTCAGCCTCAATAGCGTCAATCGACACCCACGGGGCAGCCCGATAGTTGAACACGAAAATCTTGTGACGCTCAGCCTTGTTCTTGAACGACAAGTGAGCGGGCGGCTGCTGGAAATCCTTATTGATATCCGCCGCGCGCGCCTCAAACGTGCGCTGCGCAACCGAATCCTGCGACGGATCCCACGAGTTCGTCGTCTCAATCGAACGACCACCCATACCAGCCAAACCACGCCGCTGAGTCTTCGACAACTTATGGCCGCCGTTCGACTCCAACCACAACCCGGTCTCATCCTGAGCTGCGAACGTGATGCGCTGACCCAGCCTCGAGTTAGCCTTCGACGTCACCACATCAATACGGCCACCACCAGGCAGACGAATGAACTCCTCACCCGTCTTCGGAATCAGCTCAGCCAACGGCCCCTTATCAATCATCGGCCGCAACGCGTCATACGTGTTATCCGTCTGATCCTCAGACGTCGCCGTGATCTGAATCAACGGAGTAGTCCACGGACGCCCCTTAGGCTCGCCCGCGTCGTACTCGTACCACCAACCACAACCACACCCGAAGTCGCGGCAGTCATACACGTCGCCTGCCTCAGCGAACCCGTCGAACACGACAGGCCCGACACCCTCAGCGCACACGAACGCAGCAATCAGCGGAGACTTGCCCCACTTCTGCGCCCGCACCAACTGCGAACGACGAAACACGAACGCATCCGCCGGCTTCACGATCTTGTCCAGCCGCGTACCCGACTTCACCCGGTAATGAGCGGCGACAAACGACAACTGCTCATCACCCAGCACAAACGCGCGCCCAATGTCATCACCATCAGGGATCACACAATGCGCTTCGATCCACTCGGGAACCAGCGAAAACTCAGCCATCGAAAACGTCCCCGTGCGATAGCAACCTACGCAGCCCCTCGAGGACGCGCGGCTCAGGCGGGTTCTCAAGCATCGAGCGCAACTGCTCAACCTCGCGCGGAGTAAGCCACAGGATGTCGTCATCCATTGAGTGCACGCAACCGATCCTTAGCCGAAACACCACCAGACGAACGAACAGGCTCAGAACGACGGGCGCCCAACTCATCCTCGGCGAACTTCCAACGCAACGAATGCATACCCGGCAGCGACAAACCGATCTCCGCAGCCATACGCAGTGCAGCGGTCTTCAACCCCGAGTTGGAATCCGGGCCGGTCGACTCGATGAACGCCCGAACATAAGCGGCCACCTCATACTCAAGGCCCAACTTCGACCACATGTGAGCCTGCGGCTTCGACCACAGCGCTTCCCAAAGGGCAAGCTCACGGTCACGCAGCGAGTCGGTGCCGTCAGGGTCAAACACCTTGACCCGCTTCTTGTCCTCGAAGTAAATGTCGTAGACGGGGATCCGCTCAAGCGGGAACGCGGGCACATCGCCCTGAAACCCTTCGGCCGGCAGAGTCACCCAGGCCGCATCGCCCGCACGATCACGCCGAAGCGCATTCGGATCAGCAGGCGGACCACTACTACGCCGAGCACCACCAGAAGTCATACCCGTCACCCCCGCCAGCATTGCGCCGACATAGAAAAGGGGCCACATTGCGCGACCCAAAGGCTTACCCAGAAAGTGTTTGAACCCGGCGCACCAAAAAACGCCCTCCCCGGCGGTCTAGAGCGCTGTCACGTTTGGGGGTCTCCCCCCACCCATGTTGTGCCCTCGCCGGCTGTCAGGTGGCGTGCCAGCCTCCTGGTTGGTTGTGTGCGGTCTCGCTGTTGTGACATGACTCGCATAGTCCGCGGCCGTACTGTGCATCATCAGCGTTCAACCCAAGCGTGAGTAGTTCTTTGCGTGAGCGTGGGTGATGGTCAGCTACTGTGCTCTCTCGTAGGTGGCACAGCACACAGATGGGGTCTCGTTCTAGGGTTTGGTTGCGGAAGTGTTGGTGTCCGCGTGAGTTGTACCCACGTTCGGTAGCGCTACCCCTTGCCTTGTCCGCTGCACGCCTGTGTGCTTGGCATCGGCTGCCCTCGTCGCGGGGGAAGATAGCGGGGCATCCACTCACTGAGCAGACACGCATCAGTCTTTGCGGTGGAAGTCGTAGCGTTTAGTCCAACCCCGGGTGTTGGAATCCCTCTCCCGGTCGTCGTCTTCGCATACCCCTGCTGCTAGGGCTGACGTGTATTCTGCACCGCATCCTGGGTACTCACATGCGTACAACGTCAGTGCTCCAAGCGTTGTTCGATGTGGTCTGCTGCGTTCTCTACCTCGAGCACGTCGACTGTTTCACCGTGCACATCTACCGTCCAACCGTGCATCTCGCCGAACTGTTGCAGGGCGTCAGCGAATCCCGGCTCGCACATGGCGTCTGCGATGCTGTCCCAGAACGCCAGATCATTCGTCGTCATCGTGGTGCCACCTCAAGGTCTGCTCGTAGCAGTCAATGTCGCCGCAGTAGTTCGTCGCGATGATGACCCGCCCGGTGATCGTCCAGCCGAACAGCAACGTCTCTCGCGAGAACTCATCATGGCCGCGCAGAAACGGGACCAGGGTGCGCCATCCGAACCAGTACCATTGCGGCTTCCAGAACCACACCCGAGACGCCTTGACCGCGCGCACCTGCGCTTCGATGTCAGTCATCGTCTTCAACTCCCCCGTACAACGGCAGATCCTGGTACTCGGCGGCCAGCATGCGAACCAACCCGACAGTGGAGTGCCATGGTTGCGACTCGGGCACCAACGAGTCGTAATAACTGGACGTGGTCGTGTGCATGGATTCGGAGTACACGAACGCAACCCAACCGGCGGCAATGTTCCCCTGGTTTTCGTCGGCGATGTGCGCTTGGATGGCGTCTTCAACAGCACGCAACGTTTCGGTGCTCATCGGATGTGTACCGGTGTCCAATCCAGTTCGTCGTAGTCGTGTACCGCCGTGCAACCACCCGTAACTTCGGGTGTGCACTGCCAGCCCCCGTCACGAAGGCACTTACGTTTCCGGTCTTCGCACACCGCGATCAACGACATGCACGGGGCTGCTGCGTACCAGTGCGCTTCGTGTGGTGGCAGTTTCCACTCTTGGTGGAGGACGGATTCGCAGCAGGGAATCTCGAACTCTTCGACGAGCAGTACCAGCGACGTGTCTTCTAGCAGGTCAGACATGACCGGGCCGTCTCATGGGATGTCCGTCCAACCTCTTGCGATGAACACACGCGCGAACGACGCGGGAATGACTGCGCCTGCTGGCCTGTGGTCGAAGAACACATGAACCCCGCCGGCCTGCAACGCCAGGTCGCACAGCTGCGAGCACACCAGCCGTGACGTGTCTGCCACGTAGGACCGCAACCATTCTGGTGTTGACCGGCCTGTGATCAGGGCGGCCCCGACAGCGAAGTAGTCCGACCAGGCATACGGTGTGCCAACCCTTGTGCGGGCGAACACGGCGATGCGGCGTCGTTGTGCACGGCGTAGCGGGAATTGTGACCACACAATGCCGGGGTAGTAGTCGATGGGTCGGATTCGTGCGCCGCCTGGTTCGGCGGACACAACTTCGTGTTCGTTGATGGCGACGATCATGTGCGTCCAGTTTGATTTCGACGCCCATGCCACAACCCCGGAAGCCCAGCCGCCGTCTGTGGGGACCAACCCGACTTGTCCTGTGAGCATGTTCGGCCCTCGAAGTTTCAGCTCTTTTTGAACAGTGCTGCGAGGAGCACTTTCAACGCCAACAGGAACCCGTTCAGCGGGCGCTTATCGTGGTGCGGCTCACTCAACGTCATCACCCACATGACAGTCGTCGGCGGCAGGCAGTTGAAGTTCTGTGTCTAGGGGCAACTCGATGCGCGCATACATGGTTCCGTCTTTCGTGAAAAGGAAATCAATGTGGCGTCTCGTCACCGAAATGACCCGGCGCATCATTCAATGAGTTCTGCGAAATCAGCCCACTCCGTGGCGACCTCGGCGGCGTGCGCCCGCAGGTAATGTTCCGAGAGCGCAGCTCGCAGCGCGTTCACGCCACGTCGACTGACCGCCGCTTGGCAATACCGGCACCTGACTTCAAGGGCCATCAGACGGCCCACGACTCGTCAATGTGGTACACGGCTTTTGTCAGCAGCGAATCCGGTGCGGCCTCGAAGTGGTGGTTACACAGGTCGAGTGCACCACTCGAGAAGATGACCCGGTGGAACGCGGCCGCAGCACATTCGCCTTTGTCGCAACGGTCGGTGGCTTTCAGAATCCGGCGCGGCACCTCAACGGGCACCGACGCAGGATCAACCGTCCAGCCCACGACGCTCACCGCCCAGGATCACGGCCGGCTCAGCATCCATCTGCCGGTGAACACGCCTCGCGGCACGAGCACGCTGCACGGCGTACGGGGCACCGACCAGTGCAGGGGCCGCCAGTGCGACACCCCACAGACCCGCTGCACCGCAGAGGGCGTACGCCGACACACTTATCGCCGCGGCAGCCGCCAGACGGACCACATTCCGGGTTGTCATGAGTCACCACGCCTCCTCAGTCCTTCGTGAGTCGCCGAATGGCAAGAACGTTCGTGCATGCGCCGCCGTCGTACTCGAACTCAACTTCCGCGAGCACGTCGCCCCGGTGGTCTTCGATCTGCCAGTGCACCCAATTGGCCACCGACAGCCTCCAGTCGCGAATGCGTTGCGCAAGTTGGTTGAGGGTTATGACCTCGCGCTGCGAACTCATGACCAGCCCCTTCACGCGGCCTCAACCGCAGAGAGCCGGCGTCTGCTCATTTCCACGTACTCTTCGACCGCGTCGATACCGATGTAATCCCAGCCGTTACGGATCGCGGCAACACCGGTCGAGGCGCTGCCGCTGAACGGGTCTAGGACGGTTCCACCGGGAGGGCATACCAGCTTGCCGACCCAGGCCGCCAAGGCGGGCGGGTACGGGGCGGGGTGCGCGACGCCGTTACTGCGGTCCGACTCGGTAGGGCGTCCGAGATTGATCTCCGCGACGTCCATACATCTTGCGATCGTGGGTTGCTTGTTGCTGCCCGCGAAGGAATGCTCCCAGCCGTTATTCTTCGCGTTCTCGCTCAAGAACCAGCCCTTCTTGTTTGTGGGCGGGACAGTCTTTATGCCGAGCGCCTTCGCGTCGCTCCACGGTTGCCCGTGCTTAGCGAACCAATGCAATGACTCCCACGACCTCCGCGGCTTCCGCGGGCTTCCTGTGGGAGGAGACGACCGCTTGAACCAGATGAGTTCGTCGACTTCGTTCCAACCGACCTCGCGGAGCGCGAGGCGCGTTCGTAGCACGTAGTCGCTGATCTGACCGTTCTTGATGTGTGGTCGGATGTTGATAATCGCGGACCCGTCGGGCTTCAACAGCCTGCGGACCTCAGCCATCCACGCAACAGTCCACGCCGGATACTCCGACTCGGGAACGCCCCCGTACGTCGACCTCCGCTGCATTGCATACGGCGGCGACGTGATAACCGCATCAACAGACTCGGCGGGAAGCGTCTGCATCACCTCAATGCAATCCCCGTGCAACACCTGAAACGACAAAGGTTTCCCCCTCAACGGCAACAACCTGCCGAAACACACCAAAGGCAGCGCCCGAAGACGCTAGAAGCGCGCGAACGGCAACAACGCGCCGGTCACAGAATCTCCTCGAAACGGACACGCTTACCCTCGAACACAAACGCATTCATGCCCGACGACGAACGCTCACCCTTCAAATTCGAGAACCACGACGAACCAGGATCAGACGCCGGCCCAACAATGACCCAACGCTTATCACCCGACTGATACTTGCGGTACGAATGCCAATGCCCGACAAGCAGGTAGTCGGCATCCCATGTGGGCATGCGCCCATGATCCTGCTTCGACCACCACTCACCCATACGGTCAGCACCCGACGACTGGTGACCATGCACCATGCCCACAGACACCGTGTCAAGCTTCACCGTCATCGACTCCATCAGAGCCTGAGGGAACTCGAACCGCACGTTGGGGAGCACATCAAGGATGCGTTGGGTGTCCTCGAGCTGACGGCCCACAGCGATACCGAAATCGGCGTGCGGGTTGCCCGCGTCAGCTTTCAACCCGGTACGCCAACGCCCATGGTTCGACGTGACCCGCGCATCAACAACCTCACCCACGAGAGGGGCGATGATTTTGAGCGACTGCAAATCCATTTTGAACGACTGCACCAGCATGTGCGGCACATCAAGGTCGTTCGTGTCACGCTGCGAGTTCGTCGAACAGGTGTTCTCGATACCGTCGCCCGTGCGTGCGAGAAGCACTTGCCGGGGCCGGTACTCACGAATGTAGTCAGCGAACCTGGCGTACGAGTTCAACACCCGAGCCTCAGTCTCAGGCGTACCACCATCGAAGTCCGTCTTGCCCCACTGCTCATCGGTGGGCTGCAACACGGCAGAGTCCACCAGGAACTCACGCTTCGCCGGCACGTACGTGAAACCCTCAACGAACTTCGACGCCGCAACCCAATCAACGGAACCGACAGCGTCAGACGCGGACTTGGGGCGAACATTGTTGAGCTTGTTCCAGAACCCACCAAGCGGGTTCGAAGTCCAACCCCACGTGAACGACACTTCGTCAGGGTTCTGACCCTTTGAGCGGATGAAGTCGCAGTAGTCTTCGAACCCCCACGCCGTCTCACTGAACCGAACATACGAGGCGGAACCGTCATGGTTGTGAGTCTCGGACTCGCCAGACGACACGGTCGAAGTGGAACGTTCGAGGAGCGGCGCACCAGTGGTAAGACGCGACCGGTACTTGTTCACAGCCGACTTGGCGATCCCCCACTTGCGGGAAACCTCACCACCCGACAATGCCAGGTCTTTCAGGTCAACCATAAAATCGGGGTTATCGAGCAGGGGGGAACGCTGAGACACGATTGGCCCCTTTCGGGGAGTCCGTTTTACGAGCTGAGCCCTGTTGAGTTGTTGGGCCGGCCGCACCTTTACGTGGCTCCGGTGTGTTGAGTTGTGTGGGTGTGTTGTTGCCGTCAACCCCACACGGGTGGCAACATTTCCGGGCTATAGCGTGTGGCACTGGTCCCGTCCGGACAACACCCGTTGCCCGTTGTGGGGGCGGTGGGGATCGAACCCACTTGTGCAATGCACACGCGATTTTGAGTCGCGACCCTGAACCAAGATCGGAACGCCCCCATGCGGCCTACGCCGCTTTTGCCGCCTTGCGTTCACGTTCTCTACGTGAGTTCGCAGCGCGGCAAAGATCACACCGACAGCCCCGCGTGCAACTCAGCGGGTCGCCGTGGTCGACACTTCGCCCGTACGGCTTGCGCGGGCCTCGTGCCAAAGCCTGGTACTCCTCGCGCCGGCGAGCGTTGCGCTCGTCGTACCACTCCCGCCTAGCGGACAGGCAGACATCACAACGGCACCGGCGCTTCATCCAGGCGTAGACGTGGCCGTGACGAAACCCGATCTCGAGTTGCTCCGCGCGGGTCTTCTCAATGTGGCAGTCGCGGCACAGCAACTGGCACTTGTCCAGCTCTGCGCGCACGTCAGCGTTGTTGACAGTCATGTTCGACCCTATGTCGAACGACTTCTGGTCGGGGTCGATGTGGTCGAACTGTAGATCGTCCTTCGTGTGGCACCATGCGCACGAGTCGCCTAGGTAGGCGATCAGGTCGGCGCGTCGCTTGTAGTAATAGGCGCGGTGATACTCACGGACGGAAAGACCCGCTATCATTGCCATATCGACTCCTTGAAAGTCGGTCATGACCCCGGCCTGTTGACGCAGGCGCGGGGTTTCTCTTTTGAGTTTGTGGGCCGCTGATTTGCATGCGCTGGCTCAGCGGCCGAGGCCTCGATAGCGCCCCTGCTGATAAGCAGGCGCGTCGAATACGTCGGTAGTTAGCCGACGATCACTCACCACAGGCTCGTAGTCCAGGCGAGGAGTAATGCCCCGGTCAACTGCGCGCTTGTTCTCTACGCTCAGCCTCTATTTGCTGGCCCGAATGAAGACGATCGTGCGTGCCGGGGACGACAAAAGCAGCCCTTCATGCCGTTTTCGGGCGCGATAGGACTGCTTACCGATAATTGTAGCGGGTTTTGTGTTACACCGCAACATGTGCTATGGGCGGGTTGGCAGCCACAGTTCCTGATCGGGGTAGGGCGGGCCGTCCGGGTCGCCGACAAGGAGGTACCACGAGTTGTGATAGTTCGGCAGCCTGTCGGTTCCGTCAGCCCACACGCCGATCGGTTCCGAGATCACACCGTCATCGTTAATGTAGAGTCGCCGGCCACCCAGAAGTGCCCGCGCGGTGGCCTGCTCGTCCTCATCTTCATCCATGGTCTGCCTCGCTCATCTCTTCGACCAATTCTTCCACCGAGTCTGCCCCAACCCATTCGGCGTCGCATGTTTCCACACGACACATAGCCCGCACAGACCGGTAAGGGTTCGCGTGGTCGTACATCACCGCAACCGGGGAGGCACGCAACGTGTCGTCAGGGCCAACCCAGTTGACTGCTTTGCACACCGGGCATGCGCCGGCGAGCGGGACGGTTTTGGGCGGGTCCAACAGTTCGACGATCGTGTACGCCCAACCCCGCAACGCTTTAACGTAGAAGTCCGCCTCACCGGTGCCGCCCAGGAACGCAACATGCCACCGCCTGAGCGATTGCACCGCGTCCTGCCGATCGTGTTTTACGTTGACGAGCCGGCACCAGTCACCCAACTGTGTGCGAATGACTGTCAGCCGGTACAGGGCTTCGTCGTTCAACACCGACCCTGTCGCGCTACCTCCCCCGCCACCGTTGCCGATTGCGGACGTAACCGCCTGCTCGAGCTGCGCCAACAGCGGGTCGTGGTGGACGGTGACGGTGGTGTTGTCGTCGCGGATGACTTTGGTGCGTGACGGTTTGGTGAGCGCGTTGACAGCATCCGACAGGTCAGTCATGCGATGCCTTCCAAGTTGAGTACGGGCTGCGCGAATCGGGTACGCAGCGACAAGTCGAGGTAATCGCGGTTGAGGTCGATGCCGATGTACTTGCGGCCTTCCTGCGTTGCGACCATGCCGGTCGTTCCCGAACCCGAGAACGGGTCAAGCACGGTGTCGCCGGGTGCGCTGCCCGCGAGGATGCACGGGCGGATCAGCTCGGGCGGGTAGACCGCGAAATGCGCGCCTGAAAATGGGACAGGGGCGATCTCCCAGACTGTGCGCTTGTTCCGCGTAGACAGGTCCGCGCGCCCGAATCCTGCCTGCGACGCCTCGACCCCTCCCGCGTCATTTCGGTTCGGGTTCGCGCGGATAGAGTGCCGCTTGGTGGCGCTGTACCGCTCAGCGTGGGCGCGGTTCTCGGGTCGCACCTGATCCGCGACCGCGACTGCGTCGTAGTAGTACCGGGGTGACTTCGCAAGGAGGAACAGGTATTCGTGAGCCTTTGTCGGACGGTCGGTCACGGACTCGGGCATAGGGTTCGGCTTCGCCCAGATGATGTCCGAGCGGAGAACCCACCCGTCGTCCTGCAACGCGAACGCGACACGCCACGGAACGCCAAGGAGTTGCTTCCCCGCTCCGTACGAATCCCCGAGGTTCAGCCACAACGTGCCGTCATCGGTGAGGACTTCCCGGAGATCACGAAACAGGAACAGCAGGCGTGTGATGTACTCCTCAAGAGACCGTTCCGCGCCGATCTGCCCGTCTTCGCCGTAGTCGCGAAGACCGAAGTACGGCGGCGACGTCACGATCGTCCGCACCATGCCACCCTCAAGTTTTTCGGCCACACGCTCCGCGTCTCCGTGGTACAGCGTCACCGCGTCATCCGTGTAGTACGGCTTCACTTCGCCTCCCATTGGATGTTTGAACGCCAATACGTCGGCCCGCCCCAAGGAGCAAACCCGAGAGCGTTCAAAACGTCGCGGGCATCGGCGGAATACGCCCTCCACGCGTTCGGATGCATGTCGATGTCAGACATGGACAGATGGCGCGCAACCTTTTCGATGAGCCATTCCGGGTACTCGTTCATTCGGTTTCCTCCACCGGGTATGAGAAGAGCCGCACCCCCGAAAGAGTGCGGCCAAAGAGATGGTCAGATCAGAACGGGGTGTTGTCCGAGTAGTCAGCAGGGGTCGTCCAGGTATCCGCCGCCGGCGCAGACACAACCGGCGCGGCACCCTCGAGCACCTTCGCCTGGTTCAACGTGTGATCCACGAACCGCGCATCACGCTCACTGACCTTCGTACCCAGGAACCCGCTGGCCTTGATCCGGTCGCCCTCCGACACCGTACGAGCTGCATCCTTCGGCGGGAACACCGACCAATACGTGGTCCGCGTCTTCCCCTGATACTCGTTCTCCTCACGCAAACCGAAACCGTTACCCCGCGAATTGATCCGCGAAACCGTACCCTCAACCGTCGTGTAAGCCATTACTTTCTGCCCTTCTCGTATGCCTGAATCGCGGACTCCACAGCCCGCATAACCAACTGCCCCGGATGCTTCTCGAAATACCGGTACATCGCCAACTCGTCGTCGTACATGCGCTTCGGCCGAACACCCGCAAGGAACGCGGTGAACGCATGATCCGAAGTCATCTCCTCATAGGACATGTCCTCTTCACGATTCACGCCGAAACTCCATCCATGACGCGATTGCCAGCATGTAGAGCCAGCCTCCAAATGCTTGGATGATGAGGAAGTCGCCCAGCGAGATACTGAATTGGAAGGTCATCAGAACGGCCTCTCCGCGCATCGGTGGCACGGCAACGGATAACCCAAATGCACATCGCACATGACACCCTCCGCACCCAACGCCGGGGCAGCAGGCGGACCAGAACGGGCAGACGAATAGTCGTCCTCCCACTTCCGATCGTTCAACCACCCAGCCGGCAACTTCACAAACTGCTTCTCCTTGCCAAGACACATGAGCGTGTACGCCTGAGTGGCCTTCGCCAACGTCCCCTGGTCAACGAGCTTCCGCGCCTTCTCCCACGCCCTCAAAGCAGCACCCTTCGATTCCTTCCGCGGGTACAACACCCACCACTCTTCGAAGGCCTTCGGGTACACAGACTTTGGTTCAGCCGCAGGCTGGACAAGAGAACTACTGTTCCCCTGTTCCCCTGTTCCAGTCCCCACACTCTCCGTAGAGTCTCCGTAGAGTTCGGGTACATGCTCCGTAACAGACCCAACTTCCGCGTCAGGACGCGGGTAACGGGCCTTGTTTGGGTTCTTCACCAGTTGGTGTTTGTCCCAGTTCGCGACGAACAGAAACGGTCTACCATCCACCCGATATCGGACGATCTGACCACCCTTGGAGAGCACTTTCAAGGACCGGGAGACTCTACGTAGAACCTCCGTAGGATCTCCCTCGAGCGCGAACAGGTCCGCCGTGATTAGCTTTTCCACGTCCCGCCCGACACCGTTATCGTCCACGTACGACCACAGGCCGATGAAGACGAGTCGGGTTTCCCAGTCGAGAGCTGCGATGTCCTCGGAGCGGTAGAACTCCGGTTTGATGCTTCGAATCCTCACCCGCTCACCTCCGTATCGCTTCGTATTCGGTTGCGTTGCACACACACCCGCGGCAAAACACATCCGTCACATCAGTGCGCGCACCACAACCAGGGATCGGGCATTCGGTGGCGGTCATGCTGCCTCCCGTTTTGCGGCCCTGTTGAAGAACGATGTGAGATCGCCGCGCCCATGCCGCCACGCGTTCTGTTCCAAACTCACCGCGGTCCGGCCGAGTGCTTTGGCGATGCTGTCTGGTGATTCGCCCAACGACACAAGATGGTCGATTTCAGCCATCAGCTCCGGCCCACGGAATGCGATTTCGCGTTGGATGGTCACGGGTGCTTCGTCGTCGTCGAGGTTTTCCCAGGCGAGGAGCGACACCCACCCTTTGCGGAGCGCCCGTTGCGCGGTGACGGTTGATGGTCCGCGGCCTCGGCGTACGAGGCGGTCGGTTGCGGCGGCGAACCGGTCGCGGGTTTCGGGGGTGATGTACTTTTGCCGGAGCATGCGGAACAGTGCGGGCGGGTGTGTTAGCCCGAGTTCGGCGGCCATGTCTTCGGCACGCCATCCCATGACCTGCAACCCCTGGAACCTGCGGATGGTGCCGGTCAATGTGACCCGGCCCACGTACCGGCCGTACGCTTTCTGCCGGTATCGTTCGCGGGTGCGCCGTGTCATGTTTGCCCGGCATTCGTCGCAGCGGCAGGCGTGGTCGTGGTAGCAGGTTGTTGTTGCGCCGTGTTTGTGGTGGGGTGGGCAAATCATGATGCTCGTTTCCCGAGGATGCGTCGGGTGCGGAGGGTTTCGCCTCCCCAGACGCCGTGTTGGATGTCGTTGTTGATGGCGTATTTGAGGCATTGTTCGCGGACGTTGCAGTTGGTTTTGCAGTAGTCGCGTGCTTTTTCGACGTCGTGCCATTCGGTTTGGAAGAACATGTCTGGGTCGACTTGGGTGCAGGCGGCGTCGGACATCCACGGGTGAAAACCGGGCATACCAAGATCAGTCATCGTCGCCCTCCGAAACATCGGTTTCAGGCACTGTCGCCGTGAGCATCTCGCGGAGCTTGTCGATCTGGTGCGAAAGGCGCAACGCCTCGAGATCCTCGTCGTCCGCCAGCCCGCGCAGCCGCTCGGCGACATCGGCGTGCACCGTTCGCTCTGCATCGATCTCCGCGATGCGCCCGTTCACCTTCGCCGGGTCATACTTCAAGCGCTCAGCCACGGTCGGCCCCTTCCCCGGAGACATGCGTTGCAGCCCGCTTTGCGTCTTCGTAGGCTTTGCGGATGACGGCGAGCGCTTCGGGTTGTGCGCCTGCCGCACGTGCGGCCTTGCCAAGTGCGGCGATCAAGTCCAGGTCGCCTTCCGTGTCGGCCAGTTCGCCCAGCCAGTCGCGTGCAGGTGCGACCTTGAGCGGTTCGACGGTGAACGGTGCACGCTTGCCCCTGGTCACCGTAAGAGCGACCGTCAGGGGCTTGTCGAGGTGCGACAGGTGGGAGATGCGGATGCCGCCCACAGCCTGCCCTGCGAAGCGCACGTCGGGGTCGCCGTAGAGGGTCATTGACCGGCCGGCGTACACGCTCGAGTCGGTGCCCCAAGCTGCGACGAGTACGCGCCTCATCGATTTGCTGGGTTTGAAGGGTCGTCCGGGGAACTCGACAAGGTGGATTTCGACGGGCTGCTCCGTCGACCCGGCCTTGACTTCGCTGACGGTCACCGTTTTGGGGCCGCCGAGGTAGTCGTCGAAGTTCTGCTGGTCGCTCCTGGGGGCCGTCGTTTCGCTCATGTCCATTAGAGCTGGATCTCTTTCTCATAGCGGGTTTCGTGTTCGTAGACCACGTAGGTGGGGCATGAGAGGGTCATCGACCCGTATCCGGGCCACACGCCGGTTTCGGTGCAGGTCAGCCACGTCTCGCGGGCGGTTGCTGCTCGTTCACGGCCGATGTCGCGCCACATGATGTCGAGGTCGTAGACGCCGACGAGGTAGGGTGCGGTCTTTTCGACGACGACGAACTTGAACCAGTCGAGGCCTTCGCCGGTTTCGGCGGTGCGCACGTCTCGGTACCAGGCCTCTTGGACGTGTAGTCCGTGCGCGGCGACGGCCCGGTTGAATCCGTCCGGTGACGCGTCGGCTGCGGTTTTGACGTCCGCGCCCGTGGTGGCACCGTAGATGTCGTAGCGCGCCCGTGCGGGTACACCGGCGACGTCGGCGAAGATGCTCACTTCGCGTCCGGTGGCGGTCTCGAGGATTTCGCGCGCTTCCGTGTGTGCGAGGAGCGCTTCGGACATTGCCTTGACCGGGGCCAGGTCGGATGCCTTCATCGGGATGAGGCCGTCAGCCCGTGCCGCTTCTGCCCACTCTCGAGCGGCCGCAGTTGACGCGGCACCGTTCGACGCGAGGACATCGTCCGGGTATGCGACGGCTTGTGCGCCGACGCCGAGGACTCGCGCGTGTACTGCTTTGCCGATGTCGAAGGCGTGGCTGTGGGTTTCGTGTCCTAGCCGGTACTTGTACTTCGCGGGTGAGTCGAGAATGAGTCGCGCCCCGGTGCTCGAAAGCTCGGGGCGACGATGATATTCGGCGTCTGAAAGATCGTGGACAATCACTCTTCCCACTCCCCCGCCTCAACAACAGTCCAGCCGGCGCGCTTCCATGTGGTTGTGTACCAGCGGGTGGTGTTGACGGTGATGGTGTCGGGTTCGTCTGACCGGCCGACGTGTTGGACGCCGCGGTGGTGGTCGCCGAATTCGTCCTCGAGAACAACGTTGCGGTGAGTCATGGCCGTTCTCCCTGGATGAGCGCAATGAGATCGTCAACGGTCATGAGCACCCACTGTTCGCCCGGCTTCGTTGTGCCCTTGCGCTTGGCAACAACGATCCCGGCAACAGCGTCGTCGTTGCCCATTTCGGTGTGCGCTTCTTTGATCCATTCGCCGGCTTTGATGGTGCCGCCGTAGTCTTTGCATTCGAGGACTACCCGGTTGCCGAGGACTCGCACACCGCCGATGTCGCCGCGGTCGTTTGCGCCGTGTTTGACGCGTCGTTCGATGCGGTCGTCTACTTCGAAGGAGAGGTAGTTGGCGATGGACAGTTCAAATGCTGTCCCGGCTGCTGCGGCGGACTTCCTGTTGCGTGTCATGCCATCTCCTGAAATCGCGGCATAGCGGGCATGCGCAGTCCTTTAGGAACCGTGTGTACGCTTTGTCGCAGTTGTGTTCGAATGGCCGCACGTTGAATGCGCGGCAGGTGCAGACGTAGTAGGTGACACGCCCGTACTGGTAGGTGTGGAGAGTCAAGAGTCAGTCGGCTCCGATTTCCATTGCTCGCCACCGGGTCGAACCCTCAACAACCGGGTAGTCGTCGGTGCGCCACCGGACCCACCCGAAGACATCGAGGTATGCGGACTGGTGACGCATGCGGGCTGCTACATCGTCGGGAACCTCGAACACGATCCGCTTCGTCATGGCTTCACCTTTTCTTCAATCAGTAGTTCGATTGCCCGTCCGACAGCGATGACACCTAACCCGATCGCGTAGACGATGACCCAGCCGACGTCTCCTGCTTTCGCGGATGCGATGATGCCGAGGATGAGCACACATGCGGCGACGAGTGATAGGGCGGACAGGAACTTCGGCCACGTCATGACGGTTCGCCTTGTGCGGCGAGAAGTTCGTTGACGATGCGGTCGAGTTCGCGGTCCGCTCCGATCAGCTCGAGGTGTGCCTGATGCTTTTCGGAGTCGTGGTAGTTGCGGCGTTCGGTGAGGATGCGTACTTGTTCGCATGCCGCTGCGAGATCGGCGGTTAGGTCTTCAATGGTCTTAATCACGTTCGATGTCTCCTTCGTCGTGGTGCCCGCAGTCGGGGCAGTCCCAGGTGAGCGAGAAGCGTTCGTAGTCTTCGATGGCGGGGACCATGCCTTGGTAGCCGCAGTCGCATTCGATGAGTAGGTCGGCTGATGCACGCCAAAACCCGGAACTCATGCGGGCACCAACGACCAGCAGTCACGCGCAGGGGTGCCGCATTCGCAGATGTGACCGCTGAGCATGCGACGCCGTGCGGAGACGACATGTGCGTTGCACACGGTCGGCACTTGGTCGTTGCACTTCGCTGAGATGCGGTGTGTGACTTTGACGGAGCAGTGTTCGTTGCCGGGGAACTCGTGACCGGATTCGCAGGGCACGTCGTCGTTTAGCCACCGTTCGAGCATGCGTTGTTCGTCGGTCATGTTGGCGATGGCGTCACGTGTTTGCTGTTCGACGGGTTGCGACCAGTGCATGCGGCGCATGTCCTCAATGCTGAAATCGCTCATGATGCCTCCCCCAGGATCGCGTCAGCGAGCATTTCGGCCACTTCGCGCTCTGGTGCGACCGACGTGAGGCCGCGATACAGAATCGTGAGTTGCGCGTCGATCGTGCGATGCAACGTCACGATGATCTCGTCGTTCGTGATCGGGATGAACGGCTCGGGCGGCTCGAGGAATCCGCCGCGGTCGTTGGGGTTCTCCTCGACGAGCCACCCGCTGTGCTCGATGTAACCGCGCTCGTTCCTGAGGCGTTCGAGCTTTTCGATTGCGGCCTGCAACCGTTCGACCGCGTTCACGGGATCAGCCCGAGCATTGCGAGGAGTTCCGGGTCGCGGTCCGCATACCTGCGTGCCACCGTCAACGCGGCCGACAACTGTTCGGGCGTGTTCTCGTACGCGCCGTCCTCATCAACCAACGGGTCACGACCCGTCCACGTACCCAAGTTGTTCATGACTCCTCCAACAGTTCGTATTCGTCGGGCGCAAACCAGACGTCATGCACCAACACCCACACCCGGTTACCGACGCCCACCTTGTGGACGCGGGCCGTAAACGAAATGGCGACAAGATCACCCGCCTTGACCATCACGACTCCGCAGCGATCGCCGGCAGTCTCCGCAACCGGACCAGGTCATTCACGAGCACCGCAGTAACCTGCTCGCCCGTAGGCAGAAACACCTTGACCGCGAAACCCTCCGCGGCCTCGAGCGCGTTCGACCACACACGACCGTGATACGCGCGAAACTCGTCATCCATGACGGCACCAAACCCATCCCAATTGAGAAGCCTTTATGCCGGTTCGAGCGGGCGACAGCCCCGCAGGGTTCCACCTGCCATCCCGCTCGAACCGGGTTCTGCGCTTCATAAGTCCGGACCGGGTCGGTAATAGGAGACCCCTTCGGACACGAGCAATCGCGGCGCATGCGCGACCTGCTCCGAGCGCGCCGAGGGAGTCGAACCCTCGCGAAGACCATCCGCGCAACCAAACCAATGCAGACCCCATGTCTGCTTCCGCACCTCCACGGGGACATACCCGTGTGTGCGTCTCTCAAATGACGTGATGGTCAAGGGGCCTATCCGGAGCCTGCCTCGTTACCGAGTCCCACCCGCCACCCCACAGTTCATCGGGGGCGTCCTCATGGGTCATCACGTCTGTGTAGTTGCTCCCCGGGCATAGCCGGGTAGGGGCCTAGGCAGGAATCGAACCCGCTGTTTCCCAGAAGTCCCCGGGGTTATCCGCCGGGTATCAAGGCCCAAGAAAGGTGACTACGCCTCGGGAAGTTGCTCGAGGAACGTTTCGTAGTCGTCGGCGAGCACCAGGGTTGTGCGGCCGACCTTGCGGGCGGCGATCCGGTTCTCACGGATGAGACCTTCGATGTATGACTCGGACTTGCCCAGCTCGTCAGCGAGCGCCGGCACCGTATACGCCCTACGCATGGTCGGCTCCGATCAGCGCGTCGGGTGCAACCTCGAGGTAGAAGGCAAGGTCGAAGAGGAGCCACGTGTCAACGCGCTCACCGAACGCCTTCAAGATGGTGTGGGGGCTGATGCCGATCTCAGCGGCAAGCCAGTCCATGTTGCGTCCCCGCTCAGCGAGGAGGGCCTTCGTGTTCGTTCCTACTGTCCGCGCAACCTCTTCGGTGCTTCGGAGGGGAACTGCTGTGTTGGTCATGTAGACCAGTATTGCTTGGTCTCGGAGACCAATACAAGACCAAAAGGCCACTGAAATCAGGGAAAACCCTTAGATTGTGAATACCTCAGGGGTAACCCTGAATTGGTCTGGTAAACCTACAAAGATTGGTCTTTATCCAGATATGCTTGGCACCGTGAACAAACAGCAAGCGCAAATGCAGGCAACCCGAGAAACGTTGCGCGCGCTCGTAAAGGACTCCCCCTACACAGCCAAGTACGTTGCGTCGCAAGTGGGCGAGGAGTACACGACTTTCGTCCACCGCCTAAGGGGCGAACGGCCCACCTACAAACTGTTGGACACAGCTTTCGTCGTGAACGTGCTGGCGGTACTCGACGTACCGCTCAGTGTGTTCTTCACACAAGTTGAGGAACGATCCGAGGAGCTTCTTCGCTCAACTCAGGCATGAGGGCACGCAGCTCCTCAAGGAACTCAGGCACAGTCGGGCAGATGCGCCCCATTAGCATCACCGGGCAGGTGTTCTCGCATGCTGCCCCTTTGCCGCACACGAGTCGGGTTTCGGTCATGAGTATCGCCCCCAGGCTGGATTCGGGTTATCGTTTTCCGCTTATAGGCAGACAGTAACCCGGCCCACCGACCCGTCGTAACAGCAACCCCCCAAGTGGCACGCGAAACGGTCCGCTAAACTGAGTTTTACCCCCGCACTGGGGGCGAAAGTGGCACGTCCGCATAAAGGGGGACCATTGTGGATGACACGGGATGGTTGCGGTGGCTGCGGGAGGTGACCCGCGAGGAGTCCATTCGCGGGATCGCCCGGGCCGCGGAGGTTTCGCATACGACGGTGCAGCGTTGGGTTGGTAAGGGTGTGCCGGCTGAGACGGTTTGGGAGTTGACGTTGCGGTTCCGTGGGGATCCGATCAAGGCGTTGATGGTGTTGGGTCGGGTCACCATTGAGCAGGTGCCGCAGTTGAACTTCCCGAAGATTGTTGAGTACGCGCCTGAGGAGACGTTGACGGCTGAGCTGCATAGGCGCGCTCTGGAACGTCATGTTGCTACGCGTACACCCCTGGTGCCGTTGGGGCGGTCGGATAATTTGGCGCGGACCTCATTCCGGCTGACCGGGAAGTAGTGCTAGGCGCGGTCGGCTTCCTCGATCATCGCAATCAGTTCATCGCGGGTCGGTAGCGGCGGCTCGCACTCCGGGTCGCGCAGTACAGGCCCGCCCCGAAGGGTCTCGGGGAAGTACCAACCCGTAGCACGGTGAGAAACGTGCGGTGGCCTAGGCATGGTCGGTCTCCTTCTTTTCGAGCATTGCGGAGAACCGTTCCATCGCGTCTGTGAGTCGCGGACGGTTGCCCTTGGTTTTGTACGCCTGTGTCATGGACCGGTTCGAATGTCCGACGATTTCTATTTTCACGTCATCGTCGACACCGGCCGCGTACAACAAGTCAACGGCCGTGTGCCGCAGGAAGTGGAGTGGCACGTGCTTGTCGGTCAGGCCAACATCCGTGTACCAGGTCTTCCACGCCGCAGACGCCCGTGACGGTTCGATGGGTTGCCCGTCAGCCCTGGCGAACACGAGACCGTACGGGTTCGACGGTGAACGACGACGGTGCGCCTCGAGCATCGACTTGAGCGGGTCGACCAACGGGATGATGCGCCAGCCTGATTTCGACTTGGGTCGGGTCAGGTACAGCTTCCCGGTGAGGTGTCGTGCTTCGAAGGTGCCGTCCATGTCTTTGATGCGTTGCAACTGCCATGACAGGTCGATGACGTCGGTTACGCGGTCCCATTCGAGGGCGAGCAGTTCGGAGCGTCGAATGCCGGTGAGTAGGTAGGTTGCCCAGAGGACGGGGGCGGGGTCGTATGCGTCGGACTCGAGTGATGCGCGCGCGTAGTCGAGTACGGTGATCGCTTCGTCTACGGTGAGCGCTTCACCATCGGAGCGTCCCAACTTTGGTGCGTCTACGAGCGTCGCAACATTGCGGCCCACCCGACCCTCGCGTACCGCATCCGTTAGGGCTTTAGAGAGGAGCCTGTGGGTTGTGAGGGCGTACGTGGATGACAGGCCGGCGTCGTTCATGTGGTCGTGTAGGCGTCGGATGTGCGCCGCCGTCAACTTGTCGAGACGCACCTTGCCGAGTACGGGGATGACCTGCTTCTCGAGCTGGCGACGGTACGTGTACAACGTGGACGGGCGCACACGTTTCGCGGCGACTTTGTCGAGCCAGTACGTCAACCATGACTCAAGGGACTGCGATGCCGTAGGCAGGTCTCCCGTGCGCTCGAGTTCCCTTCGGATCTCCGCGAGCTTCTTGAGCACGACCGCCTTCGACTTCGACGTGACGATCTTCTTCCGGCGCTTCCCGTTGTGCGGGGGCAGTTCGATCGCCGCGCACCACATGCCATCCTGGGCGCGCTGGTACACGCTGCCCTCACCGCGACCGCGCATCAGTCCCACCATCCTTGTCGTTGCGGCAGGGGCGACAACGGTCGCGGTTCCGTGCCTTCGTACACATAGTCGGTTCGGTTGCCCTTGGCGTTGTTGCACTCCCAGCAGATGATCTGGATGTTCTCGATCGCGTCGGACCCTCCGAGCGCGACGGGCACGATGTGATCTTGGACACAGTTGAACGTGTCGAGGGGAGTCTTGCAGTACCGGCAATGGGAGGTCGACCGCAGCAGCGCGATTGCCTCAGCGCGGGAGTGGGTTCCTAGTTCGCGTGCAGCGGCCATGTATTCGGCGCGCGTCCCAACGGGGCGAAGGTCAAGCTCGGAGCGCCACTGCTCGAGCACGGCTGCGGCTTCTTCGCGGGCGCTCTTGACTGCCATGCGACGCCGGCGCTTGCCGTTCTCCTTGGGCATTGCCATGCTCACGCACCACCGCCCGTCTGCCGCCCGCTGGTACAGAGACCCTGCCCCTTTGCGTCGTTCTCGCATGTTCTCCCCCGCCTGTCCACTTAACCCGCAACTTAACCCCGACCGTTCAGGGATATACCCCTACAGTATGTGCCAGTCTCCCGGAATCATGCGGAACGCCCTTGGTTTCTAGACCAATTCTATCATAATCCTCAGTCTTCCAAACTGATTACGCGGGTTCGATTCCCGTCATCCGCTCCACACGACCTTCCCCACGGCTGCCGGCGACGTCGATCCGGCGTTCCGCCACGGCATCCGAACCCATTCAGTGCCCCGGTCAGCCGAGCCTTCCCTTCCTTGAAATACGCGGGCACCTGCGTAGCGTTGAACACGACGCACGACAGACGCCGAACGGGAAGGGTGAACGAATGACCGACACGAAGACCGCACCGAAGAGCACGAAGACCGGAGACCACGCCGACGTCGCGGCGGGCGTCGCGCAGTACCTCACGCCCGTCGTCCACGAACTCGTCGCGCTCGTCGTCAACGGAAAGCAGGCGCACTGGCATGTGCGCGGCGTGAACTTCATCGCCGTGCACGAGCTCATCGACGACGTCGTGGCGCACGCCCAGGAGTGGGCCGACCTCGCCGCCGAGCGGGTCGTCGCGCTCGGCCTGCCG
Source organism: Agromyces sp. 3263 (assembly GCF_031456545.1). Taxonomy (NCBI): domain Bacteria; kingdom Bacillati; phylum Actinomycetota; class Actinomycetes; order Micrococcales; family Microbacteriaceae; genus Agromyces; species Agromyces sp. 3263. The sequence goes on from NZ_JAVDUV010000002.1 coordinate 597,885, forward strand.
ATCGACGGGCGCCTCGCCACCGTCGCCTCGAAGAGCGGCGCGGCGAACCCGAAGCTGGGCTTCCAGCCGTACGAGGAGGCCATCTCCGACGTGGTCGCGCAGATCGACCTCGCGATCGAGAAGGTGAACGCCGCGATCGAAGGGCTCGACGAGCTCGACCCCGCGAGCCAGGACGTCGTCATCGAGATCCGCCGCGGCCTCGACAAGGACCGCTGGTTCCTCTTCTCCCACATCGCCGTCAAGTAGTCGACGATGGCGGGCCGACGGGCCCGGGTGCAGAATGCCGCTATGACGGCGGATGCACCCGGGCCCGTCCCGTTCCCGGACGACGGCCTCGAGCGACTCACCGACGCGCAGCGCTCGTTGCGCGCGCAGATGCTCGCGACCGAGCACTGGAGCCTCCTCGCGAGCCGCAGCACGACGCAGAGCGAGGTGCTCACGCGCATCGCGATCTTCCTCACGCTCGTGTCCGCGGGTCTCGTCACACTCGGTGTGCTGGGCAACGCGACGGAGTTCCGCGGCTGGTTCGGCATCGCGGCGCTCGGCGTCCTCTTCCTCCTGGTACTGCTGGGCCTCATCACCCTGCTGCGCGCCTACAACACGGCGACCGAGGACCTCATGTACGTGCTCGCCATGAACCGTCTGCGCGGCGCCTACCTCGACCTCGACCCCGGCATCGAGCGCTACTTCCTCATGTCCGCCGACGACGACCGGCTCGGCGCGGAACGCACCTACCACTACTTCTTCGCCCGTGGCCCGAGCCAGGTGTTCGCGAGCTCGATGATGATCATCACGGTCGTCACCGCGGCCGTCGCCGGACTGTTCGCCGGGAGCCTCGCCGGTGCGCTCGGCGTACCGGTGGGAGTCGCCGTCACGATCGGCATCGTGGTGGGACTCGCGCTCTTCGTCGGCTTCCTGGTGCGGGGGTACCGGCTGTACCTGCGGTCGTATGCTTCGCACGTGCCGCTGCGGACCACCCCGCCGGCGTCGTCCTAGCGTTGCAGCCAGGTGAGCACGGCGAGCACCCGGCGGTGGTCGCTGCCCGAGTCCTCGAGTCCCAGCTTCTGGAAGATCGACGTCACGTTCTTCTCCACGGCGCCCACGCCGATGAACAACTGCGTGGCGATGCCGGCGTTCGTGCGCCCCTCGGCCATGAGCGCCATGACCTCGCGCTCACGGGGGGTGAGCGACTCGAGCGGGTCGCTGCGACGCGACAGGAGCTCGCGCACCACCTGCGGGTCGAGCACCGTGCCGCCCTCGCTGACGCGTTGCACCGCGTCCTCCAGCTCGTCGAGCGACGCCACCCGGTCTTTCAGCAGATAGCCCATGCCGCCCTCGCCCGACGACAGCAGCTCGTGCGCATAGGTGCCCTCGACGTACTGGCTGAGCAGCAGCACGCCGAGCTTCGGATGCCGCCGGCGAATCTCGATCGCAGCCCGCACGCCCTCGTCGCGGAACGTGGGCGGCATCCGCACGTCGAGCACGGCGACGTCGGGCCCGATCGCGTCGATCTCCGCGAGCAGGGCGTCGGCGTCGCCGAACGAGCCGACCGTCTCGAACCCGGCCTCGTCGAAGAGCCGCACGAGGCCCTCGCGCAGCAGCACGGAGTCCTCGGCGAGCACGATGCGCAATGGGCGGCGGGCGGCATCCGTCATGGACTTCACCCTATCGGCGCCCGCGGCGACGGCCCCGGCGCGAACCGGGGCCGTCGTTCGGCGATGCTCAGACCACGCCGGGGGTCGTGCCCGCCTCGATTCCGGATGCCGCGAGCGGCACGTACGGCACGTGCGCTCCGATCGTGGTCGGCCCGCCCACGGGGCTGTCGAGCACGAGCATGCCGCGGAGACCGCGCACGCGCTCATCGAGCCCGGCGAGGCCGTGCCCCGGCGTCGCCGTGGCGCCGCCCCGACCGTTGTCGGTCACCCAGATGTCGATCCAGCGACCGGCGATCCCCTCGTCGCGGGTCGTGACCCGCAGGCGGATGGCCGTCGCCTCGGCATGCTTCGCCGCGTTGGTCAGCAGCTCGGCGGCGATGAAGTACGCGTTGCGTTCGATGGGAGCGGGCAGGGCGGCGTCGGCGAGTTCGACCTCGACGATGACCGATACGGGGCTGCGCGAGGCCAGCGACTCGAGCCCGGCGGCGAGTCCGCGGTCCTGCAGGATCGGCGGCGCGAAGCCGCGTGAGAGGGCGCGCAGTTCGTCGAGCGCCTCGCGGGCCTGGTCGCGGGCCTCGCCGACGAGGACCTTCGCCGACTCGGGGTCGTGCTCGAGGCGGCGTTCGATCGTCGCGAGGTCCATCTGCAGGCGCACGAGCCGCTGCTGGGGGCCGTCGTGGATGTCGCGCTCGAGGCGGCGGAGCGAGGCATCCTCGGCCTGCACCGCGGCGCCGCGGGAGGCGGCGAGCTGGGCGACCTCGACCTCGAGCGCCTCGGAGCGCCAGGCCCCGAGTACGCCCCGGGCGATGACGTCGTGCAGCAGCGTGAGGCCGCGGAACACGAACGGCAGGGTCGCGAGGAAGGCGAGGCCGAGGACGACCTCCAGGATGCGCTCGCCGGCGACGAGGTCGTAGGTGAAGTCGTTGCCGGGGAAGATCCGGTCGACCAGCCACTCGTTCAGCCAGAACGTGCGGTCGCCGTCGGGAATGTACCCCTGCCAGATCCAGCCGGTCGTGCCCGCCAGCGCGACCGAGGTCCACGCGATGGTGATGCTCCACGTGACGACGCTCACGATGGGGTTGATGACGAGCGTGTGCAGCAGGTACAGCCAGTAGTGGCCGTCGATGAACGGCGCGAACGCGCTGCGCCAGAAGCCCTCCTCACGACCGTCGCGGGCCCAGTTCGGCCGGCGGATCTCGGGGCGTCCTGCCCAGCGCAGTCGGATGAGCTCGAGCGTGCCGAACCCGCGGGCGATGAAGAACCCCGCGATCATGAGGAAGATGCCGACGAACACCGTCACGAGGCCGACGCCCGTGAAGAACACGGTCGCCAGCACGCTGAGCCCGATGATCGCGATCGGCATGGTGAGGATGAGGAACCCGAACTCGCGGGGCACGGATGCCCAGAGGGCACCATAGCCGCGGCGCTCGGACGCGGCATCCGGAGCCGTCGGCGCAGCGGGGGTCGTGCTGCTCGTCGTGGTCGTCATCGTGGTCATCGTCTCAGTGCTCATGGTGCGTTCCTCCAGTAATCGTGGCAGATTGCCCGGGCTCGACGACGGCGAACTGGCCCATCATGCCCTGGTCCTCGTGCCACAGCAGGTGGCAGTGATACATGTACGGGGTATCGGGGTCGGCGTAGTCCTCGAAGCGGAGGAGGAGTTCGAACTCCGTCTCCGGGCGGGCGAAGATGGTGTCCTTCCAGCCCGCGAGCTCAGGGGGCGGCGGTGCGCCGTCGATGGACGCGATCCGGAACTGCACGTCGTGCACGTGGAAGCTGTGCGGCATCTGGCTCGTGTTCTGGACGATCCAGCGCTCGGTCGTGTCGACGGTCACGGTCTCGTCGATCCGTCCCAGGTCCATCTCGTGGCCGTTGATCTCGAAGCCGTCGAGGGTGAACGTGCGGGTGGTCACGGCCTGCGAGGCGTCGACGGACGGCAGCGTGGCGAAGTGGTCCGGCACGTCTGGCGAGGGACCGAGCGAATCGGCCGCCCGCAGCTCGAGCACGTCGAACGAGTCGGTGCCGCCGTTCATCGCAGCGATCGCGTCGATCATGCCCGCCGCGTCGGCGGTCATCTCCGAGCGGAGCACGAGCCGCTCCCCCGGCGTGACGCGCACGAGCACCTCGGCGCGTTCGCCGGGCGACAGCAGCACGCGGTCGAGGTCGACGGATGCCTCGAGCAGGCCGCCGTCGGTGGCGATGAGCTCGACGGGGCGGCCGTCGCTCCAGGTGAAGGCATAGCTGCGCGCGGTCGACGCGTTCAGCAGGCGGAGCCGGACCAGCTCGTCGTGGACGTCGAGGAACGGGCCGCGCGTGCCGTTGACGAGGAGCTGGTCACCGAGCCCGCCCGCGAACCCGTGCGCCGGGTCCTCGCGGAGCCCCTCGGCCGAGAAGCCGGCGTCCTGCACGATGACGGGCACGTCGTCGACGCCGTACTCGCGGGGCAGCGGCAGCGCGGACTCGACGTCGTCCTGCACGAGGAACATGCCCGCGAGGCCGCGGCGGACGTGGTCCTCGGTCTCGCCGTGCGGATGCGGGTGGTACCAGAGCGTGGCCGCCGGCTGGTCCACGTCCCACTCGGGCGACCACGTGGCATCCGGCTCGACCATCTGGTGGGGGCCGCCGTCCATCTCGGCGGGGAGGTGCATGCCGTGCCAGTGCACCGTGGTCGGCTCGTCGAGCGAGTTCGTGACGTCGACGCGCACGTGCTCGCCGCGCTTCGCGACGATGGTCGGGCCGAGGTAGGAGCCGTTGAAGCCCCATGTGTCGCTCGGAACGCCCGGCGTGAACTCGGTCGTGCCCGCCTGCGCGTCGAGGGCGAACACCCGGGTGCCGTCGGCGGTGACCGTCGATTCGGCGAGCGGCGGGATGGCGAGCGGGCTGTCGAAGTCGACCTTCCCGATGGTCGAGACCGGCGCGGGGCCGACGACGCCGCATCCGGCGAAGGCGACGGCGATGAGTGCGCCGGCGGCGACTGCGGCGAGGGCGCCGACGGCGGCACGGGGACGGCGGATGCCGAGGGGGTTGGAACGTGTGGCTGGCATGGTTCCAGCCTCGCGATCGCCGCCCGCCTGCCCCATCCGGCGGCCGACCGGATCGACGCGGGGGTTATCCCCCGGGCATCAGCGGATCGTGTCGTGCGTGAGGCGTCCGCCCATGAGCGTGGCCGCCACCGGCATCGTGCGGAGTCGCTCGACGGATGCCGCGTACGGATCGAGCTCGACGACGGTGAGGTCCGCGCGGGCCCCGACCCGGACCTCGGCGCCGGTGCCGCCGGTGGAGGCGGCGAGCGCGGCGCGCACGTCGATCGCCTGCTCGGGATGCCAGGGCTCGCGACCGTCGCGCGTCCGGCCGACAGCCGCGGCGATCGCGACCCACGGGTCGAGCGGGGCGACCGGCGCGTCGGAGCCGAGAGCGAGCTCGACGCCCGCCGCCTGCAGCTCGGCGAGCATGAAGGCGCGATCGGTGCGTCCGGTCCAGTAGCGGTCGGCGACGTCGCGATCGTCCATGGCGTGCTCGGGCTGCACGCTCGCGATGATGCCGAGGCGGGCGAAGCGCGCGACGTCGTCGTGGCGGAGGAGCTGGGCGTGCTCGACCGAGCCGCGGCATCCGACCTCCTCGAACGCGTCGAGCACGCGGGCGTTCGCCTGGTCGCCGATGGCATGCACCGCGGGGATGAGCCCGCCCTCGTGCGCGCGTCGCATCAGCGGCACGAGCTCGTCGTACGGCACGGTCGCGATGCCGAACGGGTGCTCGTCATCCTCGAGGCCCGGATAGGGGTCGAAGCACCAGGCGGTGCGGGTGTTCAGCGATCCGTCGGTGATGACCTTGGCGCCGCCGACGGTCACGAGGCCACCGGTGCCGCCCACGATCGCGCCGGTGCGGAGTCCCTCGTCGATCGCCCGGTCCAGGTGCTGCGGGTACACGCCGAAGGCGACGCGCAGCGGGAACCGGCCGTCGGCCGCTCGACGAGCCCAGTCGTCGCGGTTCCACCGCATCTCGTAGTCGGTCACGCCCACCACGCCACGCGCGGCGGCCGCGACGGCGGCGTCGGCGACCCAGCCGTCGAGCATGTCATCGGCGACGTCGTCGAGCTCGCGCACCAATCGGAAGCAGTCGCCCTCACGCAGGATGCCGTCGCCCGGCACGTCCACCCCGTGCCGCCGCGCGGCCGCGGTGTTGATCCAACACGCGTGGAGGTCGGCCGCGACGAGGACGACGGGCACGTCGCCCGACACCGCATCGAGCGCAGCGCTCGTCGTGGCATCCGCCCACAACCCGTCGCGGTAGCCGAACCCGATCACCTCGGGCGCACCGGCATCGATCGCGGTCCGCACGAGCTCGACCGCCGCCGCCGCGGACCCGACGCCCGCGAGATCGACTCGGCGCGTCACCATCGCCCACTGCGAGAGGTGCACGTGCCGATCATGCAGGCCGGGCACGATCCAGCGGCCGGAGACTGGGATGCGCTCGACGCGCGGGCCGTCGCCGTCGGGCGGCGTGGTCGGTGCGCCGTGGGGCACGACCTCGGCGACGACGCCGTCTGCGACGAGCACGTCCACGGCCTCGGGCGCGCCGGGCAGCCGCGCGCCCTCGAGGAGCAGGCGGCTCACGCGCGCGCCGCCCGGAGCGCCTCGTGCGTCCGCCGCATCTCGCCGGCGAGCGCGGGGTTCGCGTAGGGACCGTCGCCCTCGAGCTCGGCGATGATCCGGTCGACGGTCTCGGCCGGGCGGTTCTGGCTCATCTTGTTCTTCGCGACGAACCGCGTGATCGGGATGCGAAGCCCCACCGTGCCCGTGGCGATGCGGTCGGCATAGGCCGAGTTCTCGGCGGTGCCCCGCATGCGCCGCGGCTCGGGCATCGGGTCCTCGAAGTGGTCGACCAGCGCCTCGAGCACGCGGAGGTTCTCGTCGGCGCCGAGCACCTCGGGCGTGCCGTAGAGGTGCGCCGTGACGAAGTTCCACGTGGGCACGGCAGGGTTCGCGTCGTACCACCCCGGCGAGATGTACCCGTGCGGACCCTGCACGATGGCCATGACCTCGTGGCGTCCGAGCTCGTGGACGACCTCGTCGGGCCGGCCGACGTGGGTGAGCAGCTCGATCCCTGAGGCGTCCTCGTCGAGGAGCACGGGGTAGTGCGAGGCCACGAGCCCTGCGGCATCCGTCATGCTGACGATCGTCATCCACGGGTGCTCGCGGATGAGGCGCTTGACGCCCTCCTCGCTCGCGAGGGTGAAGCTCGGGTTCTGTCGCATCGGTTCTCCTCAGGCCTGGCAGTAGGGGCACCAGTAGAGCTTGCGGCCGGCCATCTCCTCGAGCACGATGTTCGTGCCGCACACCCGGCAGGGCAGGCCCTCGCGCTTGTACA